>JBKQWE010000028.1:0-28348 GCA_052139675.1 Candidatus Brocadiia bacterium
CACATGAGGAAACACACGCCAGGGGCGAGGAAATCCCTGACCGCACCACCAACGCCGGTCTATCGTTTTACGGGGGCGAAGCTTGGGGCAACTGTCCCACGCGCACCGCGCGTTGCGCGGTTACGTGCAACCGGCCCGCGTTACCAGGCGTTATCAGGCGTTACCAGCCGTTATCTCCGTTTTTACAGTATGGAGGTCAGTACGGGGGTCAGGACGCGCATCGGATTGGGGATCGTCTGCTTCGTGGTGGTCGCGGCGCTCGGCTGCATCGTCTACGAGGTCGTGAAGGCGCCCGGCAGCCTTTCCACGGCGCTTGCGGACGCGAAGGCGGACCTGGCGAAAGCCGAGGCGACCGTCGAGAGCCTGGTCACTGCTGCGAAGAAGGCGGTGTATCGTAAAACCGGTGCCTGTCCCCGCTTGTCCCCTGGCTGGAAAGCAATAGCAGCGGTTGGCGTGTCGGTCTGCTTGGGATTGATCCTTATTCTCCTGGCGCGGTGGATTCTGAAAAACCTGACACTGCCAACCGGGTGGACGGCGGCGACGGCGGCGGAAAGCGCAGTGATCCTGTTCCTGGCGTCCCTCACGTGGCTGGTGGGCCTGGGCCTGCCGGCGGGGGCGCTGTACCTGGTCCTCAAGTGAAAGGGCTGACGGCAATGGAAAAGGCGAAATGGTTTGTGCTCGGCGGACTGTTCTTCACCGTCGGCGTCTCGATCCTCGCGGCGCTGTTCAGCGGGATCGCGGCCAAGGTCGAGGCGAAGGAAGATTCCTTGATCGTGGACGTGGTGAACTTCATCGAGGCGCTGTGGGCGAAAATGCCCTGGGTGAAGAAGGCGACGACAACCGCCAAGTGAGGGCATCATGCTCCGATGGACGTTGAAGAAGCTCACCGCGCGCTTCCGGGCGCAAGACGAAAACAGGAGCGCGGCGATGAGTATGCTGCGAAATCCGGAAGAGCGTGCGGCGATCCGCGCCTTGTGGCGCGCGCATTGGCTGCTCGCGGGAATTCACGGGAAGGAGACTCAAGTCATGGGCCAGAATACGGACCTGGCGAACGCGGCGGCGACGGTCGAGCAGGACATCGCGGCGTACAACGCCGCCGACCCGGTGAAGGCGGCCACGGGCGCGGCCGCGCTGAAAGCGTTGCAGGATGCGGACGCCCTCATCACAGCGGCGACGCCGGCCGCTCCGGCCGCAGCCGAACAGGCTGCTGCCGCTCCGGCGAGCACGCCGCCGGCGCAGTCGTGACGTTCGACACATTCCTTTTCAGCTTCGGGCCGGTCCTGCTGGCTGCGCGCCAGTGGGACCGGCTCGCGGCGCTTGCGGACGCGAAGTCGGACCTGGCGAAGGCCGAAGCGACCGTCTAGAGCCTTGTCACGGCTGCGAAGAAGGCGGTGTAGCGAGACGAGAGCGGGCCGAGCCGAAGGGTTCGGCCCGCACCTTTTTTGTGCGGGCTATCGTGAGCTTCACGGCCAAACTGGCTTGACAACGGCTGGGTATGATGTGAGAATTCCGTCACTGGGCAGAAGAAGGAGGTTCGGCGGGTGAACGCGGAGAAATGTACGGGACACATTTGTAATGTTTTCCACGTTTTCCTCCACAAGGGAAGATTTCCATTGGCCATTTCCACAAGAATTAACTTAGAGCTTCGGGCGCTAGGCACATTGTTGAGCCTGATATTCTTTTGCTCGTGCTCGTCACTAACATGTTCAGTGGATGAATCAATTCGTCCACAACTGCCAGCTGACGTGATGATGAATGAAAACGCCGGCTGCGGTGGTGGTTTATATCTGAAGCTTCGATTGGAGGCCGGGCAAGACATCCTGTTTAAGGTCGATACAGGAACTGGCAGAACCATTTTGGATAAATCCGTTCAACCACATCTCGGTACAAAATGCCAAGTCAAAGCCGAAATTCTGGAATGGGGTGGCAACAAAACGATTGCAGATGTCTACGTGGCCCCGAAACTTTATTTGGGAGATACGCCGCTGGTAACAGGTGATTACGTGATAGCCAAGGACCTTCAGGTTGCTCCTGAGAGTTTCAGGGGGCGTCCCATAATGGGAATCCTCGGCATGGATTGCCTTCGTCATTATTGCATTCAACTAGATTTTGAGGCCAGGAAGGTGCGCTTTCTGGACGACAACCAACTTGATGTGAAATCCTTGGGGAAAGCCATTCGGATAAACCCCTACGGAAAAGGTCAGCATAATGACTGTTTTCCCGTAATTGAGCACATGAGCCTTATCGGAGAACAAAACGAAAGTTTAGTCCTTGATACGGGCGTCAATTTCGACGGAACATTGTGCCCTCGGATTTACGAGCGCGAGATTCAGGCAAGAAAGGGGGTTGTCGCCCACGGACAGGTTGCCGTATTTCCTGAATGTGTTTGGGAAGGCCAGACCTACAAGAATCTTAGTCTAATTAGGGGGCCAACCTACGCAGGAGAGAACTCGATAGGTCTGGCGTTTCTGGCGCGGCATCTCGTTACGCTGGATTTTCCGAAAGGAACGATGTATCTGAAACGAATCCACGATGGTCTTCCGGTTGATCTAACTTTGGAAGCAGCAGTAATATTTTTGCGCGACTTGATGCGAAGAGGTTCGGTGCCAGGCTGGTCGAAAGATGATAGAGGAGTGGCTCATTCCTATGCAAAAGAGTTCGCTGACAATGGAGCAGTCTCCATCAACTTCGATGTTCAGAAGGAAGGCGACGCATCGATGTATCATTTTACGGTTACCAGGGCGTCCGAGTCGAGTCCTTGGAAGTTGCAAAAGGCATGTCGGACCGATGAAAAAGGTCTCAAGTTGGAAGAATATCCTGTACCTTAAGATTTGCCTAGAGTGCACCGAGACGTTACGAGAAATGCTTATTCTGCGTGCAAATGGGGACAGTTTTCCCGGCTCCATTTTCCGATGCGGCTTGCTCGAGACAGCCTTCCCGACAAATGTTCCGGTAGGACGAGCATCGGTCCCGCCGCGATGACACCCATAACCGTCTTCGAGTCAAGGAGGTCCGATGCCGAAGCCGTTTCCCTAAGAGCCGCCGTTGCCGTTCGTGTGCCGTTCAGACACCCGTTCGCACCGTTTCCGCCGCGATGACAGTATGGTGGTCAGTAGCCCATTTCCCGCTTTCGTAACTCTAAATACCGAAACAACTAACGACGGCAGTATCGCAGACTGGGGGTCTGGAGGTCGCGGGTTCAAGTCCCGCCGCCCCGACCAGCCTTCGCCAAGGCTTCGGCTGGCAAGCCATCCTTGAATGAGGTTAGCTTGCCGACCGGAGCCTTGGTGCATTAACGGGACGGACGGGCCCAGGATCTGAGTCCTCAGAGGCTCTTCTCTTCAGTTCAGGCCGCTTACGGCTTCTTCCCTATGATCGCCCTTGCGACCAGAGCGGTGACTATTCCGAACGGCAGATTCACTAACAGCAGGTAGACTGCGAACTTCGGCCCGCCATGCTGAAGCCCGAAATACCCCGCGCCACTCCTCGGCAGGAAGATTACGTACAGCGCCAACAGCGGCGCGAGGACGTATAGAAGGCCGAATAGATACACCCGTCTCCATGCGGTCTTTATTAAGAGACCGAATGGGATGCCCCACAGACCGCCCCAGAAGAGCGGCCTGTAGACATCCGGCGATTTCAGGGCTAACGGAGCATTTACGCCCAGGGCCGCGCTGATCCCCAATCCAGACAGGACGTAGCTCGCGACGACCACCGCCACCGCGCCCACCACACCCGCCGCGAAGCAGATGGCCACTCGCTGCATCGGGGTCGAGCCTTTTTCCGTCACACTCGAGCTCTCGTCTGGCATGCGTTTCTCCTTCCTTAGAACAAATTCGCGGCGAAGCGGATCAGAAATCCGCATCCAGCACAATGCGGTAACGGGCCTTGCCGGATTCAAGCCGGGCGAGGGCCTCGTTGATCCTGCGCATCGGGAAGTGTTCGTTCTGCGGCGCGACATTGTGCCGGGAAGCGAAGTCGAGCATCGTCGAGATCGCCGCCGGCGAGCCGGTCGGCGAACCTGAGATGCTGCGCTGCTGCGATATGAGCGAGAATGCCGCAACCGGTATGGGGTCAAGCACGGCGCCGACGACGTGCAGCCGGCCGTTGGGCGCGAGCGCGCCGATCAATGCCTCCCAATCGAGCTTTACGTTGACGGTGCTGATCAGGAGGTCGAAGCTGCCGGCGAGCTTCCTGATCGCCGCCGAGTCCTTGCTCGACACGACGTGATGCGCCCCGAAACCTTTGGCTTCATCGAACTTGCTCTCGCTCGACGTGAACGCCGTCACGTCGCACCCGTATGCCGTCGCGAATTTGACCGCCATGTGCCCCAACCCGCCGATGCCGATGATGCCCACCCGGTCGGTCGGCTTGACGTACATCGTCAACGGCGCGAAGACGGTGACGCCTCCGCACAGGAGCGGCCCGACTTCGGCGGCATTCAGCTTCTCCGGCAGTGGGATGACCCAGGCCCAGTGCGAGCGGATGTGGGACGCGAACCCGCCGCGATGACCGACGATGGTCGGTTGCGCTTGCGGACAAAGGTGATGGTTTCCCGACATGCACTGGCGACAGTGCATGCAGCTTCCCGAGTTCCAGCCGATGCCGACGCGCTGTCCGACCTTGCGTCCCTTGGCATTCGGGCCTGCGGCCGCGACCCGGCCGATCACCTCGTGGCCAAGAATCGCGGGGTACTGCGAAAAGCCCCAGTCATTGTTCAAAACGGAGAGATCGGAGTGACACAAGCCGCAGTGTTCGACGGCGACTTCAACGTCCTCGGCCCCGAGCGGACCGAGATCAACCGCTTCGAGCACCATCGGCTGTTTCGCCGCCTTCGCAACCCAGGCCTTTCGCGACACAAGCTTTTCTACCGTGCTGTGAGCGGCTCGTGCAGCCATGACACGCACCTCCTTTTGCCCCGCCAAGGAGTGATTTGTCGGGCACGCCCCAGCGCGCCCATTGCCCTTACAACGAGGTTAGTCCACCGCAGGTTGCCTGTCAAGCGAAACGTTGCGTTTCGCCTCTGGTGTCATCGGGCGCAGCGCTGTATACTCAGAGCGCGCCGCAACGATGATTCCCTTGCAGAGCAGGAACCATGTCCAGGAAAGCTACGAAGAAACCGGCGGAAACCGACCTCTACCCTCTGCTGCACGCTTATCTCACGGCGCAGGGATACACGGTTCGTGGTGAGGTAAAGGACTGTGATATCGCGGCGGTGAAGGGCGACGACCTGATCGTGATCGAGATGAAACTGGCACTGAACCTGTCGCTCGTCGCGCAGGGAGTGCGACGACAGCAAATGACCGATTCCGTCTACCTGGCCGTGCCGCGACCGCCGAACTACGCGAAGTGGATGTGGCAGATGCGCAGGGTCTTCCGCGTGCTGCGACGGCTCGAGTTGGGGCTGCTCCTGGTGTCGCTCAAGCCGGACAAGCCGCCGGTGGAAGTGGCGTTCCACCCGCTGCCGTTCGCGCGGCGCAGGCGCCGCGGCGCTCGGACAGCGGTCATTGAGGAGGTCGGCCGGCGTTCGGGAGATTTCAACGTCGGCGGCAGCGCGCGAAGACCGCTCGTCACCGCCTACCGCGAAAACGCAATCCAGATCGCCTGTTACCTGGCCGACAGCGGCGAGATGTCGCCGCGCCAACTACGCGCGCTCGGCGCCGGGTCCAGGACGCTTTCGATCCTGTCGAGGAACGTTTACGGCTGGTTCAGCCGCGTTGCCCGGGGGCTTTACGCCGTGACGCCGAAGGGCCGCGAAGTCCTGTCGAAGTACCCTGAACTGGTCCGCCATTATCGTTCGCTCCCGACGCAGCAGAACCGGCCCAACCGTTGAGCCTTCACCGAGCGCTCGTCCCGAGGCTCGAGGCTGATCCCAAGGTCGCTTCCCTGCTATCAGGGAAAGGCCGCAGTTGCAATGCGCGTAATGCCCGATTGAATCCTCTCGGGCATTATGCGAGGCTCATTTGAGCCGGCGCATTATGCCTTGGGGGCTCTGTCGAGAAAGGGGCGGCGAGGAGGAAGAGCGTTTGGGGGTTGGCGCTGGCGATGGCGGTCATCCTGTTCGCGAGCGGCTGCGCGACGACGCATCGGGTTGCGATCAGCGCGGATCCGGCCAACGCAGCGGTGACGCCGGACGATAGAGCAGGTGGAAGCCTTGCGAAACTTGGGGGCAAGCTTCGCAAGGCGCTTGTTCCGAAGGTGCGCGGAAAACCGGGAGAACTTGTCAAGAAGGGGACGGCAACTTAGAGGCGCCAGGGCAGACTACCTCGCAGGATTTCCTCTTGGCAAGCGCGGGGGTGGCCGCTGCAGATCGGATTCTTGAGGCGTGGGGAACCAGTTCAAGGGGTGATCCGATGGGGCTGCTGCATTGGGCATTTATTTTTCTGATCGTCGCGATCGTCGCCGGCCTGCTGGGATTCAGAGGCGTCGCTTGGACGGCGGTGGGCATCGCGCGGTTCCTCTTCGGTGTCTTCGTTGTGCTCTTCCTCATTTTTGTCATTCTAGCGCTTACTTGCGGAAATAGGCGTCCTATTTCCGCAAGTAAGCATGACCGCGATAAGCCGCATCGCTGTATTGGGTTATGCGTTCCGTTGGACTGTGTTTAGTTGCGCAAATTGGCGTACCAATTTACGCAACTAAACACTAGCGCTGCTGGCCGGCGGTTCATATCTGGTGATAACAACCGGTGCCCGGTGACTGCGCCAAACGACGGGAAGATTTTGCGCATCGGCCTATGGCACATGGACGAGCGCCCCGGCGAGATCGTGAGCCTCGACGTTTGGCCTCTGGTCGGCTTTGGAGTCGGCTTGGTCGGCGTGCGCGCGCATGTGCCGCCGTTCGACACTGGCGTCGGCGAGATTTGGTATCAGCCGGTGCCCTGCGTTAAAATGCCGCCGAGAGAAAACGTCGAGGAAAAGAAATCCGAGCCGCCGCCGAAACGGACTGAAGAATAGCCAGGGTAATGCGATGTTCCCTGGCCGGCATTCGTCGGGCCGAAGCGCCCTGTAGCAGCGCCACGGCAGCAGCAATTCCGTCGTGGAGGCTTGAGAAAGCTTGGCGGCGCCACGGGACCTTCAGTGGGGAACGGGCGAGGATGGTTTCCGAAGGATAAGCTGAGGCGACATGAAAAGAAAGTGCAGGCGTTTGGCGCCGTTGAAGGCGATGGCGTTCTGTCTCCTGGCAGCCGGCTGCCGCAGAGCGGCATTGCCGTCTTTCGCTCCGCCGGTGGCGCTGGTGAACGTCGTCCAGGCCGTTTCCCGCGACGTGCCCGTCTACCTCGACGAGATCGGCCAGGGCACGGCCTTCAAAGCCATCACGGTCATGCCGCAGGTCTCCGGGATGCTCCTGGAACAGAATTTCGAGGACGGCGCCGACGTGAAGAAGGGCCAGCTCCTTCTCACGATTGATCCGCGCCCGTTCCAGGCGCAGTTGGACTCGGCGCAGGCGCAGGTGGTTCAAAGCCAGGCGTCGCTGGACCTGGCCAAGGTCCAGTTCGAGATGTACGCCGCCGTGGCCGATACCCGCGCGATTTCCAAGTTCGACTACAATACGCGCAAGAGCGCCGTGGAGACGGGCGCGGCTCAACTGAAGGCGGCGGAGGCGGCCGTCGAGACGGCGAAACTCAACCTCGAATACTGCTCTATCCGTTCTCCCGTTGACGGCCGCGCCGGCAAGGCGCTGGTGAACGCCGGCAACGTGGTGACGGCCAATCAGACTGCGATCCTGACGATCCAGCAGCTCGCCCCGCTCTACGTGGATTTCACCATCACCGAGCGTGACCTGCCCCGCGTGAAGGAATTGATGGCCCAGGGCGCGCTGAAGGCGTTCGTGTGGCTTCCCTCGGAGGCGGAAGATGCCGCGCGCGACGGCGAGATGAATTTCCTCGATAACGCCGTCCAGAACTCCACCGGAACGGTCGGCCTGCGCGCTACGCTCCCCAACACGGACCGGCACTTCTGGCCGGGCCAGTTTGTCCGCGTGCGCCTGGTCCTCGAGACGAAGAAGAACGCCGTGCTCGTCCCGAACCGCGCCCCGCAGATCAGCCAGAAAGGGCCGTACGTCTTCGTCGTCAAGGCCGACGGCACGGCCGAGTTGCGCCAGGTCACGCTCGGCCAGTGGCAGGGCGACCTGGTCGTGATCGAGCAGGGGCTGGCCGCCGGCGAGTCGGTCGTGACGACGGGCCAGTTGGCCGTCAACCCCGGAGCGAAGGTGCAGGTCGAGGCGCCCGGCGCAGAATCGCCCTCTCCGGCCGGCACAGGCGAGAAAGCTGCCGGCAAAGAAGCGCCTTCTCCGGCCGGGACGGGCGCAAAGGCGGCCGGGAGCGCTGAACCGAACTGAGCGCGTGAAGCGCCGCTCTCAGCGCTCCTCATGGACCGGCCGAGGTTCGGCCGGTTCATGTTCGCGCGGCGAATGTCTTGAAAGAGCATCATGACTATCTCGGAACCCTTCATCCGCCGTCCCGTCATGACGGTCGTCCTGACCGCCACGGCGATCCTGTTCGGCGTGATCGCCTATCGCGGCTTGCCGGTCAACGACTTGCCGGCGGTGGACTATCCGGTTATCCAGGTCCAGGTTTACTACCCGGGCGCCACACCGGAGACGATGGCCAACAACGTCGCCACGCCGCTCGAGCGGCAGTTCATGCAGATTCCGGGGCTGGACGTGGTGACCTCGTCGAGCAGCCAGGGCACGTCGAGCCTCCTGCTCCAGTTCGCGCTTTCCAAGAGCCTCGACGGAGCGGCGACGGACGTCCAGGCGGCGATCACGCAGGCGCAGGGAAGCCTGCCGGTGGACCTGCCCACGCCGCCCACGTTTCGCAAGACCAACCCCAACGATCAGCCGATCCTCTACATCGGCCTCAGCAGCGACACCGTCACTGCCGGGGAGCTTTATGACTACGCCAGCACGCAGGTGGGCGAGCAGATCAGCATCCTTCCCGGCGTCAGCCAGGTGGCCGTGTACGGCACGCAGTCGGCCGTGCGGATCAAGGCCGATCCCTCCGCGCTGGCCGTCCGCGGCTTGACCCTGGACGACCTGACTGCCGCGGTCAGGAACGGGACCAGTTACACCGGCGCCGGCCAGTTCGACGGCCCTCAACGGACGTATCTCCTTCAGCCGAACGGCCAATTGGAGAAAGCGGCGCAGTACGACCGGCTGATCGTCGCGTACCAGAACGGCGCGCCGCTGTACCTCAAGGATGTCGCCACGGCCGCCGATTCCGTTCAGGACGAGCGAATCAGGATGCGCTTCTGGGTTCGGGGGATGGAAGTGCCCTCGGCGACGGTGGTGCTCGCCGTCTTCCGGGAGGCCGGGTCGAACGCCGTGCTGGTGGCCCGTTCGGTCAAAGAACTCGTGCCGAGAATTGAGGCGACCCTGCCCGGCTCGGTGCGGATCGTGCCGATCTACGACCGCTCGCAGACGATCGTCAACAGCGCCAACGACGTGCAGTTCGTCCTGTGCCTGGCATTCGCGCTGGTCGTGCTGGTGATCTTCCTCTTCCTCGGCCGCGCCCGCGACACGCTCATCCCGGCCGTCGCGCTGCCGCTCTCGCTGCTCGTCACTTTCATCGTGATGGACCTCCTCGGCTACAGTCTCGACAATCTCTCTCTCATGGCCTTGACCCTCGCGATCGGTTTCCTCGTGGATGACGCGATTGTTTTCCTCGAGAACACCGTCCGGCGGATGGAAGAGGGGCAGCCCGTGCTCGAGGCGACGCTGAGCTCCGCCGGGCAGATCAGCTTCACCATTGTGGCCATGACCCTGTCGCTCGCGGCCGTGTTCCTGCCGCTGGTCTTCATGAGCGGGCTCACCGGCCGCATTTTCCGGGAGTTCGCGGTCACGATCATCGTCTCCATCATCGCCAGCGGCGCCGTCTCGCTTTCGCTCACGCCGCTGATGTGCTCGCGCCTCCTGGGCCGGCGCGGCCCCCAGGAAAAGAAGGGTTGGATGGAGCGCCTGAGCGGGGGAGTGGAGAAGCGCGTCCTGGCGCTCTACGGCCGCTCGCTCTGGTTCTTCCTGCATCACCGTTGGATATCGGCCGTGACGTGGGGAATCTGCCTCGCCGGCACGATCTATCTCTTCACCGTCGTGCCGAAGTCATTCCTGCCTGTGGGCGACAGCTCCTTCATCCGCGGCGTGATGGTCACGCAGGAAGGCACCTCGCCCGAGCAGATGCGCGCCCACGCCATGAAGGTGGAGGAAGTTTTCCACAAAAACTCCGCCGTGCAAATGACATTCTTCGTCACGTCGCTCAGCCAGTTCCTGCCGGCGAACCAGGGATTCCTGCTGGCTTTCCTGGACGACCCCGACAAACGGCCGCCCATCGAGGCGGTCGCCGGTCAATTGATGGGCGGCGTCAACCGCTCCGTGCCCGGCGTCATGGCCTTCCTCCAGCCGAACCCGGTGCTGCAGATCAGCACCGGCGCCACGGCCTCTCAGCAGGGCAAGTTCGCCTACGCCGTCTCCGGCATTGACCCGGATCAGGTCTATTCCGTCGCCCAGAAACTCATGGACAAGTTGCGCCAGTTCCCGGGGTTCCTCTTCGTCAATTCAGACCTCTACACGCACACCCCCAACCTGGAGATCGCACTCCTGCGCGACCAGGCGAAGAGCTATGGCGTCTCCGAGACGCGCATCCTCAACCTGCTTCACAACGCGTACTCGGAAAACTATGCCTATCTCATCAAGCGCGCCACCAACCAGTACCAGGTCATCCTGGAGGCCGCCGACGCCGACCGCGCCCAGCCGGAAGACCTCTCGCGCCTCTATATCAAGAGCGACGACGGCCTGCGGACCGTGCCGTTGAGCGCGCTGGCCACCTGGCGCACCACCCTCGGGCCCCAGGCGGTCAACCACATCAATCAGTTCACCAGCGTCACCCTCTACTTCAACCTCAAGCCCGGCTGCACCATCGGCCAGGCGACGACTTTCATCGAGCAGGCCGCCAAGGGCGTGGTACCGGCCGGCATGCGCGGCGAACTCCAGGGCGAGGCGCTCACCTTCCGCGCGACCATGGCCAGCCTCACCATCCTCATGATCCTCGCCGTCTTCGTCATGTACGTCATCCTCGCCATCCTCTACGAGAGTTATCTCCACCCGATCACCGTTCTCTCCTCGCTCCCCGTCGCGCTCGTCGGCGGGCTGCTGACCCTCTGGGTCTTCGGCGCCGAGGCCTCGCTCTACGCCTTCATCGGCATGTTCATGCTCATGGGCATCGTCAAGAAGAACGGCATCATGATCGTGGACTTCGCCCAGCAGCGCGTCGCGCGCGGCATGGAAGACGCCCAGGCCATCCACGAGGCCAGCATGGACCGCTTCCGGCCGATTATGATGACCACGATGGCCGCGTTCATGGGCGCTCTCCCGATCGCCCTCGGCTTCGGCGCCGATGGCGCCTCCCGCCGCCCGCTCGGCCTCGTTGTCGTCGGAGGACTTGTCGTCTCCCAGTTCATCACCCTCTACATCACTCCGGCGATCTATCTCTACCTGGAGGACTTCCAGGAAAAAGTGCTCAACCGCACCAGTTTCTTCCGCTCCAGCCGTTTGATCCAGATGCCCGTCGCCGGCGGCGCCGCGCCCCAACCGGCCGGCGCGCCGCCTTCGCCGCCGGCTGAGGGCGGGTCAAAAGGCCGGGGCGGCGCGAAGGAAAGGGATCCGAATTGACGAAGCCCCGCGCGCTCGTCATCGCCGCGACCATCGCGCTGACTGCGGCGGCCGGCTGTAAGGTCGGCCCGGACTATCAACCGCCGAAGGAAAACGTCCCGGCCGCCTTCGCCGCCGCCCCGCAGAACGCACCGCCGGCCGACATCGAGCGCTGGTGGGAGTCGTTCCACGATGCGACCCTCAGCCGCCTGATCAGCCAGGCCGTGCAGGCGAACCTGGACGTGCGCCTGGCTGAGGCGCGTGTCCGCGAGGCCCGCGCGCAGCTCGAGGGCGACCGCGCCACCCTCTATCCGACACTCGACGCGGACGCCTCCTACGTCCATACCCGCTTGTCTGCGAACCTGCCCGGATTTCCTCCCGGCTTTCCTTATCCCCGCACCTACGACACGTTCATCGGCCAGTTCGACGCCGCCTGGGAAGTGGATGTCTTCGGCGGCACGCGCCGCACCATAGAATCCGCCCGGGACACGTTCCAATCCCAGATCGAGGCGCGGCGCAACGCCCTCGTCACGCTCCTCTCCGAGGTCGCTCTCAACTACATGATTCTCCGCGGCCAACAACAGGAGCTTGCCGTCGTCGAGCGCAACGTCGCCGCGCAAGAGGCCACCCTGGACCTTACCCGGACGAAGCTCCAGGCCGGCCTGGCCACAGACGTGGACGTCGCCCAGGCCGAGACGCAAGTGGAAGCCTCGCGCGCCCGGATTCCGACCCTCCGCACCGGCGCAGAGCAGGCGATCCATCACCTCAGCGTCCTGCTCGATCTGCCGCCCGCCGCGCTGGAGCCGGAACTCGCCCCGCCCGGCCCGCTGCCTGCCGGACCGCCTGCCATTCCTCCGGGCTTGCCCTCCGATCTCCTCCGCCGCCGCCCGGACGTCCGCCAGGCCGAGCGCCTCGTCGCCGCCGCCACCGCCAACATCGGCGTCGCCACGGCCGACCTGTTCCCCAAATTCAGCCTCACCGGCACCGACGGGCTCGAAAGCGCCACCTTGGGCACCTTCGCCCGGAGGGACAGCAACTTCTGGACTGTCGGCCCTTCCGTCACCTGGAGAATCTTCGACGCCGGCCAGATCCGCGCCAACATCCGCGCCCAGAACGCGCGACAGGAAGAAGCGCTCATCCAATATCGGCAGGCCGCCCTCCAAGCGCTGGTGGACGTGGAAGACGCCCTGGTCGCCTACGGCGGGGATCAGGTCCGCCGGAAAACGCTTTACGCCTCCGTCCAGTCCGCCCGCCGCGCGGCCGAACTGTCCCTCGGCCTCTATAAAGCCGGCGTCGTGGACTTCCTCACCGTTCTCATTACTCAGCAAGCGCTCTACCAGACCGAAGACCAACTGGCCCAGAGCGAACAGGCCGTTTCCACCGACCTCATCGCCCTCTACAAAGCCCTCGGCGGAGGATGGGAAACCACGGAGAGCGGGCGAGAAGCCAAGTCCCGATAACTTCGCCGCACTTCAAGACGGGCAACGAATGAGCGAATGTGTTCGAGAGTCGCATGATGGGCTCTGCGTGCACCAGGACGCGCAGAGCAGCGATCAGCCGCCGATGCCCTCACACTGGTTCTTCCGGGGCGGCGGCGGGCTGCGGCGCCTGTTCGCGGCGCCGTTTGTTCTGGGATGTCTCGCCGTGCCGGCGCTGACGGTGCTGTATCGGTGGTCCCGGGCGAATCCGTGGACGTGTTACATCATCATCTGGCCGCCCCTGCTTTGGATGGGCCTGGCGCTGGCGGCTGTGCTGCTGGGCATTCCCGCAGTACGGACACGCTGGCTTCTCTGCGGAATGCTGGTGTGGTTCGTCGGTCTGACGATGAGCGACGACGTGGTCCAATGGCTCAAGATCTTTCCAGGCCGCTCGCGAGAGCGGTTTGAGTCGTTGCGCTGGGGCGTGCGGAGCAGTATGACACGAGAACCGAACTCCGCCGGCCTGGTGAACATGCCATTGCGGGTTGTGACGTGGAATATTCATTTTGGAGGCGCCGGGCCGGCCGATGAGTACGCGCGCCAGATTGCGGCGCTGGATCCGGACATCGTGTTCCTGCAGTATTACAGCGCCAGGGCGGTGGAGGACGCGATCAAGCGGTCCCCGGTGCTGGGCAGTTACTACTTTGCGCGCCATGAGCGGGACGTGATACTGAGCCGCTTTCCGATCGTGCCGCTGCCGAATGCCGCACGAGTCCCTGATCAGTGCTGCGCGTGCCGGATTGATATCCAACCCGGCATCCAGATCACGTGCGTAAATGTGCACTTCCTCCGGCTTCTCCTGCAGCAGAGGCTGCTGGTAAGGGGCTGGAAGCAACCCCTTATCGCCAAAGCGATCCAAGGCATGCAGACCGACGTTGACGAACTCGCGGAATTTCTGGATTCCATTGACGGCCCGATCATCCTCGGGGGAGATTTTAACCTGCTGCCCAGCTATCCGGCCCTCTCCAGAATCCGCCGCGACTTCAAGGACTGCTTCAAGGCGAACGGGTATGGCTGGGGAAAGACCGTGCCGTCGAAACTGCCCGCGCTCAGGATCGACATGATTTTCGTGCAGCCGAATGCCGAGGTGTTCTATGCGGGCGCCGTTTCCACCCGATTGTCCATCCATCGCATGACTCTGGCGGAGGTGGCGATACCGGTTCTGCCGCAGCCCCGGTTCGCGAAATAGAAGCCCTGTCGCGGGCGCGGCGGGCTATGGAGGAGAACTCGAAGGAGCAGTCGCATCGCGATTCCCTGCCCATGAGAAGGCCGCCGGCAGACGGAGGCCGATGCATTCGCGTACACGTAACAGTACGGTGGTCAGTATGATATGCTCCACTTCTGGTAAATCTATATCTCCCTATCACTAACTGTGGATAGCGCGCCAGACTGGGGTCTGGAGGTCGCGTGTTCAGGTCCCGCCGGTGTCTCGAATGCGCGTGGAGAAATTCTATGAACTCGCTCTTGACATATCATAAGACTTATGATATACTGCCAACGAAAGGCTGTTCGGCCAAGACAGATAAGGTTTCTGCTGCCAGGAAGGCGCGGTTTGCGAACGGCGGTGTAACTCGAGTTCATCGAAAGAAGGGGGCGACGAGAAATGTCAATATTCAGGCCGTCGCAACTTGCCGATTCCCTGTTTAAGCCGCGGGTGAACCGCGCGTCGTTATTTAAGCCGCAGACGCACAGGGGCCTCTTCTCCGGCGCGTCGTCAGGGCCGCGTAACTCCATCTTCGCGGGGAATCTTACCGCAACATCCTCGTTATTCCCTTCGGCGCTCCCTGCGGGCCAGGACATGTGGTTCAAGGGAGAGAATGATGCCGGATGGTCGCTGGAAAAGTTGATTCCGAGAGATTGAAATGTTCAGAAACTTGCGGGCCAGACATTCAAGAATCGCCTTGGGATTGAGTGCACATACAAGTCGGGCGATATTCGCACTCAGACAGCGGTGCTTTTCAAACGTGATGACGCAGACGGAATCGTCATCGGTTATGAGACGGATCCAGGGCGTTATTTCGGCATCAAGCATTATTTTGACCGAAGCGCCGATTCCTATCGTACAATGGGCGTTGCGCTTTATCCTATGTACTTAGCCCAGTTCTATCGTTTCAGGGAGAAGACGATTGTGAGGATTGATGCGAGAGGATACATCGTAGGGGGTAAACGCAACGACCCGAAATTCCAACCCGCTCTGGATGAAATGGAAGCGGACGCCGAGGAGGGATCCGCAGGAGAGTTGTTCGGGCCTTTCGGAGAATTCGCTGTCAGCCTGGCGCATTTAGCGGCGGTAATAGCAAAAGATCTTAGCTTTAAGGTGCACGACCCAGGAGAAATCACGGAAGCCCCGGAGAAGTTGAAAGTCTTTATTACCTCTGAGCCGTTCGATTATTGCCGTGGAAGGATTATCAACGAACCGTTTGATCCCAAGAACAAGAATGTGCAGCCAGATACATGGTTTCCTTGTCCGCCCTGCGGCATCACCGACCCTGATAAAGTGACGCCGGTCGAAAATATATCCAACCCTTTTGTGGATAAAAGAGAATTGGAAAGACTTTCTTCACCTCCCCGGGCGATCATTGTGCTGTAATGCGAAGTGGTTCCTTGAAGTAATAGGGTTCTTCAGGAGAAGCCGTGAAAGACCGCACATTCATCCCCGCCCTTCTTGTGCTGGTCGCGCTGGCTTTCAGCAGCCTCACGGCCTGCGTCGGCACACGCCAGAATCCACCTGCGCTCGTCGGGACGCCTCATAGTCATCCGGCCGTCCCTCCTGATGAACCGGCAAATCTCCAGATTCACGCCGCAGCCGACAGTGGCGACTTGGCTAAGGTCAAAGCAATGCTTAGGGACAATCCTGAGTTGGTTTTCAGCAGAAACAAGGAGGGCATAACACCTTTGCATTTGGCGGCCTTGAAAGGCCGCAAGGACGTGGCAGAACTGCTGTTGACCAACAATGCCGATGTCAATGCTAAGAACTACTACGGTCGGACGCCTTTGCACTTTGCCGCTGCGGGGGGTCACAAGGACGTGGTGGAATTGCTCCTGGCCCATAGCGCCGATGTCAATGTCAAGGACAACTACGACCAAACGCCCTTGCACAGGGCCGCTCAGCAGGATCAAAAAGACACCGTGGAACTGCTACTGGCTAATAATGCCGATGTCAATGCAAAGGACGACCGCGGCGGGACGGCTTTGCACTGGGCGGCGTGTTTTGGCCACAAGGACGTGGCGGAACTGCTGTTGACCAAGAATGCCGATGTCAATGCCAAGGACGGCGATGGCGATACACCTTTGGATTTAGCGGCGGGTGGGGGCTACAAGGACATGGCACAATTGCTGTTGGATAACAAGGCAGATATCAACGCCAAAGAAACCTCTAGCGGCTGGACGCCTTTGCACTTTGCGGTTATCAGCGGATACAAGGACGTAGTTGAATTGCTCCTGGCCCGTAGAGCCGATGTCAACGCCAAGGACAACGCCGGCCAAACGCCCTTGTACGAGGCCGTCCGGAATGGCCGCAAGGACATCGTGGAACTGCTGTTGGCCAATAATGCCGATGTCAATGCCAAGGACTCGTACGGCCAGACGCCGTTGCACATGGCGCTAGGGTTTTCCCCAAAGGAAGACGTGGCAGATTTGCTGCGTCAGCACGGTGGCCATGAATAGCCAGATTCCGCCGCTCCTGCAAAACCAAACGTCAGTACCTTACAACACGCCCCGCTTCGATCATCTTGAATGAAAGGGGCTGCGCGATGTTCGGAAAGGTCTTGGCGTTCGGTCTCTCTCCAGCGGCCGGGCTCGATGATCTCCACCCCCGAACGGCTCGCGCGATTTGCTCCAAGGCCATGGAACCGTTAAAGGAGAGAGTCGGATGAAAGCGAACGCATTGCTTGGGTTGCTTCTCGTGCTGCCGGCGGCTGCCCTGGCTGACCCGGCGCGCGAGCAAATAACGACGGATAAATTCGACAACTGCGCCAGAGACCGGTTCGTCTGTGTAGCGGCCGATTCCGCCGGCGCCAGGTTGGCGCATTCGTGGCTCCTGGCAACGGAAGAGGGCGTCACCGCCAAGCATCCGCAGCCGCTGTCCCTGTCCATTCAGATCAGGAAGGTTTTCGATATTCCCTTGTCCCAGTGCGACCGCGCGGTGCTATGTTTCTATCGCGGCGGCGGTTCCCCGGATAACCCGATGCGGATTCAATTCAACGACCGGCTGATCCTGCATGACGCCAAGCACCTTACGGCGGCCGATGCGGGATGGGAGTACGAGCCGTTGCCCCCAGAACTCATTCGCCAGGGGACGAACACCCTGATTTTCAGCGGCACGGGGGATATCCCGCTGGATACGCGAAGTCCAAACCGGGGAAGCGCCGTGAGCTACGACGGCGGCCGCCTGTGGCATCCGGCGCCGGGCGAGTACATGGTGCGGCTTCGAATTTTCGGCTATCCGCCGGAAGGGACCCTGACCTCCGAAGTGTTCGACACGGCGCTGGGCGTTGATCCGAAGAGACTGATCGGCCCCTGGCCGCAGTATGAACGGGCGGTCATCGAGGCGGATAAGGACGCGCCGCCGGAGACGGAAATCGCCTTCCAATGGCGCGCGGGGAACACGCGCCGTTTCAGTCCCGAAAACTGGACGCCCTGGCAAGAGGGCACGGAAGTGAAACTCGCCGGCGCGCGCTATGTTCAGTGGCGCGCCATCCTGCGAACCAGCAATGGCGCGAAAACGCCCCTCTTGAAGGGCGTCCATCTCCGTCTTCTTCAGAAAGCGGCGCCCGTTCCGGCGGAGGCTTCCGATTTGCAGGTGACGCGCTACGACCGGCCGGAGGACGCGCCGGACTCCTATGAATTCACCTATGAAGGCCGCACGCCGCGCATCCGCTACCTGGCGGACAAGTACCATCTCGCGGCAGTCCCGCCCGCCGACGGCACGGACCTCGTCAAGACCGACGCGATCCGATACTGGTGCAGTCATCAGTGGAACAAAGGTTGGGATGACGGCAAGTACGAGTACTGTCCGCCCTGGGACGCGCTGATTCTTCTGGACATGAAGCCGCCCGATCTCTGCCTGGGCATGTGCACCCACTATTCGACCGTCTACGTTCAAAGCAGCACCGCCCTCGGGTATATCTCGAAACATGTCATTCTCGACGCCCACCTCGTCGCGGAAACTTACCTGAACGACCTGGGCAAGTGGGCGATTCAGGATACCGGTCCGGGTCCGGGGCCGACCGGGTTCCCCATCGGCGTGCATTACGAAGCCAACGGCATTCCCTTGAATGCGCTCGACATGCATCGGCTGCTCATGGCCTCGGGCGCCGCGCTGGCCATCCCCGACAAAGCGGAGAGCGAACCGGTCATAACCGCGGCGGCGGGTTCTCATCTGGGTCCCTCCGCTTCCCTCTACAGGGAGAAACTGGACCTGTACAGCCGCTTTGGAATTCCGCTGCGCAACAACCATCTTTCCGTCCCTGAGCCGGCCGAGGAGGAGCACGGCTTCGGTCACTACCATTACAACGGCTATCTCTGGTGGGCGGACAACCCGGACAACCCGCTGCAGACCGTTTCCCACTTCAGCCTTCTCTCCAACCGGCCGGCGGATTTCTATCCGAAAGTCAACCAGACCTGGATTGATCTGGAGCAGAAGAAAAAACGAGTCCTCGCCGTGGCGCTTTCCAACCACATGCCCAACTTCAGTCAATATGAGGCGCGGGTAGACCATGGCGAGTGGAAGAAATCGGAGGGCGCGTCCGTTTGGCCGCTCCATCCGGGGACCAACACATTGGCCGCCAGGTCGGTCAATGCCTTCGGCGTTCCCGGAGCGCCGTCGGTGGTGGAAATCGTCGCTCCCAATTGAACTTTGCATAACGAAGGCCAGTTGCTGAGAATCGGCGACAGATAGACCAGGGCTGACTTCGGTTGCCAGCCCTGGTCTATCTTATTATTTGGGCGGAGGTTGGGACAAACTGCCGCATCGAGGCACTAAGGGATGGCCTAGCCGGCGATGCACTGCGGTTGTCCACGGTTTCCTGCAGATTGGCCCCACAAACAATTCCTTTGACAGCACTGCTCCGAAAGAGTAAAATCAAATAGCCCGCCAGGGTCGGCCCGCGACGCCCCGGAGAGGTATCGTCGGGGGCGTCGTAGAAGGGTGGATATTGGCGAAGATGCGGCGACATGCCGGGCTGGACTTTCCGTTGCACCACGGTTCGGGCAACCACGCGTCGGCACTGGTTTCCAATTCCGCGCTTCCGAAACACTGCCATCCGGGAATCCAGGGCTTCCTTATAGCAAGAACGGGCCGCGCCCTGCTCTCGCCGGTCAAAGGATAAACCCTTATGCGTCCGTCGGATCGTCCAAGATCGGCATGGTTCGTAACCGCCGTTGTCGCCCTCGTGTCCCTGCTCGCCCCCGGAGTGTTCGCGAAGCCGGTTGCCAAAGAAGACGCCGCGCAAGCGGTCAGCGGCTGGCTGAAGGAGCGGGGACGCGGATTGAAAGCGCCCATCGGCAACGCGGTCAGGGAAACCGAGGTCTTCACCGACGCCGCCGGCAACCCGGAGTATTACGCAGTTTATCTCGGGCCCTCCAGCTTTGTGATCGTGCCGGCGGATGACCTCGTCGAACCCATCATTGCCTTCTGCCCGGTGGGCAAGTATGTCGCTTCGGACAAAAACGCCCTGGGCGCGCTGGTGACGCGGGACATTCCGGTGCGCCTGGCGCTGGCACGGGCAAAGCAGCCGGCTGCCGCCCTGCAGGCTCGCATGAAGAACGCGCAACGGAAGTGGGACAGGTTCCGGATTGCAGCCGCGGCGCCGGCCGGTACGATCATGAGCCCGCTCAGCACCGTGGCCGACCTCCGCGTGGCTCCGCTGATTCAAACCCTGTGGTCCGAGGATGTCGCGGGGGATGACACGAACATCACCTGTTATAACTATTACACGCCGCCGGGCCCGAACGGTTCCGAGAACAACGATCCTTGCGGCTGCGTCGCGACCGCCATGGCCCAGTTGATGCGCTTCTGGCAGTATCCCACCGCAGGAGTGGGGACGGCCAGTTTTTTAATCACCGCGGATGGAACGGAAAAGTACGTCAACCTCCGAGGCGGGAACGGAACAGGCGGGCCCTATGATTGGGCCGACATGGTGCTGGTTCCGAGCGCCTCCATCACCACTGTGCAATGCCAGGCGATCTCGGCGCTCTGCTACGACGCCGGCGTTTCCGTCAGCATGCAGTACTCCTCGAGCGGCTCCGGAATCTCTTCGACCCTTCCCGCCTCTGACGCTCTGAAACAGGTGTTTTTCTATAGCAACTCCGTTTGCGGCGGCAACGGCAACAACAATATCGGCAGCGGACTGGTCGGCATGCTCAATCCCAACCTCGACGCCGGATATCCGTGTCTCATAAGCATCTACGGGGCCGGCGGCGGGCACGAAGTGGTCGCCGATGGCTATGGATACGACAGCTCCACCCTGTACCACCATCTGAACATGGGCTGGAGCGGAATTGACAACGCCTGGTACAACTTGCCGTTCATAGATGCCGTCGAGGACGGCTCAGACTTTAACCAGGTTGACCAGTGCATCTACAACGTGTACGTCACCGGCACGGGTGAGATCGTCAGCGGGCGCGTATTGGATGCGAGCGACAGCCCCGTGGCCGGCGCGACGGTCCAGGCCGTTCGCTCCGGCGGCGGCGCCTGGACGACCACCACGAACGCAAAAGGCATCTATGCTTTCGCCGGAGTTCCCTCCGCTTCAACGTATACCCTCAGCGCGACCGCGACGGGCCAAACCTACGCGAACCTGACGGCCGTCACCGGGACCTCCGCGGACAACAACGTGACCTCGGGCGACACCTGGGGGAACGACTTCGCGGTGCCCACGACAATAGCCGTTCAGTCCACACCGCCAACCAGCCTGTCCATCGGTTCGAGCACGGGCGACGGCGGCAGGACGAACTACGTGCTGCAAGGCGTCGCGCTCGGGACCAGCGTGAACCTGACGGCCCCGGCGACGGACCCGGCGGGCTACACTTTCTTGCAGTGGACGTTGAACGGCGCGGCGCAAAGTTCCGGGCAGAAGTCCATCACGTTCACGACGGCTTCGGCCACGACCGCCGTGGCGCAGTACTCGTACATCATCTATGTGAATCAGAAGGCCGCCGGCGCGAACAACGGGACGTCGTGGACGAATGCCTTCATCCAGCTCCAGTCTGCGCTGGCGGTGGCTGCATCCGGCGACCAGATCTGGGTCGCGGCGGGGACGTACTCGGCGACGAGCGACTACGGCATCGGCGCCGGCGCGGCGGGCGACCATTTCGAGATGCAGAACGGCGTCGCCATCTACGGCGGATTCGCGGGGACGGAGACGTCGCTCAGCCAGCGGAACTGGACGACGCACCTCACGACTCTGACCGGCCAGGGCACCCGCTATCACGTGTTCTATCACGATAACTTCTACAATGGGTTGGCCCTGGACACCACCGCTGTTCTGGATGGTTTCACGATCACAGGCGCAACTGCGAACGGTTCTAATAACTACAACGGCGCAGACCTCGGCGACGGCGGCGGCATGTACAACTACGGCTGCTCTCCGACCGTCACGAACTGCGTGTTCAGCGGCAACTCAACCACCGGTTACGGCGGCGGGATGGAGAACTGGTATGCCGGCCCGGCCGTCACGAACTGCACGTTCAGCGGCAACTCGGCGGGTTCGGCTGGCGGCGGAATGGACAACGAGGAATCCTTCCCGGCCGTCACGAGCTGCACGTTCATCGGAAACTCGTCGGCAACGGGTGATGGCGGCGGAATGGACAACTGGTATTCCACCCCGACTCTCCTGAACTGCACTTTCAACGGGAACTCTGCAGAATCGGGCGGCGGGATGTACAACGATTCTTACTCCACCCCGACCGCGACGAACTGCATCCTGTGGCACGACACCGCGGCGACGGGCGCGGAAGTCTTCAACACCGACGGCACCAGCACCCCGGCTTTCGGCTTTTGCGATATCGCCGGCTGCGGCGGCAGCGGGGCGGAATGGAACGGCTCCATCGGGACCGACGGCGGCGGGAACATCGCCGCGAATCCGCTATTCGTGAACGCCGCGGGCGGGAACCTCCAGTTGAGCGCCGGTTCGCCGTGCATTAACTCGGCGGACGGCCCCCTCGCGCCGGCCACGGATAAAATCGGGAACCCCCCGCAGGACGATTCCGGCATGCCGAACGTCGGGATCGGCCCGCCCTGGGCGGACACGGGCGCCTATGAGTTCCAGGGCACTACGTGTCGCCTGTCGGTTCAGTCCGCGCCGCCGACCGGGCTGAGCGTCGGCTCGAGCACCGGCCAGGGCGGGACGACGAACTACGCCGGCTTCGCCGCCCAGGGGGCGAGCGTGAACCTCGCCGCACCGGCGACGGACCCGACCGGGTACACCTTCTCACAGTGGACGGTGAACGGAACGGCTCAGACTTCCGGGCAGAAGTCCATCGCGTTCACAATGACTCCGGCCACCACGGCCGTGGCGCAGTACAACGCGCCGGGCACCTACACGCTCAACGTGCAGTCCACGCCGCTGACCGGGCTGAGCATCGGTTCGAGCACGGGTGACGCCGGGACGACGAACTGCGGCATATCGGGCGTCGCGTCCGGGACGAGCGTGAACCTCCAGGCCGCGGCGACAGACTCGTCCGGGTTGTACACCTTCCTGGAATGGACGGTGAACGGCGTGGGGCAGACTTTCGGGCAGAGTTCGATCACGTTCACGATGCCTGCTGCGACCACGGCGGCCGTAGCGGAATACGCCACTTACACGCTCAACGTCCAGTCCACTCCGCTGACCGGGCTGGGCATCAGTTCGAGCACGGGCGATGCCGGTACGACCAACTACAGCCTGTTGGGAATGACGTCTGGGGCCAGTGTGAACCTGACGGCCCCGGCGACGGACCCGGCCGGGTACGCCTTCTCGCAATGGATGTTGAACGGCGCGGCGCTGACGGCCGGGCAGAAATCCGTGACGTTCTCTGCGCCCGCCACTTGCACCTCATGGGGCAGCGGCGGTACCGGCGATGGGCAGTTCGTGCGCCCCGTCGGCATCGCGCTGGGCAACGCCGGCAATATCTATGTGGTGGACATGGAGAACGACCGCGTTGAGGAGTTCACCACAACCGGAATTTACATCACCCAGTGGGGCGGCTCCGGCAGCGGCCCGGGTCAGTTCGATGCCCCCGCCGGCATCGCCGTAGACAGCACCGGCAATGTCTATGTGACCGAATGGTTTAACAACCGCATCCAGAAGTTTACCTCCTCCGGCGCTTACATCACCCAGTGGGGCAGCCTTGGCAGCGGGAATGGCCAGTTCCAGGAGCCCGACGGCGTCGCCATCAGCCGCAGCACCGGCGATGTTTATGTGAGCGACTATAACAACAACCGCGTCCAGGTGTTCACCTCCGCCGGCGCTTACCTCAACCAGTGGCCCAGCACCGAGGCCCCCGCGGGCATCGCTCTCGACAGCGCCGATGATGTCTATGTGATGGACGAGTACAACACCCGCGTCGAGAAGTTTACCTCGGCCGGCGCTCTCGTCACCCAGTGGGGCAGCAGCGGCACCGGCGATGGGCAGTTCTTGCTCGAAAACGGCCCCTGGGGAATCGGAGTTGACAGCGCCGGAAACGTCTATGTGACCGACTACTTCAACGCTCGCGTCCAGGAGTTTACCTCCTCCGGCGCTTACCTCTCCCAATGGGGCAGCCTCGGCAACGGCATTGGGCAATTCAGCGGCCCCGAGGGTCTCGCCCTCGACAGCGCGGGGAATGTCTATGTGGCCGATTCGGGCAACAACCGCATCGAGGTCTTCAGCCGCAACATCCAGGCCGTGGCGCAGTATACTCCGAGCTACACACTGACCGTGCAGTCCACGCCGCCGACCGGCCTGAGCATCGGTTCGAGTACGGGTCACGCCGGGACGACGAACTACTCGGTGTTGAGCGTTGTAAGCGGTACGAGTGTGAATCTCCAGCCCCCGGCGACAGATCCGGCCGGGTACACGTTCTCGCAATGGACGGTGAACGGCGCGGCTCAGACTGCCGGGCTGAAGAACATCACGTTCACGATGACCGCAGCCACGACCGCGGTGGCGCAGTACACGGTGAATACCTACACGCTGACGGTGCAGTCGGCGCCACCGACGGCCCTGAACATCGGCTCGAGCACCGGCGATGGCGGGACTACGACGTCGGCCGGCTATAGCGATACCGTCGCATACGGTACGAGCGTGGACCTCGTGGCCCCGGCCGCAGATCCGACCGGTTACACCTTCCTGTACTGGACGCTGAACGGAACGGCTCAGGCTGCGGGTGTGAAGGAAATCACGCCCGCGATGCCCGCAACGGCCTTGACGGCGGTGGCGGTGTATACGCTGAACACCTATACGCTGACCGTACAGTCGGCGCCGCAGACCGGGCTGAGCATCGGTTCGAGCACTGGCTACAGCGGCACGACGAACTACACGGTGCCGAGCGTTGGCTACGGGACGAGTGTGAACCTGGTCGCCCCGGCGACGGACCCGGCCGGGCTGTATACCTTCACGCAATGGACGGTCAACGGCGTGGCGCAGGCTTTTGGACAGCAGGCCGTTACGTTCGTGATGTCCGCTGACACAACGGCCGTGGCGCAGTACATCGCGGATACCACGCTGACTGTGCAGTCCACGCCGCCGGCCGGGCTGAGCATCGGTTCGAGCACCGGCGATGGCGGCACGACGAACTACACTGTTGCCGGCGTCGCGCTCGGTACGAACGTGAACCTGACGGCGCCGGCGACGGACCCGTCCGGGTTTTACAGTTTCTCGCAATGGACGATTAACGGCGTGGCGCAGACTCCAGGGCAGCAGTCTATGACGTTCGCGATGTCCGCGGCCCCGATAGCCATGGCGGAGTACACGCTCAACAGCTTCACGCTGACCGTGAATTCGCAGAATCCGGCCGGCGGCGCCTCCATCACCGCCAGCCCGGCGGACAACAACGGCCTGTCCGGCGGGACCACGGGAACCCCGCCGCTGACGCTGACGTACACCGCCGGCACGTCCATCACGCTGACGGCGGCTTTAGCCGCTTCCGGGAACAACTTCCAGAAATGGCAGGAGAACGGCAGCGACTACAGCACGAACCCGACCATCACCGTCATGGCGGGGAACGACACGTACACGGCCGTGTATCTGACGCCGACGGCCGGATACATGCTGGCCGTCCAGTCCGCGCCGCCGACCGGACTGAGCATCGGTTCGTGCACGGGCCACTGCGGGACGACGAACTGCGCGATGCCCTGCGTCGGCAACGGGACGTGCGTGAACCTGGTGGCGCCCGCGACGGACCCGGCCGGATACACCTTCTCGCAGTGGATGGTGAACGGCGCGGCGCAGGCTCCCGGCCAGAAGTCCGTCACCTTCACGGTGGATGCCGCCGTGACGGCCGTGGCGCGGTACACGCCGAACCTCGGCTACACGCTCTCCGTGCAGTCCACGCCGGCGACCGGGATCGTGATCAGTTCGAGCACGGGCCAGAGCGGCACGACGAACTACACGAGGACCGGCGTCGGCAATGGGACGACTGTGAATCTCCAGGCCCCGGTCGCGGACCCGGCCGGATACACCTTCTCGCAATGGACGCTGAACGGCGCGGCGCAGGCTCCCGGGCAGAAGTCCGTCGCGTTCGTGATGGATGGCGCCGTGGCGGCGGTGGCGCAGTACACAGCGAACATCGGCTTTACGCTGAAAGTGAAATCCACGCCGCCGACCGGCATCGTGATAGGTTCGAGCACGGGCCAGAGCGGAACGACGAACTTCACGCAAGCCGGCATCGCGTCCGGGACGAGCGTGAATCTCCAAGCCCCGGCCACGGACCCGGCGGGGTATGCCTTCTCGCAATGGACGGTGAACGGCGCGGCGCAGCCGGACGGGCAGAAGTCCATCGCGTTCACGATGGATGGGGCCGTGACGGCGGTGGCCCAGTACACGCTGAGCGGCTACGCGCTGACAGTGGAATCCACGCCGCCGACCGCGCTGAGCATCGGATCGAGCACGGGTCAAAAAGGGATAACGAACTACTACGTGAACAATGGGGTCGGGCCGGGGACAAGCGTTAACCTGGTCGCGCCGGCGACGGACCCGGCCGGATATACTTTCTCGCAGTGGACCGTGAGCGGCGCAGCGCAGCCTGCCGGGCAGAAGTCCATCACGTTCGCGATGGGCGGGGACATGACGGCGGTGGCCGAGTACACATTGAACGGCTCCACGCTGACGGTGCAGTCCACGCCGCGGACCGGGCTGAGCATCGCTTCGAGCACGTCCCACGGCGGCATGACGAACTACACGATTCACAGTATCGGGTATGGGACCAGTGTGAACCTGCAGGCGCCTGCGACGGACCCGGCCGGGTACACGTTCTCGCAGTGGACGCTCAACGGCGCGGCGCAGGCCGACGGGCAGAAGTCCATCACGTTCGCGATGGATGCAGCCGTGACGGCGGCGGCGCGCTACACGGCGAACATTGGTTATGCGCTTTCCGTGCAGTCCACGCCGCCGGTCAAGCTGGCCATCAGTTCGATCTCGGGCCAGGGCGGCACGACGAGCTACACGATTCCCGGCATGGAGTATGGGACGAGCGTGATCCTGCAGGCGCCGGCGACGGACCCGGCCGGATACACCTTCTCCCAATGGACCGTGAACGGCGCGGCGCAGGCCGACGGGCAGAAGTCCGTCACGTTCACGATGGATGGGGCCGTGACGGCGGTGGCGCAGTACACATCGAACATCGGCTACGCACTGTCCGTGCAGGCGACGCCGCCGGTCAAGCAGGTCATCAGTTCGAGCACCGGCCACGGTGGCACGGCGAGCTACACGAAGAGCGGCGTCGCGTACGGGACGAGCGTGAACCTGGAAGCGCCGGCGGCGGATCCGGCCGAATACACCTTCTCGCAATGGACGGTGAACGGCGCAGCGCAGCCTGCCGGGCAGAAGTCCGTTACGTTCACGATGGACGCAGCCGTGACCGCCGTGGCGGAGTATAACAGCGGGTACGCGCTGATCGTGGAATCCACGCCGCCGACCGGGCTGAGCATCGGTTCGAGCACCGGCCAGGGCGGCACAACGAACTGCACGATCCCTGGCATCGCGTACGGGACGAGCGTGAACCTGGAAGCGCCGGCGACGGACCCGGCCGGATACACCTTCTCGCAATGGACAGTGAACGGCGCGGCACAGCCGGACGGGCAGAAGAGCGTTACGTTCACGATGGATGCAGCCGTGACGGCGGTGGCGCACTACACGGCGAACATCAGCTACACGCTCACCGTGCAGTCCACGCCTCCGAGCAAGCAGGTCATCGCTTCGAGCACGGGCAACAGCGGCACGACAAACTACGCGAATGCCGTCGCGTACGGGACCACCGTGGACCTGGAGGCGCCGGCGACCGACCCGGCCGGATACACCTTCTCGCAATGGACGGTGAACGGCGCGGCGCAGGCCGACGGGCAGAAGTCCATCACGTTCACAATGGATGCCGCCGTAACGGCGGTGGCGCACTACACGGCGAACGTCGGCTACGCGCTCTCGGTGCAGTCCACGCCGCCGACGGGGCAGGTCATCACTTCGAGCACGTTCGACGGCGGCATAACGAACTACACGGTGGCCGGCCTAGCATACGGGACGAGCGTGAACCTGGCGGCGCCGGCGACGGACCCGATCGGGTACACCTTCTCGCAATGGACGGTGAACGGCGCGGCGCAGAGTCCCGGGCAGAAGTCCGTCACATTCGCGATGGATGCGGCCGTGAAAGCGGTGGCGCAATACACGGCGAACATCGGCTACACGCTCACGGTGCAGTCCGCGCCGGCGGTCAAGCTGGTCATCAGTTCGAGCACCGGCCAGAACGGCACGACGAACTACACGAAGGCCGGGGTCGGCAACGGGACGAGTGTGAACCTCCAAGCCCCGGCGACGGACCCGACCGGCTACAGCTTCTCGCAATGGACCGTGAACGGCGCGGCGCAGCCTGCCGGACAGAAGTCCATCACGTTTACGATGGATGGCGCCATGACGGCCGTGGCGCAGTACACACTGAACGGCTACGCGCTGACGGTGGAATCCACGCCGCCGACCGGGCTGAGCATCGGTTCGAGCTCGGGTCAGCAAGGGGCGACGAACTACTATAAGAACGTCGCCAACGGGGCGAGCGTGAACCTG
>JBKQWE010000029.1:0-8152 GCA_052139675.1 Candidatus Brocadiia bacterium
CGGCATGCCGCCCGCCGGCGGACTCGGCATCGGCATTGACCGGCTCGTGATGATCCTGACGAACTCGGCCTCCATCCGGGACGTCATCCTCTTCCCGCTCATGCGGCAGTAAAGGCCTCCCTTGCAAATCCGCCGCCGTGCGGATATATTCTAGCCAAGGACAGACTCGCGCCCATAGCTCAATTGGATAGAGTAACGGCCTACGAAGCCGAAGGTTGGAGGTTCAAGTCCTCCTGGGCGCGCCATCATCAACCAGCGCTCCGCTCGTCCAGCGGAGCGCTTTCATTTCCAGGAGGACTTGAAGCGAGCGAACCGCTGCCCGGGCTGGGTCACGGCGTCACTGAAAATCATCCGCCAGGCGTCGCACGAGTTTTGTCCAGCGTGCCAGGCGGCTGAGGTCGCCCTCCAGCGTCTCAATATCCTTCAGATGGATAATGAGGTGGCAGCCCTTCGCTGCTTCCAATCCCTCTCGAAGTATGCGCCGGATTCTCGCTTCGTCCCACCCGCAGCAGACCATCGCGGAGGGATTGGGCCGCCAGGAAATCACATAGTCCGTGCCGATCTGCTCCGCGCAGCGCCGCAGG
The DNA here is from genome assembly GCA_052139675.1 of Candidatus Brocadiia bacterium. Classification (GTDB taxonomy): domain Bacteria; phylum Planctomycetota; class Brocadiia; order CAIUPP01; family CAIUPP01; genus JBEKCB01. Next base: position 585 of record JBKQWE010000029.1, read on the forward strand.
TCCGCGGTGGGCGCGGCGGCGATGATGCGCAGGTTGGGAATCTTTCGAAGCAGGGCGATCTTATGGGTGAGGTTCTCGCAGCAGCCATAGGCGATGAGCCCGAACTTCTCCAGGATCGGCAACTGGTACTGCAGCAGAAACTCATCGTGCATGGCCGGCGAGATCAAGGTGAATTCCTGCGCCGCACAATAGCCCCAGAGCTGCTTGCGGAGGCGCGGGCCGGAGTTGGCCTTCGGCCATTCGAGCTCTTCGGCGTAGGGCATCGCCTGGTTCGAGTGCGCATTCAGGCTGAGGTCGCCGGCCTTCTCCGCCTCTTCCTGGTTGGTGAGAATGCCGTCGCGCATGAAGGCCAGCAGCGCGTGCAACTCCCGGGGCGAGTCGGACATGTCGAGCATGATCTGTTCAAGCCCGCGCAGCCGCGCCAGCAACGTTGAGATGTCCGCCAGGAACCCCAGGCAGGCGGGGCTGCGATCTGCATTCACGGTCAGGATATCGCCCACGACATCGCGCAGCCGCTGGACGTTCTCGGCGGTGGCGGCCTCGTCAATCCGATGATGCGGCACTTGCAGTTTCGACAGGTCCGACCACTTTTTCACCGGCGGGTTTATCCGGAACGCGCCGCCGTCCTCGCCGGGCTTGATGAACTCGATGTGCGGACCCCAAACGTCCTCCCAGCCGCCTCCGATCCGCGCCGCCGCCTGGGTTATCCACGGTTCGCAAATGGAATCGTCCCCGACCTCGTGCTGGAACAGCGCCATGCGGAGCGCTCGCTCGTGGGTGCGCAGGAACGGGTCGCTGCAGCGCATCTTGTCGTCGCCGAAGACTTCGCGGCACCATACGTTCCACATCCCGAAGTTCGCCAGGATCAGCGGCCGGGTCCGCTGGAGGCTGTTCTTGCGGCTCCAGAGCTTGCGACGTTCGTTCTGAATCGGCAATGCCGCGATGTCGGCATACCGTCGGGCCAGGTCGCGAACGACTTCCCGGTCACTCGAAGTGCTCATGAAGTCCCCATTTAATGGATGCCTCGGTTCAAATCATCAGCACCGCCGACGCCTCGACGCGACTCTCTTTGACCATGCGGAGCGCGCGGTTGGCCTCGGAGAGCGGGAACTGTTCGGTGCGCGTTTCGATGCGCATCTGGCGGGCGAGCGCCAGCAGTTCGCGGCCGTCCTGCCGCGTCGCGTTCGCCACGCTCGTCAGCGTCTTCTCATGGTAAAGATCGCGGCGATAATCGAGCGGCGGAGTCGCGCTCATGGCGATTCCGGCGAGCGCGGCCGTGCCGCCCTTCTCCAGCGCGCGCAGCATCTCCGGCACCAGCGCGCCGGCCGGCGCGAAGCTGATGGCGCTGTCGAGCTTGTGCGGCGGCTCCTGCTCAGCCCGGCCGACCCACGCGGCGCCGAGCTCCAGCGCCAGCTTCCGGTGCCGCTCCGCGCGTGTGAAGACATACACCTCGCACTTCCAATGTCGCGCGATCTGGAGGACGATGTGCGCCGACGCGCCGAAGCCGTACAGGCCCAGGCGGAGACCTTGAGCGCCAGCCGAAGGGCCGCCCGGCCGGATGCCGCTTCGCCGCAGCGCGCGATAGCCGACGATCCCCGCGCAGAGCAGCGGCGCGGCCTCGGGATCGCTGTAACCCTCCGGGATCGGATACGCGAAATCCGCCGGGACGCACGCGAACTGCGCGTAGCCGCCGTCCGCGTCGAGGCCGGTGAACTTCGCTCGCTCGCAGAGGTTCTCACTTCCCGCGGTACAAAAACGGCACGCGCCGCAGGCCCAGCGCAGCCACGCGATGCCGACGCGGTCGCCCGCCTTGAATCCGGCCGCGCCCGCCACACGGAGGGCGGGCAAGCCTGCGCCGAGTTTCTCCACGACGCCGACGACCTGGTGGCCCAGAACGATGGGCAACTTCGATGGCGTCACGTCGCCCTCGGCGACGTGCAGGTCTGTATGGCAGACGCCGCAGGCGCGCACGCGGACGAGCAGCTCGCCCGCGGCCGGCTCGGGCGTCGGCAGTTCCGCCGCCCGGAGCGGCGCGCTCTCGATGGGCGCGGGAGCAAGCAGTTGCATGGCGATCATCGCGTGTATTCCTCACTACTCGGACGCCGCGCGCGCATGGGTGATTGGGAGATTAGGAAATTGGGAGACTCGGCAAGGCGCGGTGCTCGATTTCCCAATTCCCCAATTTCCCAATTTCCTAATCTCCCAATCACCTGACGCAGGTCAATCCCAGTATTGCTCCTTATGCCGCCGGAAGAACTCGACCGTGCGGCGGACGCCTTCGCGCAGCGGCGTGCGCGGCTCCCAGCCGAGCGAGCGGCGGATCTTCGTGATGTCCGCGCGGTAGTTGCCGATCTCGATCTTCGCCTTGTCGGACGGGAACGGCTTGTCGGTGATCGTGCCTCGGCCCGCGATCTCAACGGCCAGCTCGGCCGCCTCGCGCAGCGAAGTCGCCACGCCGCTGCCGACGTTGAACACCTGGCCGTTCGAGGCCTCGTCCGCCGCGGCCAGGAGGAACGCCTCGACCACGTCGTCTACGTAATTGAAATCGCGCTGCTGAGCGCCGCCGCCGAAAAGCTGGATCTCCTGCCCGTCGAGCGCCCGGCGGATGAACCAGCTCAGCACGCCCTGCCGGCTCGTGCGCATGTGGTGGCGCGGGCCGAACGTGTTCGTCAGCCGCAGCGAGCACGCGCGGATGCCGTACACGTTGCTGTACAGAATGTGGTACCACTCGCCGGCCATCTTGTTGATCCCGTTCACGTCGGTCGGGCGCTGCGGATGCTCCTCGTCCACCGGCAGCCGCTCGATCTTGCCGTACTGCCCGCGCGTGCCGGCGAAGAGCACCTTCACGCCCGGATTGTTCTTCTTGCACGCCTCGAGGATCGAGAGCTGGCTGCGGCAGTTGATCTCGAGGTCGGTGTACGGGTCGTTCATCGAGTCAATGTGGCTGACCTGGCCGGCGAGGTTGAAAATGAAATCCTGGCCGCGGACGAGGTGGTGCATCGAGCTCTCGTCGCGCACGTCGGCGATATTGACGCGGACCTTGTCTTCGATCCCGGAGAGGTTGAACCGGTTGCCGCCGTACTGCGGGATCAGCGAATCCACCAGCGTCAGCTCCGCGCAATGCCCCGCCAGCGCGTGGGCGAGATTGCTGCCGATGAACCCCAGTCCGCCGGTGACCAGGACCCGCTTGCCGTGGAACGCCGAAATGTCGGCAGCCATTCGTATCTCCTTGCCAGGCAGCATGTTAGAACAACGCCGTCATAAGCTGCGCCGCACCGGCATGTTACGACTCGCTGGGTTCGTTTTTTCAAATCGCCTTTTGCGCGTCAAGCCATTTACCGCGGCCGATTTACGACTTCCCAGCCTAAGCGCAGAGTATACCATAAGATTTCTTAGTTGTCAAGTCGAATACTGCTCTTTTCTGACCGCCGGTGCTCCAGCGTCATCGGCCGGCCCGAACGTCCATTCGAGGACGAGGACGATGCGCGATTCGGTCACTTCGGCGTTGGGCGTTCGATGTTCGACGTTCGCCGTTCGGCGTGCGCTTCCGCTGCGAGTTTCTCGATCCACTCGACCCAGGCGTCGAGTCCTTCTCCGGTCCGCGCGGAGAGGGTGAAGGTGACGAGCGCCGGGTTGGCGATGCGCATGTCGCGGCGGGCGGCTTCGAGCGAGAAATCGGTGTGCGGCAGGAGGTCCATTTTGGTCACGACGGCGGCGCCGGCGGCGCGGAAGATGTACGGATATTTCGACGGCTTGTCGTCGCCCTCAGCGACGCTGAGGAGGACCACTTTCAGGCTCTCGCCCAGGTCGTAGTCGGCCGGGCAGACGAGGTTGCCGACGTTCTCGATGAAGAGGACGTCCATCTGCCTGAGCGGCAGCTCGTCGCTGACGGCCTGGACCATGGCGGCGTCAAGGTGGCAGCCGCCCTGCGTGTTGATCTGGACGGCCGGCACGCCGAGGCGGGCGATGCGCTCGGCGTCGCGCGAGGTCTCCAGGTCGCCCTCGATCACGCCGGGCCGCGCGGCCTTGCGCTGGCGCAGGAGCAGCAGGGTTTTCTCCAGCAGCGTGGTCTTCCCGCAGCCGGGCGAGCCGATGAGGTTGAGGACCAGCAGCCGCTGCTCGGCGAACCGCTTCCGGTTCATCGCGGCGATGCGGTCGTTGGCGTCGAGGACGTTCTGAAAAACCTTGACTTCCATCTTGCGGGCCTCGAAAGAAGAAACGGAACGACGGTTTTTGACCGCGAAAACGCGAAAGCGCGAAAGACGGCGAATCAACGACGGCCTTGACTCCGAAAACCGAAAAACGATTTTAACCACAGATGGACACAGATACGCACAGATACGAACTTTTTAAGCTGTGTTCATCTGTGTCCATCTGTGGTTCCAAATCCGTTTTCCGTTTTCCGTTTTCCGTTTTTCGCGCTTTCGCGTTTTCGCGGTCGGATTCTTCGTTCTCGTCTTCCATCTCGAACGAATCCACCGTCAGGTCGTCGCCGCCGCTGAGGCGGATATCGCGAGCCTGGCAGGCGGGGCATTCCATCTGGCCGGGCGCGAAATCCCACTCGTGTCGGCAGCTTCGGCAGAGGCCGCGCGCGGGGACGTTGCGGATGGCGATCTTCATCCCTTCGGCGCGCGTGCCTTTGGCGCAGACCTCGAGGGCGAATTCGAGCGATTCGGCCATGACGCCGGAGAGCGCGCCGATGCTCAGGCGCGCCGAGCGGATCGCGCCCCGGCCATGGCCGCGCGCCTTCTCCTCGATGATCCGCAGCACCTCCTGCGCGATCCCGATCTCATGCACGGTGGCTCCGCCGGTTGCTTAAACGAAGAAGTATGAATGATGAGTGAAGAACGGGAGCGCTTGCGCGCCCTCTTGTACTTCCTCGCTCATCATTCGCAGTTCTAACTTAGCGCGAATGCGCCGGTTTGCGGTCGGCGCGGACGCAGAGGATCTTGCCGAAATAGAGCCGGTGGAAATCGCCGCTGGCGTACGCGGTGTCGCGGATCGTGCGGTCGAGGCGGTCCGGCGGCACGTCGTTGGTCATCATCGTGCGGCACTCGTAGGCGATGAGGCTCTCGGCGATGATCGGCGTACGGACGTGCAGCGACGGCGCGGCGGTCATCTTCGCCTCGGCGAATTTGTCGTGCGTCCGGCCGGAGACGCTGCCGCACAGGTCCACCGCGCGCTTCATCTTCGGCGGCATGACGTTCACGGTGAAGTCGCCGTCCTCCTCGAGCAGCTCATACGTGTATCGGCTGGGCCGGACGAGGACGATGAAGATCGGCTGGCTCCAGATCGAGCCGATCGAGCCCCAGCCGATCGCCATGGCGTTCGGCTTTTCCCTGCGCCCCTGCGCGACGAGGAGCAGGCCGGCGCTGGTCATCGGCTCGAGCGTTTCCTTCAAGAAGGCGTCGTAGTGGACCTGGACTTTGTCGGCCATGGGCTGTTGCCTCCAAAAAACCGTTTCACGGTTCCTCATCGTAATCTTACTCGTAATCGTAATCGCCGTCTATTCTGCCGTAAAACAAACGACGATTACGATTACGAGTAAGATTACGATTACGATTGAGACTTATTCTTTCCGCCAACCTCACCGGCCCACAATGAATATATGTATGTCGTTCCAGAACGCGACCAGGAGCAGTCCGACGATCAGCGCGAGGCCGACGTAGCTGGCCATGGAGCGGACCCGTTCGCTGACGGCCTTCCCGCGAATTTTTTCGATCACGGCGAACATGAGATGCCCGCCGTCGAGCACGGGCACCGGCAGCAGGTTCATGACGCCGAGGTTGATGTTGAGCACGCCGAGGATGTAGAGGAAGTAGCCCATCCCGGTCCGCGCGGCGGCGTAGGTCATGTAGCCGATGGCGACGAAGCTGTTCAGGTTCCCCAGCGAGACGTCGCCCACGATCAGGCTTCGCAGCGAGGCGTAGACGCGGACCGTCCATTGGAACGCCTTGCGCGCGCCCAGACGGAACGCCTGCGCCGGGCCGCGCTGGACGGTGACCTGAAGCGGCTTGAGCGGCAGCCCGATCAGCCAGCGCTGCTGCGGCGTGACGCTGGCCTTCATCTCCGTTCCTTCGCGGCGCCAGGCGAGCGTGACGGGCTGCCCTTTCGCGTCGAGCAGCAGCTTCGCCAGGCCCTCGATGTCCTTGACCGCGATGCCGTTCGCCGAGACGACCTGGTCGCCCGGCCGCAGGTCCAGGCCCGCGGCGGGATAGCCCGGCTCCGTCCGGTCCACGACCATGTCGGACTCGAAGGCGATGGAGGCTTCGAGCGCGTCTTTCGTCATCGGCGGGAGCTGGAGGTCCACGTCCGCGTTGCCGCGCCGGACGACGACCGGGACGGCCTTCTCCGCCTTTTCAAGGCTTACGGTGACTTCGCCGAGCGAGCGCGTCGGCCGGCCGGCGATCGAGACGATGGTGTCGCCGGCCCTCACGCCGGCCTTTTCCGCCTCGGAGCCCGGGCAGACAGCGGTGACGCGGCTCGAGGAGAAGACGATGCCCAGCCAGCGCGGATCGCCGACCAGTTCGGGCTCGACGCTGACGGATTGCTCGGCGGACTCGGCGCCGCGCCGGTAGAAAACGCGCACCGGCTTGCCGGCGCAATCGCCGACGGCCAGCTCGAACTCATCCGGCGACTCGACGCGCGTCGGCTCTTTGGCGCCGGCGACCTGGACGGCGGTGATCGTGTCGCCCGGCTTCAGCCCCGCCTGGAAGAGGCGGTCCATGTCCGCATTCTTCTGGTCCTTGCCCTTCCGCGCCATCGGCACCTGGTCGAGCACGAGCGTGTCCAGCGGCAGGATGCCGGCGCTGGGCAGGCCGCGGGACTTGTTGTATTCCGGGTAAACGACCACGTCGAACCGCTTGCCGCCGCGGTCCACGCTCAGGCGGATCCCTTCGCCGCGGGTCGCCAGCGTCATGGTGGCGCCGAGGTCCTCGAAGTCAATCGGCGGGCTGACGCCGCGGATGGCCTCGATGATGTCGCCGCGCTTCAGGCCGACGTTCCACGCGGGCGAGCCGGGCTGCACGCCCCCGACGATCGCCGGCTGCACGGGCACGCCGATCTGGTACGCGATCATGAACGCGATGACCCCGAAGACCAGGTTCATGAAGACGCCGGCGACGAAGACGATCGAGCGCTGGCCGACGGTCTTGGAGTAGAATTCGCCCGGCTCCGGCGGCTTGCCGGGGGACGGTTCTTCGCCGGCCATCTTGACGTAGCCGCCGATCGGGCAGATGCCGAGCCGGTACTCCGTCTCGCCCCATTTTTTCTTCAGCGACGGGCCGAAGCCCAGCGAGAAGACGTCCACGCGGACGCCGATCCACTTGCATGCCAGGAAGTGGCCGAGTTCATGGACGAAGATCAGGATGCCGAAGCCGATCGCGGCTTCGACAATCCCTTTCGCCGTGCCGAGGATATCAGGGGACAATTCGAGCTATCCGAAATAAAGGGAGAACCGCGCATGATCCGCTGATTTCACAGTATAGAGGGCCGGCACGGCCGAAGTCAATCCAGCGGCAAAGCGGGACTGGACGATCTGCGATTTTTCTTGACGCAGGCCGGTTCGC
>JBKQWE010000030.1:0-3730 GCA_052139675.1 Candidatus Brocadiia bacterium
GCCAAAACCGCGGGCGTTGAGGCGCTTGCCCTGTCTCCGCGGGCGGGCGACTTCAACGAGGACCTGCGCGCATTCGGCCTCGGCGAGCTAAGGGCGGCGCTGCGTACCCAACTCGCGCCACAAGATGTCGATCGCTTCATGCGCCAGGGAACGGCCAGGACGGAGTGGCAGATGTCGGTTCTTGGCCGTCCTGGTCGATCCTGCGAAACCCGTGCTGGATGAAGCCGCGCTCGCCTTCAAGAGGGCGATCACAGCGTTGCGTCCAGCACTACTCAGAGCAGGAGTGCTCGGCGGAGAACGCCGTAGCATAGCGCCTGACTCACAAGGATTTCAGAAAGGCCATGAGATCCTTGTCCTCCTTCCATGAGCGACCGGCTCGTGGCTGACCAACTTCGCAAAGAGCTACGGCGTTGGCTTTCAGCGTGAGGTCTATTTCGGCATAGATGTTGGTGGTGCTGATCGAGACATGGCCGAGCCAGGCGCGGATGGTATTGATGTCCACGCCGGCGAGAACCAGGTGGCAGGCCGTCGTATGCCGGATCACGTGCGGGGTTATCGTTCTGTCAGCCAATTCCGGCGCCCGGGCCGCGCAACGCTCGATAAAGCGATAGACGCCGAAGCGAGTAAAAGGCGTTCCGAGCCTGCTGACGAATACGGCGTCATCGACCGAGCGACCGAGGATTTCGTCGGCCAGAACTCGTTCGGTTTCCGGCCACAGTGGACACTGGCGCGTCTTGCCGCCCTTCCCGTGCACGGTGGCAAGATCGTGACCGCCATTCCCGCGCCCGATCTGCAAATCGCGCACCTTCAATTCCGCGGCCTCGGAGACACGCGCCCCGGTATTGTAGAGAAAGAGCAGAAGCGCGTATTCGCTGCGACCCCGCTTGGTCTTGCGGTCGGGTACGGCGAGCATGGCCTCCATTTCCGCCCTGGTCAGCCATCCGACCGGTGGCGGCATGGATTTCTTCGATGCGATGGCCCGGATATGTCCGCACCATTCGACATGGGCCGGATCCCGGCTACCGATGAAGCGAGCAAGTGCCCGGATGGCGGCAAGCCTCTGGTTGCGGGTTCGGGCAGAGCACCCGCGCTCTTCCTCAAGATGTGCAAGGAACTGCAGCACATGCCGGGAGGTGAGATCGCGCACGGCCAACCGGTCCACGGGCTTGTGCGACTTGCGGCTGACGAAGGGCAGAAGAAGGCTGAATGTGTCCCGGTAGCTCTTGCGAGTGTTCCGGGCCAAGTTACGTTCGGTGACGATATATTCGCACAGGAAGCGACGGAGCCAGGGGCCGAGCGTCTGAAGATCAGGCATCGATCCCTCCGCTGGCATAGCGCTCGAAGCGTGATGAGGCCTGTTGCAGCAACTCCGGTGTCATCGACAGGTAGACTTGGGTGCCCGCGAGGTCCGTGTGGCCGAGATAGGTGGAGAGCACCGGCAGCAGCCGTTGCACATCGGCGCCCTGGCGATACCAATCGGTCAGCCTGTGGACCGCGAAGCTGTGCCTGAGGTCATGCAGGCGCGGGGATTGGCGCGCGCCTCTGTCGCCATGGATTCCGGCGGTGCGACGCAGATCGTCAAACGCTGCTTGAATGGTGCTGCTTGCAAGCGGCGTTCCATCCCCGTTTGCAAGAAAGAATGAGCCCTGTCCTTGCGGTAGAGGACGGGTCGTGCGCAAGGGCGCGTATGTCTTCAGCACATGGGCGAGATGCGGCCCGATTGGAACGAGACGGCTCTTGTAGAACTTCGTTCCGCGTATGGTCAGAACTGCTTCCCGCAGATCGACATCCGCCATAGTGAGGCGCATCGCCTCTCCAACACGCAAACCGGATCCATACAAAAGAACGAGCAGTGTGCGGAAGGTCGCCGCGTCCAGTTGCACCGCGCTCCGCCGACTGGCCACCATGGCGTCGAAGTCAAAGAGGCGGCGCAACTCGTCGCGGGAGTATATGTGAGGCGGCGCCGACGCGGGCGGCTTCGGCTCGTTGTCTGGCAGCGGCGAACGCGTCACGTAACCGCGGCTAATCGCATAACGGTAGAAGCCTGCCAGGGCGCCATGCTTGTTTTCGCGGTATCGGGTCAACGGACCTTTACCCGCGAGAAAGCCGAGGACTTGCTCCTTGGTGACGGCGTCGCAGTTGGTCTCTCCATCGACGGTTTTGAGGAAGAGACGCAGGATCGTCGAGCCGCTCTCGTACTTCGCGCCGTGGGCCTGCCGCCATGCAATGTAATGATCAATTGCGTCCCGGAGCGTCATACCAGACCCCCCAGATCGAAGTTCCCGACCTCACGGAGCGCAGTGAGATTGACCTTCGCGTATATGGCCGTGGACGTAGGATCACGGTGTCCCAGAAGGTCGCCGATCACCTTCATCGACATGCCCTGGTCCAGAAGATGTTGGGCGGTAGCATGCCGCAGCGCATGCGTTCCCCGTTTTCCTACGACGATGCCGATACGAGCCAGGCGGTCTTTGACGATCTTCCCGAGAGCGCGGCGGCAGAGCGGATGGATCGGAGCGCACTTGGTGAAGAAAAGCGTTCGGCCAAAGCCAAAGGGGCGGACCTCGCGCAGATAGCGCAGAACGGCTTCTCCGACCCCTCGGGATAAGGGATAGGAATGTGTTCGGCCGGGCTTCGGACAGCGGACCCGGAGCATCTCGTTGTCCCAGTCAAAGTCATCAAGGCGCAGCCCACCGACTTCACCTGCTCTCAGTCCGTAAGCGATGAACAACATCAGAATCGCGCGGTCGCGTTTGTCGACCGGCCGGTCGCCTTCCGTGGTGGCCAAGAGGCGCACGACATCCTCCCGCTTCAACCCTTTCGGCACGGCCTCGTCCCGCTTGAAACGCGGAGGAACGATACCGTCGGCAAGGCCCGGTGTGCACCATCCGCGCGCTTCGGCAAAACGAAAGAACGCGCGAAGACGCTGCGCGTAATCGTGCATCGTTCTTCGGCTGCAGGTTCCACGCGCCTTCTTGTCCGTGATGACGCCGTCGATGTCGGCAATCTTGACCGAAGCCAAGGGAATATCGGTGGTGGTCAACCAGGCGAAGAATTGATCGGCGGCGGCGCGGTAATCTTGAATCGTCGCTTCGGACAATCCACGATCGCCGCGCATCCATGCTTCATAGGCCTCAACCTGAACGCCATGGGGATGGGGCGCTCCTTTGGAGTCGTCGAGCCAGCCCAGAAAGCTTAGCCATCGGACCGCGTGGTAGACATAGCGCGCTCTCGCCTTGGGTGATGCCGATCGTTTACATCTGCGTCCCTTCGGCCGCGACCAGATCGAGGCCGCAGCCTCGATCTGGGAAACATGCACATTATCGCCTTCCTTCAGTTCCAAAAGGCGCACCAAGCTCAATTGTTCGTTGGCGGATTTCCGCAAGGTCATTCGCCTAGCGCCGGTCGCCTTGAGATGAGCAAGATATCGCTCACGCTGCCCGACCAGCGGCGCTGCTCGATATCTCTCAGCGGTTCGGGGAAAGAAGATTTCGTCAAACATACTTGGGCCTCCATATTGTTGGATGCCCAAGCTTCCGCACCTGACCCCGTGATGGAAGTGATGTTGCGGGGACTCCGCTCAATCATTTGCAAGAAAGCACTCATCCTGCGGGGCGAGTTGGGTACGCAGCGCCGCTTGCAGCGCGCCGAGGCCGAATGCGCGCAGGTCCTCGTTGAAGTCGCCCGTCCGCGGAGACAGGGCAAGCGCCTCAAGGCCCGCTGCTTCGGC
>JBKQWE010000031.1:0-30589 GCA_052139675.1 Candidatus Brocadiia bacterium
GATGCGCGCTGAACGTGGATTCCCGCCTTCGCGGGAATGACAAATGGACGGTGATGGCAAGGTCGAAGCCCATGCTTATCATTTCTGATGTCACAGAGCTCTAGTTGTCCAGCCTGACCTTGGCCAGGTAGATGGCCGTCTTCTCTTCGTGGGAAGAGTAGTAGCTCACCCACAGTAATCCGTTATGCAGGACGAGGCCGGCGTAGCTCGTGTCGCCGCCGGACGGCAACTTCACGCTTTCGCTGAGCCTGCCCGCCTGCGGTTCGATCCAGCAAAGCGAGGTGCGTTCACCGCCGTCATAGAGGCGCACGGCGGCGACGAGGCGGCCGTCCGGCAGGCGGAGCATGTGCGGCCCGCCAATGTGCACACCCAGGTCGGCCCACTCCCACTTCGTGTACGGCGGCTGCGAAACGCCGAGCAAGCCGCTGTTCGAGACGCCGTCGCGCCGCAGCAGGCACCAGGCGGTGTCGCCGTCGAATACGAGCGAGGTCTCGCTGGGCTCGCCGGCGACGGACAGGCGGTCCACGAGCGCATCGAATTTCTTCCCGTCGCCGCTGCCGTAGAGCCGCAGCGAAGAATCCTTGCCGCAGCCGTAGCCGATGCCGTACGCCTTCCCCTTGTGCCACGTGACGCGCCAGAGCCAGACGTCCGGATCGCCGATCCGGCGCTTCTCGCTCCAGGCGCGCCCGTCCTTCGAGAACCAGGACAGCGACTGATACGTGCGCTTCGATCCCACGAGCCGCACCTCAGCGCCGCAGAGCATCAGCCGGCCGTCCGGCGTGACGGTGATCTTCGCGTCGCGCAGGTCAGAATCCGGCGACGTGATCAGGGCCGCCGATTCCCACTTTCCGCCGTCCGGCGACGTGATCACTCGCAGCGCTCCGTCCGGAGAGAGATGGGTTTTCCCCTCGCGGAACGCGCAGAACCAGCAGTTCTGAAAGCGGGCCAGGTCGGTGAATGCGTTATGCGGCGCCTGGTCCCAAATCCTTCGCGCCTCAACGAGTTCCATCATCTCTTCCCTTACCCGCATGCCCCGGTCAGCCACGGCATTTCATATTGTGGCGACTTGGGTCGCCGCCGTCAACGAATCCTTCCGCTTCGCCCCTCGAAAGCCCAAAACCTGCTTGACATAAGCGCCTCGTGAGGTCAGAATTTCAGCGCTCTTGCTCTCGCTCGGCGTGTGGCCGAGGGAGAGACGGAACTCAGCCGGAGGGTCACTTCGAGGAGGGCGAAAGCGTGAATTGGAAATCGCTGGTCGCCGCATGCTGGATTGCAGCCGGTCTTGCAGGCGCGCCTGCCGCCTTCGGTGACGAAGCGCCGCAACCGACGCCGCAGGCGACACCTCCGCCGGCGGCGGCACAAACCCCTCAACCGGCGCCGCAGGCAACGCCTGCCCCGGCGTCGGAACAAACCCCGCAACCGGCGCTGCCGGAAGCGCCTCCGCCGGAGCTTTCGCCCACGGACCAGTTCATCAACAACATGAAGCACCCGGTGGAGTGGTTCACCTGGGGCGGCGACTTTCGCATTCGCCAGGAATACATCAAGAACGCGCACGGCCTGCTCAACAACACGGACGACCAGGTCAACCAACTGCGGTTCCGCCCGAGGATCTGGGCGGACCTGGGATCGTTCTTCAGCGATCCGAACCTCGGAGTCCCGAATGGACTCGACCTGTACATCCGGCTGACGGATGAGACGCGCTACTACCTCACGCGTCCTACGAACCTGCCGTGGAGCCTCGAGCCGCCCTACGGAACGAACCCGGCGTTCAACGAGATCATCGTGGACAACCTGTACGTGAACTGGGACCGGCCCGACGGCATCCCCGTGTCGTTCCGCGTCGGCCGGCAGGACCTGACGTACGGGCGCGGCTTTGTGATTCTGGACGGCACGCCGCTCGACGGCTCGCGCGGCGTCTACAGCGACGCGGCCAAGATGACGATCCACGACGATCCGATCCGGACGGACCTGGACTTGTTTGCGGTGGACAACAAGGCCGACGAGAGCCGCCTGCAGCCGATCGCCATCGAGGCCGGCCAGCAGGAATTCACGAGCGACTTTGACACGAAGATGCTCGGCGCCTACGTGATCAGCAAGTACTTCGCCCCGCTGGAGCTCAACGCGTACTACATCTACAAGGACGACACGTTCGCGAACTACGGCGTCATTCATCAACTCTTCTACGGCAGCGACCCGATGGGCCGGATCGTCCACACCGTCGGCGCCCTGGCCCAGGGAACGGCGGGACCGGGCTGGGATTACTACGGCGAGGCGGCGTGGCAGTGGGGCAACGAGGGCGCGGTCCCGGGCGTGTCGAACGAGGAGAACCGGCAGGCGTACGGGTTGAACTCGGACCTGGGGTACACGTTCAAGCAAGTGGTGGCGACGCCGCGCGTGCACACGGCCTATATGGACCTCTCCGGCGACGACCCGCACTCGAAGACTTACGGCGGTTGGGACCCCGTCATGGCCCGCTGGCCGCAGCTCAGCGAGCTCTTCGTCTATCGCTGGGAAGGTGAAGGCGGCGGGAAGACCGGCATCGGTTCGCCGGGCGAATGGACCAACTGCCAGGCGTTCACGCTGGGCGGCAGCGCCAAGCCGATGCCGAAGATGACCACGGCGTTCGATTACAGCCTCATGCTCGCCAACGAGCACACTGACGGCGTCAACCTGGTCATCCCCGGCGGCAACGCGACGACGGGATACGGCAGCGGATATGTCCGCGGGCACCTGTTCGTGGCGAAGCTGCTCTACGATTTCAACGCCCACGTCAGCGGGCATCTCTGGCTGGAATACTTCATTCCCGGCGACTTCTACGCCTCCAACGCCTCCAACGCCATATTCTTCCGCTGGGAGCTTATGTTCAAGCTGTGAGCCGCAATCGGACCGGATCGCGGGCATGGCGCGGTCTCGTGGAGGACAGGAGAAGGCGATGAGTTCAGCGGCCTGCAATCCCGCCGGCGGGTTTCACCCGGCCAGCGCTTTGGATTATCTCCCGCCGCCGCAACTGCGCGACCTGCAGTTGCGGCGGCTGCGGAGCATCGTCCGGCGCGCGTACGACGGAGTCGAACTCTACCGCCGGCGGATGGACGAGCGCGGCGTCGCGCCGGACAGCCTGAAGTCGCTGGAGGACATCGGCCGGCTTCCGTTCACGGAGAAGAGCGATCTGCGCGACACGTATCCCTTCGGCCTGTTCGCCAGCCCGATGCAGGAGATCGTCCGCCTGCACGCCTCGAGCGGGACGACGGGCAAGCCGATCGTCGTCGCCTACACGCAGGAGGACGTGGACGTCTGGTCGAGCGTGATGGTGCGCAGCTTCGCAGCCTGCGGGCTGCACGCCGCCGACATCATCCAGAACGCGTACGGTTACGGCCTGTTCACCGGCGGACTCGGCGCGCATTACGGCGCCGAGGCGCTCGGCGCGGCGGTCATCCCGATCTCCGGCGGCAACACCGACCGGCAGATCATGATCATGAAGGACTTCAAGGTCACCGCCATCTGCTGCACGCCGAGTTACTTCATCCACCTGATCGAGCGGGCCGGCGAACTGGGCGTGGACATCAAGAAGCTGCCTCTGCGCGCGGGCGTTTTCGGCGCCGAGCCGTGGACCGAGGCGATGCGGCGGCACATCGAAGCGCACAGCCGCATCAAGGCGTACGATATCTACGGCCTCTCGGAGATCATCGGCCCGGGCGTGGCCGTCGAGTGCGCGCGCCAGGCCGGACTGCATATTTTCGAGGACCATTTCTACCCGGAGATCGTGGACCCGAAGACCGGCGCCCCGCTGCCCGACGGCGCCGAGGGCGAACTGGTATTCACCACGCTGAGCAAGCGAGCGATGCCGATGATCCGCTACCGGACGCACGACATCACGTCGTTCATCACGGAGCCGTGCGCGTGCGGCCGCACGATCCGCCGCATGCACCGCATCGGCCGCCGCAGCGACGACATGTTCATCATCCGCGGCATCAACGTCTTCCCCTCGCAGGTCGAAGCCGCCCTCCTCGCAGTCGAAGGCACGCTGCCGCACTACCAGATCATCCTCACGCGCGACAAGGGGCTCGACCAGATGGAGGTGCAGGTCGAGGTGACGCCCGAGGTCTTCAGCGACCGCATCCGCACGCTCGAAGCGCTCCAGGCCCGGCTCAGCCACGCCATCGAGAACACCCTGGGCCTCCGCGTGAAGGTGCACCTCGCCGAGCCGCACAGCCTCCAGCGCAGCGAGGGCAAGGCCAAGCGGGTGACGGATCAGCGCAACCTGTGACGCGAAAGGACCGCCGATGAAACTGACGCAGTTGTCCGTCTTCCTGGAGAACAAGCCCGGCCAGATCAGCCTGCCCTGCAGGGCGCTGGCCAAGGCGGAGATCAACATCCTGACGCTCTCGCTGAGCGACACGCAGCAGTTCGGCATCCTGCGGCTGATCGTCCGCGACTGGCGCAAGGCCCGGACCGTCCTCGAACAGGCCGGCTGCGTCGTCAACCTCACCGAGGTCGTCGCGCTCGAAGTGGCCGACCGGCCCGGCGGGCTGGCGGAGCTGCTCGAGCTGATCGAGCGCGAAGGGATCAACATCGAGTACATGTACGCCTTCACGTTCGGCCGTAATCAGAAGGCCGTGATGGTCTTCCGCTTCGACGATCCGGACAAGGCCCTCGAACTGCTGCGGCTGAACGACGTCAACGTGCTCGGAACCGTTGACCTGTAGCCCTGCCGCGTTATGACAAGACAACCCACGGCGGAAAGGCGGGCGATGACCGACCCGGGAAAAATCATCAACGTCGTGATCGCCGGACTCGGCGGACAGGGCGTCCTCACGGCGTCGGACATTCTCGCCGACGCGGCGTTCCGCGCGGGGCGCGACGTGAAGAAGAGCGAGCTTCACGGCATGAGCCAGCGCGGCGGGTCGGTGACGAGCGAGGTTCGCTTCGGCACGCAGGTGTTCAGCCCGATGATCCCGCTCGGCGAGGCGGATTTTCTCGTGGTCCTCGCCGGCGACCAGATCGAGCCGAACCGCCATGCCCTGCGCCCGGATGGCCGGCTGATCCCGCCGGAATGGATAGACGAAGGCCGCCTGGTCAACCGGCGCAGCCTGAACGTAGCCCTGCTCGGCGCGCTCAGCGCGTTCCTGGACCTTCCCGAGCCGGACTGGCTGGAGGCGATCCGCGCGAACCTGCCGGAGAAGCTGCGCGAGATGAACGTGCAGGCGTTCCAGGCCGGTCGCGCCGCGGCGCGGTCGCGGCAGTCTTGACAAGGAAAGCGCGATGACGGACGACGCCTGCGATGGCGGCTTCCACCCGGCGAGCGCCGTGGATTATCTCCCGCGGCCCCAACTGCGCGACCTGCAACTGGGCCGGTTCCGGACCAGCCTGCGCCGCGCGTATGACTGCGTCGCCCCGTATCGCAAACGGATGGACGAGCGCGGCGTCAAGCCGGACGACCTGAAGTCGCTCGACGACGTCCTCCGCCTGCCGTTCACCGAGAAGGCGGACCTGCGCGACACGTATCCCTTCGGCCTGTTCGCCAGCCCGCTGTGCGAAGTCGTCCGCCTGCACGCCTCCAGCGGGACCACGGGCAAGCCGATCGTGGTCGGCTACACGCGCGAGGATATCGCGGTGTGGTCCAGCGTCGTGCTCCGCAGCTTCGTCGCGTGCGGGATGCGGCCCGGCGATATCTTCCAGAACACGCACGGATACGGCCTGTTCACCGGCGGGCTCGGCGCGCATTACGGCGCGGAGGCGCTCGGCGTCACCGTCGTCCCCGCCTCCGCCGGCAACACCGACCGGCAGATCATGCTCATGAAGGATTTCGGCGTCACGGCGCTCATCAGCACGCCGAGCTACTTCATCCACCTGCTCGAACGGGCGGCCGAGATCGGCGTGGACATGAAGGAACTTCCCCTGCGCACGGGCATTTTCGGCTCGGAGCCGTGGACCGAGGCGATGCGGCGGCACATCGAGTCGCGCACCCGCCTCAAGGCGCACGACCTCTACGGGCTCTCCGAGATCATCGGCCCGGGCGTGGCGGCCGAATGCACGCAGCAGTCCGGGCTGCACATTTTCGAGGACCACTTCTACCCGGAGATCGTGGACCCGAAGACCGGCGCCCCGCTGCCCGACGGCGCCGAGGGCGAACTGGTGTTCACCACGCTGAGCAAGCGCGCGATGCCGATGATCCGCTACCGCACGCACGACATCACGTCGTTCATCACGGAGCCGTGCGCGTGCGGCCGCACGATCCGCCGCATGCACCGCATCGGCCGCCGCACCGACGACATGCTCATCATCCGCGGCGTCAACGTCTTCCCCTCGCAGATCGAAGCCGCCCTCCTCGCGGTCGAGGGCACGCTGCCGCACTACCAGATCATCCTGACGCGCGACAAGGGACTCGACGAGGTCGAGGTCCAGGTCGAGGTCACGCCCGAGGTCTTCAACGACCGCATCGGCACGCTGGAGGACCTCAAGTCCAGGCTGGGCCATGCCATCGCGAACACGCTCGGCATCCGCGTGAAAGTGCACCTGGCCGAACCGCACGCCCTCCAACGCAGCGAGGGCAAGGCGCGGCGGGTGATTGACAAGAGAAATGCCTGACGAATTCGCCGGCGCGAAAAGGAGCGCTCCATGCACATCCGGCAGATTTCCGTGTTCCTGGAAAACAGGAAAGGCCGCCTGGCGGAGATGACGAAGCTGCTCGCCGAGAACCGGATCAACATCCGGGCGATTTCCCTGGCGGACATGACCGACCTCGGGGTGGCGCGGCTGATCGTCAACGACCCGACGAGCGGCCTGAGCGTCCTGAAGGCGAACGACTTCGCCGCGCAGGCGACCGAGGTCGTGGCGATCGAGCTGCCGGACCGGCTCGGCGCGATTCACGGCATCCTGGAAATCCTCAACGCCAACGGGCTCAATGTCGAATACATGTACGCCTCCATGGGAAAGAAAGGGGACACCGGCGTCGTGATCTTCAAGGTGGACCCGGTGGACGAAGCGGTCGCCGTCCTTCGGCGGAACGGCGTCTCCGTGCTGTCCGGCGAAACGCCGCCGATTCCATGAACAGAGGCGGGCTGTAGATACGCGCGTTATTTGCAGGACAGCACACTGGCGCACAATCATCCTTGCTCAGAAAGGGCCGTCCGATGAAATGCATTCAGTGGGTCGCGGCTGCGGCGCTCGCGTCGGTCCTGGGCGGGGCGTGGGCGGCGGAAGGCGCCGAACCGGCGTCGGGGCCGATCAAGGTGGGCTGCATTTTCTCCGTCACGGGCCCGGCCTCGAACCTCGGCGCGCCGGAGAAGAAGACGGCGGAGATGCTCGTCGAGAAGATCAACGCGGCCGGCGGCGTGCTCGGCAGAAAAATCCAACTGATCGTGAAGGACTCCGAAGGGACGCCGGAAAAGGCAATCTCCTTCGCGCACCAGCTCATTGACGAGGACGGCGTCCTGGCGATCATCGGCCCTTCGACTTCCGGCGAAAGCCTGGCGATCAAGAGTATCTGCCAGGAGAACAAGACGATTCTCCTCTCCTGCGCGGCCGCCGAGAAGATCACGGACCCGGTGGCGCCGTACGTCTTCAAGGTGGCGCCGAAGGACGCCTGCGCCGCGCAGTGGATCTTCCAGACGATGAAGGACCTCGGCATCCGGCGCATCGGCGTCCTGGCGAGCAACGACGGCTTCGGCCTCGCGGGCAAGGAGCAACTGGAGAAATACGCGCCGCAGAATGGAATCGAAATCGCGGCCGCCGAGGTCTATGACAAGGCGACGACCGACCTGACCGGCGCGCTCAACAAGATCAAGGGGCGGAACGTCCAGGCCGTGGTCAACTGGTCCACCGTGCCGGCCCAGGCGCTGGTGGCCAAGAACATGAGGCAACTGGGCTTCGACGTCCCGCTCTTCCAGAGCCACGGCTTCGCCAACATCAAATACGTCCAGGCCGGCGGCGCGGCGGCGGACGGGACCATTTTCCCGGCCGGGCGGATGCTCATCGCCGACCTGCTCCCGGACGGCCACCCGCAGAAGCAGGTCCTCATGGAGTACAAGAAGGAGTACGAGGCGCGCTATCACGAGGACACCAGCACCTTCGGCGGGCACGCTTACGACGCGCTGACGATCCTGGTGGAGGCGATCCGAAAGGCCGCGTCCGCCGACCCCGAGAAGGTGCGCGACGCCATCGAGAACCTGCAGGGCGTCGTCGGCACCGCGGGCGTTTTCAATTTCTCGAAGACGGACCATAACGGGATCGGCATGGCGGCGTTCGAGATGCTGACGGTGAAGGACGGCAAGTTCGCGCTCTACAAGAATAAGTAATGTCTCACCACGAAGAACACGAAGGGCACGAAGGACGCACGTGAAAACCCTGGTTTCATTGGTTGTTCTTCGTGTCCTTCGTGACCTTCGTGGTGAAGCGCCGTTGGACATTTGTCATGGCCTCGAGTGATGCTCCATGCCGACTGACCAGATCGTGCAATACTGCCTCTCGGGCATCACCGTCGGCAGCGTCTACGCGATCGTCGCCATCGGATTCAACATCATCTATAACACCACGGGCGTCATCAACTTCGCCCAGGGGGAATTCGTCGTCCTGGGCGCGATGACGGCCATCACGCTGGCCGCGCGGATGCCGCTGGCGATCGCGGTCGGCCTGGCCGCGCTGATCACCGCGCTGATCGGCGCGCTGGTGGAGTTGCTCTTCATCCGGCCGGCGAAGCAGCCGACCGTCCTGCGGCTGATCATCATCACCATCGGCGTCTCGATCCTCCTGCGCGAGGCGGCGCTGCACGTGTGGGACGAGAAGGTGCACGCGCTTCCGTTCTTCACGGGGACGGAGGTTTCGTCGGTCACGCTGCTGGGCGCGCACGTCTCGCCGCAGGTGCTCTGGGTGCTGGGCGCGTGCGCGGTGATCGTGGCGGGCCTGAGCCTGTTCTTCAAGTTCACGCTGCCGGGCCGCGCCATGCGCGCCTGCGCCGCCAACCGAACGGCCGCGCAACTCTGCGGGATCAAGGTGCGCTGGATGGTCACGGCCTCCTTCATGCTCAGCGCGGGCGTCGGCGCGCTGGCCGGCTGCGTGATCTCGCCGGTGACCCAGACCCAGTACGACATGGGCGCGCCGCTGGCGATCAAGGGATTCACGGTGGCCATCCTCGGCGGGCTCGGCAACAGCATCGCCGCCGTCGCGGCCGGGCTGCTGCTGGGGCTGCTCGAGGCGTTCAGCATCAGCCTGTTTCCGCTCGCGTACCAGGATGTCGTCGCCATCGTCGTCCTGCTGGCGGTGCTCTGTTTCAGGCCCAGCGGGCTTTTCGGGCGGCGCGACGCGCACGCTTTCGGGGAATTCTGATGCGGTTCCGGCGATACGCTCCCATCGCAGGCCTGGTCCTCTTCGTGATCGCGCTGCAACTGGCGCTTTCGGCGACGGGGACGGCGTATTACCTCACGCAGATCACCCTGTCGGTCTATTATTCGCTGGTCGCGCTCGGCCTCTGCCTGCTCATGGGATATGCCGGCCAGATCTCCCTGGGCCACGCCGGCTTCTTCGCGATCGGCGGCTATACCTCGGCCTACCTGACCACGCACAATATCCCAATCGCCGGCGGCGGGAGCGCAGTCCGGCTGCTTCAGCAACTGGGCCTGCTCGTCGAGCGGCAGGACCTGTATGGCAATGCCATCGTCAATCTCTCGCCGTGGCTGGCGCTGGCGGCCGCCATGGTTATTACGACCGCGGTGGCGCTGCTGGTGGGCCTGCCGGTGATCCGTCTGCGCGGGCATTACCTGGCGATGGCGACGCTCGGCTTCGGCATCATCGTCTACCGGGTGGTCCTGGGCACGGCGGGTTTGGGCGAAGCGGACGGGTTCTCGGACGTGCCGCCCTTCCGGCTGTTCGGGTGGCTGGAGGTCAACGGCCGCAAGCCGTTCGCGGCGCAGAATTACTACATCGCGTGGACGCTGGTGGTGATCGTCATGCTCCTGGGCGCGAACCTGGTCCGGTCGCGCGTCGGCCGGGCGCTCCGCTCGATCCGCGAGAGCGAGGAAGCGGCGGACGCGCTGGGGGTCAACGTGGCGCGCTACAAGCTGACCGTATTCGTCCTGAGCGCCTGGCTCGCCGCACTGGCCGGGGTTTTTGCGACGCACTATCGCGGCGGCATCGGCCCGTCCGAGGCGACGGCGTTCAAGTCCATCCGCTATGTCGCCATCGTCGCCGCCGGCGGCATGACGAACCTCTGGGGCGCGCTGACGATGGGCGTGCTGCTGAACTTCCTCTCGCTGCGAGGCGTCTTCGGCAGTTACGACGACGCGGTCTTCGGCGCGATCCTGATCGCGATCATGCTCTTCGCGCCGGACGGGCTGGTCCGCCTGCCGCGCCTTTTCCGCCGGATTCGGAAGAAACTCGATGGATCGCTGGCTGCTTGACACGCAGGGACTGAACCGGTTCTTCGGAGGGCTGCACGCCGTCCGGGACCTGGAGCTGCGCGTCGCCGAAGGGGACATCCTGGCGCTGATCGGCCCGAACGGCGCGGGAAAGACCACCACGCTCAACATCATCGCCGGCGCGCTGAAGCCGGCATCCGGCGTGGTCAGGTTCCGCGGCCGGCCGATCACCGGCTGGAAGCCGCACGCCATCGCCGGCCTGGGCATCGCGCGGACGTTCCAGACCACGCGGCTGTTCCCGCGCATGACCGTGGCCGAAAACGTCCAGGTCGGCCGCCACATCCGCTCGCGCGCCGGGTTCCTGGCCGGGATGCTCGACCTGCCTCGGGCCTGGAAGGAGGAGCGCGCGATCCGCGAGGCGGCGCTGGCCATCCTGGAGAAACTCGACCTCGCGGAGGATGCCGACACGCCCGCCGGGAACCTCTCCTTCGGCCGGCAGCGCGGGGTGGAATTCGCGCGCGCGCTGGCGATGGAGCCCACGCTGCTGCTGCTCGACGAGCCGGCCGCCGGGCTGAACATCTACGAGACGGCCGAGCTGGCGCGGCTCATCACAAAAATCCGCGGCTGGGGAATCACCGTCGTCATCGTCGAGCACGACATGTCGCTCGTCATGGAAATCTCCGACGCGGTGGTCGTCCTGCACGAGGGGAGCATTCTCGCGCAGGGGAAGCCGGCGGAGATCCAGAAGGACAGCGAAGTCATCCGCATCTACCTGGGCGAGGACCATGCTTAGGATCGCCAACCTGGAGGCCGGCTACGGGCGCCTGCGCGTGATCAAGGGCGTTTCCCTGCACGTGTCGCCGGGCGAAGTCGTGGCGATCATCGGCCCGAACGGCGCGGGAAAGAGCACGCTGCTGGCCACGATCGCGGGGCTGATCAAACCCTGGACCGGCGAGATCAGCCTTCAGGGCCGGCGCATCGAGCAGGCGCCGCCGGAGCAGATCGTCGCGCTCGGCTGCTCGCTCGTCCCCGAAGGCCGCCAGGTGTTCGGCCCGCTGACGGTGAAGGAGAACCTGCTGCTCGGCGGCTACGTGCGGCGGCGCGAGCGCGCGAACGGCGCGGAGCAGACGCTGGACGGCGTCTATCGCCTGTTCGGCGTCCTCCGCGAACGCCAGCGGCAGCTCGCGGCGACGCTCTCCGGCGGAGAGCAGCAGATGCTCGCGATCGGCCGGGCGCTGATGGCGCGGCCGCGGCTGCTCATGATGGACGAGCCGTCCCTCGGCATTGCGCCGCGCGTCGCTCAGACGATCTTCCGGACGATCACGGAACTGCGCGAGGCGGGGATGACCATCCTGCTCATCGAGCAGAACGCCCGCAGCGCGCTGCGCATCGCCGACCGCGGCTACGTTCTCGAGACCGGCCAGATCGTCTGCGAGGGCTCAGCGCGGGAACTCCTCGATAACCGCGACGTGCAGCGGGCGTATCTCGGCAAGGATTACCGAACCATTGACGAGTGAGGCCAAACCATGAACCAGCGCGAAAAGAACGAAACGCTCGGGCGCGGCGACCTGGAGCAACTCCAGATGGAGCGCCTGCAGTCCACCTTGAACCGCGTCTACCGCAACGTGGCCTTCTACCGGCACAGCTTCGACGCGCACCGGGTGAACATCGAGCGGATCAAGAGCACCGAGGCGCTGCGCGAGCTGCCCTTCACGACCCGCGAGGACCTCGGGAAGAGCTATCCGTACGAGATGTTCGCCGTGCCGCTGCGCGAGATCGTGCGGATCCACGCCGCGTCCGGGACCGCCGGCACGCCCATCGTCATGGGGTACACGCGCAACGACCTGCGCAACTGGACCGAGTACACCGCCCGGCTGCTGGCGGCGGCGGGCATCACGGCCAACGACGTGGTGCAGATCGCGTTCCCCTACAATCTCTCGGCGGGCGCGTTCGGCTTCCACCAGGGCGCCGAGCAGATCGGCGCGTCGGTGATCCCGTCGCCCGCGACGGCGAGTTCGGAAAAGCAGGTCACCATCATGAAGGATTTCAAGACGACCGCGCTGATCTGCACGCCCAACTACGCGCTGCGGCTGGCCGCGACGCTCGAGGAGCTGCACGTGCATCCCGAGCGCCTCCAGTTGCGGACCGGCATCTTCGGCGGCGAGCCCTGGAGCGACGCGTCGCGCGCGCAACTCGAGGCGCGCCTGCCGATCCTCGCGCACGAGACGTACGGCCTTTCCGACGTCCTCGGCCCCGGAGTCGCCGGCGAATGCCACTTGCGCAAGGGGCTTCATGTCAACGAGGACCACTTCATCGTCGAGGTGATTGATCCGCGGACTCTCGCGCCCGCGCCGGCCGGCGAGCCGGGCGAACTGGTCTTCACGACCATCACGCGGGACGGATTCCCCATCATCCGATACCGGACCGGCGATGTGGCCTCGATATGCGCCGATCCGTGCCCCTGCGGCCGGACTTTTGCACGCATGAGCCGCGTGCTCAGCCGCCTCGACAACCGCATCTTCTTCAGCGGCGCCAGCATATTCCCATCGCAGATCGAGGCGATCCTGACGGAGGTGGAAGGCAGCCTTCCTCAATACGAAATCGTCCTCGACTGCGAGGATGGCAAGGACACCATGGAGATCAAGGTGGAGGTGTCCGGGAATATGCCGGCGCTGGACGAGGTCCGAAAGCTGGAGGATCTCCGCGAACGCCTCGCCCGCCGCGTGGAAACCGTCCTGGACGTCCAGGCCCGGATC
Source organism: Candidatus Brocadiia bacterium (assembly GCA_052139675.1). Taxonomy (GTDB): domain Bacteria; phylum Planctomycetota; class Brocadiia; order CAIUPP01; family CAIUPP01; genus JBEKCB01. Next base: position 13,106 of record JBKQWE010000031.1, read on the forward strand.
ACGTTCGTCGAGCCGAAATCGCTGCGGGCTCAACCGCAGGGCAAAGTAGTTGACCGGCGGCTGGAGCCGCGGCGATAGACGCAACCAGCGCTCCGGCATTGGCTTATGGCATTGCCACTGCCGGCCTTCGACGCCACATGGATTATCCCTTTTGACAATCGCGTTGCAGGGGATATTCTTTTTTTAGAGGCATACAATTAGGAGGCGGATTAAAATGGAGGGCGTATCATGGCGAAGCTCATGATGATGTCCCTGGGCGCGCTGCTTCTCAGCATGATACTGATGAGCGGCTGCCAGACAGCCGGACAGGTCGTTTCTTCCAAGCCGCTGGCCGTTTGCCCGGACTGCAGCAGCCAGGAGGTCACGAGCAGCATCAAGGGGCTGGACTACACGCGCGTGGTCTGTCCGCCGTGCCAGAAGGTCGTGGTGATGCCGGAGGGCGCGTACTGGCACAGGGAAATGGTCTATTATTGCCCGCGCTGCAAGGCCCTGGTCCCTGTGAATGCTGACAACCGGACGCCATCCGAGCCGGAAGTGGCCGCGCTGAACGAAATCTTATACTGACGCGTTTGAACTGTTCGTGCGATGACAAAGGCGCTTATCAAAGGAAAGCGCCTTTGTCGCGTTCCGGTCTGAAGGCCTGAAAACCCGCCCGCAAGCAGTCCGCTGACGGCAGTTCACTTGACAAGCAGGATTCCGATGGTCAGAATCCGCATTCCATCGCTGACCGTCATCTCGACGGCGGCCGTCCGGCAACCAGTGGAAAGATAAAGTGAGGAACGCCATGGCGGAGTTGCTTTTTGCGCGATTCACCTCCAGGACTCTCGAGCCAAAGGATTCGATCGGGGCGAAGTGGCCGCGGCTGCTCGACCAGCTCGACCTGGCCCGGGCGGTCTCCGGCAAGCGCACCGCGATCAAGATGCACCTGGGCGGCGGTTCCGGGTTCTCGACGATCCACCCGTACTTCGTCCGCAAACTCGTCGAGAAGGTCAAGGCCGCGGGCGCGAAGGAGGTCTTCGTCACCGATACTCCCGGCTCCGTGCTCCATGCGGCCGAACGCGGGTACACCGCCGAGACGCTCGGATGCCCGCTGGTCTCGGCCACCGGCACGGCCGACCGCTACTTCTACAAGCAGACCGTGAAGCCGGCGTTCCTCTCGCTCAACGACGTCGAGCTCGCCGGCGAGATCGTGGACGCGGAGGCGATGATTGATTTCTCGCACGTCAAGGGACACGGCGACGCCGGCTTCGGCGGCGCGTCGAAGAACCTCTCCATGGGCTGCGTCACCGGCCGCACGCGCGGCAAGCTTCACGGCCTGGAGGGCGGGCTGGAGTGGGACCAGCGGAAGTGCAAGGGCTGCAATATCTGCATGGAGAATTGCCCCAACCGCGCGATCAAGTTCGAGAACTCGAAGTTCGACGTCTTCTACCACCACTGCAAGCTCTGCCAACACTGCGTCCTGATCTGCCCGAAGAAAGCGCTGAAGATGGTCGGCGGCCGGTACAAGGACTTCCAGCACGGCCTGGCCATCGCGACCTCGAAAGTGCTCAACACTTTCGCGCCCGAGAACGTAGTGTTCATCAACATGCTGATGAACATCACGATCTTCTGCGACTGCTGGGGGATGACGCAACACGCGCTGGTGCCGGACATCGGCATCCTCGCCGGGCGCGACATTGTGGCGATCGAGACCGCCACGCTCGACATGATCCGCACGCGGGACCTGATCCCCGGCACGTTGCCGGCCAAGCTCGAGCTCGGCAAGAAGGGCCACCTGTTCGAGCGGATTCACGGCAAGGACCCGTACGCGGTCATCGGCTTCATGGACGAACTCGGGCACGGGACGAAGAAGTTCAAGCTCACCGAGGTCGAGTAAGGACCGGTGCGTTGGATATCGAGGCTGTGCCGCAGGACCTCTTCACGCCTCCAATAACGGATGGCCCGCCGGCGCCGGGCAAGAGAGTCCGGCAGGTCAACCGGGAATACGCCGGGAGCGGCGTTCATCACGCGCTCTATCTGCCGGCCGACTGGAAGGCGGGAAAGAAGTATCCGGTCATCGTCGAATATGCGGGAAACCAGTACAGGACGTGTCCGGGGACCCTGGAAGGCAGCAACCTCGGGTACGGCATCTCGGGCGGCAAAGGCGTCATCTGGGTATGCATGCCTTTCGTTGACGCGAAGAACGGAGTGAATTCACTCATCTGGTGGGGCGACGTCGAGGCGACCGTTGACTACTGCAAGAAGACGGTGCGGCGCGTATGCTCGGAATACGGCGGCAACTCCTCCGAGGTGTTCCTCGCAGGTTTCTCGCGCGGGGCGATCGCATGCAATTACATCGGGCTCCATGACGACGAAATCGCTTCCCTCTGGCGCGGCTTCTTCTGCCACAGCCATTACGACGGCGTGGATCGTTGGGACTATGCCGAGAGCGACCGGGAATCCGCAGCCCGACGAATCGCGCGACTGGGAAATACGCCCCAGTTCATCAGCCACGAAAACGATGTCAGCGCGACGCAGAATTATCTCAAGGAGGTCTTCCCCGGCGGCAACTTCACTTTCCTGGCGCTGCCGTTCCCGAACCACACGGATGCCTGGGTGCTCCGGGATATACCGGAGAGGAAGATCATCCGCGAATGGTTTCGGAATGTCCTGAAGCAGTAACTTCCATAATTCAAGTCCGTGCCATGCCGAGCGCAGCGAAGCATCTCACACCTTAAACCGTTGCCCATGCGCCGCCCATGAGATTCCTCGCGCCGCTTGGAATGACCGCGCATTACGCTGAACACCTGATCCCGCGCCGCGAACCGCTACTCGACATCCCAGGCAAAAAGATGCGCGCGCTCGGCGCCCCAGGTGGCTTCGGGCACGAAGCGGATGGCCGTTGTGCGCACACTTGTTTCCAGCCGGACAAGACGCAGGTGGTTTTCCTGCACGCGGGCGAGCGTGCGCCATGAGCCGTCCGATTCCCGCGCCTCGATCCGAAACGCGCGCGTCAGCGACGGCGGGACCGTCCGCGGCTCCGGCCGCAGCGGAAAGCTGCACGGGATGTTCCGGCGGTGGGCGTCGGGGCCGTTGCGATTGAGGTCGCTGTCGAAGATGAACCGCTGGCGGCTGACCGCCGTCGGCGTGTCGAATTCGTACTGCAGCCAACTGCTCCCGACTTCGCCGGCCCAGCCGTTGTCGTTCTCGCCGACCGGCCGGTCCACACCGTTGCGCAGCGGTTCCGGATCGCCGGCGGAGGCGGTCAGACGGGCGGATTTCGTCAGGCCGGGCACGCTCCTTGTCCGCCAGGGAATGTAGCAATCGTCGCTCATCAGCGCCTGCTGCAAGTCGCCGATGCGCTTCTCTCCGAGGCCCCGCGGCAGCAATCCCTCTCGCGCGGCGAGGGCCGCCGCCGTGCCGACGGCCTGTCCGAGGATCGCGCACGTGGCCATGACGCGGGTGGAACTGAGCGCGGCATGCGTCACGCTGATGTTCCGGCCCGCGAAGAACAAGTTGGCGATGTTGCGGGAATAGAGGCAGCGATACGGAATGCCGTACGGCGACGGCGCCGGGTGGAAGATGTTCGGCGCGTCGCGCCAGCGCAGGCCGCCGGGATGATGGTCGTCCATCGGCCAGCCGCCGTAGGCCACGACGTCGTCGAACCGCGCCCCGGCGCGCACGTCGTTCTGCGTGAGCAGGTGATCGCCGAGGCAGCGGCGGCTTTCGCGCTTGCCCGGCAGGAAGCCCACCCAGTCGAGCGCCCAGTTCTCCGCGCCGTGGTCGCCGTGGTTCTTGATGTGATCCCAGACGCCGAAGGCCGCCTTGAGCAGTTCGTCCCGGACCGCCTCCGTGTCGTGAATGCAGTCCTGCTCGCCGCCGAGCTCCAGCCACCAGAAATTGCCGTCGCACACGCCGTGGTCGCGCCGCGGCAGGTCGTCATCGGTCCGGTACGGATGCGCCCACGCGGGCGGGATGAACCGCTGGGGCCGGTCCGTTTCCCGCGCCTGGATCAGGCAGCTCATGCCCATCGTCCGCCCGTCGGATTCCTCCGGCTCGATGCTTTCGCCGAACTCGCGCCGGGCCTCGCGCCCCATGCGGAACTCGGCGCCGGTCAGCGGCGCCAGGACGCTGTCGCCGGAGCAGTCCGCGAAGAGGCCGGCCTCCACGGTGTGCCAGGTCTGCGTGGTCAACTGCCAGCCGGTCGCCGAGCGGACGCGCTCGCCCGCCATGGCGGCGTCCAGGCAGGAGCAATTGAGCAGCAGGGTGATGTTCGGCTCGAAGCGGACTTTCTCGTACAAGATGCTGTCCCAGATGGAAAAGCCCTGGAGCGGGTTGCGGTAGAAGTTGTCCAGGAGGATTTCCTCGATGATGCCGGTCTCGGCGTTATCGGCGCCGCCGGCGCCGCAGATCCACATGCGGATTTCGGACGAGGCGTTGCCGCCGAGCACGGGCCGGTCGTGCATGAGCGCGACGCGCGCGCCGCGCCGCGCGGCGGCGATGGCGGCACACATCCCCGCCAGCCCGCCGCCGACGACGCAGAGATCAACCTTGTGTGTTACCCTGTGGAAGGGACTGGTTCCTGTTGACGCGGGATTTACCATATATCGGGAATTTACCACGAGGCCCTGGGAACCGCAAGAAGGTCAACCTCTGCGCAGCGCATTCCGCATTTCAGCGGGTCATGGTACAATCCCGGCGCACGGGGCGACGGCAGAAAAGGAGGCGGCCATGACCGTTGAGGAACGGCTGGAGAACCTGGAACGGGAACTCGCCAAGTCGAAGCGTCGAAACCTGCGGCTGGCGATCGGCGGCGCGGTTGCATTGGCGTGCGTCGCGATCTTCCTGGCGGCCTGGGCGCGGCCGGCGGACGTGCGGGCGCGCAGTTTCGCCCTCGCGGACGAGGAAGGCACCATACGCGCCGCGCTGGCGGTGGACAAGCACGGGACGGCGCTGCGCCTGCTCGATAAGAAAGGCAACCTCCGCGCTGCGCTGACCGTGGACAAGGACGGGCCCGGCCTGGACCTGTTCGACGAGAAGGACAATCTCAGCGTCGTGCTGGGCGCGAACAAGGACGGCGCCGTGCTCGCCCTGACCGGCGAAAACGGCAAGTCCGTCGCCTCACTGGTCGCGATCAAAGAGGGATCCGGCGTGCGCCTGTGCGACAAGGACGGCAGGACTCGCGCCAGGCTCTCCACGAATAACAAGAACGGGCCGGGGCTGGACCTGTTCGATGAGAATGGCAACCTTCGCGCGGTGCTGGCCCTGGACAAGGACGGACCGGCGCTGGACCTGTTCGACGAGAACGACAAGGTGACCTGGAAGACCTCGCAATAGGGCGTGATGTCTCACGCAGCGGCGGCAGCCGAACAGCCGCCCGGCGTTCCCCGGCTGGATAAGGGTTCCCGGCCATGACATGGCGCGCGGTTCTGGCGGGGCTTGTGGCCGGCGCGTTCGTCTGCGCATTCGGCTATTTCAACGACGCCGTGATGCGCCAGACGATGTTCGTCGGCAGCAACATGCCGATCTCGGTTTACGGCGGCTTGATCCTTTTCGTCTTCCTCCTCAACCCGCTTCTGAAACGCTGGGCGTTTTCCGCCGGCGAGCTGGCGGTGGCGCTCGCGCTGGTGCTGGCGATGTGCTGCATCCCCGGCTCAGGGCTGATGCGCACGTTCACGGTAACGCTGATGATGCCGTGGCAATGGGAGCGCAGCACGCCGGGTTGGCGCGCAGAGGGCATTGTCGAGACCGCCCCTCGCCGGATGCTGGCCTCGCCGGGCAACAACGAGGATGCGCTGAACGGTTTCGTGCGCGGCCTCGGCAACGGGCGCGGGCTTCCCAACCTGCGCGAGGTGCCCTGGCAGGCGTGGCGCGCAACGCTGGCCTTCTGGATTCCGCTGGTGCTGCTGCTGTGGATCGGTCTGATCGGGCTGGCCCTGGTCGTGCACCGCCAATGGTCGGAGCACGAGCATCTGCGTTATCCGCTGGCGACGTTCTCGAACGCGCTGCTTCCGGAGCCCGGGCAGCGCTGGAGCGCCGTGCTCGGAGACCGCCTGTTCTGGATCGGCGCGGGACTCGTGTTCCTGATCCACTTCAACAACTACCTGGCGGTCTGGTTCCCGGAGTATCTCGTGACGGTCCCGACCAAGGTGGACCTGTCGTCGCTGGTGTCGCTGTGTCCCACGTACGCCGCCGGCGACGGCGGCCTCTACTTGCAGCCGACCGTGTACTTCACGGTGCTGGCCTTCGGCTACTTCCTGGCGTCGGACGTGTCGCTGGCGATGGGGCTCGGACCGTTTCTCTATCCGCTGCTGGTCGGGGTGCTGGCGGGCTACGGGCTTTCGCTCACCGCCGGCGGAATGTTCGCGCCGAACGCGCAGAGCTTCATGAACCTCGGCGCGTATTTCGGCCTGCTGCTGGCGATCCTCTACACCGGCCGGCATTACTACGGCCGGACGCTGCGGCGCGCGATCCTGATCCCGACGGCGGAGGCGCCCGCGCCGGAAGCGACGTGGGGCGCGCGGATATTTCTCATCTGCGCGGTCCTCTTCACCGTCAATCTCATCTCGGTCGGCCTCGATTGGCCGCTGGCGGTCCTCTACACGGGCATGGTCTTCATGCTCTTCATCGTCATCGGCCGGCTCATCGCGGAGACCGGCGCGTTCATGATCCAGCCGTATTGGTTCCCCTGCGTCACGCTCTGGGGGATCTTCGGCGCGAGGGCGCTTGGGGCGAAGGCCGTCCTGATCATGCTGCTGCTGTCGGCGGTGCTGGCCGTTGACCCGCGCGAGGCGCTCATGCCGTTCATGGTCAACGCGTTCAAGTTGCTCGACCTGCGGCGCGAGAGAATCGGCCGCGCGGCGGCATGGAGCGTGGCGGCCATCCTGATCGGGCTGGCGGTGGCGGTGCCGGTGACCCTGGCATTCCAGTACGACCGCGGCGTCAACCATGACGACGAGTGGGCGATGGCGGAAGTGCCGCAGATGCCTTTCGACAAGGCCATCGAGGTCCGGCAGCGGCTGACGACGCAGGGCACGCTGGATTCGGCGGAGGCGGTGACCGGATGGCGCCGGCTCGCGGCGATGTCGCCCAAGGCGCCCTGCCTGATCGCGTTCGGGGCCAGCCTGGCGATGGTGCTCGCGTTTGCGGCGATCCGCCTGCGCTGGCCGAAATGGCCGCTGCACCCGGTGCTGTTCCTGGTCTGGAGCACATGGCCCGGCAGGATGCTGGCGGCCTCGTTCCTCGGCGGCTGGGGCGTGAAGGTCCTGGTGACTCAATACGGCGGCGCGTCGTGGTATCAGCGGCTCAAGCCGTTCATGTTCGGGCTGATCGCCGGCGAGATGCTCGGAGGGCTTGTGCCGATGGCGGTCGGGCTGGTCTACTGGCTGGCGACCGGCCTGCCGCCGAAGAGTTTCAATATTCTGCCGAACTAGAGCGCCGCCGTGCGCTTTCCGGCCGAACATACCCTCGCGCGAAACCGGTCCTCAACTCCCGAAGCGCGCCTCCACAGTCTTCTCGAAAACCCCGATCCCCTTGGCGCCGTCGCCGCGGAAGCCGGCGTGTTGCACGAGGTACACTCGCACCAGGCCGCGCTTCACATCAATAGCCATGTTGGTCGCGTGCGCGCCGCCGTGGCCGAACCAGCCCTCGCCTACCCCCCAGCCGAGGCCGTAGCTCTCGGCGATGCCCGGGCCGGTCTGGCGGCTCGTCATCTCGCGGACGGCGGCTTCGGAAAGGTAGCGCGTTCCCTCGAAGCTCCCGCCGTTGAGCACCATCCGGCAGAAGCGCGCCAGGTCGCGGGCCGTGGAGAACAGGCCGCCGGCCGGCACCGGCTGCCGCGCGCGGTCATCCAGCGGGTAGCGGAGCTGCGCGATGGGAATCTCCTGGAGGTCGGTGTCGTCCGCGTTCGGCTTGTACGATTTCGCCAGGCGCGCCGACTGCCGCTTGCTCGGTCGGAAGGTGGTGTCCTTCATCCCGAGCGGGCCGAAGAGGCGCCGGTCCAGGAATTCCTCGTAGGGCATGCCGCTGACGACTTCGATGATGCGGCCGGCGGTGTTGATGCCGGCGTTGGAGTACTGGTAGCGCGTGTCCGGCTCGAACTGGAGCGCCATCGCGGCGTAGCTTGCCGCCGCCACGCGCAGCGGCAGCAGGTCCAGCGTGGGCGTTTCCATGGGCGAACTGAACGCCAGGCCGCTGGTGTGGCTGAGGATGTTGCGCACCGTGATGGGATGCCGCGGCTTTCTGAGCAGCATGTGATCGGCATCCTGCTCGACGCAAAGCCATTGGCCCTTGAATTCGGTCAGGTACGCTTCCACGAGGTCGTCCAGGCGCACCTTGCCTTCGTCCACGAGCATCATGAACGCCGAGGCGGTGACCGGCTTGCTCTGCGAGGCCACCCAGAAGAGCGCATCCGGACGCATCGGCTTGCCGGCGGCGATGTCGGCGAAGCCGGCCGTCTCGATGGCGCGCACTTTGTCCCGGTCCGCCACCAGCATCACGGCGCCGGCCACCCAGCGTTGGTCAATGAACGGCTGCAGCGCCGCTGCGAATCGCCCGCGGCGAGGAACACGAGTTGTCATAGGCGGTCTACCTCACTCGATAAAGATGCACGTCCCAATTGCGAAATTGGTCCCGAAACTTGCCTTCCGCCGGCTCGATCTTCCGGTCCTCGCCGAGCACTTCGACCTGCGCGCCGGCGGGGAGACCGTCGAGGGTGAATGCGGCATCCGTTTCGCCGGGCTTCATGGCGACGGCAAAGACGTATGTCGCGCCGCCCTGCTTCTTCACCATCGTCGCCACCGGCACGTCCTCCTTCGAGCATTCCACCTTGAGCGCGCCCTTGACCGTTGGGCTGTTCAGCGCAGGCGCGAGTTCCCGGATCTGCTTGTTGATCGCGGTCACCGCGGCGAGCATCTGCGGATCGTCCAACAGCGCGCGGTCGGTGGACCTGGGCTTGAATTCATGGCAGAAGTAAATGATCCCCCGGCTTCCATGCACCAGGCTCATCCAGACTTCCGCCTTGACCTGCCTGGGCGTCGCCTTGGTGTCCCAGTTGACCCGCGTGCATTCGATGATGTTCCAGACGACCTTGCGCCCTTCGCCCCATTGGACCAGGCGCTCGACGCCTCGGGCGACGAAATCCAACCGGCCTTTGACGCGCGGGTCCGAGTTCGCGGCGGGGAAGAACTCGAAGAAGGCGATGTCGCATCCCTTGAGGTACTCCGGGTAATCCTCGGGGTGGTTGTTCCGCTCGCCGCGGCCGTCCCAATCGTCCCAGGCCACGGCCTGGCTCAGGGAGATGAACTCCGGCCGGGAAGGATCCGCCTTGCGGAGCGCTTCGTACTGCTGGACGACCCTGGCCGGCGGCAGGGGCGGCCGGCGGCCGTTGCCGCGCGGGCGCGCCACGGATTCGTCCGGCACGGCGGCGGCCAGCCAGCCGACGATGAGCGGATCGTCCTTGTGCGCCAGGCCCACGGCGTTCTGTTCGCAGACGACCTGCATGCCGCATTTCTTGAGCTCGGCGAGCTGCGCCTCGGTCGGGCCGTTCCACAGGCCGATGTATAGATTGATGCCCGCGCTTTTATACCTGGGCGCATAAGCCGGCTCCTGCGTGAAGACGCCGATGGGGAAGAACGAGGCGTCCTGCGACGGCCCGTTCTTCCATGGCGCATAGGGGCTTGAGGACTGAGGGTTCGCTTCATCAGCGCCGCCGGCGATGGTCGCCGCCAGCAGTAAAGCGCCTATCGTCAGGACTCGTCGGCCGGCCATGTTCGCTGCTCTTTTCACGGTTGCGCGGCGACACCGGCCAGGATCACCGGCACGAGTTCGATGCCTTTGCCGAGCCCCAGGTTGCGCGAGTATTTCTTTTCTTCGGCGTTGTTCCAGTGCTCGTGGACGCCCAGGCTCGCCGGCTGCGTCACGCTCGCCACGTGGTCCGGGTCGTAGAACGTCCCCGAGGGCGGCCGCTCCGCCTGCGCCGCCTCGTTCAGGTAGTCGTCCACGCCGCTCATGCGCGGGTAGTCGGCCCATTCCGTCCAGAGAAAATCGAAACCGACCGAGTCAATCGCCACCGGGTCCTGCGAGGCCAGGAGGCTCGAGGCCCAGTGGCCGTTGAAGGGCGCCGACTTCCACCTGCGCGGAGCGGCGTCTTTCTCGTGCGTGCCGGGATAGAGGCCGTCAATCATGTACAGGACCGTCTTGCCGCCGAAGTGCGCGTGCGCCATCAGGTCCACCAGCGGCCGGTACGAGTGCGGCTCTTTGCGGAACGCGCCGCGATGCAGGTCAAAGTATCCGCGCTCGCCCGGATAGCGCACGAGCGAGCCGTAGTGATTCTTGGCGCAAAGGGTTATCCCGGCGCCCGCGTGGGCCTTCAGGTTGGCCAGGTTGATCAGGTACGCCGCGTCCGCAATGAAGTCCGGCAGGTAGTCCTGTTTCACTCCCTCCGGACGGCAGCTCCAGTAGAACGGGACCGCCGACGGCTTGACCTGGACCCGTCCCAGATTGCCGAGGCAGTCCACGTAGCGCACGTTCGGGAACTCGGAATGGAGGAAATCGTAATACTCGTTGGCGAAGACCGCCAGCGTGTCGCCCAGGTAAATATCCGCTTCCCGAACGCCCGCGACGGCGGTGAGCTGCCGGAGCAGCGCCCGCATCATCTGCGGCGAGGTGTTCATGTAATTCCGGTCGCGCACCATCGCCAGCGTATCCGGAGAGACAGTGTTCATGCTGCGGATCAAGCCGACGAGATTGACCTTGATGGCGACCTTCTCGCCGGGCCGATAGCCCGCGTCGCCCCGGCCGCGCCTCCTGTTGAAATGGCGGAACAGCTTGTCCCAGGCGGCGGCATCGGCGGCTTCGCCGGTCAGTTCACGGAGCGCCCGCGAGACCATCCGGTCCACTTCCTGCTGATCCGTGTGCGCAGGTTCCCACCAATGCCCGTCGCCCGGCCCGCGCCAGACCGCCGCCTTCGGGTCGTGCACCCACACCACGCGTCCCGGGTGAATGCCTTTCCCTTCGCCGACCGGCGCCAGCCGATCCAGGTCGGTCCCGCGCGCGGCCGGCCTGCTCGACAGGGCCGGGTCTGCGACCGCCGATTCCGGAGTTGCACCATCTCTCATAACATCTCGCCGCCTCATCGAACCAGGCGCGTGAAAAAACAGGCATCCTGATATTGTGCGAATTGATCGCACTCGCGTCAAGCAACCGTCCGCCGCCGAATGCCGCTTGACACGGGACCCTCGGCCGTTGGAAGATGACCTGTGACGGCTGCCCGAAGTGCGGAGGGCGGCTGCATGGCAAATCCCGGTTACCGGTTGCGGAGGTGCGGGCCGATGGGAGAGCGATCTCTGAAGCTGATGCTGTTGGGCATCGCCTTGATTTGCTTCGGCGGGTTCCTGGCGCCTACTCACGCGACTTATATGATTTGGGTCTATACGGTAATAATGATCGCGGGCTTGATTGTTGCAGTGGCAGGGGCATTGACGAAATCGGAGAAGTGAGCGGGCAAGATTAACCCTGCCGCCGTTCCGCTGATGTAATCACAACGCCCACGGGCCTGTCTACGGCCCTGTGGTTCTCCATCCGGACCTGCCGCTTCAGAACCGGCTTGACTCCGGGCTTCAGCAAACACGGGAATCCGCCGATAATATGAGCAAAGGAAAAAGCTTCTATTTGGAAGCTAACGTGATTCTGGGGTATAATTAACATAAAATTAACGTAGCCTCCTGTCGGCTGGAGCGTTCCTCGGTTCGCTGAGGCTTGGCGCGGAGGACGGGCTGATGGCTTGGGGCATGCTGGCGCTATGCGGCCTGCTGTTCGCCGCGTGCTGGGCGGCCGGCCTGTGGATCGGCGGGCGGTCCAAGCCGGCGGCGCTGGCGGTTGCGGGGCTGGCCTTCGGCATGATCGCGCTGCGGGCGCTCTTCCGGTTCCGGCCGGAGATCGAATATCCGCTGCTCTCATCGAACCTCTATTCCGCCATCCGTCCCTTGTGGGTATTCCCGTTCGCCTTCATCAGTCTCGGCATCGGCGCCCGGCGGATGAGCCTGCGTCCGCTGCGAGCAGCCGCGGGAATCGCGGCGCTGGCGCTGTTTGCGTTCGCGCTGCAATTGCCCTGGGCTCGGGCGACCTTCGATCCGGGAAAGTTTGCCGGCGCGCCCGACCGCAACGGCGTGTGCATGCAGACGCAGGATTTCACCTGCGGCGCGGCCGCGGCGGCGACGCTGCTGACGCAGATCGGGATCCGGACGAACGAAAAAGAGATGGAGCAGCTCTGCGACGCCACGCCGGTCACGGGCACGGATGAAATCACCGTGTGCCGCGCGCTGCGGACGCGGCTGGCCGGAACCGGCTACCGCGTGACGCTCGAAAGGCCCGGCCTGGATCGCCTGGCCCGCTACTTGAGGCCGGTGCTGGCGCGGATCAGGTCGGACCTGTTGTGCGACCACTGGGTTGTGCTGCTGGCGATGAACGACCGGACGGCGGTCCTCGCGGACCCGCTCATGGGCAAGGTCGAGGTCCCCGTGGATGAATTCTGCGCGGACTGGCGCGGGATCATCGTCGCCGTGGACGAGGCGCATCCGTCGTTCGCGATGCGTTGAACGCGCGCCGCGCCGGGCGAGCGTGACGGACATCTCCGAAGTCGTCTCTCCTGTCCCATCATCATTCCGCACTCCGCACTCCACACTCTATAGCGTTCCGCAGGCTCATTGCGTGGCCGTCAAGAGAATGCGAAGAACGCGTGAGCATGAATTATCGCCCTATTCGCCTGCTCCTCAAACTCCTCTAACCTTGCGGTTCTATCCTTCTCTTGAGTTGAGAGGAAACTGAAGACCGATTGCCTGAAACGCGAAAGGAGGTCATGGGCAAGAGAACAACGGGCGGAACCGGGCGCGCGGGTGCGCGTCCTGTGTCGCGTTGGGCATTCCCGTCAAGAGAGAAGGAGAGATTTATGCGTAGAGGCAGAATGGGCAGAGGCGCGTTTACGCTCATCGAACTGCTGGTGGTCTGCGGGATCATCGCCCTGCTGGCGGCGATCCTGTTGCCGGCGCTCGGCCGGGCCCGCGAAGTGGCCAAGTCGGTCGCCTGCATGAGCAACCTGCACAGCATCGGACTGGCCTTGCATACGTACGTGGCGGCTTACGGAGATTACTACCCGGTGGACTACCAGTACAACAACGGCGAGGGCGAAGGCCCATCGAAGGGCGACGGCCTGACGGCCGGCTACTACCACTGGACGGCGGCCATGGAACCCGACCAGTACGCCTCGAGCGTCTTCTATGCCACCCAGAACGCCGACATGGGGACGAGCTTCGCTCCCTATCCGATGCAGGAGCCGAGTTACGTCTGTCCCTCGCACACACCGCATGGATTTGCGCCGACAAACTTCACCAGCGCGCGCATCCCCGCGCCTCCGACAGGGCAAGTCAGCGAGACCCCGGCTGGTGGCGGCTATGCGGCGGTAGATGACAGGCAGGCGCCTCGGCTGAGCTACGTCGCCAACGAGGCGATCATGCCGCGGAAGAAATACTGCGTCAGCCATGACAATACCTATCTCAGCACGTATAACAGCTACGCCAATCCCCTCACAGAGGCCGCCTACAGTTTCGCGAATTACGACATCTCCGGCACGTACAACTGGAACAACACGTCCAACCTCTGCCAGGTCCAGGAAGACGAGATCACCTCGCCGGCGACCACGATCCTGGTGGCCGAGTTCAGCCAGAACCCCGCGTGCATCTTCGGCACCTCCGTCGGCGGCGGCCTCGCGTACAAGTCCCACCGGCCGGTCAACGCCGTCAAAATCGCCAGCGCGCTTAATATGACGGGGCCCGAGGTGAACGGTCTCCCGACGCCGGCAGCCACCGACTACAGGCTTTTCGACGGCGAGGAGTACGACACGAACCAGCAGTGGCAGTTCTACAAGCTGACCGTGACCGATGCCATGAACGACATCAACTGCGTGACAAACGGCACGACGTCGTTCGGCAAGTACCCGGCAGCCGCGTATCTCGACCACATCACGTATATTGACCCGAACGCCCACCTCACCGGCAGCAACTACCTCTTCGTGGACGGCCACGCTGCCCAGTACACTCTCTCGGCAACGCTGGATCCGAACAACTACCTGTGGGGCACCAACATGTGGTCGGTCGTTAACAAACCGGTCATTCAGAACGCCACCACGGACAGCCCCAACATCCCGACCGGCGTTACGGCTCCGACTTACCAGTAATCTTCCGCGCGTCAACGACTTCGCGACGCACGAGGCCCGGTTCCGAAAGGACCGGGCCTCGCCTTTTTTGCGGCAGTGAATCGTGGCGGCCCGCCGAAAGAGCCGGGCCGGCGCGGCAACGCTCTTTCAAAATAAAATAACATGTTTCTAGCCTTGTCCTCACGAAGGCGCGGCATAATACACGCGGAAGGAGCAATAGGACATGCCGCAACATAAGCCGCCGCGGTGCCCCGGACCCGCCGCTGCATTCTCGCTGCTGGAGTTACTGGTGGTCGTCGGGATCATCGCCATCCTGGCGGCGATCCTGCTCCCGGCGCTCGGCGGCGCGCACGAACAGGGCCGCCGGGCGCACTGCCTGGCCAACCTCACGCAGATCGGCAAGGCGCTGGGAATCTACTCGAACGACTTCAGCGAATATCTGCCCAGCCACGCCGGCTGGGGCCTGAGCGACTACACCTACTCGGTGGACGGCGGCACCCTCACGCCGTACTTCGGCCAGCAGGGCCCGTCGCGGCACATGGTCATCGGCTATGGCGGCATCGACGCGAACCCCTCGGTGGACCTGGCGCTCGGAAACATCAACTTCGAGCCGGTCGGCCTCGGCATCCTGGCCATGCGCAACAACCTCACCGGCGCGAGTCTGATCTGCCGTTCCCTGCAGGATTCGCTGAACACCTTCTACGGCTCCGGAGTGTACCAGTATTCCACCATCGCCCTGAACGACATCGGCGGCAACGCGGCTTACAGGCCGCTGGTCGCCTCCGACGGGCGCAGTTTCTACCACACCGACCTCGGCGGCGGGAACACCGTCACCGCGGTCCTCAGCAGCTACAGCTACCGCGACACGCCGTTCTATTCCCGCCTGAAACCGAGCAACGCCCCGATAGGCTGGACGTACAACAGTGATTACCCGGACCTGTACGAACCGGTCTCGGGCTGGCTGGCGCAGTGGACGCTGAACTTCACGCGCCCGGCCTTACAGGCGCAGTTCATGTGCCCGCCGTTCAAGACGATGCGCGCGCTCGGCGGCCGGTCCATCGCCTCCGACACGTTCGACTACGCGCCCGCCGGCGGAGGCGCCTTCACCGCCGGGCTCGGCTCCCGGGACCACAAAACCGGATATAACATCCTCTACGGCGACGGCCACGCCGCCTGGTTCGACGATGACAGCAAAACACTGAGCACCTGGGATAACTGGGCGGACCTGTTCAACCCGGGCAGCGACAACCTCACCATCAGCTCCGCCTCCAGCCAGCTCGTCTGGAACCAGTTCGATCGGGCGATGGGCATTGATTGTCCGTAACGGGTCATCCGGTGGCCAGCCACTCGCCCATGAAGACGACTCGACCCGCCCGCATCGCCAAAAACTCGCCGCCGGAAGCGCCGGCGCGTTCTTTCCTCGGACGTCATCCTGCGTTTTGGCCGGCCGGCTTGATCGTTCTCGTCGGCACAGCGGCCTACGCCAACAGCCTGCGCGGGGTTTTCGTTTTCGACGATCTCCAGAGCATCGTCTCCAATCCGGCGCTCCGCAGCTTCCCGGTGCTGGCGCGGATTCTGGAGGACGGGAGGCCGGTCGTCTTCGCGACTCTCGCGCTCAACTACGCGTGGAGCGCGGCCCGTCCGTGGAGCTATCACCTGATCAACATCACGGTGCACGTGCTCGCGGCGCTGGCGCTCTTCGGCATCGTCCGGAGGACGCTGGAGTTGCCCGCCAAGCGCTGCGGCCCACGGGCCGCGCTGATGGCTTTGACGATCGCCCTGCTGTGGATGGTCCATCCGCTCCAGACCGAGTCGGTCACCTACGTCATCCAGCGCGCGGAATCGCTTATGGGGCTCTTTTATCTGTCCGCTTTATACTGCCTCATCCGGGGACACGCTTCGCCGCACCCGCGCCGGTGGTACGCAGGCGCCGTGGCGAGCTGCCTCCTCGGCGCGGGCTGCAAAGAAGTCATCGTCACGCTCCCGCTGGTAGCCTTTGCGTATGACGCGCTGTTCCTGACGGGGTCATGGCGGGAAAGCCTTCGCCGGCGCTGGGGCATGTATCTGGGGCTGGCCTTGTGCTGCGTTCTGGCGGCTTTCCGCTTTGTTTTCCGCGCGGCTGACGCGGCATCCACGGTCGGATTCGGAATGAAGGGCGTTACGCCGCTGCAGTACGCGCTGACGCAGCCGGGCGTGATCCTGCATTACCTGCGGCTGAGTTTCTGGCCCTGGCCGTTGTGCCTGGATTACGGATGGCCCTTCGTCCGTTCCGCGGGCGACGCGCTGCCGGCGCTCCTGGTCGTCGGCGCGCTGCTGGCCGTTTCTCTGCTCGGCGTCGTCCGCGGCCGGCGATGGGGATTTCCGGGCCTGGCGTTCTTCTGCATCCTCGCGCCGACCTCCAGCATCGTGCCGGTCCAGGACGCGGCTTTCGAGCACCGCATGTACCTGCCGCTGGCGGCGGTAATCGCCGGCGCGGTCATCGCCGCAGCCTGGTGCTGGAACCGCGCATGGCCGCCGGCAAGCGGGCGCTGGTCAGGCCGCGCGCTCGCCGGCGCGGGCGTCCTGGCGGTGGCCGGGTGCTGTGTCCTCACGGTCCGGCGCAACGCGGATTATCGGGATGAAGTGGCGCTCTGGAGACAGACCGTATGCTGCGCTCCCCAAAACGCCCGCGCGTACGGCCGCCTCGGCGCCGCGCTGGTGCGCCGACTGCCCGATGACGCTTCGGCCGGCGGCGAAGAGGCGTTGCGAGTCCTCGACCAGGCCATCGCGCTCAAGCCCGATGACGCCGATGCGTGGTATAATCGGGGCTCCGTCTGCGCCAGGATCGGCCGCACCGATGAGGCCGTGCGCGACCTGGACCGGGCCATCGTGCTCAGGCCCGGCGACGCCGATGCGTACTATAATCGCGGCAACGTCCACCTGGACGCCAAACGCTACGCCGAGGCGATCCGCGATTACGACCAGACCATCGCGCTCGAGCCCGATTACGCCGATGCCTGGTACAACCGCGCCAACGCTTGCGCTTCCGCCGGCCGGCCGGCCGAAGCGGTCCGCGACTACAGCCAGGCGATCGAGCTGCGGCCGAAGGACCCGGACGCCTGGTACAACCGCGGCATGGTGCGCAAGCGTCTGAAGCAAGACAGCGAGGCGCTCGCGGACTTCCAGATGGCGCGGAAACTCGGCGCGACGGTGCCGGAGGAACTCCTTCGCTCCCTCGGCCCGGCCGCGCAACCGCCCCGTTACTGAGAGAGAATGAGCCAGCGACCGAACATCAGTATTGTTTTGGCCTGCGCGGC
>JBKQWE010000032.1:0-30218 GCA_052139675.1 Candidatus Brocadiia bacterium
AAGGGTCTCATACGCATAACTCAAGAAATGCGTGTGAGATGCTTCGCTGCGCTCAGCAAGAGCGCGCAGCTTACTGCGCGCGACATGACTTCGATAAGGCATCATCTGAGTGAAACACTACACTAGCGGAGCGCCGAAACGGCGCGGCCGCGCTGACGGAGATACGCCGCCGGGTTTGTGTTGAGCGGGGGAACCTTGACGGCGCGGCGGGAAGTGACGATAATACCGACCGGTCAGTTTTCAGAATACCCGCCGGTTTCAGGACGCGGCCGGGCGGACAGGCTGGAGCGTGCGCGGATGAGCAGGGACGGCAAGCGGCAACAGATCCTTCTGGCGACCGAGAAACTGCTGGCGAACCGCCGGTTCCACGAAGTGACCCTCGGCGAGGTCGCGCGCGTGGCGGCGGTCGGCAAAGGGACGATCTACCAGTACTTCGAGGACAAGGAAGACCTGTTTTTTCAGGTGACCGGCGGCGCATTCGACGAGTTGTGCGAGCTGCTCATGCGGAACGCGCCCGACCGCGCGCCGTTCGAGGAGCGGCTGCTCGACGCGTGCGTGCGGATCGCCGCGTTCTTCCGGCAGCATCGGCCGCTCTTCGCGCGGATCCAGGCGGAGGAGGCGCGCCTCTCGTGCTCGAAGGGCCGGCTGCGCGAGCGCTGGCTGGAGAAGCGCGTGCGGCTCGTCCAGATCGTCGCCGACATCCTGCGCAAGGGCATCGCCGAGGGCAAAGTCCGCGGCGACATCGAGGCGGAGACGCTCGCCGAGTTCCTGCTGGGAATGGTCCGCACGCGCGAGCTGCGGCTGCCGGACGCCTCCGAGTCCATGCGCAGGTTCGAGATGGTGACGGACCTGTTCTGCAACGGAGCGGCGCTTCGATTGCCGGCGGCCGATGGCCGATTACCGAATGGCGGATAAGATGACGTCCTCCATTCCGCCGCCGCCCGCCGCCAGTCGGCCATTCGGCCTGGTCCGCTCCTTCGGCCATCGGAACTACCGCCTGTTCTTCATGGGCCAGGGCATCTCGCTGATCGGGACGTGGATGCAGAACCTGGCCCTGGGCTGGCTGGTATACAAGATCACGGGGTCGGAGCTGCTCCTCGGAGTAGTCGGCTTCAGCAGCCAGATCCTGACCTTTGCGGCGGCGCCGTTCGCCGGCGTGCTGGCCGACCGGGTGAACAAACGCACGCTGCTGGTCGTCACGCAGAGCGTGGCGGCGCTCCAGGCGCTGATCCTGGCGATCCTGACGCTGGTGAAACACGCCGACGGGACCCCGGTGATCCAGGTGTGGCACATCATCGCCTTGAGCGCGCTGCTGGGGCTGGTGATGGGATTCGACATCCCGACGCGGCAGTCGTTCGTCGTCGAGATGCTGGAGGACCGCGCGGACCTGCCGAACGCCATCGCGCTGAACTCCTTCATGTTCAACGGCGCGCGGCTGATCGGACCGTCGGTGGCCGGCATCGTGATCAAGCTCGTCGGCGAGGGGACCTGTTTCCTGCTCAACGCGGTCAGCTTTCTCGCCGTCATCGCGGCGCTGCTGGCGATGCGGGTGCAACCGAGGAGCGCCGAGGCCGCGAGCCGGCGCGTGCTGCACAGCCTCAAGGAAGGCGCGCAGTACGTCGCCGGCCACAAGCCGATCCTGTCGCTGCTGCTGCTCCTGGCGACGCTGAGCGTGGTGGGCTGGCCGTACGGAGTGCTGATGCCCGTGTTCGCGAAGAAAATCCTCAACGGCGATTCGACGACGCTCGGCTACCTGATGTCGGCCAACGGCGTCGGCGCGATCATCACGGCGGTCTTCATGGCTTCGCGCCGGAGCGTGCGCGGGCTGGGACAGATTCTCACCGTGGCGGTGGCGCTCTTCGGCGCGGCGTTGCTGTGCTTCTCGCGCTCGACCCACCTGTGGTTGTCGGCCGGGCTGCTGGTCGTCGCCGGGGTCGGCGCCATGGCGATGATGGTCTCGTGCAACACGCTGATCCAGACGCTGGTGGACGACGACAAGCGCGGGCGCGTGATGAGCTTCTACACGATTTCGTTCACCGGGCTGGGGCCGTTCGGCAGCCTGCTCGTCGGAGCGCTGGCGGCCCGGTACGGCGCGGCGACGGCCGTGTCCATCAACGGCCTGGGCTGCCTGGCCGCCGCGGCCGTCTTCTGGATCTGGCTGCCGCGATTTCTGCGCCTGATCCACCCGGCGTTCGTCAGGATGGGAATTTCGGCCGAGGCCGAGTGAGCCGAACAGATCGCGCGCTGCGTTTCGTCCGCGCAATTGAAATGGGAACTGGAATGCCGATCGGAAGAGATATCGCCCGCTGCACACTCGTCATCGCCGCGGCGGCGGCGCTCGGCGCCCTGGCCGCGTGCAATGTTCCGGAGATGGTGCGCTTCCCGGATTACGTTGGCCCCGCCGGTCCGGCCGAGGCGCAGCAAGCCGCCGCGGCGGAGTCGAAGCCGCCCGCGCCGCCGCCCGAGACGGCCGAGGCCGCCGGGCCGCTGCGCGTGGCCGTGCCGGACGCCATTCTGCTGGCGCTGCAGAACAACCGCGCGTTCATCGTGGACCGCTACAACGTGCCGATCACCCGCACCGCCGAGCAGCAGCAGCTCGCGGCATTCGACCCGGACCTCACCGGCACGTTCTCCCTCCAGCGCGCTTACAATCAGGTGAACGGACCGCCGCCCGCGCAGACGGAGGTCGGGCTGCTCGGCCTGTCGGAGTTCCTGCCGACCGGCACGCTGCTGAACCTGAGCGCCGGCGAGACCGTCATGAAGTGGCCCACGAGCCTGGTGTCGAATTACCCCGCGCTGCCGGGCAATTACGCCACGAACGTCAGCCTCACCGCGACGCAGTCGCTGCTGCGCGGCTACGGGCTCGACGTGAACCTGGCCAGCCTGCGCCAGGCCCGCCTGGACACGCGTTCCTCCGAGTACGAGCTGCGCGGCTTCGCGGAATCGCTCGTCGCGCAGACCGAGGAGGCGTACTGGGACTGCGCGCTCGCCCGGCAGCAGATCCAGATCACGGAGAAGTCGCTCGCCCTGGCGAACGACCAGCTCCGGGAGACGCTCGACCGGATCCAGCTCGGCAACGTGGCCGCAACGGAGAAGGTGGCCGCCGAGGCCGAGGTGGCGCTCCGGCAGGAGGACCTGATCAACGCGCGGAGCGCGTTCGACGCGGCGCGCCTGCTGTTGCTGCGGCTGCTCAGCCCGAGCGGGAACACGTTCGAGCGCGACCTGGAGCTGCTCGACCAGCCTTCCCCGAAGGAGGAGCCGGTGGACAACATCGCCGATCACATCCAGGCGGCGCTGCGGATGCGGCCGGACCTCAACCAGGCGCGGCTGCTGGTCGAGCGCGACGAGCTGCAGATCGTCAAGACGAAGAACGGCCTGCTGCCGCAGCTCAACCTGTTCGTCACGCTCGGCCGGACGGGCTACGCCGCCTCCTTTCCGGGCTCCGTCAGCAACCTGAGCGCGAACGACTACGACGCGATCGTCGGCGTGAACTTCGAGTATCCGCCGGCGAACCGCGCCGCGAAGGCCGCAGACGCCGCCGCCCGGCTCTCGCGCGGCCAGGCCGAGCAGGCCGTCGGCAATCTCGCGCAGCTCGTCGAGCTGGACGTGCGCACCGCGTACATCGAGATCCTCCGCACCCGCGCGCAGGTGGCCGCCACCCTGGCCAGCCGCACGCTGCAGGAGGAAAAGGTGCGCGTCGAGTCGGAGAAATTCCGCATCGGCAAGTCCACGAGCCTGCTGGTCGCCGAGGCACAGCGCGACCTGCTCGCCAGCCAGATCGCATACGTCCAGGCCGTTGCCGGATACCGCAAGGCGCTGGTGGAGCTCTACCGGCTCGAAGGCACGCTCCTCCTGCGCCGCGGCCTCGCCGCGCCGGGAAACGAGCCGCCCAGGTGATGGTCGCCGGCTTGCCCGCCGGATTCCGCGGGCGGGCTGGACGCCTGAGCAAAGCCGAAGGGGCGGATGGATTTCCGAACCTGATTGAAATTCGACGGGAGGCCGTTTTGCGCGTTTACCTCTGCCCTGCGTTGATGGACTGGCTGCTGTCGCTGGTGCTCTTCGCCGTCAGCTACGGCGCGGGCGAGCGGGGCATGACGCTCGGCCAGGTCGCCTGGCTCGGCGCCATTTTCTGGGTGACGTACATGCCCACCAGCCTGCTTTCCGGCCGCTTCCTTTCGCGCCGGAACGCGCTGCCGATCCTGGTTGTCAGCGCGGTCGGCGGCGTCCTGTCGGGCACGCTCGGCCTGGTGGCGCATCAGTTCGGGCCGATCTTGGCCGGCATGGCGCTCCTGGGCGCGTTCGCCGCTTCCTTCTTCAATTCGTTCCAATCGTTCATGCGCGGCGAGACGGCGCCGGGCGGACTCACGCGCACGATGGCGCTCTACACGTTCGCCTGGAGCGGCGGCTGCAGCCTTGGCCTGCTGACTTCCGGATCGCTCTACCGGCTGGGGCCGGTCGCCCTGGGCGGGCTGACCGTGTTCGTCGGCGGGGTGATCCTGCTGACCCTGCTGATCCATCGGCAGCGGCCGCACGACGAGCCTTCGTCGGACGAGCACACTGAGCAAGGACCGCCGGGCTCGCCGCCGGTGGCGCCGCAGTACGTCTGGACCGGCTGGATCATCATTTTCACCGCCATGTTCGTGCAGCGTCCCATCCTGACGTTCTATCCGGCGATCTGCGCGAAGCAGGGCATTGCGCCCGTGCTGGCCGGACTGCCGTTGTTCCTTCACGTGCTGTTTCAGGCCCTGGGCGGGCTTGGCATGGGCCGGCTGCGGCATTGGCTGTATCGGCGCGGGCCGCTGGTGGCGGTCCAGGTCCTGGCGGCGCTGCTGCTGTTGCTGCTCTGGCGGTTCCCGGCCTACACGGTGACGGCGGCGGGCATCTCGGTCCTCGGACTCTGGGCCGGCTTCTCGTTCTTCTGCGCGGTCTATTACTCGAGCAACGCGGGGCATCGGGCGCGGAACGTCGGCATCAACGAATTCCTCGTCGGCCTCGGCTCGTTCGCGAGCCTCTTTGTCTGCGAGTGGTTCATCCCCAACATCGGCTCGGCGGCGGTGATGTACGCCGTCTGCGGAGTCGCGCTGCTCGTCTCGGCCGCGGCGCAGTGGGGCGTGCTCACGTGGAAAAAAGCCGAAGCGGCAAACCAGACCGCAGCATCCTGAGCCAGGCAAACCCACTCCGCCCAGCCCTGGGTTGCGCCGACGCTCCGCTATGTACGATACGTATTTAGTGTACTGTCGCGCATAAAACGCGCATAACTTCAGCCCGCGTCTTGTCGCGCGCAGTACGCTGCGCGCTCTGGCTGCTCGTAGTGTGCCCGTCAGGGCATACGAAGTAGCGCCTGACCGCGCCACTACAAGCGACGCCGGCGCGCCGCGTATGAGATTCCTCGCGCCGCTCGGAATGACGACACGTTATGCAACTTATTTCAGCGACGCCGCAGTAGCTCCCGGCGTCTCTCTCCTCAGTCCTCCACTTGCAGCTTGATCTCATCCGCATTGGCCTTGAGTTCCGGCGCGTACATGGCGCTGGCCTTGGTCGGCAGGGCGCTGAACTTGCCGGGGACCTCGGCGCGCATGCGGTAGCTGACGCTGTGCTTGCCGCGGGCCAGGTCGCGGACGAAGAAGACGGTGCGCTCGTCGCGGAACTCGACGTATGCGCCCATGTCGTTGCCGTTGTACCCGCTGCGCAGGTCCACCGGCTCGAAGCCGGCGGCCTTCGCGTCCTCGATCACGATGTACTCGTAATCGTTCTTGCTCTCGATCTCCAGCTCGACCTCGACGAGGTCGCCGCTCTTGAGCATCGCCAGGTTGGCGAGTTCCCGGCGCTCGTACTTCTCGGCCCGCTGGTCCACGGCCTGGCCGCGCGAGCCTTCGGCCTTGACGGTCTTCGCGGCCTCGACGAGCTGGTAGTACTTGCGCTGCACCTTGATCTCCAGGCCGGCGGCGGTGATCGGGTCCTCGAGCGTGAAGTTGGTCAGGTAGGCGTTGAAGTAGAGCGGGCCGGCGCCTTTCTTGACGAACTCGATGGTGTGCTTGCCGTCGGCGAGCGCCCGGCCTTCCAGGACGAGCTTGTTGTCGAAGGAGAAAATGTCCTTGGGCGTGATGCGCACTTCCTTCTGCGCCTTGCCGTCGAGGAGGATCGTCACGGTCATGTCCGGCTTGTCCTCGCCGCTGGCCTTCAGGTAATCGGCGAACGCCTCGACGCAGACCGCCGTGTCGCGGGTGCTGTTCCAGTACGTAGCGTGACGGCGGTTGTTGATGAGGTACTTGACCAGGCGCGAGGCCTTCTCGCTCTTCGGCTCGACGGCGGCGAGCAGCTTGAGGTAGTACGCCTGCGCTTCGTATTCGCTGCCGTACCAGCACCACCACCAGTTGTCGGCGGGCAGGTTCAGGTAGGCGGTCTGGTTCTCGTCGTCCTGCACGAGGAACTGGTCAATGTTGCGCAGGAGCATGTCGCGCTTCTCGGCGTCGCCGAGCTTGTGGAGCGCCAGCCCGAACATGGCCTTCGCGTAGACGGCCAGTCCGTTGCGGTCGCGATAGAGATAGCCGCGCATTTCGAGGTTGTCATACTTCGCGCCCTCGTCGGCGAGGACCATGTAGACGAAGGCGTCCAGGTTGTCGGCGCGCTCCTTCCAGAGAATGCCCTTCTCCTTCTTCTCCGCGTTGCGGAGGAGCTGGTTCTGCTCGGCCTGGTAGCGCTGGAGCCAGTCCACGCCGCGCTCGATCATGCCGGGCAGCAGCGCCACGTCGCAGGCGCGGGCGATCTGCAAGCCGTGGACGACGTACGCGGTGGTGTGAGGCCAGGATTGCTCGCCCCAGCCGCTGAACCAGCCCCAGCCGCCGTCGGAGCACTGCATGCCGGCCAGGCGGCTGATGCCGTCCTTGACCATCTCGTGGAGCGCGGCCGGGTCGAAGACCGGCTCCTTGACGCGCGCGGTGGCGCGGCTCATGGTGCCGCCGGAGTACGACCAGTCGGCGGCGCGCTTCTGGTCGTCGCCGATCTGCTGCGCGTTCAGGTTGGTCCGTTTCTGCTGGATTTCCTTGAGGTCCAGCCCCATCTGCAGGAGAACCTTCTGCGTCACGACCGTGGGCAGGAAGCGGTCGAGCGTCTGCTCGGTGCAGCCGTAAGGATAATCTGCCAGGTACGGCAGCGCGTCCACCATCGCGCCGGCGAGCGTGGGCGACCAGCGGACTTCCAGCCGCGTCTGCTCCGCCCGGCGTTCGGCGGGGACGCGGAACGCGACGAGCGCGCTTTCCTTCTCGGGCCGGATGACGCCGGAGAAGCTCTCGGTCTTGAGCATGCCGTGGACGTAGACGGGGAACTTCATCTCCATCGCGTCGGATTCCTCGTCGGTGAGCGCCTTCATGCGGATCGTGGCCTCGCCGGCCTTGACGGCCTTGACGCGCCAGTCCACGCGCTTCTCCGAGCCCGGCTCGATCTCAACGGTCTGCGTCAGCGAGTCGCTCATCGGGCTGAGGCAGTCGCCGGGAAGCTCCAGCGACACGCGGACCTGCTTCTTCTCCTTGAGATAATTGTGCACGTTCGCGGAGAGGACCACTTCGTCCTTCTCGACGAAGAAGCGCGGGGCCTGGAGGCGGAGGATGAGGTTCTTGGCGGTGACGACTTCGGCGGCGCCTTCGCCGACGCGCGTGCCGGCGCCCATCGCCCAGACGCGCGCCTTCCAGGTGGTCAGGTTCTCGGGCATCTTCAACTCGACCTGCGCGAGTCCGTCCTTGTCGGTGGCCAGGCAGCCGACCCAGAGCGCGGTGTCGGCGAACTCGGTGCGGACGGTCGGCTCGACCATCGCCCCTTCACCGCCGGCTCCCTTCTTATCCTTCTGCTCCTCGTCCAGGCTCGCCTTCGCGGCCACCTCGCGCCGGCCTTCACCGGCGGAAGCCAGATTCTCCATCGCCATCGGCGCCGCCATGGGCGCGCCGCCTTGGGCCATGCCGAACCGGTTCAGCGATCCTCCGCTGCCTCCGGGAGCCATCAATTCGGCTCTCTTTTCAATGGACATGGCGCTGGCCTGATCCGCCTCTTCGTTCACTTCCTCGACAACCGACTGCCCGAATATGCCGAGGAACTCCATCCCTACGTCCTTGGGGCGAAATAGGTTATATCCGCCGTGGTCCAGGCTGCTCTCGGCGTTCGGGTGATGCTCCCGGCGCCACTTCCAGAAGAACGCCTTGATGTCCGGCACGTTCGAGCCGCCGGAGACGTACTCGACCGCCTTGTCGTAGATGCTCACGACCGTGGAGCCGACGAACGGCTTGCCGTCCGGGCCGGTCAGCTTGAGCTTGACGACGGCCTTCTCGCCGGGCTTGTACTTCTCCGCGGAGGGCTCGACGGTGACGCCGAGGATGCGGCTTTCGGGCGGGACGATCACTTCGCGCGTCTCGGTATAGACGCGGCCGTCGGCGACGGTGAACGCCTCGACGAAGAAGTTCGGCATGTCCTTCTGGGCGACCTCGATCACCTCCTGCGTGCTCTTGCCTTCGGCGTGGACGATCTTCGGCATCGAGTACATGCCATCGGACGGGCGCAGGAAGAGGACGATCCAGGAATCGGCCCGCGCGGTGTTGACGAGCAGGTTGACCTTGTCGCCGGGCGCGTACTCGCGCCGGTCGGTCACCAGCTCGATGTCGTTGAAGCGGAAGTCGCCCGGCGCCGCGCCTTCGCCCATGACGCAGAAGACGTAACCGCCCTCGATCACGTGCTGCTTCGCATCGGTCACCTTGAAGCTGAGGCGGTATTGTCCGCCCTTCTCCGCCTTGATCTGGACTTCGGCGGAACCTTGCGCGTCGGTGTCCAGCTTCCAACTCTGGACTTCCGTCTCGACCGGCCTGGCGTCCTTGCCGTAGGAAATGCGCAATAGCCTCAGCTCGCCCGGCCCTTGGACCCGCTTGCCGTCGAGCGTCTGCGCCTTGAAGCTGGCGCGGACCGTGTCGCCGACGCGGTAATGGCCGCGGTCCACCCACGCGTAGACTTTGAACGGCTGGCGCGCAACGAGCACGCTGCCCTGGCCGACGATCGTCCGCCGCGATGGGTCGGTCACTTCGGCGGTGATCTCGTACTTGTGATCCATGTCGCCGTGGATCTCTTTGGCGAGCGCGGTGTCAATCTCGACCTTCACGACGCCGTCCCTGCCGATGACCGTCTCGACCTCGGCCACGAGTTCCGGCCGCTCCGGCCGGCGGAAGGGCCGCCAGATGAAGGCCGGCCGCTTGCAGCCCCAGTCGCGCCAGCCCGGATACCAGGTGTAATCGCTGGCGAACCACCAGTAGCCCGGCTCGTAGAACCAGTCCCAAAGGCCCATCGGGTACCAGTCGGCCGAATAGCCCGTGCGGAGGATCTTGTACTTGACCTTCGCCTCGGTCACGGGCGCGCCGAAGTAGTACTTCGCCTCGATGCTCGCGGAGAACTTCTCGCCGAGCATCACCGGCTCCTCCGGCGCCTTGACCTTCACCTCGAACTCCGGCTTCTTGTACTCCTCGACGCGGAACGAGCCGCCGCCCATCTCCTGGTCCTTGAGCTTCAGCACGTTGATCTGGTACTCGCCGAGCGTCGCGTCCTTCGACAGCGTCAGCTCGCCGTCGAAGCCGCCGTAGTCGTCGGCGGTGAAGCCCTTCCGGAAGACCGTCTCGTCCCGCGGATCGCGCACCTCCACCGTGAACGACTGGCCGGCGAACGCCGACTTGCCTTCCTGATCATACTGCGCGTGGTCCAGCCAGAACTTGAACTTCACCGGCTGGCTCGGCCGGTAGACCGGCCGGTCGGTGATCGCGAAGACCTTGTCCTCCTTGTACTCGGCGTCCTCGCGGTCCGTCGGCCAGAAGCCCGTGAAGCCCAGGTACGCCAGCCGGCCCTCCGGCGTGGTGGCGATGATGACCCACTGGTACTGGCCGGCGCCGCTTTCAACCTTCGGCGCGTCCGTCACCTGGCCGTCGGCGTCGGTGAACTCGGCGGAGTCGGCGGTGTAGACCACCGGGCGGCCGGCGCGCGTGATCGGGTCATTGACCCACTCCTGCCGGTAGCCGAAGAACACGACGTGGGCCTTGGAGATCGGCCGGCCGGTGACGGCGTCAGCGACGAAGCAGTAGATCTGCTTATCCATCGGTTTGCGGACGATGGCGGTGTCGGCGACCCACATGACGATGTAGCTGGTGTTGCCGCCCTCCATTTTCGCGCTGAGGAGATACGCGCCGGCGCGCTGGAGCGGCGTGGCGACGGTGATGCGCCGGTCGAAATGGTGCTCGCGCGGCTTCAGCTCCAGGTCCCACGCCGCCACCTGCTTGAGGAGGTACTTCGACTGGTTCTCTCGGACGAGCCGCGCGCCGATGTCGGCGATGTTCATCTCGTTCCAGTCGAGCTGCTTCGGCGGGTCCTTCAGATACGCCTTGACGTCGTTGAGGAGCTTTTGGACGTTGATCTCCTGCGCCTCGAAGCTGACCTTGCTGCCGTTGCGGAAGCGGAACTCCACTGTCGCGCCGACCGGCCCGGCCGGCTGCGTGCCGATCGGCTCGAACCGGCCCCAGTTGCCCTCGATCTGGTCGAGCCGCTTCTGCTTCCACCCCTGCGGATCGCCCAGCGCGATGCTCCGGCGCCAATAGCCCGCCGACTTCTCGTATTGCCTGCGGTTTTCGAAGAGGTCGGCCAGTTTGGTGAGCGCCTGCTCCGTCCAGTTGCCCGCCTTCTCGTCGGCGACGTGCTGGTAAATCAGGATGTAATTGAACTCGTCCGGGAGCTTGAAGCGCTTGATGCCGGTGGCGAGCCGCGCGATGGTCTCGTCCTCGCCGAGCGTGTGGAGCGCGTAGGTGCCGCTTTCGTCCTTGCGGGTGTTGTCGCCGGTCGCGCGGCCGAAGAACCAGCGGTACTCGGCCAGCGTCTCGGTGCCGAACTGCGAGCGGAGGAAATCGGCGAAGGTCATCTCGGCCTGCGCGGTCATCGCCGGGGCGATCTCGGCAGCCATGTGGAGCGCCCAGCGCCAGCGCTCGCCGTCGTTCTGCGCAGCCTTCCAACTCTGGGGCACAGGGTAATAGACCGGCGTTCCGTCGGCGTTGACCGGCGCACCAATGCCGCGGCCGCCGCCGAAATAATAGCCCTCCTCGTAGTCCGGCAGCTTGTCCAGGTCGGTCAGGTACTGCAGGCGCCAGGCCTCGCCGTAGCCGCGGTTGCCGAGCAGCATGTTCGCCAGCGAGAAGTAAAACTGCCCGCCCAGTTTCTCGGCCTTCTCCGCGCCCATCGCCTGGACCATGAGCTGCAGCGCGCGGACGCGGTCGCGCTCGTACGCGCTGACGTACCTCGCCGTCCCGCCGCGATGCGGGCCCCGAACGAAGCTGCCCGCCACGATCGAGCCCTGGTGGTCCACGACACGGTAATCTTCGGCCGCGGCGAACAGCAGCAGCCCGTTGTCCTTGTGGGCGAGGATGACCTTCTCGATGAAGGCGTCGAACTCGCCCACGCGATTGAGCCGCCGCAGGCACTCGACGGCCTGCGCCAGGTCGCTCCCGACCTGAACTTGATCATCGGCCGGATCGAGCGCCAGCGCGGAGAACCCGTCGAAGGCCTCCTTGAAATTGCCGTCGTTCATCAGTTTCCAGGCCGCCGCGCGGTCCGGCTTTTCAGGGGCCGCCGCGAACGTCATCAGCACCAGCGCCGGAACGGAGAGCAGCGCGCACAGGAATGTTTTGCGTTTCATGCCGATCCCTTTTCCTGGTCGATAAACAAACTGCCGCCGCTGCGGCACGCTGGTTCATTAGACGCCGGTCTGAGAAAAAAGTTCCGCGAACTCTTCGACATTCTACCACATTGGAAACGCCGGTGTTGAACACTCCGCTGATGGGACGTTACCTTGACGACATTCCTCGGGAAGTGGTAAATTACACCCGCCATGGGGCGGAAATCGTTGGTCTATTCGCGAGAGGAGAGTGTCGTGAAGAAGTTCAGGACGTGGGCGATTGTCGCACTCTGCGGGCTTATGGGCGCGTTGACGGCGTGTTCCTCGGGCACGAGTTTCGTCAGGCCCGGCTACGACTACAACAAGGTCGGCCGAGTGGCCGTGCTCATCTCGATGAACGCCGGCAACCCGCCGCAGCAGCAGGAGATCGCCGACCTGTTCGCCATGCAGGTCCTTCAGAAAGGCTATGACGTGGTTGACCGCGCCAACCTCGCGGACCTGACCAACGAGGCCGCGTTCCAGAACGAGTCCGGCATCACAAGCCCGGAGGGGCGCGCGAAGCTCGCCATCCATAACGTCTCCGCCGTGATCGTCGTCAACGTCAGCACGCCGAGCACCTACATGGTCCCGCCCACCTCCGAGTCGGTCTGGATTCGCGGACACTGGCGGCCGGACTACTACGGCGGCTGGGTGTGGGAACCGGGCCACTGGGAGATTCGGCAGCGCCCCGGCTACGCGGCGCAGAACGGAGAGGACATCTCCATAACCGCCAAGATGCTCGACGTGCAGACCGGCACGCTGCTCTGGGCCGGCGAAGGGACCGGTTCGCTGAAGAGCGGTCTGGCCACTTTAGGCGGGGCAGTGGTGGGCGCAACCGGCGGCATATTGCTGGGATCGGCCATCGGGAACACGAACGGGGCGATCATCGGTGGCGTGGCCGGCGCCCTGGGCGGAGGCGTGGCGGGCTCGGCCCTGGAGCAGAACCTGGCTCAACTGATGCGGTCCGTCATCGAGAAGACATGCAGAGGACTGCCCCAGCGGACGCAAGTCGGAAGGATGATCAGCGAGCCGGCGCCGGTTGCCGCATCGCCGGCCGCCGCGCCTGTCGCCGCTCCGGCCGCACCCGCAGCCGCCGCGCCCGCTCCTGCTGCTGCTCCCGCCGCTGCTCCTGCTCCGGCTGCTCAGGGCCTGACTTGGCCGCGTTCCACCCAGGAAGGCGCAGCCACCTTGACGATGTACCAGCCGAAGATTCAGAAATGGAGCGAGAATCAGATAGCCGCCCAGGCGGCGGTGTCCGTCGCGGCCAGCGAGCCGATCTACGGAGTGGCCTCGCTGACCGCCGCCGCGGAACTGAACAAGGCCGATGGCACCGTGACCCTGCGCGATTTCCAGGTCACGCAGGTCTCGTTCGCCACCGCGCCTGACAAGGGCGCCCAATACCTCGACGGCTTCCGCAAGCTTGCGCCGGCCGGCGCGAGGACGATTCCGCTAGACGCGCTGGAGGCCTCCTTCGCCCTCTCGGCGGACGTGAAGACTGCGCTCGTCCCGGGCGCGGCGAACGCAGGGCCGGCCATCCTCTTCGTGACGGCCCCGACGATCCTCGTGCTGGTGGACGGCCAGCCGGTCCTCAAGCCGATGGCCGGCGTGGACGCCGAGCGCGTCACGAATACGCACGCGCTCATCATCAAGGTGGGCCCGCAGTTCTTCCTGACGGCGCTGGACTTCTGGTATGGCGCCCCGGCGATCGAAGGGCCGTGGACGTGCCTGGACAACCCGCCGCCGATCCTGGCGCAGGCCCGCGCCGCTGCCGCCGCCACCCGGATGGTGGACCTGATGCAGCCGGAGCCGGGTTTTCCGCAGCCCAAGACGCCGCCCGCCGTTCGCGTCAGCACCGTCCCCATGGACCTGATCCAGACCGATGGGCCGCCGCAACTCTTCCCGGTCGAAGGCGCGAACCTCCTTCAAGTCAAGAACACCGACGACCCCATTTTCCTGGACTTGAGGGCCAACCAGTACTACGTGCTGATCGCGAACCAGTGGTTCACCGCGAAATCGCTTTACGGCCCGTGGGCGGCGGCCGCGGCGCAGAACCTGCCGTCCGACCTGGCGAAGATGCCGCCTGCCGCGCTGACCGCTACCCATGCCGCGCCGGGTGCGGAAGCCGCCGCCGCGCAGCCCGCGCCCGGAGCGCCCCCGGCGCAACCGCAGGCACCCATGGCCGCCGCTCCGTATGACCCGCCGCCTCCGCCGGTGGAAGCGATGCCGCCCAGCCCCGGTCCGGACTATTACTGGAGCGACGGATACTGGAATTGGGGCCCGGCCGGATACGTCTGGATCGGCGGCCGCTGGGCGATCGGCATCGGCCCGGTCTGGATCGGTCCGGGTCATCCCTGGGGCGGCTGGGGACACGGTCGCCACTGGCATTGAGCGGCTCGCGCGGCTGACTCAGAAATTACTCCTGCGTCCGGCTCTGGATTAAGGCGGGCACCATGAAAGAACTGACCTCGCGCGAACGTTTCACGCGCATGTTCGAGCACCGCGACGCGGACCGCGTGCCGATCATTGACGAGCCGTGGACCTCCACCATCGCGCGCTGGCAGCGCGAGGGCATGCCGAAGGAGACGGACTTCGTGGATTTCTTCGGCATTGACCACGTCATCGGCATCGGCGCGGACAACAGCCCGCGCTATCCGGAGAAGGTCCTCGAGGAGACCGAGGAATACCAGATTCGCACCACGCCCTGGGGCCTCACCGTCAAGAACTGGAAGGGCGTCGTGTCCACGCCGCAGTTCCTCGACTTCACCATCGTGGACCGCGCCGCCTGGGCCAAAGCCAAAAAGCGCATGACGCCCGACCGCGACCGGATCAACTGGGACCGTCTCAAGAAGAACTATTCGAGTTGGCGCGAGAAGGGCTACTGGCTCAACGCCAGCCTCTGGTTCGGCTTCGACACGACGCATTCCTGGGCCGTGGGCACCGAGCGCGTTCTGATGGCGCTGGCCGAGGACCCGGAATGGTGCGTGGATATGTTCAACCATTCTCTCGACGTGCACCTCGCGCTCTTTCAGATGATCTGGGATGCCGGGTACCAGTTCGACGCCATCTTCTGGTGCGACGACATGGGCTACAAGCATAACCAGTTCTTCTCCCTGCGCACCTACCGCGAGCTGCTCAAGCCGGTGCACCAGCGCGCCATCGAATGGGCCCATGCCCATGGCGTCAAGGCGCACCTGCACTCCTGCGGCGACGTCAACCCCTTCGTGCCGGAGCTGGTGGGAATGGGCCTCGATGCGCTCAACCCGCTGGAAGTCAAGGCGGGCATGGACCCCATCGCGCTCAAGAAGAAGTTCGGCGACAAGCTTGTCCTCCACGGCGGCATCAACGCCGTCCTCTGGGACAAGCCCGACCAGATCGAGGCGGAGATGCGCCGCGTGCTTCCCATCGTCAAGGAGAACGGCGGCTACATCTTCTCCTCCGACCACTCCGTCCCCGCCACGGTCGGCCTCGAAGACTTCCGCCGGATCACCAACCTGGCGAAAACCCTGGGCGCGTATTAGCGGCGAGCGCAAGGTCCTGCGCTTGACGCGACCGGGCTGCGCGGTCAGAATGGGGCGCATGAGCCAGGCCTCGGAGCGCCTTCGCGCTGCACGCCGATTCCTTCCGGCCGCATTGATCCTCGCGGCGGCGCTGCTCGCCTACGCTCCCGTTTTCCGCGCGGGGTTTGTCTGGGACGATGACAAGTTCCTGACTGAGAACCCGCTCATCCGCGCCTCCGACGGCCTGTACCGTTTCTGGTTCACCGGCGCGCCGCCGGACTACTTCCCGCTGACCTCCAGCATGCTCTGGTTCGAGTGGCGGTTGTGGGGGCCGAACGCGCTCGGCTATCACCTGGTCAACGTGCTGCTGCACGCGGCGAGCGCGGTGCTGCTCTGGCGGGTGCTGCTGCGACTGAGAGTTCCCGGCGCGTGGCTGGCGGGGCTGCTCTTCGCGGTGCACCCGGTGGCGGTCGAGTCGGTGGCGTGGATTACCGAGCGCAAGAATACCCTGCCGATGGCGTTCTACCTGGCGAGCATCCTGGCGTATCTGCGTTTTGAGGACGGCGGTTCTCACCACGACGGCAGTTTTCACCACCACGACACGACGAGCACGACGGGCACGACGGGCACGACGAACGACACTCCGCGCTACTTACTCTCCTTGGGATTATTCCTCCTGGCTCTTCTGGCGAAGACCTCGGTGGTGATGCTTCCGTTTGTGCTGCTTCTTTGCGCGTGGTGGCGGCGGGGGAAAGTTGCGGCGCGGGACCTGCGGCGGACGGTCCCGTTCTTCGCGCTGTCGCTGGCGCTGGGACTGGTGACGGTCTGGTACCAATATCACAGCGATATCGCGGGAGAAGTGGTCCGCACCGACGGGCTGGCGGCGCGGGCGGCGGGCGCGGGCTGGGCGATCTGGTTCTACCTGTACAAGGCGCTGCTGCCGGTGAACCTCTGCTTCTGCTATCCGCGCTGGACTACATCCGCTTCGCTCGGGGCGTTCGTTCCGCTGCTCCTGTTCCTCGCGATGCTGCTCGTCTTCGCGGGGTTCCGGCGAACCTGGGGCCGGCCGCTGCTCTTCGCGCTGGGGTACTTCGCGCTGGCGCTGCTGCCGGTCCTGGGGTTCCTGGACATCTACTTCATGCGCTACTCGCTGGTCGCGGACCACTGGCAATACACGGCGCTGGTCGGCGTGGTCTCGCTGGTCGCCGGATTACTGGCCCGGGTCATGGAGCGGCCCGGCGCGCTTGCCCGCCGAAGCCTCGGCGAAGGCGGGCCCAGGACGGTTGCGATGGCGGCGGCTGCCGCTCTGGCCCTGGCCTGCGCGGCGCTCACCTTCCGGCAGACGCTCGTCTACCATGACGAGGAAACGCTCTGGCGCGACACGCTGGCGAAGAACCCGAAGGCGTGGATGGCGTATGGCAACCTGGCCGGCCTGCTCGTCCAGAAGGCGGCGACGCCCGGAGCGGATTCGGCCGCGCTCCTCGACGAGGCGGAACGGTGCTGCGAGGAAGCCCTGGCCTTGCAGCCGCGGCAGGCCGAGGCCTACGCCCACCGCGCGCTGCTGCGTCTCGCCCGCGGCCGGGGCGATGCGGCGATGCAGGACTACGACAGAGTCGTCGAGCTGGACCCGAGCCCGGAGTCGTACTACGACCGCGCCGTGGCCGCTGCGAGCCTGGGCCGGCTGGAGCAGGCCATTGAGGACTACGGCCGTGCGATCCGGCTGCGGCCGGGCTTCGCGCAGGCGTATGGAAACCGCGCGCTGACCTTCATGCAATTGGCCGCCGCGCAGACCGGCCATGCGCAGGCCGAGTCGCACCGGCGCGCCTTCGAGGACTTCGACAAGGCCGTCGCCCTCGAACCCGACTACGCGCTGGCGTTCTTCAATCGCGGCAACGCGTGGATGGAGATCGAGCGCCCCGCCGAGGCGATCGCCGACTATACGCGGGCCATCGCGATCAACCCGGACTACGCGGCGGCGTACTTGAACCGCGCCGTGGCCTATTACACGGCGAAGGACTACGCGCGCGCCCTGTCCGACGCGCGCGCCGTCGAACGTTGCGGCGGACATCTGCGCCCCGAGTTCCTCCGCATCCTGTCCGAGGCCGCCGGCCGGCGATGAATGCTCGCCGGTCCATCGCTTGACCGGAAGGCCCTGCGTTGTCAAGATACGGCATTCCACGATCTCGAAAGGAACCTGACATGCCCGCGACGAAGGAACTCAGGATCGGCGTCATCGGCGCCGGCGGCCGGGGCGCCCTGGCCCGCAACGCGCATCACCCGGAGGACGGCGTCCGCGTCGTCGCGGGGGCCGACACCAATCCGGCGGCGCTGGCGCGGTTCAAGCTCGACTTCGGGCCGGACGTTTTCGTGACCGACGATTACCGAAAACTCCTCGCCCTGAAGGACATCGGCGCGGTCTTCGTCACCTCGCCGGACTTCCTCCACGAGGAGCACGCCGTCGCCGCGCTGAAGGCAGGCAAGGCGGTGTATCTCGAAAAGCCGATGGCGATCACCGTCCGCGGCTGCGACCGGATTCTCCGGACCGCGTTCGAGCGGAAGCTGAAGCTGTACCTGGGCCACAACATGCGGCACATGAGGCTGATCCGCAAGATGCGCGAGCTGATCCTGGGCGGCGCCATCGGGCAGGTGAAGGCCGGCTGGTGCCGCCACTTCGTCGGCTACGGCGGCGACGCCTTCTTCAAGGACTGGCACGCCGACCGGAGCAGGAGCACCAGCCTGCTTCTCCAGAAAGGCGCGCACGACATTGACGTATTGCATTGGCTTTGTGGGGGTTACAGCGCGCGCGTGAATGCCGTCGGCGGGCTGACGGTGTACGGTCAGATCAAGGACCGCCATTCGCCGAAGGAGCGCGGCGATGCGTCGTGGCGTCTGGAGAACTGGCCGCCGCTCTCGCAGAAGGGGCTCAACCCGGTGATCGACGTCGAGGACGTCAGCATGATGCTCATGCAGCTCGACAACGGCGTGTTCGCCTCCTACCAGCAGTGCCACTTCACGCCGGACGGGTGGCGCAACTACACGATCATCGGGACGGAGGGCCGCATCGAGAACGTGACGGAGGACTGCATCAAGCTCTGGAACCGCCGGACGCATTGCAACCCGTTCGGCGACGAGCAATTCTACCTGCCGCCGCTGAGCGGCACCCACGGCGGGTCCGATTTGAGCATCGTCGCGGAGTTCATCGGGCACGTGCGGTTCGGCAGGAAGGTGACCACCTCGCCGGTGGCGGCCCGATACAGCGTCGCCGCCGGCTGCATGGCGGCGCATTCGCTGCGGCACGGCGGGATACCGATGAATGTCCCCAAGGTCTCGCCGAAAATCGCCGCCTACTTCGACGCCGCTCTCGCGCGCGATTGACGCCGGCCGCGCGGTCCGGCGGCGGTTGACATCCCCGCGGCCTTGCAGTAATCTTGGCGCCGGGATTCGGAATTGAGGAATGCTTCGTCGTTTTTTCAGCGCTTCTGAAAGGGCCGATATGTCACGTGGATTACATCGCGTCGCGGCGCGCGGACGGCTTGCGGCGATCGGGATGGGATTGCTCCTCGCGAGCGTCCTTCCGTTCGGCGTTTCCGTCGCCCAGGGTCAGGCGAAGGGTGAGGCCGGCAGCGCGGCCTTTCAGCCGAGTCTGGATGCGGCGACCTGCAAGGATTGGCTGCAGCGCTGGAAGGCGAACGTCGTCAGCGACAGCAACCAGCGCTTCTGCGACAAGGAAATGGGCGAGGGAATCGGCTGGCGCGTGGCGCCGTTCCTGAACGCCTATTACTACGGCTACATGGCCACGGGCGACCGCGAGTGGATTGATCGCCTGATTGACTGGAGCGACAGCGTAATCAAACGCGGCGTGAAGGAACCGGATGGATACCTCGGCTGGCCGTGGGAGATTGTGGGCCTCAGCAACGACGCCGAGGAGATCTATCACACCGATAACGAGCTGGGCGAGGCGATGATGCTGGCGCCCATGGTCAAAATGGCCGCCGAGATTCTAAAGACGCCGTCCCTGCAAGAGCAGTACGGGGCCAAGGCGCGCGAGTACCTCCAGCTCTCCGAGAAGTTGTTCGAGAAATGGAATAAGCGCGGCGCCTGGCGCGAGGTCAAGGACGGCGGCGGCGTGTGGGTTGTCCCGGTCTTTGGCATTATCCGCGAGACGACGCAGTGGGGCTACCTGCCGAAGAGCAACGACTGCTTCACCGTGCCGAACAACATGCAGAACCTGATCGGCGAGTGGGTCCTGGCCATGTACGACGCGACGCACGGTCCGATCTACCGCGAGCGCGCCGAGATGTGGTGGCGCGTGATGAAGTCGCGCATGCGGCTCCACGATGACGGAAAGTATTTCGTCTGGAACTACTGGGACCCGGCCGGGCCGTGGGACCATAAGGCCGATGGCTCCCTGAAGCTCTGGCAAGGCGTCCACCCCAACGGCGGATACTACGCCGTCGACGTCGGCGGCATCGTGGACGCGTACGAGCACGGCCTGGTCTTCTCGAAAGAGGAGATCGCGCGCCTCATCGCCACGAACCGCGATTTCATGTGGAACCACCAGGTCGAGCACGCGAAATTCCAGCGGATTGACGGCGAGCCGCCCGACCCGCATTACCCGAATTCGCCCGGCGTGCTCTGGGGCGCGCTGGCGCCCTATGACCCGACGCTGTGGAAGATTTTTGTGGCGAGCTATGATCCGGGAAGCTGGGGCGGCATGGACGCGCCGGAATGGGTCCTCCGCTTCGGCCCGAAGGCCAAGGCCGGCCAGTAAGCGACGATTGTTCCTGCGGCGCTTTCGAAAGGGCCGATATGTCACGCAGATTGCATGGCGGAGCGGTGTGCGTCCTGGTCGCGGCGTGGATTCTTCCGTCCGGCTTTTCCATCGCCCAGGCCCAGACGAAGGAGGCGGCCACCGGAGCGGCCGTCCAGGCAGAGGCCGGCATGGATCCCGCGCTCGCCAGGGACTGGCTGCGGCGTTGGAAGCAGAGCATCCTCGACGAGAGCCGCAAGAACCGCTATTGCGACACGGCCATGGGCGAGCAGATCGCCGACGTGGTCAGCCCGTTCCTGAACGGGTTCTACTATGGCTACAGGGCCACCGGCGACCGCGAGTGGGTGGACCGGCTGTTCGATTGGGCCGGCTCCGTCCTCAAGCGCGGCGTGAAGGAGCCGGACGGCTTCATCGGCTGGCCCAAGGAAGACGGCGCGGAGACCGACTCCGTCAAGCACCAGTACACGGACAACGAGATGGGCGATGCGCTGTTCCTTCGCCCGATGGTGCTGATGGCCGCCGAGATTCTCAAGACGCCCGCCCTGAAGGAAAAGTACGGCGCCAAGGCCGAGGAATACATCAAGCTTTCCGAGCAGATGTTCGAGAAATGGGATTCGCGCGGCGCCTGGCGCGAGACGAAAGAGGGCGGCCTCTGGGTCGTCCCGCTCTTCGGGTTCGACCGGAAGACCGGCAAGTGGACCGAGGAATACGAGCAAAGGAAGAAGGAAGGGTTCTCGCTGCCGGATAACAAGCAGAACTTCATCGCCCAGTGGATGATCGCCATGTACGACGTGACGCACAAACCGATCTACCGCGAGCGGGCCGAGAAGTGGTTCCGCGTGATGAAGTCCCGCATGAAACTCCGCGACAACGGCAAATATTTCGTCTGGGACTACTGGGATCCGGGCGGGCTATGGGACCGCAAGGCGGATGGCTCTCTGAAGCACTGGACGGGCGTGCACCCGCGCGGCCGGTACTACCAGGTGGATGTCGAAGGGATCGCCGACGCCTACGAGCATGGCCTGGTCTTCACGAGGGAGGACATCGCCCGGCTCATCGCCACCAACCGGGACTTCATGTGGAACCACCAGATCGAGCACGCCAAATTCCAGCGGATTGACGGCGAGAAGTCCGACCCGGCCGCCTCGCCGGGGATGCTTTGGGCCGCGTTGGCGCCTTTCGACCCGACGCTGCGGAAGATTTTTGAAGCCAACCAGGATCCGACCAGTTGGGGCGGATTGAGCACCACGCCACAATGGGTCGCCCGCTTCGGTCCGAAGCCGAAGGCCGGTGAGTAAGCGGGCGTCGTCCTTGCAGCGCTTTTGAAAGGGCCGATGATGTCACGCAAATTGTCCGGCGGCGCGGCGTGCCTCCTGCTCATCGCGTGCGTTCTTCCGTCCGGCGTCTCCCTCGCGCAGGGCCGGGCGAAGGACGCGGCCGTTCAGGCCGGCGCAAAGATGGACCCGGCGCTCGCCAAAGACTGGATGCGCCGCTGGAAGGAGAACATCCTCAGCGACGGCGGCAAGAACCGCTACTGCGACAAGGAAATGGGCGAGGAGATCGGCTGGCTCGTCAGCCCGTTCCTGAACGGGTACTATTACGGCTACATGGCCACCGGCGACCGCGAGTGGGTGGACCGGCTGATAGACTGGGCCGACTCCGTCATCAAGCGCGGCGTCAAGGAGCCGGACGGATACATTGGCTGGCCCAAGGGCGGCGCCCGCGCCATCGAGGACAGCGAGCTGGGCGAGGCGATGTTCCTTCGCCCGCTGGTGCTGATGGCCGGCGAGATTCTCAAGACGCCCGCCCTGAAGAAGGAGTACGGCGCCAAGGCCGAGGAATACCTCCGGCTTTCCGAGCAGACCTTCGAGAAATGGGACTCGCGCGACGCCTGGCGCGAGACGAAGGCAGGCGGCCTGTGGGTCGTCCCGGCCTTCGGGATTGACAAGGCCACCGGCCAGTGGACCGAGGGCTACGCGCGCAGAAAGACGGACGGCTTCTCGGAGCCGGATAACAAGGAGAGCCTCATCGCCGGCTGGCTCCTCGCCATGTACGACGTGACGAAGAAGCCCGTCTGCCTGGAACGCGTCGAGAAGTGGATGCGCATCATGAAGTCCCGCATGAAGCGGCGCGATGACGGCAAGTATTTCGTCTGGAACTACTGGGAACCGGCCGGGCCGTGGGACTACAAGCCCGATGGCACCACCAAGCACTGGGTGGGCGTGCATCCGAACGGCGGCTACTACTCGAGCGACGTGACGGCCATCGTGGCTGCGTACGAGCATGGCCTGGTCTTCACGAAGGAGGACATCGCCCGCCTCATCGCCACGAACCGCGACTTCATGTGGAACCACCAGATCAAGAACGCAAAGTTCCAGCGGATAGACGGCGAAAAGCCCGACCCGCGATGGGCGAACGGGCCGGGCGAACTCTGGCTCGCCCTGGCGCCCTATGACCCGACGCTGCGGGAGATTTTTGAAACCAATCACGATCCCGGCGGCTGGGGCGGCCTGAGCAGCACGCCGGAATGGGTCGCCCGTTACGGCCGGACAGCGGAAGCCGGTCGGTAAGCGAGGATCGTCCTTGTGGGACGTCCCGATTAAGTCGCATATTGTTTGGTCATTCCGAGCGGAGCGAGGAATCTCACACGCAGCGCGTCAGCAATGGTTCAGGGTGTGAGATGCTTCGCTGCGCTCAGCATGACACGGATCACCACTGCTTTTGAAAGGGCTGATATGTCACGCAGATTGAATGGCGGAGCGGCGTGTGTCCTGGCGCTTGCGTGTATTCTCCCGTCCGGTCTTGCCGTCGCCCAGGAGCCGGTCGGCGGCGCCATGGACCCGGCGCTCGCCAAGGAATGGATGCAGCGCTGGCGGCAGAACGTCATACGCGACAGCTCCAAGGAACGCTATTGCGACAAAGAAGTCGGCGAGCAGATCGGCTGGCTCGTCAGCCCGTTCCTGAACGCGTACTACTACGGCTACATGGCCACGGGCGAGCACGAGTGGGTGGACCGGCTGATAGACTGGACCGACTCCGTCGTCAAGCGCGGCACCAAGGAGCCGGACGGCTTCGTCGGCTGGCCCAAGGACGAGAACGCCGACGTCCTCGATTACCTTCCGCCCGGTGAGAAGCTGCGCTACACGGATGTCGAGGTCGGCGACGCGTTGTTCCTTCGCCCGGTGGTCCTCATGGCCGCCGAGATCCTCAAGACGCCCGCCCTGAAGGAAAAGTACGGCGCCAAGGCCGAGGAATACCTCAAGCTGACCGAACAGATGTTCGATAAGTGGGAATCGCGCGGCGCCTGGCGCGAGACGAAGGACGGCGGCGCCTGGGTCGTCCCGCCCTTCGGGTTCGACCGCAAGACCGGCCAGTGGACCGCCGGATACGATCTCAGGAAGACCGACGGCAACTCCCTGCCGGACAACAAGGAGAACATCATCTCCGAGTGGATGCTCGCCATGTACGACGCGACGCATAAACCCGTCTACAAGGAACGCGCCGAGAAGTGGTTCCAGTTGATGAAGTCCCACATGAAGCTCCGCGACGACGGCAAGTACTTCGTCTGGAATTACTGGGACGCGAACGTGCCCTGGGACCACAACGCGGACGGCACGCTCAAGCACTGGGTCGGCGTGCATCCGAACGGCGGGTACTACGACGTGGACGTGGGCGCGATCGTGCTGGCGTACGAGCACGGCCTGGTCTTCACGAAGGACGACATCGCCCGCCTCATCGCCACCAACCGCGACTTCATGTGGAACAAGGAGATCAAGAACGCGAAATTCCAGCGGATTGACGGCGGCAAGCCCGCGCAGCGATGGACGAATTCGCCGGGGACGCTCTGGGACGCCCTGGCGCCCTACGATCCGACGCTGCGGAAAATCTTTGAAGCCAACAATAATCCCGGCGATTGGGGCGGCATGAGCACCACGCCGGAATGGATCGCGCGCTTCGGCCCGAAGTCCAAAGCCGCGCAGTAAGCGGCGCGATGTTCATTGAGAAAGGGAAATCCCGATGAGTCCATCCGCCAAGGGCAGGACGAAGGCTGTAACCGCGCCCGCCGGCCTGAACCCCGCGCGCGCCGCCGACTGGATGCGCCGCTGGAGGCAGAACATCCTCAGCAAGACCAACCGCCCGTGCGACGTGGAAATGGGCGAGCAGATCGGCTGGCGCGTCGCTCCGTTTCTCAACGGGTTCTACCACGGCTTCATGGCCACGCGCGACCGCGAATGGCTGGACCGGCAGTTGGACTGGGGCGACGCCGTCGTCAGGCGCGGCGTCCAGGAGCCGGACGGCTTCATCGGCTGGCCCAGGTTTGAGGATGCCGACGTCCTCGAGTACCTTCCCGCCGGCATGAAGCTGCGCTACACGGACACCGAGCTGGGTGACGCGATGTTCCTGCGCCCCATGGTGCTGATCGCCGGCGAGATCCTCAAGACGCCCGCCCTGAAGAAAATATACGGGCGCAAGGCCGCGGAGTACCTGCGGCTCTCCGAGAAAATGTTCGAGAAGTGGAATTCCCGCGGCGCCTGGCGCCGGACGAAGGCAGGCGGCATCTGGGTCGTCCCGCCTTTCGGGCTCGACCCGAAGACCCTCAAGTGGACCGAGCTCGACGGATACAAGCGAAGAAAAACGGACGGCAACTCCCTGCCGGCGAACAAGGAGAACTTCATCGCCCTGTGGATGCTGGCCATGTACGACGTGACGCGCAAACCCATCTATCGCGAGCGCGCCGAGTTGTGGTTCAAGACGATGAAGTCTCACATGAAGCTCCGCGACAACGGCAGGTATTTCGTCTGGAACTACTGGGACGCGAACGTGCCCTGGGACACCAACCCGGATGGCTCGATCAAGCACTGGGTCGGCGTGCACCCGAACGGCGGGTACTACACGATTGACACGACCGCGATCGTCGCGGCTTACGAGCACGGCCTGGTCTTCACCCAGGAGGACATCGTCCGCCTCATCGCCACCAACCGCGATTTCATGTGGAACAAGCGAATCAAGAACGCGAAGTTTCAGCGGATAGACGGCGGCAAGCCCGACCGGCGGTGGGCCAATTCGCCGGGCCTGCTCTGGAGCGCCCTGGCGCCCTATGACGCGACGCTGCGGAAGATCTTCGAAGCCAACTACGATCCGGACAGTTGGGGCGGCCTCAGCACGCCTCAATGGGTCGCCCGCTTCGGCCCGAAGTCCAAAGCCGGCCGGTAATCGGGTGTCATTGCACAGGGAGCGCAACATGTCGAAAACTTCCGTCCGCGTCGGCAAAGGTTCGTTTGAGGACCACGCGGTCATCACGCTGGCCACGCGCGCGCTGAAGATGTCCATCGTCACGGACGCCGGCCCGCGCATCGCGTTCTTCGGCAAGCCGAAGGGCCGCAACCTGCTCTACTGGGACCGGCAGGGCCTCGGCCGCGGCGAGTGGAAGCTCATGGGCGGCCACCGCGTCTGGCCGACGCGCCCCGGCGCCGACGAGAGCGAAGACGGCTATCGCGCCGATAACGGAAAGTGCAGCGCGCAGGTCCGCGGCGATTCGGTGACCGTTATCTCCGCACTGGACCCGGTGTTCAATACGAAGCGCGGCATTACGGTGCGCGTCGCGGGCGAAAACCGCGTCGAGGTCGAGAATTTCGTCGAGAACCAGGGCCCCATGCTCTATAGTTGCGGGACGTGGGCGCTCACGTGCACGCTGCCCGCCGAGGGCACGGCGTACGGGATCCCGCTGGGCGACGGCAGCGACTGGGATTGCTTCAAGCTGGTGCTGTTCAAGACCTGGGGCGGCGGCCACACGTCCGGCTTCGACGACGACCAGGTCTCGTTCACGCCCGACATGCTCCTCGTGCACCCGAAGGGGCGCGAGACGAAACGCATGCTCCAGGCCCAGCGCGGGATCATCGCGATGGACGCGCCCGATTCCGGCTGCACGTTCGCCAAGCGGACCGGGTACGACCGTTCCGCCTCCTATCCGCTCGGCTGCAACATGGCCTTCTACGTCGGGGCGAAGAACTTCATGGTCGAGATGGAGACCATGGGCCCCGAACTCGCCCTGAAGAGCGGCCAGCGCGCCGTGAACCGCGAGACGTGGGCGCTCACCGATTCCGCCATCGGGCTCCGGGACGCCGCGAGGCTGATCGGGCTTTTCCCGGCCTGAACCGCCCCGCCTTCGCCAAGGCTTCGGCGGGCAGGCGCGCCGGACCGGACAGTGTGTCCCGCCTTTTCCGCCTCTTTCAAACCGGTTGACCGATACCCGCAGCGCCGCCGTCCGCCCAGCGAATAAGTATTTTTCTTATTCCGCCTTGACAGATATAAGAACGCCTATTATACTAGGGATGTCGGCGGTGCCCGTGGCATTCCCGCGACCGCAGGTTCGGAAAGGAGTCTCCGATGACCGTACGCAAGGCGCAGGCGGCGTTGAGGAACTGGTCGGAAGTGGATGGCGCGCTCGCGCGGCTCTGCCGGCTGGAGCATGACCGGCAGCAGGCCTTCGCCGAGATGAACGCGGAACTCGCCGCCGTCAAGCTGCGGTTCAACGCCCCGCTCGAGGACATGGCGGGCGAGGACGCGCTGCTGCGGGAGGCGCTCGAGCAGTTCGCCCGCGAGCACCGGGAGCAGTTCTCGCCGCGGAAGACCATCGAGCGGCTGCACGGCGTCCTGAGTTTCCGCACCACGCCGCCGGCGGTGAAGGTCCTCCGCCGTCCGTGGACCGAAGACGAGCGGATTGAGCGCGTGCGCGCCGCCCTCGGCGCCGACTGCATCCGCGTCCGCGAGGAGATCGCCCGCGACGCCATCCTGACCAGGGCCGCCTCCGGCCTCATCCGTCCCGATCAACTCGCCGAGGCCGGCCTGCGCATCGGCCGGCGCGAGGTGTTCGAACTGGAACTGAAGGGGGAAACAATTGCCGATTTCCAATTGCCGATTGCCAAATGATGAAAGCGAAGTAGAAAGGAACTGAGAATGGCTGACCATGGCGCGGCAGCGCAGTTAAAACGGGCGAAGCCCGGCCCGTTTCCCACAATCGGCAATCGGCATTCGGCAGTCGGCAATTCCGCCCCCTCGTGTCCGGTGTGCCGGAAACCATTTGACCACGACAAGGAAATCGGCCCGGTCCCGGCGTGCGAGTGCGGCACGCGGGGCAAGGTGGACCAGGAGCCTGGCCAGGACGCCGCCGACGAAACCGAGGACGAATTTCGATTCCCAACCCGTCTCGTCCGTTTGCACTGCCCATTCCCGTTGAACCTGGAGATGGACACCGATGAAGACAGATAAGAAGAGCAAGCCAAGAGGAATGCGCGCCGGTGCTCCTGCTCGGCGAGGGGCCGCGCTCGATCCCGCCGTGGTCCGCAGTTGCGATGCGCGCTGCGAGCGCTTCGCGGCCTGCCGGCCCGATTCGCCCGGTTGGGTCCTGAAAAAACAGGCCGCCGCGAACCTGGAATCCACGCCCTCGGCGCTGCGGCAGCGCGCCGCGCGCCTGGGCTACGTT
Organism: Candidatus Brocadiia bacterium; assembly: GCA_052139675.1. GTDB lineage: Bacteria > Planctomycetota > Brocadiia > CAIUPP01 > CAIUPP01 > JBEKCB01. Next base: position 27,471 of record JBKQWE010000032.1, read on the forward strand.
TCGCCGTCGTGCCATTCCATGCCGCGCCGCGACCAGCCGAAGCTCTGCCTTTACGCGGCGTACTTCGTCCTGCAGGCGCAGGCGAGAAGGAGTGCTGCTGTCAGGAGACGCAGGGTGCGGCAAAGAGGGCTATTTTTCTCTTGACATATGCTTTGGCCTAGGCTAGATTGGCCAAGAGGCACCTGATTACCTGGGCGGAAAAACTGGCTAAATCAAACGCGTTTCCTGCCGATGTCTATCAACAGGGTGAGTAATGGCGAATTTTTACAAAACGCGAGGAGGGCTTCCGATGGCTACGGGAACAGCCGATCCCGTTTCGCGCTCTCTGGATAACCGGTGCTTCGTGCAAACCCTGCCTAGGCAGACGATTACCTTCTATCCTGCGCAGCCGTTTACAGAAACTCACCCTAAGGAGCACCCGCAAACGATGTCCGGAACTGCGGATGAACTCGCCGCGACGGGCATTATTGCCATCCCTGTGCAAGCACATCAAAATGGATGGTCGTCTGCGCCGGATTCGGTGACCGCATCATAGTGAACCGCCGCCGCGACAGGTAACGACTCGATTTTCTGGCGCTTTCGATCATTGCAAGTAGCAGGTCGTATTCTTTTTCTTTAGTCTCTCCTGGTTTCGTTATCAAACCAAGATCACCGGCAGGATTGAACTCCTTTGTGTTCGCGAACTCCTCCTCGTAATCTCTGTATAGTTCCCACATCGCTGACTCTAAATCCGCCGGCAGGTCAGAGTTTACCGTAAGTCGCAAGTCCTGCTTCGCTTCTTGGCGGTTGATAGGGTGACCGTGGAAGTACAACTTCGACGCCATGTTCTCGACGATGTCCTTGATCGTATGCTCGTCATCCTGTTTCATATGAGTCCGAAGCAACTTTCTCGCTATCATCCGTGACTGAGCCAAGAACCGCTCCACATTTCCGAGCGCCAGAGGATGAACGCTGTGCGCGAGAATCTCTATCGCTTTAACCAGCTCATCTTCATGAGTGATTCCAACAGTCGACTTGATGAAATTCACATATGCCGAAACGTCCTCCACGCTAATACCAAGCGGGCGCCCTGTACCAGCCTCCCGCGGATTGAACTCGTTGGATACGGTTGGGTCAATTGGGCCCAACTCCGCGAAAGGATGCATCACTATTTCATCTGCGCCTAAAGCCAGTAAAGAAGCCGCGCTGTACGCCCTGTATGGTATGAGGACGCACAATTTCTTCGCATATTCCCGAAACAGCGCCACCAGTCGCCATGGTACAGTGCCAGAACCGCCGTTGCTGCAAAGGAAAATATCGAGCTTCTCCACAGGTCGCGACGGGAGTAGCAACATCTGGTCAAACATAATCCGCACTCCGTCATCTGACATTTGTACCGGGACATTCGCGCGCAAGCTTGTCAGATAGCAAATCACAGTAGAGCCCCTTATGCACTCGAGCTTCTCTATAAGAGCCTTCCTAGTCTCGTAAGCCATTGCGCCTCTCCTCTTATGCCAGTCAATACCGGGAATGCGGTTGACTCTATTATCCCCAATATGCAGGCGCTGTCAACAAGTGATCGTCATAAAGTCCCAAACACTTTCACAACATGGACTTGCAGCCTCTCCGTTTGTACGCATGACTCCGCCTCCCGATGTCATTCGCGGCCCGGATTGCACGCGCCGGCGTTGCGCGCAACCAGGGCGCGCGATTTCTCGGATTAAGTTGTCGGCCACTCGCCGGTAAAGACTTCCGTCGCCGGACCGGTCATAAAGACGTGGTTATCGGCGGAGAATTCGAGGTCGAGGTCGCCGCCGGGCAGGTGCACCAGGAGTTTGCGGGCGGTCCGGCCGGTGAGCGCGCCGGCGACGCAGACGGCGCTCGCGCCGGTGCCGCAGGCGAGCGTGACGCCGCTGCCGCGCTCCCATGTCCGCATGATCGCCTCGTCCGGCCGGACGACCTGCGCGAAGTGCACGTTCGTCCGCTCGGGGAACGCCTCGTGCCGCTCGATCGCCGGGCCGAGCTGCTCCAGCGCGATGGCCTGCGCGTCCGGGACGAAAATCACGCAGTGCGGGTTGCCCATCGAGACGCACGTGGCCAGGAACTCCGTCCGGCCGACTTGCAGTACCGCGTCCACGCACTGCTCGTTCGCCGGGCCGGTCATCGGGATGTCCTTGCGGAGCAGGCGCGGCTCGCCCATGTCCACCCGCGCGCGGGTCACGCGTCCGTTCTCGACATGCACGCGGACGCTCTTGACGCCCGCCGGCGTCACCAGGGTGCCGGACTATTGGCGCGTGCTGCTGGAGCCGGTGCCGCCGGCGTTGGGACTGCCGCATCTGCGGAACGTGCAGATCTCCGGCATCCGGGCGAGCGGCGCCGGCCGCGCGTTCGCGGTGAGTTCTTACGCGGATTCGCCGCTCGAGAATTTCACCTTCAAAGATGTGGACATTGAAGCCAAGACGGCGGGGAGCATTCAGAACGCGGAGAACTGGAAGTTCACCAAGACGCGTATTCAGACCGCAGACGGCAGCCAGGTGAGCGTGAAAGACAGCCGGGGCGTAACGGGGTTGACGCCTTAAGCGCTGAAGTAGCGAAGGTGCTCCGCGCCACGAGTAGGGCGCAGGCGAAAGCGACTAGGCTTGACCATTGAATCAACCGCCGGTGGTTGCGGATGTATATTAAGCTGGCTTAAGCTAGACTGGCCGGACCGCCTGCGCCGTGTCCTTCACTGGACCGGAGGACATCCTTATCTCACCCAGCGATTGTGCA
>JBKQWE010000033.1:0-86450 GCA_052139675.1 Candidatus Brocadiia bacterium
GTCCCGCATTCGAAGAGCGCGTTCTCGAGGATCGAGGGGAGCATGAATTGGCGCAGGACTTCGCCGGGCGGCATGTCCTGTACTTCAAAGGGCGTCGCAGCGGATTCATGCCGGAGTACGTCGCGCACCCCGTCAAGGACCGCAAGACGTGGGAGGAATCCTGCAAGTGGCGCCTGGACGCCTCGACGCCCGCCCGCTGGGCGGACCTCGACGCGCGGATGGAAGTGGCGCGCAAGGCCGCGTCGAAAGGGCTAATGATCACCCAGGCGGTCGTCGGCGGCTACATGTATCTGCGCAGCCTCATCGGACCGGTGGACCTGCTCTACATGGTCCACGACGCGCCGGAGCTCATCCATGACTGCATGCGGACGTGGCTTGCCCTGGCGGATGCCGTCACCGCCCGGCATCAGGAGCAGGTGACGCTCGACGAGCTCTTTTTCGGCGAGGACATCTGCTACAACCACGGCCCGCTCATCTCGCCGGCCAAGATGCGCGAGTACCTGATTCCTTACTATCAGCAGTTGATCGCGAACATCAAGTCGCGCCAGATTGACAAGGCGCGGCACCTCTATTTCCAGATAGACACGGACGGCGACGCCCGGCCGGTGATACCGATCTATCGCGAACTGGGCATGGACGTCATGAGCCCCTTCGAGGTCGCCTCCGGCTGCGACGTGGTGGAAATCGGACGGCAGTACCCCGAACTGGCCCTGCTCGGCGGCGTGGACAAGCGCGAGCTGGCCAGGGGCAAAGAGGCGATTGACCGCCTGGTCGAGCGCATCTTCCCCGCCATGCGCCGGCGCGGCGGCTACCTTCCCACGTGCGACCACGGCGTGCCGGAGGAAGTCCGGTACGAGGACTACCTGCACTATCGCAAGCGCTGTTTGGAGTTCGCCACGTGAACGCTGCAGCTCGTCCAACCTTTTGCTTGACGGCGGCAGCTCGACCGTATAATCTCATGTCGGAAAACGGGTTGTCCGAGGCTACGGCAAATCCCGGTTCATGAGGCCAGAATGAAATGACCGATCAGGCGTTTGAGATCAAGACCGAGCGCATCCGGGCGTCCTTCCTCGACTTGAAGAGGCGGCATCCGGAGCGTCTCAAGCGCCGGCTGGCGCTCTCGTGGAGCAACTGGGGGTTCGGCATGGAGCCGCTGGCGGATTCGGCGGCCCGGCTGGCGAAGAATGACATCCGGTTCATCGAGTTGCACGGGAACCGCTACGGCGCGGACATGGGCTATCGCGCCGCGGAGGCGAATGCGATCCTGTCGGACCACGGCATTTCCGTCGGCGGCATCTGCGGAATGTTCTCGGCGGACAATGATCTGTCGAGCACTCGCGGAAGCATCCGCCAGAATGCCGTGGATTACATCCGGCGGAACGTGGCGCTCGGCAGAGAGACGGGCGCCGGATATTTTCTGGTTGTCCCCGGCGCCGTCGGCCGGCCGCAGAAATACGATGACTTCGAGTTCGCCCGCTCGGTGGAGACGCTCCGCCTCGTGGCCGACGTGTTCACGGACGCCGGCATCCTTGCGGCGGTGGAGCCGATCCGCTCGGCCGAGGTCAGTTTTTGTCACACGGTCTCCGATGCCGTCCGCTACATCGAGGCCGTGGACCATCCGGGCGTTCAGGCGATCAACGGCGACGTCTATCACATGCAGGCCGAGGAAAGCCACATCGGCGAGGCCATTCTCCAGGCGGGCCAGCGCCTCGTCAACCTGCACATGGCCGACAGCAACCGTACGGCGCTGGGCGAAGGATCGCTGGACCTGGACGCGATCATCATGGCGCTCTACCTCGTCGGCTTCAACCGCGACGGTTGTTTCGTGACCCCGGAACCGCTGGGACCCGGCGGCGATCCGTATCCCGCGATGTACGGCAACCCGGACAAGAAAGTGCTGGACGAAATGGTCCGCAAAACCGCGACCTGCTTCAGGGAGCGCGAGAAACAGGTGCTGTCCGCTGGATCAGGCGCGACGAAGTCCGCCGCGCCGCGCAGCTCGCGCCGGAAAGGAGGCTGAACATGGTGAAATCTGGACTCGTATCCGTCACCTTCCGCAAGCTGAAGCCCAGGGAAGTGGTGGACCTTGTCGCGAAGGCGAAACTGGCGGGAATCGAATGGGGCGGCGACATCCATGTGCCGCACGGCGATAAGGCCCGCGCGCAAGAGGCGGCCAAGATGACGAAGGACGCCGGCCTGAAAGTCGCCGCGTACGGCTCGTACTACTACGCCGGACTCGGGGGATCGCCCTCATTCGACGAGGTGCTCGACTCGGCGCTGGAACTGGGCGCGCCGCTGATCCGCATCTGGGCCGGGAAAAAGAGTCCCGCGGAGGCCACGGCAGCCGATCGGAAGAAAGTGGTGGACGACTCGATCCGCATCGCCGAGATTGCGGCCAAGCGAAAAGTCGCCCTGGCGTTCGAGTTCCACAACAACACGCTCACCGAGACGACCGAGTCCGCGGTCCAGCTTCTCAAAGAGATCGGCTCGGCCAACGTCCGGTCGTACTGGCAGCCGCACTCCAAGGACGCGCTCGCCGGCAACCTGCTCAGCCTCGACACCGTCCTGCCATGGCTGGCGCACGTCCATTGTTACCAGTGGGACGCGAACGTCCGCCAGCCTCTCGAGCAGGGCGAGTCGGAGTGGAAACAATATCTCACCCGCATCCGCAAAGCCGCCGGCGACCGATACGTGATGATCGAATTCGTGAAGGACGATTCCCCCGAAGCGTTCCTGCGCGACGCCGCGACCCTGCGGAAGTGGCTGGGCTGAAGTGGGCACGACGGCGCGAGCGCTTCATGTCGCCGAGGGCGCTTCGGAGATCGGCCCGGTGACGGGTTCTAGCGGTAGACGATAACCCCCGTAACGCCGGTGAAGTGGGCAGAATCGGCGAAGGTTGAGCCATGGGATCCAACCAGGCCCAGTGTTGCCCCTCACGCACAGTGAGCGACCACTGGCGTCGGCGACGGATAGTGCTCCGGTTAATTCTGAACGAGCACAATTCGAAACGTGCGGAATTTCTTTTTTAGAACTCTCATCAGCACCCAAATTGAGATGCCTATTGCGCTCGGCAGAGCGAAAAACCAGATAAGTACATTACGTTCAAGAGGAGTAAAGCCGGCAACAGCTCCTACTACGCCGATTATAAAGCCTATCACGAAGCCAGCTAGCGCACATAGTAAGAGGTTCCTCCACACATATGCCCACCATATTTGTGCAGCACGCTCGAACGTAACTTCAACTTCTTGCATTCTCCCCGTTGATTCACCAACGGGGATTTGCGATATGGCCTTGCTACCGGACGCCGCCGCGTCGTCTCCCATGCTTTGCCCTTTCTTTCTGGGATTGACGAAAGGAGATTCTACGTCAGGCAGTCATCAGAGTCCAGCGATTTTTGCGCCGCGTCCCTTCTCTTACGGTCAGAGGCGGCGAAGATGCGTTTCGCTCAGGCAGGACAAAGGTTTTACGGCCAGGTAAATATAATTCGCCTGGACGATGGCGAACTCCGCGGCTCACGCCTTCCGCGCGCCGGGGCGCGAAGCGGACGCGCGCTTTTATTTCCGCATGTCCGAAATAACCGGCTCACTCTGCCGGCATTGGTCCATGATGCGCATGACGGCCAGGGTTTCCTCCGGCTTGGCGAATACCGCGGCGCCGGTGCGGATAGCGCGGGCGAAATCGGCGTAGACGTCCACCTGCAGGCTCGGGTCCACCTTGACGGTCTCTTCCACGAACTTGATCTGCTCGCAGTAGTATTTGCGGCCCGTGCTGGCCAGGCGTTTGTTCAGGCGGATGGGCGGCAGCTTCTTCGGGTTGTAGTAGCGAAGGGATAGTTCTTTGCCGTCCGACCGGAGCGCGCCGTACGTGCCCCAGATGATGAGGTGGTAAGGCGAAATGGTGGACGCCTGGTTGATCTCAACGTCGCCGAGGACGCCGCGCCGGGTTTGCAGGATGAGCGTGACGGTGTCTTCCGCATCGCCGAGAGAGGCGACGACCTGCCGGTGGCAGAAGATCCGCTGGATGTCGTAGCCGATGAGTTGCAGCGTGGTGTCTATCGCGTGCGCGCCGTAGTTGGCGAGCATCCCGCCGCCGAACTTCCGCAGGGCCTGCCAATCGTTCCGCCGCCAGTGGCTGAACATGCCGTTCTGAACGTGGACGATCCGGCCGATCTTTCCCGAGGCGATGATGCGCCGCACGTGCTGGAATTCCGCGCCCAGGCGGGCGGGCTGATAGACGGTCAGCACGCGCCGGCGCTTTTTGGCCTCGCGGATGATGGCCGCCGCTTCGCGCGCGTCTCGCGTCATGGGCTTTTCCAAAATGACGTGCAGTCCCCGGCGCAGCGCCGCCACCGCCATCGGTTTATGAAAAGGCGTGGGAGTAGCGATGACGACGGCGTCGAGGCCGGGCTCATCAATCATCTGCGCGTAGTCGGCGAAGGCGCGGCATTTCAGCTCGCGTTCCGCCTCCGCGCGCCGGTCGGCCTCCATGTCGCACGCGGCGACGAGGCGGAAATCGGGGTGCTTGACCAGCGCACGCGCGTGCTGCTGCCAGCCGATCCGGCCGAGTCCCGCCAGGGCGATGCGCAACGGCTTCTTGTTTTTCTTCATCGGGTTCACTCACTTTCTCTGATGGAAAAAGTGCGAGTTGCGCCAGGAGCAGCCGGCCACTGTATACCACCGCGCGGTCGGGGCGTCAAGAGTTCTCGACGATGGGATGGGTAGTGGTTCACTCTGCCGGCTCGTCCTCGTCCTCGCTCTCGTCCTCGTCCCCGAACAGCCGTTCCACACGGCCGAGGCCGAGGACGAGGACGACGACGAGGACGATTCCGATTCACCTCTTAGGCGTCATTCCCTTCGGTGGCCAGGACCGCCGGTACTGCTGCGTGCCGAAGCGGTCGAGATCGTCCGCCAGGATGAACAGGCCGCCGTCGTGCCAGGCGTTCCCGCGGCCGAGCCAGTCGGCGATGCCGCGCTGAAGGCGGGTGTCGCGCGGCGCCGTGGCGAGATTGAATTCTTCCTGCAGGAAGACGAACCACAGGCTTTCGAGGCCCCACGGCACGACGGGATACAGGTAGAATTCGCGCAGGCAGCGCACGAGGTTCGAGGAGGGCGGCAGGATTTCCTCGAGGTGCGGGCTGAACATCCACGAGCGGCAGGCGACCGCCGCCGGCGACTGGCCGGGGAAATGCTGGCGAAAAAACTCCACGGCCCGCCGCATGGACCCGGCGCATTCTTCGAGCGAGAACCTGTCGCCTGCGGGGATGTGCATCTGGAGCACCGGGTCGCCGCGCGCGAGGACGCGCTGCCAGTCGGCGAGCGGCAGTTCCACTTTCCGATGCTCGGCGACGCCGGAGGGCGAGATGGGATATCCGGTCACCGCGGATTCGGAAGAGACGAGCGTGGATTTCCACGCCGGCGGCATCGCGCCCGCTTCGTCATTCGTCACGTATCCCTGCTGATCGAACGCGATTCCCTCTTCGGCCAATGCCGCCACGGCGCGCGACCGGCGGTGGCGGAAAACCAGCACCGGCGAAGTGCTGGGCCGCGCCCAATACTCGAGCCGGCCGAAGCGGAAATAGAGGTTGTCCCGGACGTAGTTCCGCAGCCACCCGACCTGCCGCCCGAAGAGCCCCAGCCGCCCGCGGTTCGCGCGCGCGAAGTACACGCTCATGGAGTGCGCCTGCCGGCTCGTCTCCCGCGTGACCTCCTCGGGCACGCCGATCGAGCGGTGATACTCGCGCATCAGGGGCACCATGCCCAGGCCGATGAGCAGGTAGAAGATGCCGCCGGCGTCGCCGAAGGACGTCTCCAGTTGCGGCCATTTCGAGAACGATGAGTCCGCGCAGAAATAGGCGCGCCGGTAGCCGTGCCAAGCAAGCCGCAAAAGAGCCGGGTTATCGCCAATCCGCCGCGCCGCGTCTTCGAGGGCGGGCTCGACGGATTTGCTGAAGCCGCTCCACTCGCGGCTGGAGCTGAATTCGGCGGGAGTCAGGAACGATGGCCGGCCCGCGGGCAGCAGGCTCATGGATTCGTCCCAGGCCGGGCGGACCGCTTCGAGGGCTGCCATTTCCTGGAGCGCGGAAAGGACTTCTTCAAGCTTCACGGCTCTGCTCCTGACCACGGGCGGACATCAAGCAGGGCATTGTGACGAGTGAGGTCGCGCCCGTCAAGCCGCGCTCTCGATTTGCCGATCCTTGACAGGCACTTCGAGGCGGCATAGGATGCCGCCCTATGAAGACCGACCTGGAACGTTTCACAGACTGCATGGAGTATCGCTCGTCCGACCGCCGGCCGAACCATGAGCTGGGCGTATGGCCGCAGACCCGGCAACGGTGGGAGGCGGAAGCGCCCGGCGCGGTCGGCGAGTTCACCTGGAACTGGTTCTACCACGAACCCGCGCTCGGGCTCGACCGGCGCGACTACATCCGCGTCAACTACGGGTTCATCCCGTCTTTCCCCCGCGAAGTCCTGGAGGAGACGCCGGAATACGAAGTCATCCGGAACGACAAAGGCATCGTGACGAAGGCGTTGAAGGCCGGCACGGTCGGCGACGTGCGCATGAGCATGGACCAGTACCTCCAGTTCCCCGTCGCCCGGCCGGAGGATTTCCCAGCGGTGAAGGCGCGCCTGGTCGCCGGCATCCCCGAGCGCCGGCCGCCGGACCTCGCCCGGAAGCTCGCCGCCTGGCGCCGGCGGGAATGTCCGCTGGTGCTCGGAGAGAACTGCGCCGCCAACGGCTTCTACTGGCGCGCCCGCGAGTTCCTGGGCACCGAAGCGCTCTCTTATGCCTGGTACGACCATCCCGGCCTCCTGCACGAGATGATGGCCTTCTATGCCGACTTCATCATCGAGGCCAGCCGGCCCGTGCTGGAAAAGATCGCCCCCGACTACTTCGTCTTCAACGAAGACCTTTCGATGAAGAACGGCCCGCTCCTGAGCCCGGAGACTTTCCGGACGTTCATCTTTCCGCACCTCAAACGGGTCGTCGCCTTCCTGCGCAGCCATGGCACCCGGTACGTTGCCGTGGATTCGGACGGCGACCCGACGGCGATCGTGGCCCTGTGCATGGACGCCGGCGTGGACACCCTCTGGCCGGTCGAGCGGGCGTCCGGGATCAGCCCGATGGCCCTGCGGAAGCGCTTCGGCAAGGGGCTGCGGCTCTGGGGCGGCGTGGATAAGCGCGTCCTGGCGCAAGGCCCCGCAGCGATCCGCGCGCACCTGCGCGAGTTCATCCCGCTGATCGAGGAAGGCGGGTTCATCCCGACCGTGGATCATACCGTGCCGCCGGATATCTCCTGGGAAAACTTCCAGTATTATATGGACTTGAAACAGCGCCTGCTTTCGGGTGAGTTCGCGGCGCTGGAATAGGGTGGCGTGCCAGTGAGACAGCTTTGGGCCGGGCTCTTGCTTTTGAGGAGCCGATCAAAGGAGCGGGCTGAAGAGCTTGGCCATGTTCTGGCCGAAGCGGCGGATCATCGGGCGCTGCTTCCAGACCAGGGGATCGAGCGGCGCGGAATCCCGCAGGTACTCGTCCTGCACTTCGCGCAACCGGTCGGTCATCTCGCGTCCGTAACAGATCAGGTTCACCTCGAAATCCAGCGTGAAGGAACGGATGTCGAAATTGCCCGTGCCGATGAGGGCCAGGGCGCGGTCTATGCTCATGGTCTTGGAGTGCAGGAGCCCCGGCTTGTAAAGATGCACGTTGACGCCGACGGCGATGAGGTCGTCGTAGTACGCTCGCGAAGCGGCGCCAATCAGGATCTGATGGCAGTGCCCCGGGACAATCAGGTCCACCTTCACTCCGCGCCGCACCGCGACCTCCAGGGCTTGCATGAACGGTTCGTCGGGCACGAAGTAGGGGGTGGTGAGAACGACATGTTCGTGGGCCTCGTATAGGGCAGCGACGAGCAGGCGCTCGTAATTGTCGGTCGGGTAGTTCGGGCCGCTGGGGAGCGTCTGGACCAAGCCGGGCCCGTTGCGGGCCGGCTTCGGATAAACGTCCTCGTCGTCCAGAATCTCGCGCGTCTCGAAGGACCAGTCGGAAAGAAACACTCCCTGAAGCTCCAGCACGGTCGGGCCGGCAAGGCGCACCATCAGGTCGGTATACGCCACGCCGCGATGCCCGTAATCGGCATTGACGATGTTCTGCGAGCCGGTATATCCGAGCCGGCCGTCAATCACCACCAGTTTCCGGTGGTTCCGCAGATCCACCCGGGCTACGCTGCGGCGGAAGAAGCCGACGGGCATGGCCGCCCGCAACTGAACCCCGTCGGCCCTCATCCTGCGGCCCAGTTTCCTCAGCATGCCGTGGGATCCCACCGCGTCCACGAGCACGCGGCAGGTCACGCCGCGGCGGACCGCCCGGGCCAGCGCATCGGCCACGCGGCGGCCGGTCTCGTCGTCGGCGAAAATGTAGAAGAGCATGTGGACGTGACGCTGGGCGGCGTCAATGTCGGCGATGGTCCGCGCGATGACCTGCTCGGTTTCGGTGAGCAGTTCGAAATCGTTGCCGCCGAGGATCGGAAAATCGCCGAGGCTCTTGGCGAGGGCAACCGTGGAACTCAATTCCTTGCCGACTTCCGCGCCGGCGACATGCGGACGCGCCACAGACTGACGCCGGGCGGACTGGATCGTCTGGAGTAATTCGCGGTGACGCTGTATGCGGCGGCGCGGTATCCGGTAGTCGCCGATCAGGAGAAAGAGGATCAGCCCCGGAACCGGGAGAAAGAAGATGATCGCCAGCCACGCCAGGGCTGAAACCGGCTTGCGGTGATACGGGACCACCCCCAGCATCGCCAGCCGGATGACCCACTCGACGATCTCGTAAGCCAGCATCGGATAGGACATGACGTTCCGCAGGCAGCCATGGCCGGCACTCCATAGGGGCTGCGCCCCTATGGCGCCTCAAGACGCTCCTCGTGGTGTCCCGGAAATAACTCTCATATTCTCTGGTCATTCCGAGCGAAGCGAGGAATCTCATACGCAGCGCGTCGCAACGGCTTATGGTGTGAGACCCTTCGCTGCGCTCAGGGTGACTTTTATAACGTATTTCCGGGACGGTACACTCAGCGAGTCCGGCCGACCTCGATGTCCGCGAGCACCGCAAAGTGGTCCGACACCCGGTCCGGCAGGACCGCATATCGCTTCACCCGCAGTTGCGGGGAAACCAGGATCCAATCTATGCGCCACTTTTTCCGGCCGAGGCGGTAGGTGGCCAACTCGCTGGAATCGGGCGAATGCGGTTGCAGGCCCAGTTCATAGGCGAGCCGCCTGAGCGAATCGTCCTCGCCGCCCCACTCGCAGTTCAGATCGCCCAGGATGACCAGCGGCGTTTTTCTTCCGCCGAGGTGCTCCACCATCGCGGCGACCTGCCGTTGGCGCGCCCTGCGCCGCAGGAACGCCAGATGGACCGAAACGACGTCCACCTCCAGATGCGGCGCGCCCGCCGGCGAGACCGTGGCCGAGACGAAACCCTTGGTGAGGCTCAAAAGCCGGTGGTCGAATGTCACGGATTTCAGATTCGTCAGCGGCAGCCTGGAGAGAATCGCCGTGCCGTAGGCGATGCGCCGCACCTTCCCGATGGACACGTGCTCGCCCAGGAAATAGTGCGCGAAGTCGCCCAGGCCGGCGAGCTGCGCGACGTGGTCGAAACTCCCGCTCAGGCACGAGTGCGCGTCAATTTCCTGCAATCCCACCACGTCCGGCCGTTCCCGCTTGAGCACCGCGGCGATCGCGGAGAGATGCCGCTCGACGGTCCGGCGCCGGAAACACGGGTAGCTCTTCAGCCTGCGCCCGTGCGCGGCGTTGAGGGTGATCACTCGAAACGACGGCAAGCTCGTCCGGTGCGCTTCGTGCTTCGTCATAGGCCTGGCCGTTAGAATCGGAATCCCCTCTCCTTGAAGACTCTCGCGCAGGCGCCCGCGGCCTCCGCGTCATAGAGGATGCCCTTGTTCGCGGATATTTCCTTCAGGGCCGCCTCCAGGCCGACCGCCGGCCGGTAGGAACGGTTGGAGACCATCGTCTCGACCACGTCGGCCACGGCGAGGATCCGCGCCTCCAGAAGGATGGCCTCTCCCTTGAGGCCTTGCGGATAGCCGGAGCCATCCAGGCGCTCGTGGTGCTGCAGCGTGGCGAGGGCGACCGGCCAGACGAAATTGATTTCCTTCAGGATGTCGTAGCCGAACTGAGGATGAGTCTTGACGATGCTGAACTCGTGGTCGCTGAGCCGGCCGGGCTTGAACAGGATTTCGGCGGGTATCGCGATCTTGCCGAGGTCGTGCATGTAGCCGGTGATGCGGACCCCTTCGACCTGGTCCGCCGGCAGCCCCATTTCGGCGGCGATGGCGGAGGAGAGCGCCGCCACGCGCTTCTCGTGTCCGGCGGTATAGGGGTCGCGGAATTCCAGCGCGGAGGAGATCGCCCTGACTGTCCCGTCCATCATCTGCCGGAGGCGGCCGGCGCTTTCCTCCACTTCCTTCTCGGCGCGCTTGCGCTCGGTGATGTCCGTCACGGCGCCGATCCACCTGGCCGGCTTGCCGGACTCGTCGTACACCACGCTGCCGCGGTCGAGCCAGCAGAGATAGGTCCCGTCCTTGCGTTTCACGCGGCATTCCAGGCAATAGGGCTCCTCGGACTGCAACTTCCTCTCCACCGCCGCCAGGACGCGTTCGCGGTCCTCGGGGTGGATGCGGCTCATCCAGGCCTCCATCGTCCGCGGGAACCGCTTCGCGTGATAGCCGAGGAGCTCGTCCACCCGGCCGAACCAGTCCATGCGGTCGCCGAGGTCCCACTCGTAGATCAGGTTCGTCGTGGATTCAGCCGCCGCGCGGAAGCGCTCCTTGGCCGCGCGCTCGTGGGCGAGTTCGACCTTGAGCCGCGCGATTTCTGCCGCGGGAGATTCCGCCCTCGAACGCCGCCTTGCGGCGCGCTTGACTGCCTTGTCCATTCACCGGCCCTCTTGCCGTTTCGCTGGCTTCTCCAATGCGGACCGCATCGTCTCATGCTACCACAAGGGTGCGCCGGACGGAAGGCTCGGCGATACCCTCGGCCGGCGACAATTTGACAAACGTGATTCCCGGCTGTCAAAATCCAGCGTTTGACGCCGGCTCGGCCTGCGGAAGGCCGCCATCTGGAGAATCCCGGCCCAGGTCAATTCTGCTGAGGCGAACCACGCCATGAGCAATGCAATCAAACCTCCGTATCTCGGCGCCGCCTATTATCCCGAGGACTGGCCCCTTTCGCAGGTGGATGAGGACATCGCGCTGATGAAGCAGGCCGGCCTGAACGTGATGCGCATGGGCGAGTTCGCCTGGGCGCGCATGGAGCCGCAGGAAGGGCAGTACGATTTCGACTGGCTCCATACCGCGGTCAGGAAACTGGCGAAGGCGGGCATCGCCACGATCCTGGGCACGCCGACGCCCACCCCGCCGGCGTGGCTGACGGAGCGCTACCCCGAATCGCTCGTCATGTCGGAGCACGGCGTGCGCGCCCAGCACGGCGCGCGGCGGCACGTCTGCTCCAACAGCCCGGTCTATCGCGGTCATTGCGCGCGGATCGTCACGCGCATGGCCGAGGAGTTCGGCCGGGATCCCAACGTCATCGGCTGGCAGATTGACAACGAGCTGTACCCCTACGGCACGCGCGCATGCTGCTGCCCCATCTGCCTGCAGAAATTCCAGGACGCCCTGCGCGCGAAGTTCGGCACGATCGAGGCCCTCAACGACGCCTGGTGCGCTAACCTGTGGAGCCAGGCCTACCAGTCCTTCGCGCAACTGCCCGTTCCCCGCAGCGACACGTGGCACCACCCGTCGCTGCAGACGGAGTGGATGCGCTTCCAGTCCGATTCCGTCGTCGAATTCTGCCACCACCAGGCCGATATCCTTCACCGGCTCGTCCGGCAGCCGGTGGGCACCGACATGATGCCCGGTTTCGGACTGAACTACTTCGACATCGAGCGGAAACTCGACATCGTCCAGTTCAACCATTACACGAAGCCGGACAACATGTGGCGGGCGGCGTTCTGGATGGACCTTTGCCGGTCGCTCAAGGACCGGCCCTTCTGGAACACGGAGACCTCCACCTGCTGGAATGGCGGCGTGGAGGCGTCCAACGGCTACCGCGAGCCGGGATTCTGCCGGGCGAACTCGTGGCTGCCCATTGCCCTGGGCGGCGAGGCGACGCTGTACTGGCTCTGGCGCGCGCACCGGGCGGGACAGGAACTCATGCACGGCTCGGTCGTCTCCAGCGCGGGACGCCCGCTGCACATCTTCGGCGAAGTGCAGGAGATCGCCGCGGGGCTGAAGGCCGCCGCCGGTTTCCTCAACGGCACGCGTCCGGTGCGCACGGGCCTGGCGCTGCATTACTCGGGGCTGGCTTACTGGATGTTCGAGTTCCAGCCGATCATCCGGGAATTCAAGTACACCAACGCGATGGTCAACAACGTCTATCACCCGATGATCCAGGCGCAACTCCGGCCCGACCTCCTCGACGCACAGGCGGACCTGTCGGGGTACAAGCTCCTCTTCTCGCCTTTCCTGCCGACGCTCGACGAAGGGGACCTGCGCGAACGGCTGCGCAAATGGATCGAGGCCGGCGGCGTCTGGATCGCCGGGCCCTTCACCGATATCCGCGACCGGCACGCCGCCAAGTTCCCTCACGCGCCGTATGGCTCGCTGGAGGAGTGGGCGGGCGTGCGCTGCAAATACGAAATCCCGGGCGACGCGCGGCCATTCTCGCTCGTGTGGAATGATAAGCGCGAATCGCAGGGAACGCTCTGGTACGACTCCTACGAACTGCGCGGCGCGAAGCCGCTGGCGACCTATGTCGAAGGACCCATGAAAGGCCTGGCCGCCGTCGCCGAGAGGCGCATGGGCAAGGGACGGATCATCCTCCTCGGCACGCTTCCCGGCGAGCAGGACTTGCAGCGGTTGCTCCTCGACGCCGCTGCGGAGGCGCGCGTCGGCCCCGTCGCCGAGGCCTCGGCGAACCTTCTCGTCGTCCCGCGCAAAGGCCGCACGGCTGAGGGCCTTATCGCCGTCGAGTTGTCGAACCAGCCGGCCACGCTCAAGCTGCAGCGCCCGGCCGTCGAGTTGCTCACCCGGCGGCGCTGCGAGGGAACGCTGGAAGTTCAGCCGTACGGCGTGGCCGTCTTGAAATACACTCGGTAAGATGCAGTCGGTTATCGGACATGGGCGAGCCGGCGCACGATTTCCAGCGGCGCCTGGACGCGGCCTGACATGCGAAAGGAATGAACTGAAAGATGAGAAAAATTCTGGCGGTGCTGTCGGTATTCGTCCTGGCGTGTTGCCGAACCGGCGCGGCGCAATCACCTGCGCCGGAACCGGCCGTCAAAGCGCAGGACACCCAGGGAACGCCGGACGAACGGGCGGACCAGTTGCTGAAACAGTTGACGCTGGAGGAGAAGATGCAACTGGTCGGTGGGGACGGTTTTGCGACGCACCCGATCGAGCGGCTGGGAATCGGCGCGTTCTACATGTCCGACGGTCCGCAGGGCGTTCGGAACGGTCCCGGCGATCCGGAGCCGCGCGCCTGCGCTTTTCCGGCGGGCGCGGCGTTGGCGGCGACGTGGGACGTTGACCTGGCCGCGGCTTACGGCCGGGCGATCGGCCTGGAAGGGCGGGCACGGGGAACTCATTTCCAGCTTGGGCCCGGGCTCAATATCTGCCGCGTGCCCGTCAATGGCCGCAACTTCGAGTACTTCGGCGAGGATCCTTACCTGGCGTCCGTCATCGCGGCCAACTGGGTGAAACAATGCTCGGCGCAAGGGGTGGTTCCGACGATCAAGCATTTCGCGGCCAACAATCAGGAGACCAACCGGAGCTCGGTGGACGCGGAGGTTGACGAACGCACGATGCAGGAGATTTATCTGCCCGCGTTCAGGAAGGCGGCGCTCGAGGGCGGCAACGTCGCGGTGATGTGCTCCTATAACCGTCTCAACGGCCATTACGCGAGCAATAACGACTGGCTGCTGAACCGGACGCTCAAGCAGCAGTGGGGCTTCAAGGGGCTGGTGATGTCCGACTGGGGCGCGTCGCACTCGGTCACGGACCTGGCCATGGGGCTCGACCTGGAAATGCCCCGAGGCGACCACCTCTCCGCAGAGAACATTGCCGCCGCATTGGCGGCCGGCACGATCAAGCCATCGGACCTCGACGGGGCCGTGCATCGCATCCTGCGCACCGCCGCGGCTGAAGGCTGGCTCGATGCCGGCTGGAAGCAGAAGAATGCCGCTCTGCCGTTGGATTCCCGCGAATCGGCCGGCGTCGCATTGGATGTTGCGCGGGCATCCATCGTGCTGCTGAAGAACGACCGCGACACGTTGCCGCTGGACCGGAGCAAGCTCCAAACCATTGTCGTCCTGGGGCCCAATTCTTCGTCCGGGCCGGACCGCGTTCCGATCAACATCGGCGGAGGCGGCAGCGGCTACGTGACGCCGTTCGACGCGCGCATACCCGAGGCCGATTATCTCCTGGGGATCACTCGAGCCGCGGGAAACGGCGTGAAAGTGATCCACCTGCCGATGCCGGAGGACGCCGATCAAGCCGTGTTCGCGACGTTCGCCAACGCGCGCACGGCGCCGGACGGCCCGCCCGGACTGACGCTCACGGTCGAGGTGACGGGCGAGGGTCCGGCGGTGACGATTCCTCCATCGGTCCAGGCTTCGGTCAATGCGACCTGGGAGCGCGGGCAATTGCCGTTCGGCGTTCCGGCCGGGCGCGACGCCGCGTTCACGTGGAGCGGCGTGCTGGTTTCAGCCGAAGAAAGCGATTGGGTGGTCCTGACGGCGGGCAGGCCGGCCATTACGGTGGATGGACGCACCATCGAGAACACCAACGGCCAGATGGTTCATTTCCAGGCGAACCGGCCGACGCCCGTCCAGATCAAGTATCGCGCCGTGGCCAATCCGCCGGGCCGCCGCGGACGAAGCGGCGGCGGATTGACGATCAAGGTCGGCCTCCAGCCGGCGGCATCGGCGATACCGGACCTGTCCGCCGTGAAAACCGCTGACGCAGCGATTGTCTGCGTCGGGTTCAACCGCAACGCGGAGTCCGAAGGCGGGGATCGCCCGTTCGAGCTGCCCGCGCTCCAGCAATACCTCCTGTCCCGAGTCGCCGCGCTGAACCCGCGCACCATCGTCGTCAACAACAGCGGCGCGGCGGTGGGCATGACCGGTTGGCGCGAGAGCGTCGCCGCGATTCTCCAGGCGTGGTACCTCGGACAGGAAGGCGGCATCGCGATCGGGAACGTGCTGTTCGGCGATGTTAATCCGTCCGGCCGGCTCTGCTCGACGTTCGACAGGACCTTCGAGGACAATCCCGCCTTCGCGTATTATCCCGGAACGACTCCGCCGGGCGCCCATTACCCGGTCGAACCCTACACCGAAGGCATCTTCTACGGTTATCGCGGGTATGATAAGGCGAAGAAGGATCCGTTGTATCCGTTCGGATATGGCCTGAGCTACACGACGTTCCAGCTTTCCAATCTGAGGATTGAGAAAGCCGGGGCGGACGTGAAAGTTTCACTGGATGTCCGGAACACCGGCCGCCGCGCCGGGGCCGAAGTGGTGCAGATCTACGTCGGGCAGGCGAATCCTTCCGTGCCGCGCCCGTTGCGGGAACTCAAGGGATTCAGCAAGGTGATGCTCGACCCGGACCAGACCCGGCGGGTCGAAATCACTCTGCCGCAGGACGCGTTTGCATACTGGAGCCCGGACAAGAAGGATTGGACGGTGGACTCCGGCGGCCGATTCACCATCGAAGCCGGCGTATCCGAGCGCGAGATTGAGCTCAAGGACGCCATCACAATTAACTAGAAGCCGTTTCAGGCCCTGCCCGGCATCAGGGCCTTTTCAAAGGGTTGAGAGGATGATAAGACAACTTCTCATTGTCGCTTTTCTGGCTGCGGCGGCGCCGGCGCATGCGGAACAACCGGATGCGAAGGTGGTGGCCGGCGACGCGCGGTTTACGGTCATCGCGCCGGAGTGCATTCGGATCGAATATGCAAAGGACGGCAAGTTCGTGGACGACAAGTCCATGTTCGCCGTCGAACGCGACGCCGCCTGGAATGATTTCAAATTGAGCCGCGACGGCAACGACGTGGTCATAGACACCGGAAAAATCCGGCTGCGATACCATTCCGACGACAAGCCGTTCAACCCGGAGAACCTGCACGCGCAGATCGCGCGAGGCAAAGACTGGGTGGAGTGGCAACCCGGCGCGAAGAACCGGGAGAACCTGGGCGGAACGATCCGCACGCTGGACGGCGTGAAGGGCCCGGTGGACCTGGGCGACGGCGTGTTGTCGCGCGACGGCTGGTACCTGCTCGATGATTCGCAAACCCCTCTGCTGACGGACGACTGGGTCCGGGAGCGCCCGGAAAACGGAAGCACGGACTGGTATCTTTTCGGCTACGGGACCGATTACAAGGCGGCGTTGAAGGCCCTCACGCGCATCGGCGGCGCGGTGCCGCTCCCGCGGAAGTACGTCCTCGGCGCATGGTACTCCCGGTACTGGCCGTACACGGCGCAGGATTTCCGGGATATTGTGGATGGGTACCGCCAGCACGATTTCCCGCTCGATGTCGTCGTCATGGATATGGACTGGCACATCACGCACCTGCCCGGCTCGACCCGCCGGGGCCAGATATGGACCGGCTACACCTGGGACCGGGGACTCATCCCCGATCCGGAAGGGCTGCTGAAATGGTTCCATCAGCAGGGGCTCCACGTGACGCTGAACGACCATCCGGCCGACGGCGTGCAGCCTCACGAAGAGATGTACGCCGATTTCATGAAGGCCATGGGAGCGGATCCCGCCACGCAGCAGACGTTGCCGTTCGACGCCGGCAACAAAGAGTACCTGGACACTTTCTATCACTACACGCACGACCCCCTGGAACAGGAGGGCGTGGATTTCTGGTGGCTGGACTGGCAGCAATTCGCCGACACGCGCAGTCTGCCGCATTTGACCAACCTGGCCTGGTTGAACGAGTACTATTATCGCCGCTCGAGCCGGGGCGACCTGCGCGGCCAGGATTTCAGCCGCTGGGCCGGCTGGGGCGATCATCGCCATCCGATCCATTTCTCCGGCGACGCGGACACCGGCTGGAATATGCTCGCGTTCGAGGTGCCGTTCACCTCCACCGCCGGGAACGTCGGGTGCTTCTTCTGGTCGCACGACATCGGCGGGCACATGGGCGGCCGCAACGAGGAAAGCTACACGCGCTGGGTCCAGTTCGGCGCCACCTCGGCGGCCCTGCGCTCGCATTCCACCCGCGCGGCGGACATGGACCGCCGGCCGTGGACGTACAGCCGGCAGGCGGAAGACTCGATGCGCATCAGCTTCCACCTGCGCTCCGAACTGTTCCCCTATATTTATTCCAGCGCCTGGGAGAGCTGCGCGGAGTCGGTGCCGCTCAACCGGCCGATGTACGTCGAGTTCCCCGGCAGCGAAGAGGCCTACCGGAATCCGCAGGAGTACTTCTTCGGCGACAACCTGCTGGTCGCGCCGATCACCTCGCCCGGCCAGGGTCCGGACAAGATCGCGCAGCAGACGGTCTGGTTCCCGCCCGGCGAATGGTACGATTGGTTCACCGGGCGGCATTTCTCCGGGGAACGGACCGAGACGGTCTCGGCGGACATCAACCGGTTCCCGCTGTATGCCCGAGGAGGCGTGCCGATCCCCTTGCAGCCGTATACGCAGCGAATGACCACGGCCGCGCTCAACCAACTGGTGGTCCGCTGCTACCCGGGAGCGGACGGGCAGAGCGCCAGCACGACGCTGTACGAAGACGACGGAGTGACGACCCGGTATCAAAGGGGAGAATCGTCGCAGACCGTGCTGACGTACCGGCGCTCGAAGAACAAGGTGACGGTGACCCTGTCGCCGCCGAAGGGCAGTTATGCGGGCCAGCCCGAGGAGCGATCCTGCCTCGTGGAACTGCGCGAGACCGCCAAGCCGCGCGACATCGCGGTCAAGCGCGGGCGGCTCAACGCGGACTATTTCATGGACTACGATGAGCGCACCCGCACGGTTCACGTCAGGATAACTCCCCGGCCGATTCACGAGGAGGTGACGGTTTCGGTTGACTTCTGATCCGGTCTTCGAAACGCGCGCGGCGGATGGTCAGGGTAACACAGGAGGATACACGTGAAAGAGCGGCTGCTCGCGTTCGCGGCGATTGCGTTGGTGTTCGCCGCCACCGGCTGCGAGAGATCCCCGGCGAAACCGAAGATCGGCGTCGCGATCTATAAATTCGACGACACCTTCATGTCCTACGTGCGCAACAAGATCGAGTCGGCCGCGAATGGCCGCATCGAGCTCTCCGTGCAGGACAGCCAGTACGATCAGCCGAAGCAGAACGACCAGATTGACCAGTTCCTGGCCGAGGGCTGCACCGCTCTCGCCGTCAACCTGGTGGACCCTTCCGCCGTATCGGTCATCATCGAGAAGGCGAGAGCGAAAAACGTCCCTCTCGTGCTTTTCAACCGCGAGCCGGCCGCCGCGGATATGGCGAAGTGGGACAAGGTGTACTACGTCGGCGCGAAGGCCCAGCAGTCCGGAACTTTTCAAGGCGAGATCATCGCGGATTATTGGAAAACGCATCCCGCCGCCGACCTCAACAAGGACGGAAAGCTCCAGTACGTGATGCTGATCGGCGACCCGAGCAACACCGACGCGAAGTTCCGCACCGAGTACTCGATCAAGGCGGTCGAAGCCGCCGGAATCCCCGTTGAAAAGCTCGCCGAAGACACCGCGATGTGGGACCGCGTCCGAGCCCAGGAAAAGATGGCCGCCTTCCTCACCGCCTACAGAGGCCGGATCGAAGTCGTGTTCGCCAATAACGACGACATGGCCCTGGGTGCGATCGAAGCCCTCAAGGCCGCCGGCTATTTCAAGGGCGATAAATTCATGCCGGTCGTCGGCGTGGACGCCACGCCGCCGGCCCTCGACGCCATCGAGCAGGGCACTCTTCTCGGGACCGTCCTGAACGACGCCGAACGGCAGGGGCTCGCCACGTATGAACTGGCCTATGCCCTGGCCACGGGCGCGAAAGAAGTCAAGACCAGTGTGGCGCCGCTCGCGGACCAGGACGGCAAAGCCTCGGCCGCCGGCCGGTACATCTGGGTGCCGTACGTGAAGGTCACCCGGGACAACTTCAAGCAATTCAAGAAATGAATATCGTGCGGATTTGAGGCGCTCGATTCCTTGAACAAAGGATGTGCGCTTCGACGCACACCCTTTTTTACGTCTCATAAGGGGACGCGACCGCGCCATGGCCGGCGGCGAATTCATCCTCGAGATGCGCCATATCTCCAAGACTTTCCCGGGCGTCAAAGCGCTCGATGACGTTTCGATTCAAGTCCGCGCCGGCTCGGTCCATGCGCTCATGGGAGAGAACGGCGCCGGAAAATCCACGCTGATGAAGTGCCTCTTCGGCCTCTACGTTCCCGACCAGGGAAAGATCGTGCTGGACGGCAAGCCCGTGTCTTTCGATTCCACGAGCCAGGCGTTGGACTCGGGGATATCCATGATCCACCAGGAACTGCTGCCCGTTCCATTCCGAAGCGTCATGGAAAACCTCTGGCTGGGAAGGTTTCCTCTTAAGAATTACGGCGTCGTGAAGCTGGTGGACCACAAGAAGATGTACGCGGATACGAAAGCGGTCCTCGAGAACTTGAAATTGGACATCGCCCCGGACGCGAAGGTGCTCGATCTGTCCGTTTCGCAAATCCAGGCGATGGAAATCGCCAAGGCCATATCGTACCACTCGAAGGTGATCATCATGGACGAACCGACCTCGTCGCTCACCCAGAACGAGGTCCAGCGCCTCTTCGCGATCATCCGGAAACTGAGGAGCGAAGGCGTCGCGATCATCTACATCTCGCACAAGATCGAGGAGATTCTGGAAATCGCGGATGAAGTGACGATCATGCGCGACGGCAGGAACGTCGGCACCTTCCATGCCAAGGAGCTGACGACCGATCTGATCATCAGCCGCATGGTCGGCCGGGACCTCACGCACCGGTTCCCGCCGAGGGAGAACATCCCCGGCGACGTGGTCATGCGCGTCGAGAACCTGACCTCGGCCGCGGAGAGATCGTTCAGGGACGTGTCCTTCGACCTCCGGAAGGGCGAGATCCTGGGCGTCGGCGGCCTCGTCGGCGCCCAGCGCACCGAGCTCGTCGAAGCGATCTTCGGCTTGCGGGACATCCGCAGCGGGAATATCCGCATCGAGGGAAAGCGCATCGAGATTCATAATCCCGTAGCGGCGAAGAAGAACCGAATGGCCCTTCTCACGGAAGACCGCAAGGCGACCGGAGTATTCTCCGTCCTTTCGGTTTTCGACAATACCCTGGTCGCCAACCTGGACCGGTATGTCCGCGGAACGCGGCTCCTCGACCAAAAACGCGGAGAATCGGACGTCAGGAAGAGCATCGCCATGCTGCGCATCAAGACGCCTTCCTCCGCGACGCCCATGGAAAACCTCTCGGGCGGCAACCAGCAGAAAGTGATCGTCGCGCGCTGGCTGTTGACCGAGCCGGAAATACTGATCCTCGACGAACCGACCCGCGGCATAGATGTCGGCGCGAAATACGAGATTTACACCCTCATTGCCGAGCTGGCGAGACGCGGGAAAAGCGTCATCATGATCTCTTCGGAAATGCCCGAGTTGATCGGCATGTCCGACCGCATCATGGTCATGTGCGAAGGCCGGGTCACCGGCATTCTGAACGGGCAGGAAGCGACGCAGGAGCGCATCATGGCGCTCGCGACGCAGTTCACATAAATCAGGGACGGCGATGGGAAAAACCGCGCTCGGCGACAGGCTCGGCGGCATCACCCCGCGTTCGGTGCGGGAGTTCTCCAGCCGAAACGCGATTGTCCTCGTGCTTTTCGGCATCGTCATCATCATCGGCATCCTGAAGCCGAGCTTCCTCACCCTGGAGAACATCGGCAACATCCTCAGAATCTCGTCGGTCCGCGCCATCATCGCCCTCGGCGCCAGCGGCGTCCTCCTCAGCAAGGGCGTGGACCTCTCGGCCGGCCGGACGGTGGGCCTCGCGGCGGTCATCTCGGCGTCGTTGATCCAGCGTTCCGATTACGCCAGCAAGCTCTATCCGCATCTGCCCGACCTGCCCCTGCTGGTCCCGATCATCGCGGGCTTGAGCGTCGGGCTGATCGTCGGCGCGTTCAACGGCTTCGTCGTGGCGCACCTCAAAGTCCCTCCGTTCATCACCACCCTGGGGACGATGACCATCGTCTGGGGCGCGGCCTCGCTCTACGTGGACCGGCCGCCGATGGGCGCCCAGCCGCTCGGCGGCCTGCGGGCGGATTTCACCAATCTCGGATCCGGCTCCCTGGGTTTCACGGATGGCTTCGCGATACCGACGATCATCCTGATCGCCGCGGTTGTCCTGGCTCTCTATTGGATCCTGCTCAACAAAACGAGGCTCGGGAAGAACCTGTACGCGGTCGGAGGCAATTGCGACGCCGCAATCGTTTCGGGCGTGGACGTGAAGAAAACCCTCATATCGGTCTACGTCATCGCCGGCCTCCTCTACGGCCTCGGCGGAGTGCTCCTGGCCGCCCGTTCCGGCGGGGCCACCAACAACTACGGCAACATGTACGAACTGGACGCGATTGCGGCGTGCGTCATCGGCGGCGTCTCGACGAACGGCGGCATCGGGACCGCCGGCGGCGTCCTCACCGGCGTGCTGATCTTCGAGGTGCTCAACAACGGCCTCGTCGTCCTGGGCGTTTCGGCCTACTGGCAGCAGATCGCCAAGGGACTTATCATCATCGCGGCGGTCGCGCTCGACATCAGGAAGTACACCCGGAAACGGTAAGGTTCCATTTGTGAAGGGATCGGCGCATGATGAAGACAGCGGCGATTGGGATTGCGGCGGTGGCCATCTGCCTCTCCGCGTTCGCGGCGGATAACTCGGCGAATATCCTGACTCCGCCCGCTCCGCCCGAGCCTCGGATCAACGGTCCTGCGGTGTTCGGCGTGCGTCCGGGATCGCCGTTGCTGTACACCATTCCCGCCACCGGCGACCGGCCGATGGAGTTCGCCGTGGAGGGTTTGCCCGAGGGTCTGGCGGTTGACGCCACTACCGGGCGGATCACCGGCGAACTGGCCGGGAAGGGCGAGTTCAAGGTCCTCCTGAAGGCCGGGAACGCCCGGGGATCGGCGGAGAAGAAGTTCCGAATCGTCGTCGGCGACCGGATCTGCCTGACCCCGCCGATGGGCTGGAACAGTTGGAACTGCTGGGCCGGATCGGTCAACCAGGACAAGGTCCTGCAGTCGGCCCGGCAGATGGTCTCCAGCGGGCTGATCAACCACGGTTGGACGTACATCAACATTGACGATACCTGGCAGGGCAAGCGCGGCGGCGAGTTCAACGGACTCCAAGGCAACGAGAAGTTCCCGGACATGAAAGGACTCTGCGACGAGATTCACAAACTCGGGCTGAAGGCGGGAATCTACTCCACGCCGTGGATTACGTCGTACGCGGGATTCCCCGGCGGGTCCGGCGATGATCCCTCGGGCGCGCGGGATCAGGCGATGTCGGACCGGAAGTCCTGGCGGTTCGGTAAAACCTCGTTTGCCGAAAACGATGCCAGGCAGTGGGCGGCGTGGGGATTCGACTATCTCAAGTACGACTGGAATCCCAACGACCTCGACCACGTCTCCGAGATGAA
Organism: Candidatus Brocadiia bacterium; assembly: GCA_052139675.1. Lineage (GTDB taxonomy): Bacteria > Planctomycetota > Brocadiia > CAIUPP01 > CAIUPP01 > JBEKCB01. The sequence continues at coordinate 22,724 of JBKQWE010000033.1, forward strand.
CAAAGCGCTTCGGGCGTGCAGGCGCGACACCGTCTTCTCGCTCTCCAACGCCGCTCCGTTCGAGCGCGCCGCCGACTGGGCGAAGTGGGCCAACTGCTGGCGCACCACCGGCGACATCGGCGACAACTGGGACGTTGTGAGCCGGATCGCCTTCTCCGGCGACCGCTGGGCGCCGTTCGCCGGTCCGGGCCACTGGAACGATCCGGATATGCTGGTGGTCGGCTACGTCGGCTGGGGCCCGGCTCTGCACATGACCGGCCTGACGCCCGACGAGCAATACACGCACATCAGCATGTGGTGCATGCAGTCGGCGCCGCTGCTGATCGGATGCGACATGGAGAAGCTCGACCCGTTCACGCTGGGCCTGCTGACCAACGACGAGGTGCTCGCGGTGGACCAGGACGCTCTCGGGAAGCAGGCGGTCCGCGTGAACACCATCGGCTCGGTGGACGTTTACTTGAAGGAGTTGGAGGACGGTTCCAGGGTCGTGGGCTTCTTCAATCGCGGGCCTCAGGTCGAGACGGCGGATTTCGACAAGCTGGCCGGCCTCGGCATGCCCGGCGCGCTGCTGGCCCGCGACTTGTGGAGTCAGAAGGACCTCGGCAATGTGGAAGGCGTGATCCGGGCGACGATCAACTCCCACGGAGCGGTCCTGATCAAGCTGACGCCGAAGGAGTAGCTTATCACTATGGGCGGCAGTGACGCCCATCCGCGCCGCGAGTGCTTGCAGGAGGGCTCATGCATCCGGGAAATTCTGATCCATGCGCACTTCAGAGTGGACCCAGTGCTTCCTGGCGGAAATAGACCTCCTATTTCCGCCAGGAAGCATGACCGCGATAAGCCGCGTCGTTATATTGGGTTATGCGGTCCGTTGGACCGTGTTTAGTTGCGCAAATTGGTACGCCAATTTGCGCAACTAAACACTAGCGCCGCGGGCGAGCCTCGAGCACGATGGGGTTGCCATCGGGAAGCCCCGCGATCTTCACCAGTTCGTAGGACTTGAGAAGCGCCTTTATCTGCACCGGCTGAAAGCTCGAAGTCGCGCGGTCCAGCAGCACAAACCGGTACGGCCAGTACGTGTCCTGCTTGGAAGAGGAGGCAGGAATCGTCTCGCCCGCCTCCAGGACGCGTCCGGGCAGCCGGGAATAAAACGTCCCGTAGCAGGAGTTGGTCAGCAGCGCGTCGCCGGGCTGCGCATGGTCGCCGATCCAGCGCGCGGCCTGGAGCACCGACCGTGAATGATCGTGGAGCGGGCGCAGGCTGCGCGGCAGCAGCCCCAGCACGGACCCGGCGACCAGCAGGCCGGCCAGGAGGCCGGGGCTGAATCGCGCCGCCACCGCCGGCCACGGAGCCAGCAGCCCGGACAACTTCCCGCCCAGCCAGATGGTCCCGCTGCCCGCCCAGGCGAGGCTCACGCACAGCAGCGGCATGGTATGCCGCCCTGCGATGTAGCCTGCCACCAGGTACAGCAGGAGCAGGAGCAGGATGTTGAAGCCGGCCAGGACCGCCAAGTAGAGCTTCGGACGCGGCTGGGCCTTCGGCGCGCCGGGGAAGACAACTCCCATCGCAACCAGCCATGTAATAAAGTAACGCAGACTTACCGTCCACTGCATGGACAGCACGGCCACGGCATACTCCAGCGCGACGAGTCGGCCGCTCCGGGGAGCCGGTTGAGCAGCGACAGGGACCGGTGCCGGCTCTGAGACGGCCGGGACTGCAACTGGTGGCGAGGCGGCCGGACTGGGCTGCGCCGCGGGCGGCGCTGCCGGCGGAGCGCCTGCGAGACTCTGGCTCCCTTGCTCGGCCGATTCGCTGCGCACGAGCGCGCTGAAGTCCTTCTTGCCCGTCAGTTTCCCCTTGAGGCACGGATACGGCGCCGCGACGATTCCCGCGGCGACCAGCAACCCGGCAAGCCAGGCGAGCGCCCGCAGCGGCTTTTCGCGTCCGAAGACGGCCAGGAGCGCAATGACGCCGGCGCCGACGACGACCGGGGCCAGCCCTTCGGGCCGTATCCAGTAGGCCAGGGCGCTCGACGCGCCGGCGAGCGGAAAAAACCAGAACCTGCGCCGGACCAGCCCTTCGGTGATCAACCAGGCCGACAGGAGGTAGAAGAACAGGTGCGGCGCGTCGCTCATGGTATCCGCGGCGCTTTCGCAGAAACCCGGCAGGATCGCGAAGAAGACCGCCGCAATGCCGGCCACGCGGTTGTCGAACGCGCGGCGGACAAAGCACCAGAACACGAGCACGTTGAGGAAGCCGAAGAGCATCACCGGCGCCCGCGCGGCCCAGATCCATGCGCGGAAATCATCCGCCGGCCCGAACAGGCCGATGACGCGCCGGGTAGCCAGGATCAACGCCGGGTAGCCGGGATGCTGGACCGATTTGCGGATCGCCTCGATGGGCGATCCGCCGAGTTGCTGCGCTATTTCGATGAACGTCACGCCGTCCTTCGCGATGACCGGCGACCGCGCGGCAAGGGCGATCTCCACTCCCGCCGTCAGCGCCAGGGCGACGAACAGCCCGATCAGCGTCCCGCGCGGCGTGGCGACCGGACCGGTCTCTTCAGTGTGCATTCTGGTTGATGAATCCCCTAAAGGTGTCAGGGAAAGGACGACCGCCTCGAAAGCCGGCGACCGCGCTTCAGCATCGCTCTGCTCCCTTCCGCGGCGACAGAAGATTCTCGCGGAGCGCGGCCTTGCACCGTTCGCGGCTGAAACGCAGCGCGTTCGCGCGCAGCGTTTCGGCGCGGAAGGCCGCCTCGGACCGCTCGAACCGGCGCACGGCCTCGACGAGCGCCGCGGCGGTCGGCTCGCGGAAAAGGATGCCCGTCGCGCCCGCCTGCGGCGCGGCCTGCGCCAGGTCCACGACGGTCTCGAGCGCGCCGCCGCGGCCGTAGGCGATGACCGGCCGCCCGCACGCCTGGACTTCCAGCGGCACGAGGCCGAAGTCCTCCTCGCCCGGGAAGATCAGCGCCCTGCACGCCGAGTAATGCCGCCGCAGCGCGTCGTCCGGCTGGCGGCCGAGGAATTTCACGTTCGGCGGCGCGGTCCTGCGCGCCCAGCCGAGGTCCTGGCCCTCGCCGATCACCACCAGCTCGCGGCCCAGCGCGCGGAACGCCTCCAGCGCCAGGTCCATGCGCTTGTACGGCGCCAGCGCGCCCGCCCACAAGTAGAAGCCGCCGGGCGCGGCCTCCACCGGGCGGAAGTAATCGGTGTCCACCGGAGGATAAACCACCGCCGACTCCCGGTCAAGGCAGCGCCGGACGCGCTCGCGCACGTTCTCGCAATCGGAGACATACTCGGTCACCCGCCGCGCGGCCTGCCGGTTCCATTCCCGCAGCCGCGGCTGCAACCGTCGCAGGAGGAAGTACTGGAGGCCGGCGCGCCACCCGCGCGGACGGTAGGCCTCGAGCTGGTCCCAGGCGTAGCGCATCGGCGTCAGGCAATAGCAGACGAACCGCGTGCCTTCCGCGACCCGCACCCCGTGCGCCACGCAATGGCTGACGGCGACGACCAGGTCGTAACCTTCCAGCCGCATCCGCCCCGCCGCCCACGGCATGAGCGGCAGCAGGTTCCGGTAATAGCCGCCGACGCCGGGCAACCGGTCCAGGCAGGAGGTGAAGATGCGCCGGTTCTCGATCACGGGCGTGACGCTGCCGGGGACGTGAACCATCGTGTAGAGATCGGCCTCGGGGAAAAGCTCGCAGAGGACCTCGAGGACCTTTTCTCCACCCCGCATGCCCGTCAGCCAGTCATGGACGAGAGCGCAACGCACGGGATTTTTCTGCCGGCGGCTGATCGGGCGCCGGCGAGAAGCTCCTCACAAACCCGCGATGGCTGCAAATATTGAATTATACCCTTGCCGCGAATATCCCGCAAGACGCCGGCGCCCGCGCGGCGACCTGTCGCAAATTGTTGCAACTTGCGGCTCGGACGTTGCTTGCGAGCTGCTGAAATGCCTGCTACTATTGGGCGATTGCGGAGGGCGCGCGGTCTTGAAAACCGGAGATGCTGCGATGCCGACACAAGCGACTGACGTCATTATCAGGCGGTGCGCGGCGCTGCGAGCGAGCCTGGTTCCGCTGATGCTCGCGCTGCTGCTCGGCTCGCAGGCCCGGGCCCAGGTTGTCCGGGCGGTCGTCCGAGCTGACGAGAACCAGAAGAACCTGCTGAAGGAAAACGCCTGGCGGCCGTTCCAAAGCGAGTTCCCTTTCAGGCGCGATGGAGAAGCCTTCGTCTGCGACAACGGGGCGGACCGCAACGCCAGGGGCGGCGTCAGCCAGGCGGTGGTCCTTAACCAGTCGGCGCCCCGGCCGATCCTCGCTTCGGTCTGGAGCCAGGCCGCCGGCGTCGGCGGGCAGCGCGATGCGGATTACTCGCTCTACCTCGATCTCGTCTACACGGACGGCGAGCCGCTCTGGGGCCAGGTCGCGCCGTTCAAGGTCGGCACTCATGACTGGCAGCGCGTGGAAGTGCGGGTCTTCCCCGCCAAGCCGGTCAAAGAGGTCTACTTCCACATGCTGCTCCGCTCGCATGCCGGGAAGGCGTCGTTCAAGCAGCCGCAGTTGTGCCAGATCGCAACCGCCCGCGACGCCGTGATCTTTGACGGCGTGCCCGTCAAGCCGACTGCGGCCGGAACGGAGGGCTTCTGGGTCCGCGACGCGGCGGCCGATTCCGACTTCCATTCGCTGGAGAACGGAGAGGCGCTGGGCCTGAAGCTGGAGTTCAAGAAGGCCCTGCAGGGACAAGCCGCCTTCTTCACCGGCAGCCTGACTGATACCACCGGCAAGGACCGTGCCGTGACTCTGATCTATGCGGCGCCCGTTTCCGGCGACGGCTGGCGCTGGTGGGCGAGCCCTCGCCAGGACATGCCCGCCTCGCCCTATGAGAATGTATGCGCGTCGCGGTTCGGAGACAGCGGGACGGGCCGGCTGTCCTTGTACCCGTTTGCCGCCGTCACCCAAGGGGACCAGGGCCGGGCCATCGCCCTGGACATGGGCAGGCCCGCGTTCTTCCGCGTCGGGTTCGCCGCGGGATTGAGCGAACTCTACATCGCCTATGACCTGGGCCTGGCGAAGGAGAAGCCCGCGGCGGAGTTCTCCTTCTGCACCTTCCCCTTCGCCGGCGCGGCGGGGTTCCGCGGCGCGGCCGCCCGGTTCTACAAGCTCTTCCCGGAATATTTCCGCTGCCGCACGCCGCGGCAGGGAATCTGGATGCCGTTCCAGAAAATCAGCCAGGTCGCCGGCTGGCAGGATTTCGGCTTCCGGTTCAAGGAGGGCAATGACGAGACCGAATGGGACAACGCGCACGACATCATCACATTCCGCTATACCGAGCCGATGACCTGGTGGATGCCCATGCCGAAGGAGCTGCCGCGCATGCCGGAGGCCGCGCTGGCCGAGGCCAAAAGGCGAGCGGCCAAGGGCGACCGGGATGCCCAGGCCCTGCTGACCAGCGGCCATTACGACGAATCGGGGCAGTTCGTGGCCCAGATCCTTCACGAGCCGTGGTGCGATGGCGCGGTCTGGAGCATGAACTCTTCACCCGGCATTCCGGGCGATGTGACGGACTTCAAGAACAAGTGGAACGCGGACCTGCGGGAAAAGCTGTACGGCAAGGGCCGCAAGGGCGACCTCGGCGGAGAGTACGTTGATTCCAGCGAAGGCTACGTGACGGCCGAGCTGGATTTCCGCCGGGAGCACCTGGCCGCCGCGCAGGCGCCGCTGACCTTCTCGGCCGACGACTTCAAGCCTGCGGTCTTCCGCGGCCTGATCGCGTTCGAGTACGTCCGCGCCATCGCCGAAGACGTGCACGGCATGGGCAAACTCATGATGGCCAACGGCACTCCGGGCCGGCTGTGCTGGCTGGCGCCGTGGCTGGACGTCTTGGGGACCGAGACCGACTGGAACCCCGGCGGAAAATGGCGGCCGATGTCCGACGAGGAACTGCTCTACCGGCGGGTCCTGTGCGGGCCGAAGCCGTACTGCTTCCTGATGAACACGGACTTCACGGCCCTCTCCCATGAACGGGTCGAGAAGTACATGAAGCGCTGCCTGGCCTGCGGCATGTTCCCCGGCTTCTTCAGCCAGAACGCCTCCGAGGGCCACTACTTCAGCCAACCCGCGCTCTACAACCGCGACCGCGACCTGTTCAAGAAGTACGTGCCGCTGTGCCGCACGGTGGCCGAGGCGGGCTGGCAGCCGATCACCCGCGCCCGATGCGAGGACCCGAAGGTGCGGGTGGAACGCTTTGGCGAGAAGTACCTGACGGTGTTCAACGACAGCGGCCGGGAAACGGAAGCGGTCATCGCGCTGAGCGGCCAGGCTTCCGGAACGGTCCGCGAGCTCGTCGGCGGCGCGGAACTGCCGGTCGCGGGCGGGAAGCTCACGCTATCGCTGAAGGCGGAGGACGTGGCCGTCATCGTCGAGGAGTGACGGCGATTCCGGTCAGCTCCAGCCGTGTTCGTACCCGGTCTCGTACATCGCCACGACGTTCTCCGCCGGGCCGACGACCTGGATGTTGTGGCACGGGGCGATGATGTAGCCGCCGCCGGCGCCGAGGATTCGCAGGTTGTCCATGACCTCCTGCCGCACCTCCGCGACCGTGCCGAACGGAAGCGTCTGCTGGTTGTCCACCCCGCCGTGGAAGATCAGCTTGCCGCCGAAGTCGCGCTTCAGCCGCTCGCGCTCCATGCCCCTGCATCTCCACTGGATCGGATTGAGCACGTCAATCCCCGCCGCGATCATGTCCGGCAGGATGCGCCAGCAGGAGCCGTCGTTGTGGTGGAAGGCGTACGCGCCGGCGCTGTGCGTCAGGGCGATCATCCGTTTCATCCGCGGCAACAGGAACTCGTGAATGTGCTTGACGGAGAGCATCAGGTCGTTCTGCCCGCCCATGTCCTCGGCGATATACGAGATCGTGACTTTGCCCGGGATCGCCTCGTAGGTCCGGCGCGTCTGCTCATAGGCGAAGTCGAAAAGCTTGTCGAGGCAGTAGTGGACGATTTCCGGGTTGAGCGCCAGGTCCATGAACGCCTGCTCCTGTCCGCGCAGCGACTTGTAGGTGAGGAACGGCTCGGACCCGCCGCCGCGGATCGGGCGGCGCTCCTGCCCTTCGACCTGCTTCGGAATGCCGGAGAAGTCGAACCAGTCTATGCCGGGCCAGCGGTAGTTCTTCTCGATCTCCGCGACGGAGTTGTACCGGGCGAGCGGGGCGTCGGCGTTCTCGAGATACTCGCCGCCCTCGTGCCGGATCGTCTGCATGCGGATCCCGTAGAGGTTCGTCCCCGGCGGCAGCTTCGGCCCGACGTACTTCGGGCCGACGTCCAGCGGCGCGTCAATGTGCAATCGCGCGAACACCTCCTCGGTGGTGGCGAGGCCCAGGTGCTGCTTCAGCTTCGCGGTCGCTTCCGACGTCGCCCAGTAATCCATCGGCACGCGGTCCGGCTTCTCGCGCCGCAGAACGGCCAGCCAGCGCTCGCGAGGCGTCATCGTTTCCTTGGGCATGCGCATCCTCCAGGTTGATCGTTGGGAACCTGCTTGCCAGGATTCTATCATCCCCGAATGAAATAGCAACCGAGGTTCCGCGCCGGCGGCCAAGGACTTGCTTGACGGAGGCAACCTCGATTGCTAAACATGCTGTTGGATGCGTGATGGTCCTGCGGCGCGCGGCCGCAGGGCGAATTCCGGCTCGCGCAGGAGGCTTCGAACGCCATGGCCGTTCAGATGCGGCGGATCGGATTGGCTCGGACGGCGGTGCTGTTGCTCCTTCTGATCAGCGTCTCGGCGGCTGCCGATACGCTTACGCTCAAGCCTTCCGGCAAGCCGCGCCCTTTGCAAGGCCCCATTTTCGGGGCTTCGACGACGGCGTTTTACGAACGGCTCCTGGAGGACCCGGCCAAGGTCGCCGTGCTGAAAACGATGGAGATAGGCCTGCTGCGTTTCCCCGGCGGCTCAGACTCCAACTTCTACAACTGGCGCACGGGGCTGATCGAGATCCAGGAGAAGCCGGACAGTTCGGCCTACGTGCAGTTCTGGGTTAAAGCCGCGGCCAACATCGCGCGCGGCAAGCCGAAGGGGGTGAGCTTTGAGCAGTTCGAGCCCTTCGCGCGGGAGATCGGAGCGCAGGTCGTTTTCGTCCCGAACCTGGAATCCTCCAGCGTCGAGGACCAGGTGGCATGGTTCAAGCGCCTCGCCGGCGAGGGCATCGTGCCGCAGCGGATCGAATTGGGAAATGAGTTCTGGGTCGCGATGGGCAACGATCCGACGAGCCTGGCGCACTGGCCCGATGAGCCGACCAGCATGCAGATCATGAAACAATATCTGGATGCGATCAAGCCCAGCTTGCCGGCCAATGTCAAGGTGGCCGTGCAGGCGGCCGCCGGCGCCATTGACGTGCGAAGGGGCCGATTCGGACAACGGCTTCGGAAATGGGATGACGACCTGCGGCCGGAACCCTGGTTCGACGCCGTCACGCTGCATCTCTATCCGCGTCTGCGCGAGGTGATGGGCGATCCCGAGGCCGGGGCGACGCCGCCGACGGAGGAGAACGCGGCGCAGCGCCTCAACGCCATGATGGCCCGCGTGGACGAAGGAGTGGACCGCATCCTCCAGGACTTCGAACGCCGTTTGCCCGGCAAGGAACTCTGGATTACGGAATGGAACACGCGCGGCGCCAATCCGGTGGCCGACCGCGGCGACGCCGGAGAGCCGATGTCGCCCGCGATGGAAATGCTGACCACGACGCGCATGGCCCTGGTTCAGCTCCGCCATCCCTCGGTGACGGCCTCGCTCTTGTTCATGTACAGCTTCAGGCCGAAAGATTCCCACGCGATGTTCGTGCCGGACGGCCAAAGAAGCTACGCCCCGGTTCCCACGGCTGCCGCGTTCCGCTGGTTGAGCGAGGCGGCCAATCGGAGCAGCTCTTTCCAGCGCCTGGTCCAGGCGGACGAACGCTCGGTCGCGGGCGGCGGAGCGAAGACTGAATATTTTATTCCGGTCGAGGCGGGACTGTTCGAGTCGCCCGCGCGCACGACGCTTCTGCTGGAGAACGCGTCCGCCGCCGATCTTTCCTTCGATCCTTCAACATTATTTCAGGACCGCAAGCCCGACCGAGTTGAAACCCTCGCCACGTCCGGCCTTCTCGATCTCGATAAAAAAGCCGCAAGGATAGAGGAGCAAAACGCCGCGGGGCCGATCGCCATAAGACCATTCTCATTGACCCGAATCGTCTGGGATAAAAATTAGCCTGGTCCAGCGTTCACAACTTGCACCCCAAGTGCTTACTTGCGGAAATAGGCGTCCTATTTCCGCAAGTAAGCATGACCGCGATAAGCCGCGTCGTTGTATTGGGTTATGCGTTCCGTTGGACCGTGTTTAGTTGCGTAAATTGGCGTACCAATTTACGCAACTAAACACTAGTGCGTGTCGAGATTCGACAACATCCCTCTCGGAGTGCGGAAATTCTACACTCGGCATAGCTCATCGTCACCGTCCTAATTCGCTTTCTAACAACGCTTAAGACTGCCCTCAACTTTCGCCCTGCCCCTGCGCGTCTTTCAGTATTTCCGGCACCCGGTTTGCTCGTAAAGTTGGGGCTTCAACTCTAATCCCACATACTTTAGAAATGGAAGGGAGATGATTGAAACCGGGAGGATGAAAGGGGTCGGCAGGGTAATGGAGACTGCGAGTTTTTAATGGGGAGGCTCAGCATGAATGTCCGTCGTTTTACGATAGCCGTATTTGCAGCCGGTCTTTTTCTCTTCGCGCGCGCCGGACTGGCCGTTGACTACACCGTAGACGAAACGACCATCGCCGCCTTTGGAGACGTGGGGCAGAACCAGGTCGGGCCGAATGGCACGTCGGGGAATAACTTCTGCGCTCCGACGGCGACGATCAACTCGTTCACCTGGCTGACAAACGCCTATCCCGGGACGTATGGCGATCTGCTGATGGGCGGACAAGCTACCTGGGTGGCGGCCGGTCAACTGTTGGCGGGCGGCAACTTCATGCAGACTGATCCGAACACCGGGACCTCGGTGGCCAACTGGATCAACGGCAAGTACAACTATATCCAGACGTACGCGCCGGGCAGCACGATCTTCCAGGGAATGTCCTCGCTCGGCACCGGCGGCCAGCCTTGGGTGCAGGCCGCGAATCCGACCGCCAACTTCCTGCTGCAGATGTTGCAGTACGGAGAAGACGTGGAGATCGGAATTGTCCCTGCGGCGGGCGGCACCGGGCACGTCTTGACTCTCTCGAGCATTGACTGGGATGACGCGAACAATAACAGCATCTTTGACGCCGGTGACACGCTCAGCATTGACGGCCTCGACCCCGCGGGCTCCGACGGCCTCGGCACCTCGGCGTCAACATTTGATTTGGACCTGAGTCCTGCCACTGTGGCGGGCGGTCCCCTCACGGTTTCCGGCGGCGACGGCGGCGTCTACAACGGCTATGCGCTGAAAGTTGCCCTGGCCGAAAGCCCGGTCCCCGAGCCGGCGACCTTGAGCCTCTTCTTTGCGGGCTGCGGAGCGGCCGCGCTGTTGCGCCGACTTCGACGTCACGCCGCGTGAAAGCCGGATACGGAAACTGATTTCGCCGCGGAGACCGCCTTTTCAATGACGGTTGGCTGGCGCTCTCCGCGGCGAATCCGCCTTAATAGCTGCCCGCAGCACAAGGACGTCCCTCAACAGCCTCTCCAGCCCTATCATGCAGTTGCGCCTCCTGCGCCTCTTTGCGGCCATCCGTCCTCTTGGCTGCGGCCGCGCGCAAGAAAGCGCCGTTGCACGCGCGGGGTATCTTAGCCGATAATACGGAAGTCACGTGCGGAATTGACAATGGGTGATGAGCGCCGATGAGAAACTCACTTCGCGCCGCCTGGGTCCTTGCCCTGGCGCTGGCGGTCCTCGTTCGTCCCGCCTCGGCCGAGACGCGCAACTGCACGGTCTTCCGCGCGAAGATGCCGCCCCGGCTCGACGCGTCTTTCGATGACGAGTGCTGGCGCGGCGTGCCGTGGCAGACCGGGTTCACGTACTTCGGCGGCGCCGAGGTCGGGCCGCTGTTCCAGACGCAGTTCGCCATGCTCTGGGACGACCAGTGCCTCTATCTTGCCGTCCGCGCGCTCGAGCCGGAGCCGGCCGGGCTGGTGGCGCGCGCGCCGCGCGGCAGCAACGACCTGTTCCGCGACGACCACATCGAGATCTTCCTGTCGCCCGGGACGGACCGCTCCGACTGGCGCCAATTCCTCGTGAATCCGCTCGGACAAGCGCTGGAGTTCACCTACGCGCAGAAGAAAGCTGCGGGCCGCCAGGTGATGCCCGACACGCCGCCCTGGCGCTGCGCCTGCGCCACCCGGACCGCCTGTTGGGAGCTCGCCCTGGCGATACCGCTCGCGGAACTGAAGATCGAGCCGCGCGAGGGAGCGGCGTTTACCGGCAACGTCACCCGCGCGCGCGCGGTCGAACAGCCGGAACTCTATCGCACGGCGTGGGCGACGCTGTTGAAGGGGGCCGACGAGTCGGAGGCGTTCGTCGCATTCCGGCTCGGCGGCTTGCCGCCGCCCGAAGTGGCGGGCTGGTCGCTGGCGGTTAATCCGACCCGCGACCGCGTCACGACCGTGCCGGGAGACCGGTTCACCGGCACGGTGCTCGGCCTGGGCGACGACGGCTGGCTGCATATGCGATGCCCCGAATTCCCCAATGAAGTCCGCGTGCGCGCCTCCGCCCTGGACCGCATCGAGCTGACGACCGCCGGCCCGCCGGGAGCGGGCGATCGGATCGCCCTGGCGAACGGCGACTACGTCCTGGGCGAGGTCCGCACCATCGGCCCGGACCAGACGGTCGTCGCCAGCGAGGCGCTCGGCGAACTGACGCTTCCGACGCCGCGCCTGTCGGAAGTCCGCTTCAGCGCGGCGGCGCAGCCGTTTCTCGACACGTCATTCGATGCGGGCGGCCTGGGCTCGTGGATGGCCGTCCGCGGCAAGTGGAATTTCGAGGGCGCGCAGTTGGCCTCGCCGGGCGATGCGACCGACGGCAGCATCCTCGCGGCCATTCTGCCGCAGGACGGCCCGGTGACGTTCGAGGCCGATGTCGAGGCGTCGGAAGACGGGCCGCTCGACTGCGAGATGATCCTCTTCGCCAGCGAAACCGGATGGATGGGCGAACGGCCTCCCGCCGTTTACGGCCCGGCCGCCGCGCCGAGCCAGAGGAGCGGCGTGCTGTTCGCATTCCGGAGCAGCGGCAACGAAAGCGTCGGCGTCTCGAAGGGAGCGCCGGCGGCGAGACGCGACTGGGCGCAGGCGCTGCGGTTCCCCCAGCAGCGCGTGCGCAGCGTCCGGCTCCGGTGTTCATACGACCCGAAAGACGGCACGGTCCGCGCGTGGAAGGACGACCAGGCGCAGGGCCCGATCACATCAGGCCGTCCCGGGCCGAAGGACGGCCGGTACGTCGTCTTCGTCGGGTTCGCGCCGGTCTCGATCAAGCGCCTGCGCGTGCTGCCGGGCGTCGTGCCTCCGGGCGCCGCGCCGGAACCGGCGGCCGGATCGGTCCGGGTCACGATGACGAACGGCAACGCGATCACCGGACAATCCGTGACGTTCGAGGACGGACTGTTTTCGCTCCAGACCGGCCATGACCAGATGCAGCCTGACCCGGCGCAGGTCGCGTCCATCCGGTTCCCCGCGCCGACCGCCAAACCGCCCGCGCCCGAGGCGGCCGTCCGCGTCGTCACCAGCGAGGGCCGGTTTACGCTGCGCTCCTGCACCCTCTCGGCGGACCGGCTCATGGGGCAATCGGAGTTCCTCGGCGCGGTCTCCATCCCGCGCGACCGCGTCCGTTCGATCCTCTTCCTGCGCCCGCCGCAGTGACCGCCGCCCCGTTCTCGGCCAACTTTCTCTAGTGCGGCGCCGGCTGGAATCGGCGGTCAATGATGTCGCCGTATTTGTCCGTCAGGACCACTTTCGAAAAATCCGGGTCCTTCAGCAGCATCACGATGTTCTGCCCGTAGCGCTCCTTGACCGTGCGCAGGTCGGCGGCGGCGCCGTCGAGATCGCCCTCGCGGATTCGGAGCCGCGCGCGCTGCAGAAGGGCGTGGCGGCTGAAGGGACTCAGCTTGAAGGCTCGGTCGAGCGTCGCCTTCGCCTCGGCGGTCTTGCCGGCCAGCATCTGCGCGTTGGCCAGTTGGGCCAGGAGCCAGTCGTCCTCGGGCAGGCCGTCGAGCACGATCTGAAGCTGCGCGAGCGCCTCGTCGTAGCGCTGCTCATCGAGGGCCGTCGCCGCCAGTTGGTAGTGCGCGAACAGCACCGCCTGGCCGCGCGCGAGCATGTCGCGATACAGCGCCTTCGCGTCGTCGTACTTCTTCATCGAGCCCAGGGCGCGGGCCAGCGTCAAGCGGAAGACCATGTCCTCGGGCGACTCCTTCAGCGCCTCGCGCGCGGCCTTCTCCGCCTCGAAGTGCGACCCGCGCATCATCTGCACGATCATCGCGTGCTTGCGCTCCTTTTTCTCCTTATCCTCCGCCGACTCCGGCCAGTGCGCAGGCATCAGGGCCGCCGCCGTGGAGACGATGTCCGGCCCGGTCAGCGGCGTCTCGATGTTGACCAGCCGCGGCCCTTCTGGAGCGGCCCGATAGCGGAAGAGCTGGAAGACGGTGACCTGCACCTTCTCCGCGTTCCTGGAATCGAAGCGCACGGGCACGACGAGGGAGCCTTTCTCATCGCGCGGCGGCGGCAGGAAGCGCTCGGCGTCCGCGGCATAGGACCAGATCGAGGGGACGCTCTTCGCGATCGTTTCCATGAATTCCGCGGCGATCCGCTCCCGTTCTTTCGGATCGGCCGGGTAGCCTGCGGGCATGCGCTGGATCAGTTCGCCGGGGATGTCGCCGGTGCGGATCAGTTCCAGGACCGGCTCGAAGTCCTTGTGCGACATGGCCTCGCAGGCCTCGGCGGTGAGTTTCCGCGCGGCGTCGAGGTCAGCCTGAGCGCCGAGAGCGCACATGGGCGGCATCGCGGCCATCAGCGCCGTCAGAACCAGCAGATGCCGGAGGCGCATGTTTTCTCCTCGCGGGTTTACCTGGCCAGCTCAATCTCATACCACAGCGTTTTGAACTCGGGCCCGATCACCATCGTCGCGTTGCCGGCGGCGGCCTTGACCGGGACCTCTTCGCCGCGCTGTCCCCGGCCGTCCAGCGCCCAGGCGCGCATCGTCGCACCGGCTTCGAGCGGCAGCGAGATCGTGGCCGGAATGCCCTCGACCAGCGCCGGCGCATGGCCCCAATCCTTGCCGACGGAATCATGCTTGGCGTCCTTCCAGATCATGCCGGTATTCTGCACGTAGCCGGTGGCGCTGACGAGGATGCGCGCAGGCGCCTTGAAGCCCTCGCCGTCGAGGACTGTCAGCGTGATGGCCGACCAGCCCTGCAGGGTCTTGCCGGGCGTGACCTCGACGCTGTCGCCCAGGTCGCAGGCGGTCTCGTCCGCAGCGCCGATCAGCCCTTTGCTGCGAGGCGCCTTCACCAGCACGAAGCCCTTCTTCTCTGCCGCCGCCGGCCCCCAGAAGAGTTCGCCGGTGACGCTGGGAATCGGGCTTTCCGCGGCCGGTTTGCGCGCGGGCGCAGCAGGCCCGGTATCGGGCGCAAGAGCAAGCTCGACGCGCCCCTTGAAAACGGCCGCCGGATCCGCGCCGAGCTGCTCGGCGGTCGGCAGGTCGTTGAATTTCCGGATCACTTCGATGCAACTTTCCACGGTGTAAGGCACAACGGTCGGCTTGTCTGCCGTTCGGACGTCGGCACGCTCAAAGAGGGCCGCCGCGGCGGGCAGCGCGGCCATCTTCGTCGGATGCTCGGCGATGTCGAAGAAATTCGCGAAGGTGCCGCGGTTCCAGTCGGCGCCGTGCGAATAGGCGAACGCGAAAATCCCGTCGAGATCGTGCAGCGCCGCATAGGCGCCGAGCAGCAGAAACGCCTCCGACGAGTAGGTGTTCGGCGCGGGGTGATTGTATTCGGTGCAGACCAGCGGCTTGCCGGCCGCGCGCGTGAGCAGCATGCGCAGCGTGCCGCCGTCCGGCACGCCGGCCATCGGGACGTTATGCACGATCCAGTCCACCGGGTCCCACGGCCTTCCGGGGAAGTACGGGTGCTGCCAATAGTTATGGCAGTCGGTGACGTCCATCTCCGCCTGGATCGCGAACGGGCTGTAGCTGCATGCCGTGCCAACCACGAGCGAGCCGCAGTGGAGGTCCTTGCGGATGAACCGGCGCATGCCGGTCCAGTAGCGCTCCTCGGTCTCCCACATGAACCGGATCCAGTCGCGCTGGACGGCGGGAGCGCGGCCGGCGAACTCCTTCTTCCGCAGCGGGGCGACGGAGCCGAGCTCTTCGCCTGCGCGGAGGCCGGCGACGCCGCCCGCGCGGAACGACACGGCCGCGAACTCGCACACGTCGCCCGCACGGCCGAGGTCCGAGAAAACCACGCGCGCGTTCTCGTCCGTCTCGGGGGCGACAAAGGCCAGGCTGAACGTGCGCCATTCTTTGCCGAGCGCAGCCTGCGTGGACGCCACGGCATTCCAGGGATCGTGCGCTTGTCCGAACACTGCCGTGATGGCGCGCGGCCGCTCGCTGCGCGCCAGGAAGCTGAGCGTATAGGTCGAGCCGGCTTTCACCGTGAGGCCGGGCTGGCCGAATTGGACATGCCAGCCTTCCTGCCCCGGCCGCTGCACGGCCAGCCGCAGCACCGGCCCGCCGCCCGGTCCGTCTTTGGCGGGCTCCGCGGTCGCCTTGGCCCCGTCGTGCTGTTCCAGCACCCATCCGTCCGCCCCGTTCGCGAAATCGGCGTTCGAGAGCATTTCCGTGGCGCTCAGCGGCTGGTCCGCGGCGTTCCACACGGCCCTGAGCGCGGCGGCGCCGGCATAGCGCCCCTTGAGCCAGTCGTTCCATTGCCGGGCCAGCTCGCTCTCATAAAACGGCGGCAGCGCGTCCAGGTTGCCCCAGAGCCACTCGCGGATCAGGCCGTCCTCATTGCTGATCTCGATGAGCGCGACCGCCGGTTCGTCCGCGTAGCTCTTGCCGGTGTAGGGATTGACGTGCGTGAGCAGGTCGCGCGCGTATTCGTGCTGCATTTCGATCATTTGCGGCACGAAGTGGTCCAACGCCTTATCGAAGCTGATACCGCTCGCCGGCAGGCCCGGGAAATTGCGCCCCACGTGCAGGTTCAGGTCCGCGTAAATGCCGTTCGCCTTCAGCCGGGATATGAGGTAGTCGAGCCGCTCCAGTTGCGCCGGGTCAATCGTGCGACGGTCGTCCTTGAGCAGCCCTTGCGGCGAGGCGTTGGTGTCCATGTGGTGAAAGCGGACGCAGTTGATCCCGAAGCGCGCCATGCGCGGCGCGATCTGGTCGGCGTCCTCGTGCTTGGGGAAGTTGGCCTCGAAGCAGAGATTGACGCCCAGGAGCCGGATGCGCCGGTCGCCGGCCCGCAGATGGCCGTCCTTCGCGGCGATGAAGCCGGATTTCCCGGCGGGCTTTTCGAGCCAGCCGCTGAGGTTGGTCAGGCCCGGCGAAACGTCGTTCCATGGAAGCGTGAAGGGAACCAGCGGCGGCGCGGATGCAGGGACGTTCTCCGCGGCGCGCAGTCCGGCGGCCCCGCAAAAACCCAGCATCAGCGCCGCGCAACTATGAAGAGACGGGGAACGCCGAACCATCGAAGCACCTTCCTTTCCGGCGGGCGGCGTCAGTTCGGAGCGGCGGCCCCAGGCGCCTGCACGTCGGTCACGTGCGATAAGTTGCTCAGCGTGGCGCCGACGTCAATCGTCACCTCTTCTCCGGTGGGGTCCGGTCTGCCCTTCATCGTGTAGCCGACATTCGCCGTCTGCGACACCTCGAGCGCCGGCATGGACGCGGCGACCGGCAGCTTCTCGGAAAATCCGATTTTCAGGAACCCCTTCTCGACTTTCACTTCGCTCGGCACGATGGGAATATACCTGGAGCAGTCCATAGAGCCGCTGATCTGCAGGCATTCCGTATTGCCGACGCGGACGACTTTCTCAAGGGTGACGGTTCCGCTGAGGTCCGCCGTATTCGCCGTCGCCCGGCGGCGCAGCAGGTCCTTCGCCATCAAATCGGTGTTGACGTCCCAATGATCGCCCGGCTTCTTCCGCTGGGCCGTGCCGAAAAGCTCGTCGTCCGTCGGCCCGTTGGGGTCCAGCGGAAGGATCACCGTAATCGCCTCCTGGGCCGGCAGAGGCAGGCGGTGGCCGTCCATCTCGGAAACCTCGACCTCGTCCTTCATCGAAACCGTAACGACGCTGCCCTTGCTCACCAATTCCTTCGCGCCGGCATCGTCCGTCCGGGTCAGTTTCTCGATCTGCAGGGAGAGCTTCGACGGCTTTCCCTTGTCATCCACCGCGAGAACCGTCACGGCGCAGTCGCATTCCACCGCGAATTTCACGGATTCATTCTGGAGAGTTTTGTCGCCGGACTTGATGACCTGGGTCCGGGAGCTCCGGCCGCTGGCCGACAGGTGGTATTTCAGCCCGGCGGCTTGCGGGCGATACAGGCGGATCGGGTAGTCCTGCGCCAGAAGCGACGCGCAAGGCCACAGGGCCAGGACAAGAACCGCCGGCCACGTTATCCCGCCTCGAGAGCGTTTCATCGGGTCCGCCTCCTTCCGCCCCGGGCCGGTCTCCGGCCGTTCCAAAGCCGGCGCCCGCGGGCGCAAACCGCCGGTCATTCTACCATTTCGCTCCCGCTTTTCAATCCTCACCACAACGACCACCGCAGTTTCACCACGACGACACAACGAGCACGACGAAACTGCTGTTACGGCAATCCGCCGTTTTTGATGTTCGTTGTTTGGCGTTCGTCGTGCTCGTCGTGTCGTCGTGGTGAAAATTCGTGCCGTCGTGGTAAAAATTCGTGTTGTGGTGGAAGAGCGCGTTCGTTTCACCGCGCGCGGCGTTTGCTCTCGGGGCGGATCAGCGCTTCGGGGGACAGGAGCTTTTCGGCCTGCTCGCGCGTGACGTAGCCCAGCTCGAGCGCCGTTTCGCGGATGGACTTGCCGCCGGCGAGCGAGCGCTTGACGATCTCGGCGGCCTTCTGATAGCCGCAGACCGTGTCGAGGATCGTGGCCAGCGCGGGCGTGGCCTCGGCGTAGCGGCGGCAGCGCTCCGCGTCGGCGGAGACGCCCGCGACGCATTTCGCCGTGAACGCGCCGATCGCGTTCGGGAGGATCTGCAGCGACTGCAAGAGGTTGTGCGCGACGAGCGGCATCATGACGTTCAGCTCGAGCTGCCCCGCCTGCACCGCCAGCGAGATCGCCGCGTCGTTCCCGACCACCTGGAAGCCGACCATCGCGAGCATCTCCGGCATGACCGGGTTCACCTTGCCGGGCATGATCGAGGACCCCGGCTGCAGCGCGGGCAGGCGGATCTCGCCGAGGCCGGTGACCGGCCCGGAACTCAGCAGGCGGAAGTCGTTGCCGATGCGGATGCACTCCAGCGCCAGCGCCTTGAGCGCGCCGGAAAGGATCGAGAACGGGGCCAGGCTCTGCGTGGCCTCGAACAGATCCGGCGCAGGCTGGAGCTCCAACGCGGTCAGGTCGCGCAGCCGGCGGACGACTTCCTCGCGGTAGCCGCTGAACGTGTTGACGCCGGTGCCCACGGCGCTGGCCCCGATGCCGAGCGCGCGCAGGTGCGCCGACGATTCCCGCACGGCGTTCGCGGCGCGCTCGATCGCCGAGGCGTAGCCGCCGAATTCCTGCCCGAGCGTCAGCGGCACGGCGTCCATCATGTGCGTGCGGCCGGCCTTGACGACGCCTTGGAATTCGTCCGCCTTGGCGCGCAGCGCGCTCACGGCCTCGCGGAAGACCGGCTCCGCCTCGCGCAGCAGCATCAGCGCGCCGAGCCGCATCGAGGTCGGCACCACGTCGTTGGTGGACTGGCCGAGGTTCACCTGGTCGTTCGGATGGACCACGGCATAGTCGCCGCGTCGGCCGCCGAGGATCTCGATCGCGCGGTTCGCGATGACCTCGTTGACGTTCATGTGGAACGAGACCCCCGCGCCGCTCTGGAAGGCGTCCACGACGAACTGGTCGAGCAGTTTCAACGAGATCACGTCATCGGCCGCCTTGGCGATGGCCGCGGCGACCTTCGGCGGCAGGCGGCCGGCGGCGCCGTTCGTCTGCGCGGCGGCCTTCTTGACGCAGCCCGCCGCGCGCACCAGGAACGGGCTGACACGCAGCCCGCTGATCGGATAATTCTCCACCGCCCGCTGCGTCTGGGCGCCGTAATAAGCCGCCGCCGGGACGGCGATCTCGCCGAGAGAATCCTTCTCCCTGCGCATCTTCCCTGATCTCGTCATGGGTTGCTCCCGCGCAATATTACGTTGGATTATGTTGGGCTTTATCTTAGCAGGCGAGGCGGGGAAAATCTATGAAAGCACCGGGAGGTGTAAGCGGAGTTCCGCCGGCTACTTCATCAGCTCCCGGCCTGCGTTGAACGCCTCGTCGAGCGCGGCGGGATGCTTTAGGATGTCGCCGAGCGCGTCAATGGACGGGTAGAAGAGCTCGCCGGTGAGCCGGATGTCCAGGACGACGCACCAGGCGGCGACGACCTGCCGCGCGCACTTGTAGAACCGGTCGTGCTTGAACCCGCCGCAGGAGAGGAAAAGCGCCTCGCGGTCCGGGTTGGCGTGCGGGCGCTTGAGCAGGTACTTGCGCGCCCAGATCGCCTGGCAGCGGTCAATCATGGTCTTGAGCTGCGCGGAGACGCTGGCGAAGTAGATCGGCGAGGCGATGACGAACCGGTCCGAAGCGTCGAGCGCCTCGTAGATGCCCTTCATGTCGTCGCCCGCGGCGAACCGGCAGTAGCCGGTCGCGTTGCAGAAGCGGCAGTTCTGGCAGGGCAGGAACTTAAGCTCGTTGAGCACGATCTTCGTGACCGCCGCTCCGGGCGCGGCGGCGGCGACGCCCGCCAGCGCGCTGTCGAGGAGCTTCTCCGAGTTCCCGCCCCGTCGAGGGCTGCCCGCAAATGCCAGGACTCTGTGCTCCAAGCGCTCTCCTTCCGTCACTTACTTTTCATCGTCCTCGTCCTCGTCCTCGTCGTCGTCCTCGTCGTCCTCGTCATCAGTCTCATCCTCGTCCTGCTCTTGCTCAGCCTCAGGAGCCGGCGCGGGAGGTGGTTCATCAACCGACGGGACGTCAGGCAGGACGATGCCGGAATCCTCATCGGGCCATTCGTCATCGGGCGGCTCTTCCGGTTCGGCGGAGGGCGCGGGCGCGGGGGATCCTTGCGGCGGCTCGGGAGGAAGCAGCGGCGGCGCCTGCACGCGTTCCTCCGGCGGGACGTACGTCAGCCAGATTTCGCCGAACGCCTCCGCCTGCTCCACGCGGAGGACCTGCTGCTTCACCAGTTCCAGCAGTGCGATGAACGTTCCGATCAGCCGCACGCGCGTCATCTGCCCCTGGAAAACGCCGGCGAAGGTCAAGCGCCCCGCCGCGCACATCGTCTCTTCCAGCTCGCGCTGGATTCTCTCCTGCGGCATGGGGTCGAAGACGAGATTGTGGCCGCCGCCGGTCTGCTGGAGGATCTTCGAGAACGCGTCGAACAGCGTCCAGAGGCTGACGCCGGCCGGCACTCCCGATACGGGACCGACCGTCCCGTCCGGCCGCTCGCCCGGCCGCGCGAACCGCTCCGACTGCAGCTCGGCCCGGTCGTTCAGCGCCAGCGCCGCCTCCTTGAAGCGCTTGTACTCGAGCAACTGGCGCACGAGCTCCATCCGCGGGTCGTCCGGCTCTTCCTCGGGCATGGGCTCCGGTTCGGGCGTCATCAGGCGCGACTTGATCTCGATCAATTGCGCCGCCATGACGATGAATTCGCCGGCGACGTTGATGTTCAGCTCGGTCATCAGCTCCATGTACCGGAGGTACTGCTCGGTGATGCGCGCGATCGGGAGGTTCCACAGGTCCACCTCGGACTGGCGGATGAGGTACAGCAGCAGGTCGAGCGGGCCGCTGTAGGTGTCGAGTTCGACTTTATAATCGAGGCGATCGGTCATGACTTCGGCGGGAATAATCCGGGCGCGGGCGGCTTGAGGCGGCCGTCGGCGACCCGGGGACAATGCACCGGCCCATTGCGGCGCGAGGAGCATTCGTTGCACGAGATGCACGTGGCGCGCGGCTGCCCGGCGCGGAGCCGCGCGACGAGGTCCGGCTCGGCGATGAACGGGCGCGAGACGGCGACGAAGTCCAGCCCGTCGCCCTCGAGCGCGCGGACCATGACCTCGTAGGAGCGGAACCCGCCGCAGGCGCCGACGGGCACGGCGCCGACCGCGCGCTTGATCTCCACGGCCTGCGTGAGATAGTACGCTTCCTCCTGCGGTTTCGGATCGCCCTTGCGCATGGGCGCGCAGCGCTCGTCGCCTTCGGCCATCCAGCCGCTGACCTCGATGGCGTCAATCCCTTCGGCGGCCAGGGCGCGCGCGGCCTCGCAGCTCTCGCCGAGCGACAGGCCGTCCTGGATGAAGTCCTCGCAGTTGAGCTTGACGCTGACCGCCAGGTTCGGCCCGGCGGCGGCGCGCGCGCGGCGGAACGCCTCGATCACGAAGCGGCGCCGGCGCTCCGGCGTGCCGCCCCATTCATCGGTGCGGCGGTTGGTGTGCGGCGAGAGGAATTCGCTGAGCAGATATCCGTGGGCGCAGTGGAGCTGGACGCCGTCGAAGCCGGCCTCGCGCGCGCGGCGGGCGGCCTGGCCGAAGGCGTCGAGCGTTTCCTCGATCTCGCGCGCGGTCATCTCGCGCGGGCGGACTCCGCCGCCGACCGCGACGGCCGAAGGCGCGACCGGCTCGCTGACGAGATCAGCGGGCACCTGGCGGCCGCCGTGCGCGATCTGCATGAAGAGCCTGGTCTCCGCGCGCTCCTGGTGGACGGCCTCGGCGATCTGCCGCCACGGGCCGACCAGTTCGTCGGAGTGGATGCCGCTCTGCGTCGCCGCGGAACGGCCGTTCGGAAGGACGTAGGCGTAGCCGGAAACGATCCACGGCGCGCCGCCCCGCGCGAGCGCCACGTACATCTTGCGGATCGCCTCGCCGGGCCGGCCCTGCGCGTCGGCGGCGTTCTCGAAAGTGGCGGACCGCGCCAGGCGCCCCGCGACGGTCACCGGCCCCGCGCGCATCGGTCGGAAAAGGATCACGCGGGTCCCTTAGTTCGACGCGGGCACGGTGATCGTCAAGACCGTCCCCGCCGTCAGATGCCCGGCCTGCGCCACGCTGATCTTGTTTTCCTTGGCGATGTCGCGCCACGCCTCGCCTTTGCCGAGCACCTTCTCGCTGATCACCCAGAGCGTCTCTCCGCTCTTGACTGTGTAGGTGACCACTTTCGAGGCGCCGGCCGGCTTGGGCGCGGGCGTCGCCGGAATGGCCAACGCCGCCGGCGGCGTCGAAACGCTCCGGGCCTGCGGCGGCGCCACGTTGGTTCGCGGCGGCGTTACGCTGTTGCGCGGCGGCTCGTCCACCTTCGGCAGGTTCCAGACGACCGGCTTGACGGCGTTGGGCGGTGTGGCGGGCGCCTGGGCCAGGCTGCCGGGCGCGCGCAGCGGCGCAGGCGGCATCTGGACCGGGGTCGCCGCCGCAATGCCCTGGTGCGAATGGCTGGCGGCCGCGGCCAGGTTTTTCGCGAGGACCGCATCGTCGCTCGAGCCGCTGAGGGAGTAATAGGCGAACACCGCCAGGAAACAGGCGGCGACCGCGCCGCCCAGCAGCGCGCCCTTCTGGAACCGGCGGAGCCGCCGGCGGACGATCCACATCTCCTGGTCCGCGCGTTTCTTCAGGTCGGCGGCCTCGCGATCGAAATGCGCGCGGAGCGACGTGAGCTCGGTCTCGCGCGAGCTGAGCTTGTCCTGGAGCAGGCCGACCGCCTTCTCGTTCGACTCGACCTGCTGGCGCAGCGCCACGGCCTCCTCGCGGGTCTTCGAGACATCGGCCTCGAGTTCGGCGATGTGCTCGCACTTCGCCTCGACGCCCTGCTTGAGCTGCGCGGCGGCGGTGCGCAATTCCTCGAGCTCCGTGTCCGCGCCGGCCAACTGCTGATGGATCGCTTCCATTTCGCGGATCCGCCCGGACTGGCCCTCGATCGTCGCGGCCAGTTCCTCGACGCGGCCGCCGGCCGCCTCGCGCTCCGCGCGCTCCTCGGCCAGGGACTTTTCCTTTTCGGAGAGCGCCTGGTCCTTCTCGGTCAGCAGGCTTTCCTTCGAGGCCAGCGCCACTTCGAGCTCGCTGACCCGTTTACGCAGGGCCGGAAGCTCCGCGTTATCGGAATTCAGCCGCGTCACTTCCGCGCGCGCGCGCGCCAGTTCGGCGAAGGCCTTTCGAAGGTCGGCGGCGGCCTTGTCGCGTTCGCCGCGAGCGGCCGCGGCCTCCTGCCGGAGCGCCTCGACCTCCGGATGCGGCGCCGCCGGCGCCGGCTCGGGCGCTGCGGATGCCGGCGCGCTCGGCTCCATGACCGCCGTCACTTCCTCGGCCTGGACCGCTGCCTGCTCCGATGTTGTGAGCCCGACGTCTTCATCTCCCGCGGGCGGCGCGTTGGACTCTTTTGAGGCTGACGCCTCGGCGTCGAGAATCTGAAGCGCCTCGCTCCGCAACGGCTCCGGCCGCATGCTCGCGATGATCCGAATTCGGTCGTCAGGATAACCCTTGCGCCGATAATCGTCCACGAATGCGCGTGCGTTTCTCATCATTTTTCTCCTCAAGACCGCTATATGTTGCGTTTTGTCAACGCATGTAACCCATTAGGTCGGGCATTGTAGCAGAAGCGCGAAAAGGAAGCAAAATGAGGGCTGTTTCGCTCGCGAATCGCCAATGAAACCGGCCGTTTTAGCGCAAAATGAACGTTTCAGAAAAATTCGACAGTAGCGACACTGAAAAGCGCAAATGAGGCAAATCCTGCGGTTGGAGAGGGTCTTGTCAGCGGCGGATGAAGATCATGTCAGACTGCCGTTGCGGGAAAACAGCACGTAGAGTTTCTGCAGGGCTTCGGACGGAATCTGGATCTCGAGAGGCTTGAGATTTTCTATAAGATGACCTCGCGCGAGGCCGCGTCATCCATCTTCATGCCGATGGTGAGGTAGCTCCCGACGCCCAGGCAACTGAGCTTGACGCCGCACTTTCCCATCTTGCGGTATTGCATGGCCGCCGTTGCCCTTTCGAGTTTGCCGCGACGCGGACGTCTAGCGCCACCAGATCCTGGCGCGAAGGCTCTCGATCCACCGGCTGATTTCGGCGGAGGCCTGATCAGCTTCGACGGAGAGGGCGAGAAGGTCGTCGGGGAGAATGAGGCGGCGCTCCTGGAGGATCAGGAGTTGCTCGCGGCAGGCGGCGAGGCTGCGCAGGGCGCGCTTGCAGTTGGCGATGTTGCCGCAGAGGGAGTCGCGCTCGTAGCCGATGCCGTGGCCACCGGCGACCTGCGCGGAGACCATCTGGGCGGCGAAGACGGCGCGCCGCGCGTCCTCGTCGTCGCTCCATTTCTGCATCCGCCGCTCGAGCAGGTCCTCCAGCCGCGTCGCAAAGTCCTGCGCGCTGACGTAGGCGGGGATTTCGCGGAGCTGCTCGAAGCAGCCGACGAGGTCCTCGGCGTCCGGGTCGTCGTCGAGGCGCTCCGGCTCGGACATCAGGCGGAGCATCTCGTAGGCCTCGCAGTCGAAGCGCTTGTCGCAGGAGGGGCATCTCGACGCCGTGCCGCCGCACTCCGCCAGGTCGTCTTCCCAGCCCATCTCATGCGCGATGAGGCGGTCGCGGTGCGGGTGATGGACCAGCGTCTCGAAGAGCTCCTGGAATTTAGCGGTGCGCGCGTCGGCGCGTTGGAGGAAACGCTCCCAGTCGTTCTCGTCCCACTCCTCGTAATCGGGGGCGTCGAAGACCGGCTCGAGCATCGGCACGCCCTTTCGGCTTGCGGAGAGAAGTCGGGTCCGGCGTTTTGGCCGCCACAGTTTTCTTAAGCGAGTCTAACCCAATCGCGTCGGCGGAGTCAAGAATTTCGCTTTCGGCCGTTTCAGCCCGCGTGTCCGCGCCGTCCGCGCTTCTGCCGGAGGTGCCGGGCGTAGTCGTGGACGGCCTCTTCCTGCTCTTCGGTCTCGACCGCGCCGGGCCGGAGCGACCGGACCTCGGCGAGCGCTTCCTCCGGCGTCCGGCCGAGGCTGACGAGATAGCAGGCGGCCATGGTGCCGGTGCGGCCGCGCCCGGCGAAGCAGTGCACCAGCGTCCGCCGCCCCGCTTCGCGCGCCGCCGCGACGACGGAGACGAACCGCTCGATCTGCTCAGCGTCCGGCGCGCGGTAGTCGTCCACCGGGATATGGTGATACTCGATGTCGAACTCGGCCAGGATGTCGGTGTTGAGCGCCGTCTCGGTGAGGCTGACGACGACGCCGATCCCGGCGTCTTTGAACAGCTCGACGGCTTTGCGCAGATCGTATGGCCGGCCCATCGCGGCCAGGACGTCCGGCACGATCCAGGTCAGCGTTCCCTGCGTATCCAACATCGCGCTCCTGAGGTTGAGGACGAGCCCAGAGGGTTGTTGCCGCGATGAAATGTCGTCAGATACAGCGTATCAAAAATCCGCGGGCGCAAGCAAGCGCAGGAAATGGGGAGCCGGCGCGGGCGGCGCGGCGCGCTTCAAAGCGGCTTCCGCGCCAGGCGTTCGAGATGGGCGACGATCAGGCCGGCCAGGTCGTCGAGCTGCTCGTTGAAGCTGAAGTGACAGAGGATCTCGCTGGCGCCGGCGGCGAGCATCAGGTTCAGGCCCTTGACCTGCGACTGCCGGTAGTCGGTGCGAACGCCGAGGACCGGCTTGCCCAGGCCGCGGGCGTAGCCGGTCTCGAAGGCCACGCCGCTGTCCGCGTCGGCGCCGTCCATGAGCGCCAGCACCACGTCGGCGCTCGAGAGATCCTCGATGCAGCGCTTGAAGACCGTGGCCAGGTGGCGCCGGTCGTTGAACGAGGCGGTCCCGGAGCGGAAGTCCTGCGGCAGCACGATCTCGCACTGGGGCAGCAGCGCCTTGAGCTTCTCGGCCAGGCGGCGGTTATATTGCCGCTCCATCTGGCTGAACAGCGGCGCGGCGAGATAGATCTTCATCCGCGGCGGTCATCCCTTGTAAAGCCGGCGCTTCAGGCTTTGAGAATAATCCGTCCAGCCGGCGTCCGCGTTCTTGTCCTCCGCGATGGTCTCGGAGATGTCCTTGAGCTTGGCGTCGAGGTTGTCCAGGTAGTGCAGCGCCACCGCCTCGGCGACCATTGGCAGCTTGGGCGAGCCGAACTCGAGCTCGCCGTGGTGGCTCAGGATCAGGTGCCGCAGCAGGTTGACCTTCTCCTCGGGCAGGTTCGGCAGTGCGCGGACGCGGTCCTCAAGCATGAGGACGCCGATGGTGATGTGGCCGACCAGGTTGCCGGCGTCGGTGTAGCGGAAGGTGCGCTTGCAGGAGAGCTCGCGCGTCTTGCCGATGTCGTGGAGGAAGACGCTGGCGAGCAGCAGGTCGCGCCGGAGCGTGGGATAATGCTCGAGGACCTTGACCGCCATCCCGGCCATCGAGAGCGTGTGTTCGAGCAATCCGCCGAGGTAGGCGTGGTGATTCTGCACCGCCGCCGGCGCGGTGCGGAAGGCGGCGCAGAAATCCTTGTCGGAGAGGAACGCGTCCACAACCGCCTTGTAGTCGGGGTCCTGGACCTGGGCGAGGATCGCCGCCAGGTCGCGCATCATCTCGGCCGGGTCGCGCACGCTCTGCGGGAGGAAATCGCTCAGGTGCAGCCCTTCGGTCTCGGCGCGCGTGATCGAGCGCGCGTTGACCTGGAGCTGGTTCTGGTAGCTCTCGACCTTGCCCTTGACGTGGATGAAGCTGTCCACGGCGATCGTCGCGGCGAAGGCCTCGGTGGCGTCCCAGAGGCGGCCGACGATCTGCCCGGAGCGGTCCTGCAACATCAGGTTCAGGTAGCTGCCGCCGGCGCGCGTGGAGCGCAGCGAGCACTCGGCGACGAGGAACACCGCGTCCACCGGCTCTCCGGCGCGCAGCGCGCCGACCATCTGCTTGCCCATGAGCTTCTGCCTGTCCTCGCTCGAAAAGAGTTTCGCCATCATCTCCGCCGTGCGGCATTGCCGCTCAGTCGTGGTCGGGGCGGTCGTCGCCGAACTGTTCTCTCAGCCGCTCGAAGCGGCTGGCGTAGATCATCTCGAACAGTTCGTCGCGCCCGGGGAAAAGCTCCTCGCACAGCTCGCGCAGCTTTTCCACCTGGATCACAATATCAATTTGCGGCAGGTCTGTCGAGAGGATGAGCACGGCGATCCGGTCCGCCTCGCGCTGGAGGAGCGTCATGTTCCGGCGCGCGCCATGAAGCAGCTCATTCGGCAATTCGTGCTTCATTCGGCAAACATCTCCGCCAGGACCGCCAGAACCAGCTTCTGCGTGGCGGCGCCCATTCGGCCCAAGTGCTTCACGAAGCGCACTTTATCAATGGTCCGAACCTGATCGAGAACGATCTGGCCGTCCTTGCCAGCGAAACTGCACGCGACGCGAGTGGGGTACTCGCGTCCTCGGGTCGTCATGGGCGCCACGATGACCGTGGCGATGTGGCGGTTCATCTCGTCGGGCGAGATCACCAGGCACGGACGGGTCTTCCTGACCTCGCTGCCGACGGTCGGGTCGAGGTTCACCAGGAAAACGTCAAACCGGCGGGCTACCACTGCCATTCGCTCTTATCCCACCGGCCGGGCACTTCCAGGACCAGGCGATCGTCCTGTTGGGCGGCCATCGCGGCAAAGCGCCTGGACCAGCCTTCCCGCGTGCGACGCGCCGCGCGGATGACCAGCCGGTCCGATTGAACGGCCATCTCGACTTCCGGCCCAATGTCCAACTGGTCCAGGACAACCTTGGGGATGCGAATTCCCCGCGAGTTTCCGACTCGGACTATGCGCGCTCTCAGCAGGGTAGCCATTGGCCTCATCCTCGCCTGTAGGTAATTACATTGTATATACTCTCGGCCTTCCGGTCAAGCGACATGCGGCGATCCCGGAACCTGCATTCCGCCAAGGCGTGTGCCGGCGGAGTGTCATTCGTTCGCGGACGACACTCATTGTGGATCTTGGTACATGGGGATCAATGAAAGAGTTGACAGAAAGCCAGCTCGTCCGGCGCGCTATTTCCGGGTACCGTCGCCGGCTTTGCCGGGGGTCTTTTTAAGATTGGCCACCAGATGCTTGCTGAGGTTCCTCAGCAGGCGTGCGCGGCGCTCGGCGGAGATCTGGCCGATCGAGCCCAAAATCCTCTGACGGGGCAGCACAGCCAGGAATCCCAGACGGATCAGGGAATCTGCAACGAGACCTGATGCGGCAAAATCGGAATCCCGCTTGGAGATGACCTCGTCGAATTCGGGCACGGCCTGATGGAGTTGGGTGGTGATGCCACAGGCGAGGAAATCCCCATACGGCGGAAGTTCGCGAAGCAAAAGCGCCGGTCGGTTCTTCATCATCCCGTCAGCCTGCATCAGCGGCGTCAGGATGATGTCGCCTTCGTTCATGTGCCGTAATCCGGATTACTCTCTCTGACCGCAGAGGCCGGATAATCCGGCTCCGACTCACCATATGCCGCTTGCAGAGCCGCAGCGGAAGCGGCGAGCCACTGCTGTCGGTCGACGTCCTTTTCCCCTCGTTCGGCAACAGAGACCAGGACGGTCCTGCCTTGAGCCGCCGCGATGGGTTTTGAGAGTTCAAGATGCGTCGAGTCCAACACTTTTGCTTCAACCAGAACCATCGTGTTACCTCCACATGGCCGTTATCGAGAATACCTCAACGCGGCGCCTTATTCAAGCAATCCCGCTTGCGGAGGAATCTTGCGCCGCGTGCTCAAAACAGCCGGGCGCTTCCTCCGGAGGACGCGGCGATCTCCTTCAGCACCGGGTACTGCTCGGCCAGCAGTTCCGGGACGCGGACTTTTTCCCCGCTGAGGGCGGACTTCAACTGGAGCGCGTTCACCACCGCCTGGCCGCGATAATGGTTATTGTTCATCACGAAGAGCTTCTGCACCTCCCTGGCCATCGCGGCGATGTTCTCGGCCCAAGGCGCGAGCTCGTCGCCGGTGTAGAGATAATTGTAGCGCGCGTCGCGGCCGGCGTCGCGGGCGAACCACGCCTGCGCGTTGCGCCCGTGAAAGCGATAGTACGCAATCGGCCCGGTCGCGAAGCTGGTCGGCCCGATCGAACTGCGGGAAGGCGGCTGGTCAATGTTGCAGAAATTCAGGCCGGCGCGATGGAGGAACTCGCGGCTCTCCGGCGAATCCCACGAGGCGTGGCGCACCTCGAGCACGCAGGGGAATTCGCCGAACGCCTCCGACAGCCGGCTGAGCCGGTCGCGGCTCGGCTCGGTCGCGGTGAACGACCACGGGAACTGCATCAGCAGCGCGCCGAAGCGGTTCGCCTCGCGCAGCGGCCGGATGCCGCTCTTGAACTGCTCCACCTCCGGCGCCGTCCAGGGCCGTTCGCGCTCGTGAGTGAAGCGCTGCCAGAGCTTGGCCGTGAAAAGGAACCCCGGCTTGCCCGCGACCTGCTTGACCCATCGCTCCGCCATCGCCGCCGACGGAGGGCGATAAAAACTCGTATTGATCTCGGCAGCATCGAGGTACTCGGCCAGGTACGCCAGCTCGGATTTCCCGCGCACCCGCTGCGAGGGATAAACGACGCCTTCCCAGTCCGGATAAGACCACCCGGCGGCGCCGATGTAGACGTTAGTCGGCATTTTTCGCGGCAATGTGGCCATGCCGGGACATTACTGTTGTGCCGGCCCCGCGTCAAGCCGAATAATGGGTCGCTGTCGCCAAATCTTGCGCGGAGCGCCGGTGCCTGTTGCCTCTGTCAGATACCCTGGATATAATATGTTTGAAATGAAGTAGCCGCCCGGAGGAGCAATGGAAGGCAGCAGTAGGAAGAAGCAAGGCGCATACTATACTCCGGACCACGTCGTCCAGTCACTTGTCCGATGGGTAGCGCGAAAGCAATCCGACCGCCTGCTGGACCCCGCATGCGGGGACGGGCGTTTTCTGAAACCGCATCCGAACAGTGTAGGTGTAGAACAGGATCCCGATGCAGCGCGACTCGTGCATCAGCGGGTTCCAGGTTCGCTGATGCATCAAGGGGATTTTTTCGCGTGGGCGGCTCAAACCCGGGAACGGTTTGAGTGCGCCGCCGGCAATCCACCGTTCATACGCTACCAAAGTTTTGCAGGTCCGGTCCGGCAGGAGGCGCTCTCCTTCTGCGCCAGCCATGGCGCACGCTTCTCTTCGCTGACTTCTTCGTGGGCGCCGTTCATAGTAGCTGCAGCAACGGTCCTCAAGCCAGGCGGAAGGATGGCATTTGTCGTTCCGGCCGAAATCGGCCACGCGCCCTATTCGCGCCCTTTGGTCGAATATCTAGCGGGGCATTTCAAACGCGTCCACGTGGTTGCGGTGCGGGAGAAATTGTTCCAAGAGCTCTCGGAAGACTGTTGGCTGCTTTCGGCGTCAGGATTTGGCGGCAGCACGGAGCAACTTCTGATTTCGTCCACAGGCCGTTTTGAATACGCGGCTGCGCCGCCCAAGGTCTCCCTCCGTGTAAGCATGAGTGAATGGCGCACGTGGAACTGCCGCTTGCGACCCTTCCTGTTGGCCGCAGACGTCCGCGAACTTTATCGCCAAGCCGCCAGTGACGTCGGCACGCAAAGACTGAAGGACCTTGCCCATGTCGGCATTGGGTATGTCACGGGAGACAATAAGTTTTTCCACATGAGTCCATCACACGCGAAAGGATGGCGAATTCCCGGAACCTTTCTTCAACCGACGATCAGGAACGGCCGCATGCTGGACAGGCCAGCCATCACGCCTGACCGGGTGGAGGTGTGGCGACGCCGGGACGAGCAGAATTTCCTGTTGCGGATACGCAGGACTGATCAAGTTCCATCGCAGCTCCGTAATTACCTTGAATCCAATGCGGGCCGCAAGGCGCGGGCAACGTACAAGTGCAGGCATCGAGAGCCCTGGTACGTAGTGCCGGACGTGACTATTCCCGACGGGTTTCTCTCTTACATGAGTGGGTCGAGGCCGGCTTTGATGGCAAATCAAGCCGGATGTGCGGGTACAAACTCTGTTCATATGATTACCCTTGCCCCCAATGTGCGAATGGCAGAACTTCAAAGCGCCTGGGATCGGCCTTTGACCCGCCTCAGTTGTGAGGTCGAAGGCCATCCATTGGGCGGAGGAATGCTCAAACTTGAGCCACGTGAAGCCGGCCGTCTTGTGCTTTCACGAAAAAGATTCGACTCGACGGAAGAGATGCGCTTGATTGAAGCTGGCATAAGCACCCTGCAACGATGGAGGCATTGTGGCTAAAGCGGCAACGAAATGCCAATGGCTCAGCCTTACCGATGCGTTACAAGCATTCGCTTTGTGCGTCGGCGGAACTCAGAGTGCGGCTCACATCCGCCCTCTCCATTGGTACGTTGGTTGCCGTCTGGTGATCGAAGGCGGGTTTCATCCTGACGAGATTACTCCTCGTCCGCCTCTGCTGGTAACTCCGCGGAGCGGCGGACGCTGCCTTGAATGGAATGCTTCCGCAGGCGGGACGGGCGAACGTACCATCCTCGGCGGCCTCAAGACTAAGGCCGTTGATGTGGTTGTAACCAAGGAGGGAATCGGCCCAGTGCTTGCAATTTCTATGAAGGGCACTCTCAACGCATTTCGAAATCTGACCAATCGCATGGAAGAGGCCGTGGGAGATTGCACGAACCTTCACATCGCCTATCCTGCCTTGGTTTACGGCTTCTTTCATGTCCTCAGAGCCAATCGCCAACAGCGAGGTACTCCGCCCAATGACGTAGCTATAAACGCCGACGGCAGCGTTACAGAGGCTATCAGCCGCTACCATGACGTGCTCGCCCGTCTGGCCGATCGGAAAGATGTGCGCGCGGACGCAACGAAGTATGAGGCGATTGCCTTGGCTTTGGTGAGTTCTGATAAAGCGGCAGCAGGCCAAGTCATGAAGGCATTCCCGAAGGCTGAGAGTCCTCTTCTCCTTCAGGATTTCTTCAGTAAGCTGTACCGCCAATATGACGAGCGCTTTGTCTACGCCGCGCCTGCGCTCGAATCGGTCACCCGCCGGCTCGAATGGCAACTTCACTCACCTGTTGCGGAAGACGTCCACCTCGCAGGCTATAAAGCGCGCTTGAGTTAAGCGGCGCAAATAAGTTCACGACAGCCGCGAACGGTCATTCGAAGAAGACGGACGGGAAGGAATCGCAGGCGGCGAGCATCTTGCGGGTGGCGCGGAGTTCCTCTTCGGTGATCGGGCCGAGTTTGGAGAGGCGCTCGATCTCCTCCGCGGTGCGCAGCGGCGGCGGTTGCGCTTTGAGGAGCCGCAGCTTCTCGCTCGACGGCTCGGAGAAATTGTCCGGATCGGTCTCCATTGCGCGTCGGAACGCGCCGCAGGCGGAGTGGCGCTCGCCGAGGATCTCCCAGATCAGCCCCATCCACCAGTAAATCTGGCCGTCGTAATCGTCCTGCCCCAGGCCCTGCTCGAAGGCGTTGATCGCCTGGCGGCAGGCGCTCTGGAACGCCGCCGGGTTTTTTACGGCCACGGTCCCCTTGCGTTCGCCCGCGGCCGTGAATTTCTCCACCGCGCCGGTGTAGAGGTTGTATCCGAGCGCGAAATGGACCAGCGGATGGTCGCATCCCAGCCGCAGCGCGCGCCGGAGCTCATGCACGACCTCGGTCGTGTGTCCGAGGTGGTAGTCGCACTCGGCGAGCAGCAACTGGCGGACCGTCTCCTGCTGCGGCGCGCCGCAGTTCATCTGGCGCAGCGAGCGGGTCAGCCACTCCAGCAGGTCGTGCGTCTGGCGGCCCGAGCGGATGATCTTCTCCAGGTCCAGATTGCCGGCCCTCACGATGCGGCAGACGGTCTGGTGCCGCCGACACTCGCAGCGAAGGAAGACGTGGAAGGCCTGCCGGAGCTTGGCGGAGTCCATCTCCGAGTCGCCGAGCAGTTCGTAAATGAGCCGGTAAAAGGCCCGGCAGAACGGCGGGAGCGTCGCGTACTGCTCCAGCCGCCTGAGCGTTGCGTTGATCGCGGCGTATCTGCCGGAATCTTCCATGGCGCCCGTCGCCTTTCTACATTAATTATTGGTCCGTCCGGACCGCGTGTCAAGTCCGGTCCCGCCGCGACGACACGAACGTTCACCACGACGAGCACTACGGGACTGTTATTACAAGAATCCGTTGTCTCCGATGATTGTTTTGCCGCGTTCGTCGTGCTCGTCGGGCCGTCGTGGTGAAAGCGGTCGTCCGTTATATCGCAGGTTTGACTTCGCGAATGGCGCGGCCTAAAATGGCCCGCAACGTCGTCTGCGGCAATCCGATGCGACCACCGCGTCGTCTCGCGTGTGAGAAATCCATTGAGCAAGAAGCAGGCCGCAAAACCGCGCAGCCGGGCGATTCTTTGGCCCGAGGAGCTTGCCCGCCCTCCTTCTGGCGGGGTCGCCCGCGCTCAAAGCGGAGCGAGGGAAAAATTGCGCGCCGCCGCGAAACCCGGACCGAAGCGCAAGCCCGCGCCGCCGGGCCGCGCGAAACCGCCGGCAAAAGCGCCCGTTCCGCCGCCGGCTGCGCCTGCGAAGAAACCCGCTGAAGCGCCCGTCGCCCACCGCCGCACGGCCGAGCAGCTCGCCAAGCAGCAGCGCGAGATTTCGGTCAGCGAATTCTTCACGAAGAACCGCCACCTGCTCGGGTTCGACAACCCGCGCAAGGCGCTCCTGACGGCGGTGAAGGAGGCGGTGGACAACTCGCTCGACGCCTGCGAAGAGGCCGGCATTCTGCCCGAAGTGAGCATCGCCGTCGCCCAGGCCGACGGCGTCGAGGACCGGTTCCGCGTGACGATCGAGGACAACGGCCCGGGCATCATGCCTGCGCAGGTGCCGAGGATTTTCGCCAAGCTGCTCTACGGCTCGAAGTTCCACCGGATGCGCATGGCGCGCGGGCAGCAGGGCATCGGCATCAGCGCGGCGGGGATGTACGGCCAGTTGACGACCGGGAAGCCGACGCGGATCATCTCGCGCGCGGCGTCGCGCCGCAAGGCGTACCGCTGCGAGCTGCTGCTCGATACGAAGAAGAACGAGCCGACCGTGGTGAAAGAGGAAGAGGTGGACTGGGACCGCCCGCACGGCACGCGCGTGGAGATTGAGCTGGAGGCGCGTTACACCCGCGGGCGCCAGTCGGTCGAGGAGTACCTGCAGCAGGTGGCCATCGCCAACCCGCACGCGACGATCGTGTTCGAGCCGCCGGAGGGCGAGCCGCTGCGCCTCGCGCGCTCCTCCAACGTGCTCCCGCCGGAACCGCGCGAGATCAAGCCGCACCCGTACGGCATCGAGCTGGGGATGCTGATCGGCATGCTCCAGTCCACACGCTCGCCGCGCGCATCATCGTTCCTCCACGCCGATTTCTCGCGCGTGAGCAGCCCGGTGGCGGCGGACATCTGCCGGCGCGCGAACGTGAACCCGAACGCGCGGCCCGCGCGCGTCGGCCGCGACGAGGCCGAGCGGCTCTACACGGCGCTGCAGGCGACGAAGCTGATGAAGCCGCCGATGGACTGCGTGGTGCCGATCGGCGAGGAGCTGCTGCTCAAGGGCCTCAAGCGCGGCGTCGAGGCGGACTTCTATCACACCGTCACGCGGCCGCCGGCGGTCTATCGCGGCAACCCGTTCCAGGTCGAGGCCGGGCTGGCGTACGGCGGGCAGTTGCCGGCCGAGGAGCCGTGCCGGCTCATCCGGTTCGCCAACCGCGTGCCGCTGCTCTACCAGCAGTCCGCGTGCGCCGTCACCCGCGCCGCCGCGACCACCGCTTGGCGCAACTACGGCATCCAGCAATCGCAGGGGCAGCTTCCCGTCGGCCCGCTCGCCATCGTGGTCCACATCGCCAGCGTCTGGGTGCCGTTCACCTCCGAGAGCAAGGAAGCCGTCGCGCACTACCCGGAGATCCTCAAGGAGATCAAGCTGGCGCTGCAGGAATGCGGGCGGAAGCTCGGGCTGTTCGTGCGCCACCGCCGGCGCGAGGCCGACGCGGAACGCAAGCGCCAGTACATCACCAAGTACATCCCGCACATCGGCATCGCGCTGCAGGAGATTTTAGGGCTGACCGAGAAGGAAGAATCGCAGGTGGTGAGCAAGCTCGAGGACATGCTGGAGAAAAGCCGGAAACTGTAACGGAAAGTCCAAAGTGCAAACTGAAAAGTGCAAAATGGAAAATCATTGCGCGCGGCGGCGCTTTCGTACGGGCGCAGCCCGATCCGTTCCACATTTTTCAGTTTGCACTTTGCACTTGGCACTTTGCATTTCCGCCAGCGAGATCGCGCGTGAAAGATTCCAAAAACCTGGTCTACCTCGGCGACAACCTGCCGATCCTTCAGCGGTTGGCGGCGGGCTCAGTCCATCTCATCTACGTTGACCCGCCGTTCAACACCGGCGGCCGGCAGAGCCGCCTGCAACTGAAGACCGTGCGCTCGGAGGACGGCGACCGCGTCGGATTCGGCGGGCGCCGCTATCGGACCGTCCGGCTCGGGAGCCGCGCGTTCGCGGACCGGTTCGAGGACTACATCGCGTTCCTGCGGCCGAGGATGGTCGAGGCCCGCCGCGTCCTGGCGCCGGCCGGCTCGATCTACGTCCACCTGAATTACCGCGAGGCGCATTACGCCAAGGTGATGCTCGACGAGATCTTCGGCCGCGAGTGCTTCCTGAACGAGATCGTCTGGGCCTACGATTACGGGGCGCGGACGCGGATGCGCTGGCCGGCGAAGCACGACAACATCCTCTTCTACGTGAAAGACCCGGAGCATTACACGTTCAACGCCGACGCGGTGGACCGCATCCCGTACATGGCGCCGGAGCTGGTCGGCGAGGAGAAGGCGCGGCGGGGCAAGCTGCCGACCGACACCTGGTGGCACACGATCGTCAGCCCGACGGGCAAGGAGAAGACCGGCTACCCGACGCAGAAGCCGCTCGGCATCCTGCGCCGGATGATCCTCGCCTCATCGAACCCGGGCGACCTGGTGCTGGACTTCTTCGCCGGCAGCGGCACCACCGGCGTCGCCGCGCACGAGTCGGGCCGCCGGTTCATCCTGGTGGACGACAACCCGCAGGCGTTCGAGGTCATGCGAAAACGCCTGAAGGGAATGAACGTCCGGTTCGTCAGCGCGCGCTGAATCGGCTTGTCCGCCGGGATACACCCGCCCATTGCCACTTTCGCAGCCTGTGAAGGTGGAGGAATCAGGGTTAATTTCCCCGGCCCCCTCGCGTCAATAGTCCTGTATGGTATCCCCGGAATACCCGGAATCCGGAATCCGTAAAGCGATCACGGTCTCGGCGCGCAGACGACCCGGAAACCGAAGACGTAGTCGTGCCGGAACGACGGACCGTAGCCGAAGCGATTGGCGGAGCGGCAGCGCCTCGGAAGGTCGAGCCAGGAACCGCCGCGCAGCACGCGCATCTCACCTTTCTCCGGCCCCGGTGGGTCGTCGGTCGGGCTGTTCTTGTAATACCCTTCGTCATACCAATCCTGGCACCATTCCCACACGTTCCCGTGCATGTCGTAAAGCCCAAAGCCGTTCGCCGCAAAGCTTCCGACCGCCACAGTCTTCCCTCGGCATTCTCCCTTGCGCCCGTTTCCGTAGGCGGAGGTCCCATCGTAGTTCGCCTGGTCGGTCGAGATCGTTTCACCGGTATTGAAGGGCGTCGTCGTCCCCGCTCGGCACGCATATTCCCACTCCGCCTCAGTCGGCAACCGGATCGTCTGCCCCGTCTTCGCCGACAGTTTCTTGCAGAATTCCATCGCGTCGTCCCAGGAGACCTGCTCCACGGGATTCCTTTCTCCCTGGAAATTCGACGGATTCTCTCCCATCACGGCTTCGTATTGCGCCTGCGTCACCACATAGACGCCCATGTAAAACGGCTTCGTGATCTTCACCCGGTGCTGCGGTTGCTCATTCTGGAACCATTCCGCCTTTGCTTCCTCACCGGCGCTCTTTCGTGCGACCTGCTCCGGCGGTTCATCGCCGCCCATCTTGAACTCTCCAGCCGGAATAAGAACCAGCTTCATGCTCACGCCAACACTCAACCCAAGGGGTTGTATAGTGCCGCAGTAAAGAGTTAATTCCTTCGGCGGCTTCACCGTTGGGCGGTTCTCCTCGGCCCGTGCAACTGCCATCATGCCCAGGCTCGCCGCCGCAAACGCCATCAGAGTCCCCAGGAATCGCTTCTTCATGGCTCTCGTCTTTTCTCCAAGCCGGAATTTCCCAGAGGGCCGCCGTCCACATATCGCGCGCAGTACGCTGCGCGCTCATGGCGTTCAGCCGTCAAATCCCGCATTCTGACCGCCACCCGCAACACTCCCTGGCGATCTTGAGAAGGCGCTCTACCAGACCCTGGCCGATTCGGCGGGCTCGGAGTCCTCCCGAATGTCCTTTTCTTCCTCGAGGTAAATCCGGATCGTGTTGCCGTCCTTGCCGCGCTTGACGGTGAGTCGCCGGTCGCCTACCTGGTAGCGGATCTCGTCCGGCTTGCCGAGGAACGGGGCGACGGCTTTGCGGACCTCATCGCCGCGGAAGTCTTTCACGATCAGCCAGCTTCCCGATCCGTCGGCGACTGGGCCGCTCTTGCCGGACATCTCGGCGGGCGCGAGGGAATCGAGCGTCACACACAGGCCGCCTTTGCGGACGAAGGCGCGGACCGCGTCCATCGTCTGCGGGCTGATCTGCACGCCGGTGAGGAAGACCAGTTTTAGCCCCGCGAGTTCCTTCGCGCCGGCGAGGTGGTCGTACATCACCGCGCCGCGGAGCGGGCAGAAGAAGTCGTGCGGGAGCCCGGCGTAGCTGCGATTGTGGAACGACAGGCCGCCTTCGCGCGTCTGGCCGTGAGTCAGCAGGCTCCAGATCTGGAACCAGGCGGCCGTCGCGGGCGTGCTCTTCAGGTTCGCCGCGCCGTAGAGCGCGTCGGGCAGCCACGAGTCGGCCTGGCCCCAGCAGGAGTCGTCGAACCGGACGATGGCCACCTCCGGGCGGATGTCGCGGAAGTCATACGGCCGCGGATGGGCCGGCACGTATTCCTTCACGAACCACTCGTAGACCTTGCCGTAGGCGGTGGTCTCGTACCGGACGACGCCGTTCTCCTCTTTCCGCTCGATGAGCCCGCGGATGTTCTCGACGAAGATGCGCCGGGCCCCGATCCAGTAGGCGTAGAGGAGCGAGCAGCGCAGTTCCTCCGGCGGATGGCCCGGGAAGCCGGAGAGCCCCCAAAGGTCCGGCGTGACGCAGAACTCGCGCCCGTACTCGCGCGCCGCGCCCATCGCGATGGCGGCGAAGACCGGATCAATGCCTTCCTTCAGGAACTTGGTAGCCGGGTCGAAGCCGGCCCGCGCGAAGGTGTGGAACATGACGGGGAAGACGTGCTCGCTCATGGGCGTGACGCCCGCGCGGCGGTAGTTTTCCGCGACGGCCCCGGCGCTGGAGCAGACGGCGTTATAGGCCTGTTCCAGCGTCATCCCGTCGGTGGCCGCGAAGTACGGATGCACCCGGCCGGTGGAGCGGTCGTCCGACCCGCCGTTGGTGTTGCTGCCGCGGCGCATCTGGCCGTGCTCGGCCTCGTCGTAGAGCACGCCGCGGAACTCCGGATGCTGCACGGCGATCTCCAGCGTCCGCCCGGCGATGTCCCAGCGGTGCGTCCCGTCCGGGTGGGCGAGGACGTCCTTGCCGTCCTTGTCCAGGATGTCGCCTTCCTTGGTGTAATTGGTGACCTCCTGGTTGGCGAAGAAGGTCAGGTGGGCCTGGCGGCACGCCGCGCAGAAATCGCCAAGGCCCTGCTCGGAGGCTTCCCATCGGCGGCCGCGGCCGGCGTCATTCCGCTCAGGTCCGAACTGGCAGACGATGAAGTCCGCGCCGAGGTCGCGGACGGCTTTCAGATAAACCGCGAGGGACTCGGCGTCGCGCGGCGCGCCGCCTTCGAGGCCGAACTCGCAAGTGGATTTGGACATCGCGTTTGTCTCCTGCGCGCCCTCCGCGCCAATTGAGGCGGCCCCGCCTGAGATCAAGGCCGCCAGGGCAAGCGTTCCCAGGACGGAGGGCCCCATCATTCCAACTGGTTTCACTTCGCGCCTCCAATCGTCCTCGTCCTCGATCTCGTCCTCGTCCTCGAACTTCCGTTCAGAACGGCCGAGGACGAGGACGAGTACGATACTGCCGCCCATACGAATGACGCGCCGCGCTCCAGTCGTCCGATGCTCGTCATGAGTGGAAACTACCCCTCCGCAGGCGGACTGTCAAGGTGGAAAAGCGGTTCGGGCGGCCGGACTGGAATCCGGCTTGCGGAATCGAGCGCAAAGGGTAAAATGAACGGCAGGACGTCTCAGCACCGCAGGGGCATGCATTCATGCATTAGGTTGCAGATCGGACGCGCAACGGCCATGAAAGTGAACGTGCTGCAGAAGTTCACGCTGCTGAGCGCCGGGGCCAGCGCCGTGCTGGCGGTCGGGATGGCGCTGATCGTCTCCTTTATCCTCTCCCGAAACCTCCTCTCGCGGGAGGCGCAGGTCACGACCGACGCCTTGCGCGTCGTCACGAACGTTGACCTTCCGCAGAAAGAGTTCGACCGCGCCGTCCGCGAGCAGGATGAGCAGACGTTCCGCTACATCTGGGGGCACCTCCAACAGATCCCCGAAGTGTTCCGGGTGAAGTTCTACGACACCACCGGAACGATCGTCTGGTCCGATGAGCCTCGACTGGTCGGCAGGAGCTACCCGGATGATGAGGAACTTCACGAGGCCCTGAACGGCAAAGTGACCGTCGAGATGGGCGCGCAGAAGACGGAACACGAGTTCGAGAAGGGAATCGCGCCGGAAGGAGAAATGCTCGAACTCTACGTGCCTCTTCTCACCGAAGACCGGCATTCGGTTTACGGGGTGGCCGAGATTTACAGCCGGCCGATCGCATACCTGGAAAGGCGGCGATACGGGCTGACCGCTGTTTGGGCCGGCACGCTTGGCGGCGGGCTGGTGCTCTTCTTTTCCCTGTTCGGCCTGTTCCGCAGCGCGCTCCGCGAGCAGAACCGCCTTCACGCGGTCGAGCAGCGCTATGCCGCGGTGGAGGCCGAGATGAAGGTGGCCGGCGCCATCCAGGCGCGCCTGCTGCCGCAGACCCTGCCGGAGGCGCCCGGCTATGCGCTGGCGGTTTTTTACCAGTCCCACCGCGAGATCGGCGGAGATTACTATGACGCCTACCTTCTGGCCGACGGCGCCCTGTGCATGACCGTCGCCGACAACATGGGCGAAGGGATTCCCGGCGCGCTGCTGATGGCGGATACGCGCATGGCGCTGGCCGCGCGGGCGGGCGCCATGACGAAGGCCAGCGACGTGGTGCGGAACGCCAACCGCGCGCTGGTC
Organism: Candidatus Brocadiia bacterium; assembly: GCA_052139675.1. Classification (GTDB taxonomy): domain Bacteria; phylum Planctomycetota; class Brocadiia; order CAIUPP01; family CAIUPP01; genus JBEKCB01. The sequence continues at coordinate 63,174 of JBKQWE010000033.1, forward strand.
GCGACCGCGCCGCCGGAGACGTTCGCGACGGCGATCTTCGTCAAACTGGAACCCGGCACGCGCCGGCTGACTTACTGCAACGCCGGACACCCGCCGGGAATGGTGGCGCGCGGCTCGCGCATCATCCTGCTCAATAAGGGCGGCATGCCGCTGGCCGTGGAACAGGACGAGGAGTACGAAGAGGACGAGGTTCTCCTGGAACCGGGCGACGCGCTGCTCCTGTACACGGACGGGCTGATCGAGGCGGCGAACCCGAAGGAGGAACTCTTCGGCGGAGAGCGCCTCGCGCGCGTCCTGGGCTACGCGGCCGCGACGCGCGATCCGGAGGCCATCCTCCGGCAAGTCCGCGACGCCGTGGACGCCTTCCGCGCCGGCGTGGAGCAGCGCGACGACGTCGCGATGCTCTGCATGGTGGTCAAGACGTCGGAGCAGGCGGAATCCGGCGGGCGAACTTCTGCCTGAAGACCGGCGAGAGCGCTGGCCGCTCGCCTGATTCGCTCAGCGGCCGGCGGCCATCTCGGCTACGGATTGTCCGAGCCCGGGGCCAGCAGGACGATGAATGCGCACCGCGCGACGTAGAGCGCGGCTTGCAGAATGAAAAGCATCCGCCGATCCTCCTGCTGAACTCCGCCGCTTAGTACAGCATTTCGCAAGCTCGGCGCTGCGCCTGCTCGCGCCTGCGACTGTCGCGTCTTTCCGCTGTGACCCCTTGGAGGGCCTTTCGCAGCCCTCCAAACCCCCGCGCGGAAAAAGCGGACCGCTCATCCCTGCCGGCGGGCTCTAGCGCCAATTCGGATGCCGCCAGGTCATTTATTCCGAAGGCGCACACTGTAGAACCCACTCGAGACAAGGACGAGCGGCCACAATAGCCGACCGATTCACGTCATATTCGATGGATCAGGAAAGCAACTCGCGTGCCGTTGAGCCGGCGCCGGCGGCTTGGAAACAGCGCGGCCGGCAGGCTTGCCATAAGACGCAGTGCAACGGTAAGTTGCGGTCGGAGGTTTTACTGAGGCGGGATTCGCGGCGCCTCGGAAGGCTGCGCGCGCGGCGGCGCAGATGTCCCAGTGCGATACGGTCGTTGCAGATTGGATTGAAGCGGGTTTCGCTAACGGGAGAATGACAGGCGCGCGACTGACGCGGCGCTGGCGCGGCCGGCAATCGTCCTCGTCCTCGTCGTCGTCCTCGGCCTCGGCCGTTCTGTACGAGAATTCGAGGACGAGGACGACGACGAGGACGAGGACGAAGAGCAGGAGGACGATTATGCTGCGGTCATCGGACGCCAACGCCGGCTGATTCATCCCTCCTGCGCGGCGTCCAGCAGCGCGAGGACATTTTCGAGCGGCACGTCGCGCTGGATGGCGTGAGCGGCGGCGAGGATGTAGCCTCCTCGGCCGCGGAAGAGCGCGGTCATCTTTGCGGTCTCCGCGCGCACGTCGGCGGCGGTCCCGAACGGCAGCGTGCGCTGAGTCGAGATGCCGCCGTAGAAAGCCAGCCGCCCGGCGAACTGACCCGCGAGCCGCGCGACGTCCATCACCTCCGGCTGGAACGGATTGAACACCTGCGCGCCGGCGACGCGGAGGTCCTCCAGGACCGCCGAGCAGTCGCCGCAGCAGTGGAAGAAGACGTCGAGCCCCGCCGATTTCGCGGCGCCGAAAATTCGACCGAGCCTCGGCGCGAAGTATCGCCGGAACATGCCCGGCGAAAAGAGGAGCCCGGTCTGCTGGGCATAATCGTCGTAGAAGAAGATGCCGTCGGCGCCGCGCCGGGCCACCTCGCGCACGATGCCGATGCTGAAGTGCATCAGCCGGTCGAGGAACGCCTCGGTGAACTCCTCACGCAGCGCCATGTCCATCATGAAATCCGCCATGCCGCGCAGGAACCACGCGCGCTGAAACAGCGGCGAGCTGAAACAGGCCAGCAGATACCGGTCGCCGGCGGTCGCCGCGATCTTCTCGTAGCCGATCCATCGCCGCGGGTCGGCCGCGTCGGGGACCGGGCAGAGGTCCAGGTCCGCCTCGGCGATCACCCGGTTCTGCGGCACGCCGATGTCGTCGCCGCCGCGCTTGTCCCAGATGACGCCGAACTCGTCGCGGAAACGCTCCTCGCCGAGGGGCTCCATGAGCCCGGCGGCGACGCGGTTGACCTCGGCGCCGGCGTTGGAGCCGACGTTGATCTGGAGGATGTAGTTCCCGACCGCCTGGTCCACGTCGGGATTGCCGAAGTGCTCGGCGAGCATCCGGCGCATCGGCCGCGTGAAGTCGAAGTTGTACGGCATCGGGCGGACCGGCTGAAAGGCGAGCGTCCTGCGGATCGCCTCTTTGCGCGTCACCGGGTCAAGCCTCCTGTTGAAGAACCGTGACGAAGCTCCGGACAGGATAACAAGATCGCGCGGGCGAGAAAAGAGTCCTCTTGCACGCCGTTCAATCAGGCCCGGCGGCGCTTTTGAAAAAGTCTCCTTGTCATTCCCGCGAAAGCGGGAATCCATCCGTTCGGCGCGCGACTCTGGATTCCCGCTTTCGCGGGAATGACGGTCGAGCTTTCGGAGATGGCGGAGCGGAGGCGCGGGACGAGCGGATCTCCTGACGATTTTTCTGCAGCTCCGCCGCCCCTCAGTACTTCCGCAGGACGCCGACGACGACGCCGCGGATTTCGATGCGGTCGGCATAGGTCGGCGACAGCTTCGGGTTCGCGGGCTGGAGGCGGATGCGGCCGTTCGGCTCGAGGTAGAATTTCTTCAGCGTGGCCTCGCCGCCGGGCAGGATCGCGACGACGGTCTCGCCGTTGACGGCGGTGGAGCGGCGCTCGCAGATGACGTAGTCGCCCTCGCGGATCTGCTCGTCAATCATCGAGTCGCCGCGCACGCGGAGGAGGAATGGATCGGGGCGGCCGCGGATGAGCTCGGAGAGATCGAGCACCTCGCGCTCCTCGATCGCCTCGATGGGCGCGCCGGCGGCGATGGTCCCTGCCAGCGGGATGCGCCGGCCGGCGTGCGGCCTGGCCGGCTCGGAGATTTCGATGGACCGCGACTGGTAGCGGCTGCGCCGGATGGCGCCGCGCTTCTCGAGCGCCCGGAGATGCTGCAGGGCGGTGATCTTGGAGACGCCGAATTCGCGCGCGATCTCCTCGAGCGTGGGCGCGTATTCGTTGGCGTCGCGGAACTTCCGGACGAAGCGCAGGACGTTGAGTTGTTTCGGAGTCAGGTTCATCGGGTCGTTTCCCTCCAGGAGAGCCTCGTTAACCTCCACCTAACATTATCGCGCGGCGCGCGGCCGAAGTCAAGCCGGAAAGGCGCGGAGTGGAGGCGGCGGCATCGCAGGCGCGGGGAAACGGGATCGGGAAAACACGAAGGGCGCGCGGATCGGTTCGAGACCCGCGCGCCCTCAACTATTGTCCTGCGACCGCTCTTCCCGCGAACCGACCTCAGGCCCTGGCGACCTTCCGCCGAGCCAATGCGCCGACGAGGCCGAGTCCGAGGAGCGTCAGAGTCGCCGGCTCGGGAACCCCGCCGGGGCCGCTGGTGACGGTCGTGTCAGGAACCGGGATCCAGCTCGTGAACGGCGGAGTGTTGACGGTCGGATAGGTGCCGATACCGGAGTTCCAGGCGTAGGTGGAGCACGAGCCGTCCTGCGCGTAGAAGCTGCCCCACATCGGCGAGTGCGTGCACTGGAAGGTAAAAACGTCCGAGGTGCACGGCGCGGAGAGTTCAACCGCATAAATGCTGTTGGACCCAAGGCCCGGATTGCTGCTGGAGCACGTATAGGTCTGTGGCGCGCTGATCGTGCAATCGGCGCCGTTGAAATAATCGAAAACCTGGCAGTAATTGCTCGCCGTGACCGAGGAACTGACTTCGAGCAGCATGTGGCAGACCTGGTCCGGCAGGGCTTTGCCACAGGCTTCAGTGAACGTGTACGTATACGTCCATAAGCCGCCTGTGGCTTCGCTGATGTTCCAGGAAAGCTCGAGCCCGGTGCCCTTTCCGGAGGAACTCCAGTTGCCGTTGCCGACGATCCCGTCGGAAGTCGGCGTTGACCTGTTGCCGATGAGATTGCTTCCCGTCACCGGGAAGCTGACCGCGCTCGCCACGGTAGCCATCAGCGCGACGACAAATGCGGCTATGACCAGTTTTTTCATCTCTTCCCCTTTACAGTTTCAAAAGCATGCCCCAGCAGCTGACTAACTCCTCGGTGCGCGCCACATGGCTGCGCTTACTTGCTCATAATCTAGCAAACCCCGTTCCCACCCGCAACGGAATCTTAGCCAGCGCCAAATATTGCCACAACTGCTTGCGCAACAAGGCTTTGCTTCTTAGGCCCTGGCGGGTTGAAGTATGGCAACTTCCGTAGAAATGTTGTGGAGATTCAACATATGGGCAACGCATGACTATTCCTTTAGACACGGCCCTGTTCCGCAGATTCCGAGCCGATTCTCCTGCGGCCGGTCGCTGGAGGCTCGCCTGATGGCTTCTCCTCACTCCAGTTATCGTCGCCGCCGGGCGCTTTTGAAGAACTCCACCGTCTTGAGCAGCCCGTCCTCGAACGACACCTTCGGCTCGTAGCCGAGGAATTTCTTCGCGGCCGAGATGTCCGCCAACGAATGCATCACGTCGCCGGCGCGGCGCGGCTCGTATTTCGACCGGACGTCCTTGCCGAGGGCCCGGTTGATCGCGGCGATGACCTGGTTGACGGTCACCGACGAGCCGCAGCCGACGTTGAAGACCTTGCCGGGCGCCTCGGGCGCCTCCGCGGCGAGCAGGTTCGCGTGGACGACGTTCTCGACGTACGTGAAGTCGCGCGACTGCTCGCCATCGCCATAGACGACCGGCGGGCGGTCCTCGAGGATCGCGGTGGTGAAGAGCGGGATGGCGGCGGCGTATTGCGACTTGGGGTCCTGCCGCGGGCCGAAGACGTTGAAGTAGCGCAGCGACACGGTCTCGAGCCCGTAGCAGCGCCAGAAGGCGTAGAGGTAGTGCTCGCCGGCGAGCTTGCCGACGGCGTAGGGCGAGAGCGGCTGCGGGAGCAGCGTCTCGACGCGCGGGAAAGTCGGCGAGTCGCCGTACGCGGCCGAGGACGCGGCGTAGATGACGCGCCGGACGCCGGCCTCTTTCGCCGCCCAGAGCAGCGCCACGGTGCCGTCAATGTTCGCGCGGTTGCTGGAGATCGGGTCGGCGACGGAGCGCGGCACGCTCGGCAGCGCGGCTTCATGGAAGATGACTTCCGCGCCCTGGACCGCGCGGCGAAGCGCCGCCGGGTCGTTCAGGTCGCCCTTGATAACGGTCAGCCCGCCCTTGAACGCGGCCAGGTTCTCCTCGCGGCCGGTGGAAAAATCGTCCAGGATGCGCACGCGCGCGCCGCGTTCGAGGAGCGCGCCGGCGATGTGCGAGCCGATGAACCCCGCCCCGCCGGTAATCAGCCAGTCGCCCATGAATGCCCCTTTCATCTTTCAGTACATCGTGATCGTAATCGTGCTCGTAATCGTAATCGCAGTTCTCCCTATTGAACCGAATGCAGGCCGATTACGATTACGAAGACAGGAAGCATGCTCCTGCCCGCAGAGATTACCCCGCCGCCGACGCCCGGTCAAGGGACGTTCTCATCGTCAGGCGGCTCATCGTCGTCGGGATCGGGCAGGCCCCATTCGCGCTCCTGCTTTTTCCATTGCTCGCGCTGGCGGCGGCCCCGGCTGCGGACGACCAGGAAGACCAGGAGGGTGGCGATCGCCATGCCGCTCCAGAAGGTGATCGAGTCGAGGATCGTTCCCAGCGCGGATGGCATGGCCGTTCGGTTTCCCTGAGCGAAGTCGAAGGGGCACCCTGAGCGAAGTCGAAGGAGCGGCCCTGAGCGGAGCGGTTACGTTTCCGGCGGCTTGGACTTCGCCTCGCCTACGTCGCGGTCGAGCATCGCGGTGATCTCGGACATGCGCTTCTGGACGTGCCGGATCTCGTCGCGCAGCTCGGGCAGCTTGTGGAGCGCGGCGACGGCGCGCTTCATCTCCTGCATCGGCCGGGCGGGCGAGCCGAAGTACGTGCCGTTCGCCGGCAGCTCGTGGCTGACGCCCGACTGCGCGGCGACCTGGACGTTGTCGCCGATCTTCAGGTGCCCCGCCACGCCGACCTGCCCGCCGAAACTGCAGTGGCTGCCGATCTTCACCGACCCGCTGACGCCGACCTGGCTGACGAACAGGCAGTCCTCGCCGACCTCGACGTTGTGGCTGATCACCACGAGGCTGTCAATTTTCGTCCCGCGTCCGACGGAGGTGTTGCCGAGCCCGCCGCGGTTGATGACCGAGTTCGCCCCGACGCTCACGTCGTCGCCGATGACGGTGATGCCGACCTGCGGGATGCGCTCGTACGGGGATTTCAGGTCCACCGCCGGCGCGCCGGCCGGCGAGCGGCCGCTGGCGAGCATTTCGAGGAGGTAGTGTTTCTTCGCGTCCACCGGCGCCCAGCCGAAGCCGTCGCTGCCGATGCTCACGTTCGCGTGGATGATGCAGCGCTTGCCGATCCGCACCCCGTGGTAAATCGCCGCGTTCGGGTGGATCCACGTCCCCTCGCCGATCGAGGCGCCGCGCCCGATGAAGACGCCCGCCATGATCGTGGCGCCGTTCCCGATCTCCGCGGCGTCCTCGATCACCGCGCGCGGCCCGATGGCGACGTCCTCTCCGATCCGGGCCGTCGGCGCGACGATGGCGGTCGCGTGAACGCCCGGAGCGCGCGGCTCCCGCTTCTCCATCAGCGCGCCGACCGCGCGGGCGAAGGCCAGGTACGGGTTGATCGTCACGATCAGGTTCCGGCGCAGGTTGCGGAACGACGGCGCGACGATGATCGCCGAGGCCTTCGTGGTCTCCAGGAAGGGCGTGTACTTCGGGTTGCTGACGAACGTGATCTCGCCCGCTCCGGCGTGGTCAATCGCGGCCACGCGCTCGATGACGCATTCCCCGTCGCCGACCAGTTCAGCCCCGAGCAAGGCCGCAAGATCGCGCAGCTTCAAAGCCATCTGGTTCTCCGAGTCGTTCCGCGCCAGGTCTTATCAAGAACTGCACAACGAAAACAACGACGGCCTTCACCACGAAGTGCACTAAGCACGCGAAGAGAGGCCGGGATTTTCAATTCGCTTTCGCGCCGTTCTTCGTGACCTTCGTGTCCTTCGTGGTCAGGCATTGCTTCCGCAGTCCACAATCGCCCGACCGCGCGGGGTCGGGCAACGCACGATTCTATCAGACTGGCCGCAGGTGTCAACCGAGAACAGCGGTCGCGAAGTCAGAAGTCTGAATGATGAGCGAAGAACGGGAGCGCTTGCGCGCCCCTCTTGTACTTCATCATTCATCACTCATCGCTCGTACTTCTGTGGTCCTTCTTGACGCTGCCGCGGCAACAGCCCTCGCCGCTTCCGCCCCGGAAAACGCGCGTCCGGCGTCCCGCTGTTGCTCGTCGAGGAACAAGGGCGGTTGCTCGGCGGAAGCCCCTTTCGAGCGCAACCTCCGCAACCGCCGCCGGTTGCGCGTTCGGCCTGCACAACTTCTCTCCCGGCACGGCGTTCGCGCTTGTGGAACGCTGGAAGGGACGGTCAGGAACCATGGACGAATCCGCCAAAGAGCCGGACAAAACCTCTCGCTCCGAACCGCCGGCCGGGCCGCTCGAAATTGTCGCGCACGTCGCGCGGCGCACCTTCACGACGCTGGCGGGAAAGCCCCGCGCCTCGCCGAGCCCGGCCACCGTCTGGACGGTGAAGTACATCTCGAACCACTTCCCGGAGAACATCTCGCTAGCCACACTGGCGCGCGGCGCGCAACTGAGCAAGTACCACTTCCTCCGGAAATTCCGCCAGGAGGCCGGCCTGACGCCGGGCGCGTACCTGAAACGGTACCGGATCGTCCAGGCGATGGACTACCTCACCGGCACGCGGCACACGGTCAAGAAGATCGGCCGGATGGTCGGCTACCGCGACCCGGCCGCCTTCTCGCGCGCCTTCACCCAGATCGCCGGCACGCAGCCGTACCTCTATCGCGTCACGCGCCAGGCGAAAGCGGCGGAGGACCAGCCGCCCGGCCAACCGTAGCGCACCGATTTCATCCGCGCGACTCTAGAATCGCGATTTCTGCCTTAGTAAGACCATAGAGGTCATACACGAGCCGGTCAATCTCGCTGTCCGTCGAGGCAATCTGCCGTTGATTTACGGCCTTCTCCGCCTCCGATTTCGCCGCCGCAAGCCGCTTCTGCAACTGCATCATTTGGTTAACCATGGAGACAATCCGGCCGTGATGAGATTTATCTTTTGCCTTATTAAAGTCGATTTGTCGAATCGGAAGCTGTCCTATGAACTGTTTGTTGGCCGCGAAATATCCACCATGAAATGTCGTCGTAACGTGCTTCAGGTAGAAGTCTAGCAAGCGGGAGTTCAGCAGTCCGCAAAGGTATTCCAGACTACCCGTTTTCTCGTTGATCGTAATCCCGAACCCGCCGGTCGTTACGTTGACAAAGTAGAAGTTGTCATGCCTGTCAAGGTAAGCAGCAAGGTCGGTGACCATGTACGGAATCATTAGTTTCGCCTGTTCCCATACGGCAAGGTTTTTCGGGTAAAGCTGGTGCCACGCTGAGCGGAACTTGCCGTGCTCCCGGGCCGCCAGCAAATCTCGGTTACGGGTCAGATATTTCCAGGCCAGAGGGAAACGTTCTTGCATCTCAAGTGCCGAGTAAAGACGCGCCGAACAGTTTTTGACCTCGTAGGGAAACAAGACCAAGGCCGTCGGTCTCGCACTGTAACGTCCGATGCTCCCGCTTCGGATGACACGCTTGAGGATAGCGGTTTCGATCGAGAAGGACTCGCCCAGTTCGGCGGAGGCTACTATCGTAGTGCCTTTCCTTCCGGCCTTGAAGTTCTTGAACAGAAAGACAGAGTCCGCACTGGTCTGAAGACCAACGAAAATTCCAGTCGCGATGTCGCATAGTTTGGCTGGCATCTTTGCCAAACGATCAAACAGCGCTGCGCCTTTGCCGACGACGAAATTCCACTCCGCAGAAGTCATCTTTCTCGTGGGGATGAAGATTTCGTCTGTCGGTCCCTTCGACCTGCGAGGCTGGCGCGAATAGGAGGCAGCCGCTTCCCTGACAACCTCGGTCGAAGGAGCGGCGCGGGCTGCTTCCATCCTCCCATCGTCAGCGTCGCCTACCGTCAGCAACTCACGCCACGCTGCTAGGTCATTCACTTTCACAAACCGGCACTCTTTCACGCCGGTCTTGTTTAGGAACACCAGACACGTATAGGTGGTCGCACCGTCGAACACCTGCTGGTCGCCGAAATGAACGACGTGTGACAACTGCTGCCCCTGCGCAATGATGGCTCGTAGGGCTACACCGTACTTCGCGTTGAAAAACTTATGCGGCACAATGAAGCCCAGCCTGCCGGTGGCGCTGAGTCGCTTGATTCCAGCTTCAATGAAGACGACGTATATGTCATAGTTTCCACCTCGGGCCGACCCGTAGAGTTCCTTATAGATCTCGACTTCGAGCGGCGCCCATTCTTTCATTGTCTGGATTCGAACGTACGGGGGATTTCCGATAACGGCGTCAAAGCCGCCCTCATGAATGGCGTCCGGGAATTCCTTCTTCCAGTCAAACGCATTGACGCGCCTCATCTCGTCGGCATCGGGAATGAGTTTTCCGGCAAAGTATCCAGGGCCAATGAGCGAATTGCCGCATTTGATGTTGTCACTCAGGTTCGGAAGGGCGCGTTCGTGGAAAAGCTGCATCGTACGTCCGACCGTCTCTGCGCTCTCACCCTCCAGCACTTTGAGCAAGAGCGAGAGCTTTGTGACTTCGACCGCCTGCGCGTCTATGTCCACGCCAAATATATGCGTCGTAAGGATGCGCTTTTTCTCGGCGATGGTCAGCCGCAACTGCCCTGACTTTGCGTCGCGGAAGACGGCCTCCTTGTGTTTCTCTGGAGAGTCTTCAACGTACCATTTCATTGCGTGGTCGAGCAAAACTTGGTACGCCCCGAGAAGAAATGATCCTGAGCCGCAAGCCATATCAAGAACCCGGTACTGCTTTTGGCCTCGGCCCTTGCCCGCGAGTGCGCTGGGACTTTGCCCGTCTATCTGGCTACCGACGGTGTTCTTGACGATGTAGTCCACGATATAGGCCGGCGTGTAATACACGCCCCCAGCTTTGCGCACCTCTGGTTTTTCTTCCACCTTCGCCTGGTGTCCCGTGGTGAGGCGGATCTTCTTACCGAGGAAACGCTCATAGATGCTTCCCAGGATCTCGACGGGCATCAAGTTAAACTTATAGGGTGAGCCGTTCTCGCCATAGAGGTTGCCAAGGATTGGCCTGAGGACTTCATCGTCAACCTGCAAATGAGGGGTGAGCGTATCAGGCCTTTCGTCAATTGCCCTTTCCTCGTGAAAGTGGAAAAGGCCGGAGTTGTATTTGGCATCCGCAGGTTCACAAAGTTCCTTCATGAAGCGCCGATAAATTCTATCGGCTTGCGATAGCCGCAGGAGTTCCCCATAGCGTTCCATGCCTCTGTCCTCCGCCATGCGGAGGAAGATGATCCTGTCAATGACGACTTGCACAGCGCGGTTGAGATCGTCTGCAGACAACCTCGGATTGCGCAGGGCAAGATTAAGGGCAAGATTCTTGCGCCACGTCTCGATTTCTTTCAGGAAGTCGTCATCAACCTGCGAACTGCCCCGCATAGACTTGGGCGCAAACTTGCTGTCGAATGCACCTGACCGCACTGCCTCACGAGAGAAACTATCCCATATCTCCTTCCAATCATCAGCATATCTCTCGTAACCATAGATCACCATACGTGCCATGGCTGGTTTATCTTTAACCTTGGGGCGGATGGTGCAGTTATATACAGCAACGTTCTCGAAATTAGTGAGGAGTGAGACCGGCAGTTTGCTACTGTAACCGTAGCTGCGGAGTTGCAGGGCCGGTGCAGGATCTTCGTTGATGTTCACGCTGCACTTCTTCGCCTCGGCGTAAAAGTGAGGCTTGTTGCTGCGCAAGCAAAAGGTATAGTCGGGTTTCTTGTTATGGCCTTCGGCGTCAAGGCTCTCTTCATAGAGTACCTCGCAGAATTGCGGCGCGGCGCGCTCCTCGTTCCACACATCCCAGCCGAGAGCTTGCAGGAAGCGGTCAATAAGATCCTTGCGGACCGTAGCCTCTTTCATTTTCTGAGCGAAGAAGGCATCGCGGTTTGTCTTGTAGTAAGCGCAGACTACCGCTATCTGGTCCTTGCCCTCCTGAAATGACTTAGCGATCATTTTTCAATGACCTCCCAATGTTCTTCATGATTGCTTCGTTTCGCCTTCCGGGAGTTCCAGCGCTCGCGGCGAGCCGTCCTGCGGCTCGAGCGGCGGGATTTCCTCGGAGGTTGTCCCGCTGAGCTCCTTGAGCTTCCTCGCGCTCGGGAGCAGGCGGCCGTTGATCGAGACGACGGCTTTGTTGTAGCTCTCCATCGCGCGGGCGAGCTGCGCGCCGACCTCGTCGAGGTACTCGAAGACCTTCGCGGCGCGCTCGTAGAGCCGCTGGCCTTCCTGGCTGATCTTGCGCGCGTTCTCCTCGATCTCCGCCTGCCGCCAGCCGTGCGCGACGGTGATGAGCAGCGGGATCAGCGTCGTCGGCGTCGCGAGCATCACGCCGCGCTGGATGCTGTCCTCGAAGAGCGCCGGGTCCGCCTGGATCGCGGCGCTGAAGAACGCGTCGCCGGGGATGAACAGCACGGTGAACTCCGGCGCGCGGTCGAACTGCCGCGCGTATTCCTTCGACGCGAGCCGTTCCATGTGATCGCGCACGTGCCGCGCGTGCTCCCTGAGTTTTTCCCGGCGCGCGTTCTCGTCGGCGGCGTCGTGCGCTTCCAGGTAGGCGCTCAGCGACACCTTCGAGTCCACCACGATGTCGCGCCCGGCGGGCAGGTGGACAATCATGTCGGGCCGGAGCCGGCCGTTCTCGCCGTCCACGGAGACCTGCTCGGAGAAATCGCGGCCCGGCGCCATGCCCGCCGCCTCGACGACGCGGCGGAGGTTCATCTCGCCCCAGAGCCCGACCGCCTGCGACGAGCGCAGCGCGCCAGCCAGGTTGCCCGCCTCGCGCTGGATCTTGTCCTGCCCGTCGCGGAGGAGCGAAGCCTGCTGGCCGAGTTCCGCGTTGGCCTTGTTCAGGACCAGGAGGCCCTCCTGGTAGCGCTGCAGCGATTCGGCGAGCGGCTGGAGGATTTTCTCGATGGACTCGCGGCGCTTCTCCAGGTTGCCGTCCTCCTGCGCGACGAGCGTCTCCAGGTGCGCGCGCGCGAGGCGGACGAACTCGGCGCTGTTGGCCTTGAGCGTCTCGCCGGCGAGCGCCTTGAACGTCTCCTCGAATTTTCCGCGCGCGTCGTTGAGCAGCGCGAGCTTCTCCTGGTTCTGCGCGCGGGCGGCTTCCATCTGCGCGGTCAGGCCGGCGAGGCGGGCCTCGACCGCGGACCGCGCCTCGGCCGCGGCGCGCAGCGACTCCTCGCGCTGGGCGAGCGCCGCCTGGAGGTCGGCGATGCGCGCGTCGCGCGCTTCGACCTGCGCGGCCAGCGTCGCCGATTCGGCCGCGCCGCGGCGGGAACGATTCGTCGTCAAGGCGTACGCCACCGCCGCGCCCAGGACGAGGCCGGCGATCAGGCAGAGGATTTCCATCGCGCATCAACTCCAATCTGAGATCGCGTAGTGAGCGTCATACTGTAAAATCGCCCGCCGAGAATGTAAAATGACCGGGATGTCTTACGCGGCGTATTTTACATCTTTGGGCTGACAGTTGCATGGCCGACTTGCAACGGCGTTCCTCTCGATGAAGGCGAAATGATGCGCGTCATGTGGTGGATTGCGCTTTTGCTGCCGTTCGCGGGAGGCTGCGCCGTGCCGCATTTCGGCGGGGCCTTCGAGACCAGCGTGGCGATCGGCGTCTGCTTCGACGACGGGTCGCGGGTTAAAATCCACGAGGCGGTATCCCAACAGCTCAGCCGGCAGGATGTCGAGCTCGTCGGCTGCCTGGGCGCGACGGCCGCGGCCGGGCGCGCGCCGCAGTTGGAATGGCGGCGGCCGAGAGAGTTCGAGGGCGTCCGCGCGGCCGCGCCGCTGCCGCAGCGCCCGGCGGATGCGCGGTTCGGCTATTCGTTCGAGCGCGGGCCGCTGCACCTGACGGTGATCGAGACGACCGAGCCGATGACGGCGAAATCCCCGGCCTACCTCTGGCTGATGGAGGATCTGTCGCTGGCGATGCAGCCGTGGAAGGTGGTGATCCTGTCGCGGCCGATCGTCTCGCCCAGCCCGATTCAAGTGGACGAGGCCCGGCTGGACCTGGCGGCGCTGCTCGCGCGCGAGGGCGTGGCGCTCGCCCTCTCGACCGGCGGCCCCGCGTATTTCCGGACCGCGCGGATCGGCGATTCGCGGGTGGAGTCGGTCCGCTTCGTGATCCTCGGCGGCGATGTCGCGGGCGCGCCGCTGAAGCCTGCGCCGGAATGGACGGTGCGCACGGTCACCGAGCCGTGCTTCTGCCTGCTGAACGTGAAGACGGGCCGCCTGCGATGGACGGTGCTCGACCTGCAAGGGCGGCTGCTCGACCTGCTCGACGTCCCCGCCGGCGAAGGCGCCGCCGGCCGCGCGCCTCCGCCCGCCGGTGCTTCCGGCAGCCCGGCGATCCCGGCCGCCGGCGCCTCCGGCAACCCGGCCGCCAACGCCTCCGTCAGCCCGGCGGCCCCGATCGGGAAGGTCTCCGTGAGCCCGGCGCAGAGCTTCACGTGGAGCGAGGTGCTCGCGAGCGAGCGGGCGCAGGCGATGCCGGATGAGTGACAAGCGGCGCGCGCTCCGCGAAGTTCAGCGCTCGCTTTTCAGTTTTCAGTCCTCTATACTGGTTCCCCGTCGTTCTTGGTGTCTTGGTGACTTGGTGGTGAATGTTCGTGTCGCGGAGGAAGCCGATGCGGAAGGCGAAGGTCGCTGCGGAGTCGGAACGCCCGAGTTGGGACGAATATTTTTCCCGCATCGCGGTCGAGGTCTCCAAGCGCTCGACCTGCCTGCGGCGGCACGTCGGCGCGATCCTGGTGCTGGACAAGCGCATCCTGGCGACCGGCTACAACGGGGCGCCGCGCGGGCTGCGGCATTGCCTGGAAGCCGGCTGCCTCCGCGAGAAGCACGGCGTTCCCTCCGGCGAGCGGCACGAGCTCTGCCGCGGGCTCCACGCGGAGATGAACGTGCTGATCCAGGCGGCCAGCCACGGCATCCGCGTCGAGGGCGCCACGCTTTACTCGACCTCGTTCCCCTGCTCGCTCTGCGCCAAGATGATGATCAACGGCGGCATCCGCAGGGCCGTGGCGCAATCCGACTATGCCGACCCGCTGGCCAAGGAACTCCTGGCCGAGGCGAAGGTGAAAACGGAGATTTTCGACTACGATCGCCGCAAAACGAGGCCTTTTCCGATGCGCCGCCGGCCGCAGCAGCGCGCGACGCTGAGAGGCGCGCACTGACCGGAAGCCTGCGGCGAAAAAACGAGAATTCCGAAAAAATAATTTCCCCAAGTCGCTAGCCCAAGCCCAATAGCCACTTAGCGATTCCTTAACGACCCGCATAAATTTGACAATACCAGCTATGGTGCCTTATACTCGCCCCTCGCCTAGATGTAGTAGAAACCGCCCGAATGCAGTTGCGGCGCTTTTCGGCGGACAGGGACGCAAAGAAGCACGCCGGACAAGGGAATTCGCGCCATGCGCTGTCCTTACTGCCGTGAGAACCGCGATAAGGTCGTGGACTCACGCGCGTCAGGGGATGCCGGTATGATCCGCAGGCGCCGCGAGTGCCTGGCCTGCGGCCGGCGCTTCACCACGTATGAGAAAATCGAGGTCCACCCGATCCGGGTGATGAAGAAGGACGGGCGTCGCGTCGAGTTCGACCGGAGCAAGATCATGAGCGGCCTCATCCGCGCGTGCGAGAAGCGGCCGATCTCGACGGAGACGCTCGAAAAGGTGGTCTCGGAAATCGAACAGGAGGTGTACTCGCATTACGACAAGGAGGTCACGTCGCGGCAGGTCGGACAGTTGGTGATGAGGAAGTTGAGGGCGCTCGACCAGGTGGCTTACGTGCGGTTCGCGTCGGTGTATCGCGAGTTCAAGGACGTGAGCGAGTTCGTCGAGGAAGTGAAGCCGATGCTCGATCGGGATCGGTAAGAGTGAGGAGTGCGGAATGCGGAGTGCGGAGTGCGGATTTCTCAGTGACGGTGCCGTGCGGAAGGCGGGGCAATTTCAGTTGTCGAAAAACGTCTTTATTACCTGCGGCGTTATATCATACATAGGGGAATATCATAATGCGCGTCAACATCATCCGGCAGGTTCGCAAGCGTTCGGGGCAGCTCGTTCCATTTAATCAGGAGAAGATCGCCAACGCGATTTTCAAGGCGGCGCAGGCGGTGGGCGGCGAGGACCGGCAGATGGCCGACGAACTCGCCGACGTCGTGACGATGTTCCTGGAAAAGCAGTACGGCTCCGGCGACGCGCCGGGCCTTTCGCGGGCCCCGACGATCGAGGAGATCCAGGACATGGTCGAGAAGGTGCTGATCGAGACGGGGCACGCGAAGACGGCGAAGGCGTACATCCTCTACCGCGAGCGGCGCGCGCGCATCCGCGAGACGGTCAAGGTCCGCAAGCAGGTCGCCGGCCGCAACAACCCGACGGACCTCTCGCTGATGGTGGACCCGGCGACGCGCGACGAGATCCGGTCGTGGAACAAGCAGCTCATCGCGCTGGCGCTCGAGAAGGAGGCCGACGTGCCCGCGGAGGTCGCCGCGGAGATCGCCTCCGCCGTCGAGGGCCGCATCCTCGCCAGCGGCATGAAGCGCATCAGCACCAGCCTCATCCGCGAGCTGGTGGACAACGAGCTGTTCGAGCGCGGCCTGCGCAACAGCCTGGAGAAGCAGCTCTCCATCGGCATGCCCATCTTCGACCTCGAGCAGGTGATCTTCTCGAAGAGCAACGAGAACTCCAACATCGCCTCGAACAATCCCGAGGCGATCAACCTCACCATCGCCGAGAACACGCTCAAGCAGTACGCGCTCAAGAAAATCTTCAGCAAGGACGTCGCCGAGGCCCACCTGCAGGGCATGGTGCACCTGCACGACCTGGGCTATCCCACGCGCGTGTACTGCTCCTCGCACTCGCTCGAGTACCTGAAGAAATACGGCCTGTCGCTGCTGAACCTGGACACGCACTCCGCCCCGGCGAAGCACGCGCGCACGCTCACCGGCCACCTGAACACCTTCCTGGCCTCGATGCAGGCGTTCTACGCCGGCGCGCTGGGGGTGGGCTACATCAACATCCTCTACGCGCCCTACCTCGAGAACCTCGACGACAAGACCATGCGCCAGGAAGCCCAGCACCTGATCTTCAGCGGATCGCAGAGCGCCTTCTCGCGCGGCGGCCAGACGCTGTTCCTCGACTTCAACGTCCACACCGGCGTCCCGCGCTACATGCGCGACATCCCGGCGATCGGGCCGGGCGGCGTGGAGACCGGCCGCACCTACGGCGAGTACGAGGAGACCGCCATGCGCTTCGCGCGCGCGCTCCTCGACGTGTGGCGCCGCGGCGACTCGAACGGACACGTCTTCGCCTTCCCCAAGTGCGACCTGCACGTCAACGCCGACACCTTCGCCGACCCGCGGCAGCTCGAGCTGCTCGAGTACGCCTGCCAGGCCTCCAGCGAGAACGGCACGCCCTACTTCGTCTTCGACCGCGACGAGGTCACCCTCTCGGCCTGCTGCCGCCTGCGCACGACCATCGAGGACAACCACATGCTCCGCCACCTCGAGAGCATGCGCTTCTGCGGCTTCCAGAACATCACCGTCAACCTGCCGCAGGCCGCCTACCGCGCCGGCCCCGGCAACCTCGACGGCCTCTTCCACGAGATTGACCGCGCGATGGAGATCGCCTTCAAGGCGCACTACCAGAAACGCAACTTCATCCAGCGCCTCATGGCCGGGCCGAACATGCCCCTCTGGCAGATCGGCAAGCTCGCCGACGACGGCCGCCCGTACGTGGACCTCGACAAGTGCACTTACATCGTCGGCCTCATCGGCCTGAACGAGTGCCTGCAGCACCTCACCGGCCAGGAGCTCCACGAGACCGACGCGGTGTTCAAGCTCGGGCTGAAGATCGTCACGTACATGCATTTCCGCTGCAAGGAGGAAGGGAAGAAGAGCGGGCTGAAGTTCGCGCTCGAGGAATCCCCCGCCGAGAGCGCCGCGCGCCGCCTGGCCAAGATTGACCTGCGCCGCTACCCGCAGGCCGAGAAGGTCGTCCGCGGCAGCGTCGCCGACGACGAGATGTATTACACCAACTCGATCCACCTGCGCGCCGACGCGCCGGTGGACCTCATCACCCGCATCCGCATGCAGAGCAAGTTCCACCCGCTCATCGAGAGCGGCGCCATCATCCACGCCTTCGTCGGCGAGGAGCGGCCCGCGCCCGCCAGCGTCCTGGCGCTCGTCCGCAAGACCTTCGAGAACACCCAGGCCGCGCAGCTCACCCTCTCGCCGGAGTTCACCGTCTGCAATTCGTGCCAGCGCGTCACGCCGCAACTGACCGACCACTGCGCGTTCTGCAACTCGACCCACGTCGCCGGCATGACCCGCATCGTCGGCTACTACAGCCGCGTCAACAACTGGAACAAGAGCAAGATCGGCGAACTGAAGGACCGCCATCGCGGCAACTACCGCCTCGCCGGCGCGCCCGTCGAGGCCAGGACGGCCGCCGCACCCGCCGTCCTCCAGCCCGCGCAAGTCTGAAAATGCAGCCGCGGCTCTCGGAGCGGCGGATGATTTTTTGAATCGGAAAGGACCGACGTCATGACCCGGATTCTGATCTTCGGCAAGGCCGAATGCGCCAAGTGCAAGACGACCAAGCACAAGGTCTCGCACCTCATCACCGGCGAACCGGCCCACCACGTTGAGATGGTCTTCCACGACATGGAGACGCTCGACGGCCGCGCCGAGGGCGCGTTCTACGACGTGAACAAGATCCCCGCGACCGTGATCGAGCAGGAGGACCGCCAGGTGGCGCGCTGGGACGGCGACGTGCCGGACTCCCAGGCCATCCACCGGCTCATCGTCGGAGTCTAGACGAATGCTCCCGCCGATCAGGGGATTCATCGAGAGCACGCTGCTCGACTGGGAAGGCAAAGTGGCCGCCGTGGTTTTCCTGCCCGGCTGCAACTTCCGCTGCGGCTATTGTCACGCCCGCCACCTGGTCGAGCCGGCGCCCTCCGACGAGGCCATCCCGTTCGAGGCCGTCCTGGTCGCCTTCAAGCGGCAGCGCGGCTGGCTCGACGGCGTGGTCATCAGCGGCGGCGAGCCGACGGTTCACCCGGGGCTTCTCGCCTTCATCCGGCAGTTCCGCGAGCGGCGCATCGCCGTCAAGCTCGACACGAACGGCAGCCGGCCCGACGTGCTCGAGCAGCTCCTGGCCCTCGGCGTGCTCGACTACGTGGCGATGGACGTCAAGGCGCCGCTCGACGCGAAATACGCCGAGGTCGCGCGCGCGCCGGTGGACCTCGCCGCGATCCGCCGGAGCATCGAGCTTTTGATCGGCGGCGAGACGCCCTACGAATTCCGGACCACCGTCTGTCCCGACACGCTCGACGCCGACGAGGTCGAGCGCACCGCCATGGCCGTCCGCGGCGCGCGGGCCTACTACCTCCAGGCGTTCCGCCCGGTGAACTGCCTCGACCGCGCCCTGGAAACCTCGCGGCCCTGCAATCCCGACCAGATGCGCGACCTCTGCCGGCGGGCGGCCCGGCACGTCCAGCGCTGCGTCGTCCGGGGCGACCAGGCCAGCGAAGTGGCGGCCGCAGGGGCAGCGGGCGCCAGTGCGGCGTCCCGGAAATAAGTTGCGCGATGTCCGGCCAGTCCGAGCCGCGACTTGACAATTTCCGGCGTATCGTTATCTTATGCGCGTCAAGTCATTATTCTTCGTCGTCGTAAAGGCGATCGTAATCGTAATCTTACTCGTAATCGTAATCGTCGTTCACGGAACTGCGGCGCGCGAGATTGCGATTACGAGTGCGAATACGATGATGGGCGACATCGCGATGACGGCTCGCCGCACCTCGTCTGAAAGAAATGAACCGTGGCGGAAATCATCCCGTTTCGCGGCTACCGGTACGACACGCGCGTCACCGAGGACCTCGGCAAGCTGATCGCGCCGCCGTACGACGTGATTGACGCGCCGCTGCGCGACACGCTCTTCCGCCTCTCGCCCCACAACATCGCGCACGTCACCCGCGCGCAGCGCGTCGAGGGCGCGCCCGGCGGCCCGTACGCCGACGCCGGCCGCCTCTGGGCGCAATGGCGCGAGCAGGGCATCGTCAAGCCGGACGACGCGCCGTGCCTCTACCTCTACGAGCAGTTCTTCGTGGTCCACGGCCGGCGCTTCTCGCGGACCGCGCTCGTCGGCGCCGTCCGGCTGGAGCAGTTCGGCGGCGCCGTGCGGCCGCACGAGCACACCCTGGCCGCGCCGCGCCTGGACCGGCTGGAGCTGATGCGCGCCACGCGCGCGCAGTTCGGGCAGGTCTTCGGGCTGTACAACGATCCGGGCGGCACGATCGTCCGCCTCCTCGACCCGGTCAAGAAGGGACGCCCGATCGCGCAGGCCTCCGACCGGCACGACCTGCTCCATCGCCTCTGGATCATCTCCGATCCGCCGGCCATCGCCGCGCTTCAGCAGGCGTTGCGCGACCGCGAGATCCTGATCGCCGACGGCCATCACCGCTACGAGACCGCGCTCGCGTTCAGCCAGGAACACCCGGAACTGCAGTCCGCGAAGTTCCGCATGATGGGCCTCGTGGACTCGTCGAGCGCCGGCCTCGTCATCCTGCCGATCCATCGCCTCGTGAAGGGGCTGAAGGATTTCCGCCCGGAGGAGTTCGCCGCCGGCCTGCGCCGCGCCTTCGAGGTGAAGCTTTATCCGGGCGACACCCCGGCGGTCCGCTCCGCTGTCCTCGGCGCCATGCGCGAGCTGAAGGAGAAAGGCCGGCACGCCTTCGGCCTCTATCTCGGCGGCAAGGACCACCACCTGCTCGTCCTGCGCGGCGAGGAGCTGATGGACGCGCGGCAGGACCATTCGCAGGCCTGGCGGCGGCTCGACGTGAGCATCCTCCACCGGCTGATCCTCGAAGAGCACATGGGCATCACGCCCGAACGCCTCGAGGCGGAGGCGAACGTGGAGTACGTCCAGGATTTCCCGCACGCGATCCAGGAGGCCGCCGACCGCGTCGCCGCCGGCGAACGCCAGGCGCTTTTCCTCATGAACCCGACGACCATCGGCGAGGTGCAGGCCGTCGCCGCCCAGCGCGAGCGCATGCCCCAGAAAAGCACCTTCTTCTATCCCAAGATTTACACCGGCATGGTATTCTATTCGATGGATGCGTAGACGGGAAGTCGGAAGTCAGAATGATGAGTGACGAAGTACTTCATCGCTCATCATTCATCACTCATACTTCTTCGTTCAATCGGAGGCCACCATGAAGCTCTTCATCCCCGGTCCCATCTGGTGCCGCGAGGAAGTCCTTCGGGAATTCTGCCATCAGCCGATGGCCCACCGCGGCAAGCAGTTCACCGAGCTGTACACCGGCGTGCTCCAGAAGCTCAAGAGAATCCTCGGCACTGAGGGCGACGTGCACTTCTCCACCAGCTCCGGCTCCGGCGTCTGGGAACTGGCCATCCGCAACTGCGTCCGCAAGCGCGCCCTCGTCTGCGCCTGCGGCGAGTTCAGCTCCAAGTGGGGCGACGTCTGCGAGATGAACGGCCGCGAGACCGTCCGCATCTCCGTCCCGCTCGGCAAGGCCATCCGCGGCCCGATGATCGCCGACGCCCTCAAGAAACACGACGTGGACGCCGTCCTCTACTGCCACAACGAGACTTCCACGGGCGTCACCAACCCGATCGAGGAAGCCGCCGAGGTCATGCGCGATCACCCGGACGTGATGTTCCTCGTGGACGCCGTCAGCGGCATGGCCGGAATCCCGATTGACGTGGACCAGCTCGGCGTGGACCTGTGCCTGGCCAGCGTGCAGAAGGCGTTCGGCCTGCCGCCGGGCGCCGCCATCTTCACCGCCTCCGAGCGCGCGTACGCCCGCGCCGCCGAGATCCCGCACCGCGGCTACTACTTCGACCTGCTCGCCATCCGCAAGAGCGCCGACAAAGGGCAGACGCTCGTCACGCCCTCCGAGCCGCACATCTACGCGCTCAATTTCCAGCTCGACGCCATGCTCGCCGAGGGCATCGAGAACCGCTTCGCGCGGCACCGGCAGATGGCCGAGGTCGTCCGCGCGTGGGCCCGCACGAACTTCGCGCTCTTCGCCGAGCCGGGCTTCGAGTCGAACACCGTCACCTGCGTCGCCAACACCCGCAACGCCGACATCGGCGCCCTCAACAAGGAACTCCAGAAGCGCCACGACTGCATCATCTCCG
Source organism: Candidatus Brocadiia bacterium (assembly GCA_052139675.1). GTDB lineage: Bacteria > Planctomycetota > Brocadiia > CAIUPP01 > CAIUPP01 > JBEKCB01. Next base: position 84,652 of record JBKQWE010000033.1, read on the forward strand.
ACGGCTACGGCGAACTGAAAGGAAAAACCTTCCGCATCGCCCACATGGGCGACATGCAGATCAGCGACATGCACGAGCTGCTGCGGTGGATTGATGAGATCGTGGGGATTGGGACGTAGACTCTAATCCGGGGGCCCGCTTCAGAAAGAGGGAACGGGATACTTCGTCAAAGGAGAAAGATGGCGATGGCCACTCCCGCTGATTATCACTACAGTGCTACTGTACAGACAAACGACCTTGCCGTCTTACATTGTCTCCGTGCTTTGGCTGACTATGCCGAAAAGTCACAACTCAAGAAAGTGGCTTGGGGCGGAACGACAGCCGATTATTGGCGACAGCATGGCCACATGGTCAAATTCCATTTCTCTTCAATGGACTGTCGAGAAACCTTCCTGAAGGAGGCGACACGCGTCCTGCCGGACATGTGGAAATTATTCAGGACGAAAGACGACGATCCTCCAACAGAAGAAGAAAGACCCTGACACGCGCGCGAAGTTGACTGGTGAATTCCTTTTCCTACCGGCCGCCGGCTTCTGGCTTGGCCCAATTCAAGACGCGCAAGCGCGGGACGCGGGCGAATTCCGCTTCGTTGTTCGTGACCAAAGCGCAGCGAAGCGAAAGCGCATGCGCAGCGATCAGCATATCCATTGATCCGATGACCGTTCCTGCTCTCTCGAGCGCCGCCCGCAGTTGGCCATATGCCTGTGCTGCTCTTTCATCAAATGCGGCCACGTGCAATGGGGCCAGGAACCCCGCGAGCGCTCGTCGGCTCGTTTCGGGCAAGGCGCTCTTGCTCACCCCGAATTCGAGTTCGCATAATGTGATCGCCGAAAGGCAGAGATCTTCCAGTTCCGCTCGACGAAGGCGCTCGATGACTACTTTCGGTTTTTCCTTTATGACGTAGATGCAGGTGTCTGTATCCAGCATGTACTTCATCACAGTCCCTTGCGCAACTGGACCGGCGGCTGGTTCCTATCCGCCATAAAATCCTCGGGGAAGAGATCCAGGCTGCGCACGAATGAGTCCCAGAGCTTGTTCTTCGGAATCAGGAGGACGAGCCCGTCGTGTTTGCACACGTACACCTCCTTGCCGGGCAGCCGGAATTCCTTCGGCAGTCGCACGGCCTGGCTGCGACCGTTCTTAAAAAGTCGAGCCGTGTGCATTTTTTCTCTCCTCCTAAATTGGTCTATATCACAGTATAGACCATCATCGTTACATAGTCAAGCGCCGGCAAGACGGTCAAAATGACAGCCGCAGCCAAACCGCTGTCAAAATGACAGAACCACTCGTCGTGTGAGTAAACGCATAACACGCTGTGGCACAGTATGTTATGACTACGCGCCTGCGTTTCGCGTTTGGCACCTTCTTTGCTTGGTGTTGACCACGCTTATCTATGCGGCAATATGACCGGCCGAGCTGGTGAAAACCTCGGCGAACAGGCAAGGAGGACTGAAAATGCCGGCGAAACAGATCGCTTATGGCCAGGACGCGCGCGAGAAAATCAAGAAGGGCGTCGAAACCCTCGCGGCGGCTGTGAAGATCACGCTCGGCCCGCGCGGGCGGAACGTGGTGATCCAGAAGAGCTTCGGCTCGCCGACGGTGACGAAAGACGGCGTGACCGTCGCGAAGGAAATTGATCTGGCGGACAAGGAAGAAAACCTCGGCGCGCGGCTCGTGCGCGAAGTCGCCTCGAAGACCAGCGACACCGCCGGCGACGGCACGACGACGGCCACCGTCCTCGCGGAAGCCATCTTCAAGGAAGGCTTGAAGAACGTGGCCGCCGGCGCGAACTCGATGCT
>JBKQWE010000034.1:0-18574 GCA_052139675.1 Candidatus Brocadiia bacterium
GATGTTCAGCCCGTTGTCCACGTCAGTCAGGTTGATCTTGCCGGGGTGCTTCCCGAACTGGAGCAGGTCCGATTCGGAGAGCGCCGAGACCAGCCCTTTGCCCGGGGAGACGAAACGGCACTGGCCGAGGACAAGATTGCCGTTGACGAGCTCGTAGAGGGCCGCCTCCTGGCCGGGGTTCTCGCCGTAGCGCAGTCCCTTCTCGACGCGCTCGCCGGAATCCTCGTCGGTGATCTTCCAGGCGCGCTTGCGGTAGACGAGCGTCTGGTCGCCGAAGGAAATTTTCATCTCGGGCGGAAAATGGTCATCCATGATCGTCCGGTACGCCGCCTTCATGTCTTTCGCCATGACAAAATCTCCGAGCAGTTTATAGCGCGCCTCAGCGACTTCCCAACGTGCGGATTTTACCGTGCGCCTCCGGAATCCGCAATGATGATTCGCTCGTCGCCCGTCGGCTCCGCTTTTTGCTATACTTCCCTCGTCCGGGGCGCTGCTCGGAAAATGCAATAAGGATGCCAAATGCGAAGACCGGTCCTGGCGTGCTTTGCCGTCGCCTTGCTGCTTCTGATTCCGTCCTGCGCGAACCGCGCGTCCGACCGAAGCTCCACGGACATGCAGGTCTACTTTTCTCCGCAGGGCGGATGCACGGCGGCTGTGGTCAATGCGCTGAACGGCGCCAGGGAAACCGTCCTGGTGCAGGCGTACACTTTCACTTCCGCCCCGATCGCGCGGGCGCTGGTGGACGCTCACAAACGGGGCGTGAACGTCCAGGTGATCCTGGACAAGAGCGAGCGCACGGAGAAGTATTCCCGCGCGGGCTACTTTAAGAATGCCGGCATTCCCACCTTCATTGACGACAAGCACGCCATCGCTCATAACAAGGTGATGGTCATTGACGGCCGCGTGGTCATCACCGGATCGTTCAATTTCACGAGAGAGGCGGAAGAGTCCAACGCCGAAAACCTGCTGGTTATCCGGGACTCTTCAATGGCCCAAAAGTACGCCGATAACTGGCGCGAGCATCTCGCCCATTCCGTGCCGTACGAGCCGCCGGCGAGCGAGTGAGCAGTCGGGGGTTCTTTTTGATATACTCCCTTCGTTTATTGCCGCTGCAGTCGTTGCCGGTAATCCGTGTAAATCCGTGCAATCCGTGGCAGAAAGTTAGGAAAAACGCACGATGAAAGTTGCACTGGCGCAGATCAATCCGACCGTGGGCGACTTCAGCGGGAACGCGGCGAAGATTCTCGATGCCGCCCGGCGCGCGGCGGCGCTCGGAGCGGAACTCGCCGTCTTCCCGGAGATGTCCATCATGGGCTATCCGCCGCGCGACCTGGTCGAGCATGCCGGGTTCGTCGCCGGCGGGCTCGAGGCGCTCGACCGGCTGGCGCGCGAACTGCCGCTGCCGGCGGTCGTCGGCTTCGTCGCGCGGAACGAGACCGGCGAGGGCAAGCCGCTGCACAATTCCGCCGCGCTCATCCGCGACGGGCGCGTCGTCTCGGTGCACCACAAGTCGTTGCTCCCGACGTACGACGTGTTCGACGAGGACCGCTACTTCGAGCCGGGCCGCCGGCCGCACGTCGCGCCGCTCGGCGGGCGCGCGCTCGGCATCACCATCTGCGAGGACTGCTGGCGGATCGAGAGCAGCCTGCGCGCCAGGTATCACTTCGACCCGGTCCCGGTGCTCCTGCGCGAAGGCGCGCAGGTCATCCTCAACCTCTCCGCCTCGCCGTTCACGCTCGGCAAGCAGGAGGTCCGGCGGAAACTGCTCGCCGACCAGGCGCGGCGGCTCAAGCTGCCCATCGTGTACGTCAACCAGGTCGGCGGCAACGACGAACTCGTCTTCGACGGCGGCAGCATGGTGGTCAACGCGCGCGGCGAACTCGTCGCGCTCGCGAAGCAGTTCGAGGAAGACCTGCTCGTCGTGGACCTCGACGCGCTGCCGGCGGCGATCGCGATGCCTCCGGAGCAGCCGGCCGAGGCGGCGTTCCGCGCGCTGGCGCTCGGCACGCGCGACTACCTTCACAAATGCGGGTTCCGGTCGGCGGTGCTCGGGCTGAGCGGCGGGATTGACTCGGCGCTGACCGCGGTGATCGCCGCCGAGGCGCTCGGCCCGGAAAACGTCCTCGGCGTCTCGATGCCCTCGCGGTTCAGTTCGGCCGGCTCGCGCGACGACGCGAAGGCGCTCGCGGACAACCTGGGCATCCGCTCACAGACGATCCCGATCGAGCAGGTCCACCAGGCGTTCCTGGACACGCTGGCGCCCGCGTTCGCCGGCCGCCATCCGGACGTTACCGAGGAGAACGTGCAGGCGCGCATCCGCGGGACAATCCTCATGGCGCTCTCGAATAAGTTCGGCAGCCTGCTGCTGACGACCGGGAACAAATCCGAACTGGCCACCGGCTACTGCACGCTCTACGGCGACATGTGCGGCGGCCTGGCGCCCATCGGCGACGTGCCGAAGATGATGGTCTACGAGATCTCGCGCTGGGTCAACCGCCGGAACGTGGTCATTCCGCTCGACAGCCTCACCAAGCCGCCGTCGGCAGAGCTGCGGCCGAACCAGACCGACCAGGACACGCTGCCGCCGTACGAGCTGGTGGACCGCGTGCTGCGCGCCTACGTCGAGGAGCAAAAGGACCCGCGCGAGGTAATCGCCTCCGGCGTGGACCGCGCCGTGGTCGAGGACGTCGTGCGGCGGATCGAGACGAGTGAATACAAGCGCCGCCAGGCCGTCCCGGTGCTGAAGATCACGTCGAAGGCGTTCGGCTATGGCCGCCAGGTCCCGATCGCGAAGCGCACGCCGAAGACGTGAACGAACGGCGATTTGACCGCGAAAGCGCGAAAAACGGGAAAAACGGCATTCGGGAAAGTCGGTCATTCCGAACGCAATGAGGAACCTCACACGCAGCGCCAGGACCGCGCGCCGGCGGCAAAGTCATCACTTAGCCCGAATGCCGCCGAAGAGCGGCGCCATCGCGCGATGGAAAGCCGGCCGCAGGCTTGATACAATCCTGGTCTGGGGTCCGCGGCAAGCTGGGAATCTGAACGGAGGATGGGGCGATGCCGAAGAGGAAGCGATACTGCTACGATTATCCGCGGCCGATGGTCACGGTGGACTGTGTGCTGCTGCGCGAGGCGGAGCGCGCGCTGCAGGTGCTGCTGGTCGAGCGCAAGTCGCCGCCATATAAGGGACGCTGGGCGCTGCCGGGCGGATTCATCCGGATGAACGAACCGCTCGAGGCGGCCGTCGTCCGCGAACTGGCCGAGGAGACCGGCATCAGGGACCTGTCGTTCCTCATCCAGCTCGGCGCATACGGCGCGCTGGGGCGCGACCCGCGCGGGCGCACCATCACCGTGGCGTACATCGGCATCATTCCCGGCGGCGCCCGGCCGCCGAAAGCCGGCAGCGACGCCGCCGCGGCAGTGTGGCTCCCGATTGATGAACTGCCCGAACAGATGGCCTTCGACCACGCGGTGATCCTCGGCGACGCGCTCCGGCGGCTCGCCGCGGGCGGCCGGTCCAGCGGCGTGCTTTTCGCGTTCCTCCGCGACCCCTTCACTCCCGAACAACTCGGGGACGTGCTCCACGCCGTGTACGGCGTCTCACTGTCGCCCGAGGATTACCTGAAGCCGTTCCTCGAAATGAAGATCGTCACTCGTCTCAAGCGCGGCCGGGACTACCGCTTCACCGGTTGGCACGAAGGGAAACGGCGGTGAGCGCGCGAAAGGCCGCAGCCCCCGCAAAGGCCGCGAGCCGCGGCGAACGGCCCGCCGTGAGCAAGGTCGAACGGCTCCTCATCGGCGCGCACATGTCCATCGCCGGCGGCGTCGAGCTGGCTCCGCTGCGCGGGCGCGATGTCGGCTGCGCCTGCATCCAGATCTTCACGAAGAGCAACATGCAGTGGGCCGCGCGGCCGCTGGGCGAAAAGGAGATCGCCGCGTTCAAGCTCAACTGCGCCGAGACCGGCATCGCCCCGGTCGTCGCGCACAACAGCTACCTCATCAACCTCGGCGCGCCGGACGCGGCGCCGCTGGCGAAGAAATCGTTCGACTCGTTCCTCCTGGAACTCGAGCGTTGCCGCGCACTCGGGCTGCCGGCGATCATCGCGCACCCCGGCTCGCACACCGGCGCCGGCGAGGCTGAAGGACTCCGCCGCATCCGCAGCGCCGTGGACGAACTCCTCGAGCACACCTCCGGCTCGCCGGTCCGCATCCTGCTCGAGACCACCGCCGGGCAGGGATCGAACCTCGGCTATCGCTTCGAGCAGATCGCGGAGATGATGGAAGGCGTCAAGCAGAAGTCGCGCGTCGGCGTCTGCCTCGATACCTGCCACGTCTTCGCCGCCGGGTACGACATCCGGACCGAGGACGGCTATCACCGCACCCTGGAGGAGTTCGACAAGATCGTCGGCCTGAAGAAGCTCCAGGCCTTCCACCTGAACGATTCGAAGGGCGATCTCGGCTCGAAGCTCGACCGCCACGAGCACATCGGCCTCGGCCGCCTTGGCAAAGAGGCGTTCCGCCTGCTCCTGCGCGACAAGCGCTTCGCCGCCGTCCCCAAAGTCCTCGAGACGCCGAAAGGCAAGCACGGCAGGACAGAGTGGGACATCGTCAACCTGCGGCTCCTGCGGCAACTCGGCGCCGGCTGAAAATGCAAAGTGAAACGTGAAGACCGAAAAAACTGATATAATGCTCACGACTTCGCCCCTCGGATAGAATCAGGCCCGATCACATGAGCCTTCTGGAAGTGAAAGACCTTCGCAAGACCTACGACCGCCGCGAGGTGGTCAAGGGCGTCACGTTCTCCGTCGAGAAGGGCGAAATCGTCGGGCTCCTCGGGCAGAACGGCGCGGGCAAGACGACTGCCTTTCGCATGACGATCGGGATGATCCGCTGCAACAGCGGCCAGGTGATGTTCATGGGCCAGGACGTCAGCCGCCTGCCCATGTACCAGCGCGCCCGCCGCGGGATGGGCTACCTCTCGCAGGAGCCTTCGATCTTCCAGCGGATGAGCGTGGCCGACAACGTGGACGCGGTGCTCGAGACGCTCCGCATCAGCCGCGCCGAACGCCGGAAGCGCCTCGAGCAACTGCTCGAGCAGCTCTCCCTGGTCCACCTGCGCAAAGCGACCGCGCTGACGCTCTCCGGCGGCGAGCGGCGCCGGCTGGAGATCACCCGCGCGCTCGCGACCGAGCCGCGTCTGATCCTCCTCGACGAGCCGTTCAGCGGCGTGGACCCGAAGGTTGTGAACGAAATCCAGGAGATCGTCCTCAAACTCCGCGACACCGGCATCGGCATCCTGCTCACCGACCACAACGTGCATGACACGCTCAGCGTGACGGACCGCTCGTACATCATCAGCGAGGGCCGCATCGAGGCGAGCGGCACGCCCGAGGAACTGCTGGCGAACCCGCGCGCGCGCGATCTCTATTTCGGCGAGCGCCTCCAGATCGAGCACATCGTCCGAGCCCGCGAGCACGGAAAACCCGAAGGTTCGAAGGACGCCGGCCCGGCCCCGGAAAGCGGCGGCTCCGCCGGCCCGCCGGCCGCCTGACGCCCGCCCCATTGCGAGAAGGACGCTGCCGCGACATGAGCGATGGCCCTTCTGAAAATGCGCGCCGCGTCCTGCTCGTCTCGGCGAACCAGCTCGGCGACTGCATCGCCTTCCTGCCCGTAGCGGCGGCCGTCCGCAAACATCTTCCCGGCGCCCGGATCACGATGCTGACGCGCCCTATCGGCCGGGAGGCGGCGCGGCTGACCGGGTGCGTGGACGACTTCATCGTCGTCTCGCCGGCGCGTTCGCCCATCGCCCTCGGAGCGAGTTTCCTGAACCGGGTTGAGGCACTGCGCCGGGAGCATTTCGACCTGGCGTTCATGGCCTCCGGCGAAAGCTCCGCGACCGCCGCGCTCCTGTTCCTGGGCCGCGCGCGGAAGCGGATCGGCTTCGCGGACTGCCGTCTGCGGCGGCTGCTCTCCATCCGCGTCGAGGCGCGCGAGGTGGAGCTGGAGGCGCTGCGGAATCTCCGCCTGCTGCGCGCCGCCGGACTGCCGGACGCGCTGGAGCGCCCGCCCTGCCGCGTTCCCGAGGACCGGCTCGCGGAGGCGCCGGCGCTCATCGCGAAGTCCGGCGCGCGCGCGGGCCGGCGCGTGCTGATCCATCCGGGATCGTCGCAGCCGACCCGCCGATGGCCCGCGGCGAAGTTCGCGGACCTGTGCTCGCGCCTCATCCGCACCGGCCTCGCGCAGCCGATCCTCGTCGAGGGGCCGGCCGAGCCGGGACTCGGCGCGGAGATCCATCGCATGTCCCTCCGCCCGCTGCCGGTGCTCCAGCCGCTCGATGGAATTGACCTCCTCGCCGCGGTCATGACGCAATGCGACCTGTTCGTCGGCCACAGCAGCGGCCCGTTCCACCTGGCGGTGCTGCTCGGACGCCCGACCGTCTCGCTCTGGGGCGACACCGATCCGCGCTTCTGGGGCCCGGCGTGGGAATGGGATCGGCACGTCCTCGTCCGCAGCCCGCTCCCGTGCGCCGCGTGCGAACACTGGGACCCGAAACGGCACGCGGTCGTGCGCGGGCCGGAAGGCGGCGCGGACGGCGATCAGCCGCCTTGCGAACGATGTTTCGACGCCATCACGGTGGACGCCGTGTTCGAGGCCATCCACGCGCAGCTCGCGGCACACAGGTGAACGACGGTGAAGATCCTTCTCATCAACAAGTTCTACTATCTCGCGGGCGGCACGGAGCGCTACCTCTTCGAGTGGGAGGCGCTGCTCCGCTCGCGCGGGCACCAGGTCATGGTCTTCTCCATGCGCCATCCGGAAAATCATCCGAGCCGGCAGGAGCGCTTCTTCATGGAGCGCGTCCGCTTCGATGCGGACCAGCCGGTCGAGGCGCGGTTGCGCGCGGCGGCGCACTCGATCTGGAGCCGCAATGCGGCGGAACGGCTGACGGAGCTGCTCAAGGCCGAGGGCACGCCCGACATCGCGCACCTGCATTCCTTCATGTACCAGCTCACGCCGGCCATCCTCGGGCCGCTCGTCGCGCGCCGCGTGCCGATCGTCCAGACCTGCCACGACTACGCGCACATCTGCGTCAACCAGCACCTGTACAACCATCGCGTGAACCGCCTCTGCGAGGAATGCCTCCGGCGCGGGCGCCTGGCGCCGCTCTGGACACGCTGCATCAGAGGCTCCTTCGCGCAGAGCGCCGCCGCTTGCGCCGCCGGTTGCGCGGACGCGCTCGTTGGCCGCAGCCGCGGCAAGGTCCGGCGCTTCCTCACGCCGAGCGATTTCATGCGGCGGAAGATGATCGAGGGCGGCCTGCCGGCGCGGCGAGTCTTCCACGAGCGGCACTTCATCCGCCCGGACTGGATCGCGCCTTCGCAGTCGCCGGGCGACTACATCCTTTTCATGGGCCGGCTGGTGCCGCAGAAAGGGCTCGGCACATTCCTCGATGCCGCCGCCCTCACGCCCGAAGTGCCGTGCAAAGTGGCCGGGACCGGGCCGCTGGAGCCCGCCGCGCGGGCGCGCGTGCGCGAGGAGAACCTCGGCCACGTCGAGGTGCTTGGCCATCGCGAAGGACCGCAACTCCTCGAGATCGTGCGCGGCGCGCGCGCCGTGGTGGTGCCCTCGGAGTGGTACGAACCGTTCTCGCTTGTTATCCTTGAGGCGATGGCGGCGGCGCGGCCGGTGATCGCCTCGCGCATCGCCGGCCCGGCGGAGATTCTCTCGCACGGCGCGGACGGCCTGCTCGTGACGCCCGGCCGCGCTTGGGAACTCGCCGCCGCGTTCCGAACGCTCTGGCGCGACCCGGCGCGCGCCGTCGAGATGGGCCGGCGCGGCCTGGAGAAAACCCGCGCGCTCTATGCGCCGGACGGACATTACCGACGCCTGATGAGGCATTTCGAGGAAGCCATGCAATGATGCCCGTGGATGCGGTCCTGGCGGTCACCTACCGCTGCAACGCGCGCTGCACGATGTGCGGCATATGGAGTTCGAAACCGGTCGCCGAGCTGCCGCCCGCGGCTTATGCCCGGCTGCCCGCGAGCCTGCGCGATGTCAATCTCACCGGCGGCGAGCCGTTTCTGCGCGACGACCTGCCCGAAATCCACGCCGCCGTCCGTTCCGCGTGCCGGCGCGCGCAGACGATCGTCAGCACCAACGGCCTGCTGACCGACCGGATCATCGCCGCCGTCCGGACGATGGCCGGCGTCGAACCGGGGATCGGCGTCGCGGTCTCGGTGGACGGCCCGCCGGAAATCCACGACCGCATGCGCGGAGTCCCGGGCGCGTATGAGCGCGCAATGGCCACCGTCCGCGGACTTCAACAGGCCGGGTTCCGGAACCTGCGGCTGGCGTTCACGCTGACGGACGGAAACCCGAACTGCCTGGCGCAGGTCTATGCGCTCGCGCGCGAGCTCGGCGTCGAATTCACCTGCGCGCTGCAGCACGGCTCCGAGCACTACTTCCGCGTCAAGGCGCCCGAAGCGCGCTCGATCCAGGCGGAGATCGCGCCGGCCATCCGCGGCGAATTGCGTTCCCTCTCGCCGAAGCGATGGGCGCGCGCCTATTTCATGGACGGGCTGTCCCGGTACGCCGCCGGTCGCGGCCGCCCGCTGCCATGTCAGGCCGGACGCGATTTCTTCTTCATGAGCCCGTCCGGCGAGGTCTTCACCTGCAACGGCGAGTCCTTCCGCATGGGCCACCTGGGCCGGCAGACCTTCGACCAGGTCTGGAAGTCGCTCGAGGCCTCCAACGCGCGGGCGTGCGCCCACTATTGCCGGGCCGGTTGCTGGATGGTCTGCACGGCGCGAACGGCGGTGCGCCGGGCCTGGCCGCGAGTGCTGCTCTGGGGGCTGGTCCACTCCGTCATCGGCGTCCGCTGAAAACCGAATTCATTTTCACCGCAGAGGCGCAGAGGACGCGGAGAACGACGGAACAAGGATGACCAATGGATCTGAATCAATTGACCGAGAAGATCATAGGTGCGGCGATTGAGGTGCACCGGACGCTTGGGCCGGGTCTGATGGAGTCGGCCTATGCAGAATGCCTCTGCCGGGAACTGTTGCTTCAGGGAATCCCGTTCGAGCGTGAAAAAGCGCTGCCGGTCGCCTACAAGGGCGTCAAGCTCGATTGCGGCTACAGGCTCGACCTGCTTGTCGCCGGTTCTGTGGTCGTTGAACTCAAGGCGGTTGAAGAATTACTGCCCATCCACGAAGCCCAATTGTTGACCTACTTGCGCCTCGGCGGCTGGAAGGTCGGCCTGCTCATCAATTTCAACGTCCCGGTCTTGACGAAGGGCGTGAAACGCATGGTCAATAACTTGTAACTTGTAGAAATCCGTTCTCTGCGTTCTCTGTGCCTCTGCGGTGAGGCTTTAACTGAAGGCGTAAAGCGTTGAAAATCGCGATGCTCGGGCTCAAGGGAATCCCGGCCACGTTCGGTGGGGTCGAGCGGCACGTCGAGGAACTCTCGGCGCGGCTCGCCGCGCGCGGGCACGAGGTCACGGTCTATTGCCGGCGGAACTACACGCCGGGCGGCGCGGTCCATCGCGGCGTGCGGCTGAGAATCCTGCCGAGCATCCCGACGAAGCATCTCGACGCCCTCTCGCACACCGCCCTGGCGGCGGCCGAGATCGCCGGGAGGCAATTCGACGTCGTCCATTTCCACTCGGCCGGCCCGGCGCTGCTTTCATTCGTGCCGCGGATCGCGTCGCAAAGGCCGTGCGCGGTCGTCGCGACCGTTCACGCCATGGATTGGCGCCGCCGCAAATGGGGGCCGCTCGCGCGCTGGTGGCTGCGGCGCGGCGCGTGGGCCGCCGTCACGTTCCCGCAACGGACGATCGTCGTCTCGCGGCGGATGCAGGAATATTTCATCCGGCGCGGGAAGTGGGTTGTTCATATTCCAAACGGCGTCGAGGCGCCCCGCCCCGCGCCGCTCGAGGAATTGCGAGGGCTCGGTATCGAGAAGGAGCGTTACGTCCTCTGGATGGGCCGTTTCGTGCCGGAGAAGCGCGTCGAGGACTTGATCGCCGCGTTCCGGCAACTGGGCGGCGGGACGAAGCTGCTCCTCGCGGGCGAAGTGAACGAAGCCGATCCGTATTTCCGATCGCTGCGAGCGGCCGCCGGCGGCGATCCGCGGATCATTTTCCCCGGCGGCCTTTACGGCCGCGCGAAAGCCGAAGCGCTGACGAACGCCGCGCTCGTGGCGCTGACCTCCGACCTCGAGGGATTCCCCATCGCGCTGCTCGAAGGCATGCGCTACGGCCGGCCGGTCCTCGCCAGCGACATTCCCGAGAACCTCGAAGCCGTCTGGCCGCAGGTGAACGGCTTCGCCTTCCGGACGGGCGACCCCGCTTCGCTGCACGAGCGCATGGCCTGGGTCCTCGCGCACCCCGCCGAAGCGGCCTCAGCCGCCCGGCGGGCCGAGCAGGATTCGCAGCAATATGATTGGGACGTGATCGCCGCCCAAGTGGAGTCCGTCTATCGCGCCGCGCTTGGAGTGACGCGCAGCCATGCATACGGATCAGCTTCGACCTGCTAATCGCAGGGAATCATCTCTTACGCAACGCGAGCTAAGTCATGAGTCACCGGAACTACAGGTTCGAGTCCCGGATGCTCAAGGTCGCATTCCGGCCAAACCTGGCCATTGCGATGGTTATCGTTTTTTGCGTCAAAGATAAGTCGTGCGCCCCAGGAACTCAAGATAAGTCGTGCGTCCCCGGAACTCCGCCGGAACTCCGGAACTCCCGACGATCTTCTTACTGTGATCTCAGCAAACTGAACATGATGGCGTCCGACGGTCCTGTCGGCAGCATCAGCCGACTGCGCAGAACACCCTCACGCACAGCCCCAACCTTCTCAGCCACTCTCCGGCTTCGAGTGTTAGCCACCGCACACACAATTTCGAGCCGGTTCAAATCGGTCTCTCGAAACGCAAAGTCTTTCACGAACCGAACGGCGGCCGGCGCGACGCCGCATCCCATCGCAGACGTCCGAACCCAGTAACCCAGATTAGCAAGACGATTCGCTTTGTTGATCTGGTTAATCCCGCATCCCCCGAGGAAGCGGCCATCGTGATCGAAGATCGCAAACTCATACGCCATGCCCTGCTTGGCAAGGTCAACCTGGGCTGTTATCCACTGTCGCGCATCGGCAAGGGAGTAAGCCTCGTGGCACCAAGCCATCCAGCGGTAGACCTGATCCACAGACTCAAGAGCCGCAGCCTGCATTTGCTCGGCATCTCCAGGTTGATACAGACGAATGGCGTATTCTCGTTCCATGGTTCCCTTCTTGTGCGTCGAACTTGCTATTCTGCAAAAATCTCCAATTGTCGTAGGCCTCCTCACCACGGAAAGAAGGTTACTACTCGGAACTGGTGGGTGTCAAGCGATTTTCAGGGGAATCGTGACACAGTGGCGAGTCGCGCCGTGTAAGAAGACCACTGCCTCGGCCGCCTGCATCGCGTCTACCTCAAATCTTCCGGGAGCTACCCGTCAAAAGACGCACAAACCGTTGTTCTGTATGAGGATACGCCCACGCGCGCCCCTAACGCGCATGATTGGGACGAGAATCCGAAGTGGTTCGCCGTAGGTATGGTGTGGCCAGCCATGACGTGACGAGCAGAATAACTGGTATTGAGTCACCAGCGATCCCCAATAACTGGTATTGCGTCACCAGCGACCCGGCTTCAACGCCTTTTTCTCCAGTCGCACAAGTGGAGAATTAACTTCTCCAGTTGCCCGGCGAGTTCAGCCGAAACTCCTAATGACAATAAGTCGCTGTAAATTTGCGGCATGAACCCGCCTTCCGGCCGGTCGAAGACGCGGAACAACCGGCGTTGGAACTCGGCAATCCGGGCCCAGTCGCCGGTCGGCAATACGGCTTGAATGTCCACCGGCGCCGTGATGCACATCCGGCCCCGCGCCGCGGCCACGGCTTCCATGTTCATGCAGTTCAACTGTTGCAGTTCCAGGATGTCCACACCGATGTCCGCCAGGTCGCTGATGATGTCCTGCACATAGCCGCAGGTATGTTGAAACACCAGCAAGCCGTGTTCGTGCGCGCGGTCGTAAACCGCCTGGCAGCGCGGCTTGAATACCTCGCGCCACATCGCCGGCGAAATCGTCAGCCGGTCCTGCAAGCCGAGGTCCTCGTTGACGCAAATGATGTCCACCGTCCCGCTCGCGGCGTACGCGTCCACCATCGCGATGTAGTGCGCCTGCAGCCGGTCGAGGAACGCCTCCAGCGCCTCGCGCTCGGCGGCGAGGTCCATCATCGCCTCGCGGAACTCCCGAAGTTTCTCGAGCCGCTCGAAAAAGAAAAAACTCAGCCCGCCGCTGCACGCCCGGTCGGGATACTCGGCCCGGTTGGCCCGCAGGCCGGCGAGGTCCAATTGCGGTTCGGGAATTCGGAAGGCCGCATAATCGGCCGCCGACGCGATCGGGTGGCCCGCGACGTGGCCGGCGGTGGTGTCCAGCGTTTCCCACCGACAGCCCCATTCGTCCACCCATTCGCGGCGCATCGGCGCCGGCTTTTCCGCGTTCCGCGCCCAGGCGGCGACGATGTCGGTCTTGGAAAAATCATCCCAACGCAGGTACGGTGTCCGATCCGGACCCGTCCGCCGCACGCAACTCAGCACGCGTTCTCGTCCGGTCATGTCAATCGTGATTTCCCAAGTCCGCGAACTGGACGCCGCGCTACGAAACGCGCGGTGAGGCGGGTGCCGCCTGCCGGTCGCGGAGCGCGATGGCGGCGCACGCTAGGAGCAGCGCTGCGGTGGCCGGGAGCAGCGGCGTGTACGGCTTGAGCGGCTGGATCGCTACTCCAAGCAGCGCAAGCAGATAGACGACGAGCGCCCAACTCCATCGCGCGGCCACCGCGTCTTCCAGGACCATGATCCGCATGAGGATGGCTGCGACCGGCAGGATGAGCAGGACGTGATGGCTGGTGAGCGAGACCTCGCTCAGTAGCATGATTCCCGGCGCGACGGCGGCCATCAGGATCGCGGCGGACTTCGCGTCGCGCCCTCTTCCGCACAGCGCCCACAGGAGCATCAGCCCGAGCGCGACGAGTCCTTGCAGCGTCTTGACCAGCGTGGACACCGCTCCCGGCGACAGCGAGACGAGGTTGATGTTCCGCTCGCCCTTCGACGCGTCCATCGGGAGCGGCCGAAGGAGCCGGTTGAACGCGGCGGTCAGCGACTGGTTCGACGGGCGATACGGGTCGCTGATGAATTCCGTCGTCCGGCCGGAACGATACGGCGCGACGACCTTTTCATACCACGAGAGGTGCAGGCTCCATGCCCGTTCCGGTCCCCAGAGCAGCACGGGCAGCACGGCAGTGCAGACGACGCCGGCGAAGATCATCCCGCCGAGCGCGCGCCACTGCCGCGTGAGGAGCAGGTACACGCCGAAAAGTCCCGGCAGCACCTTGAAGGCCGCGGCGAACCCGAGCAGCGCCCCGGCGCGGAATCTCCTCTGGCCGCGCGCCAGCCAGCAGAACGCCGCCGCGACCGGAAAGAGCACCAGCATGTCCGACTCGCACCGCGCCATCACATCCAGCGCCAGCGGCGCGAGCAGGATGAAGACGAGCGCGAAGGCGCCAAACCGCCCGTGCGCCCTGCCCGGCGCCACCGCTGTTCCGCCTCCATCGGCCCATGCGCTGCAGCACCGCGCCGCCGCGAGCGCGAAGGCGAAGCTCACCGCGAAGAACAGCGCGCTGCCCGCGAACGGAATCCGCCACAGCATGGCGAACGGGAAGAACGCGATGCCGAAGAACGGCGGATACGCGCGGACGTGCTGCAAGTCGCGGTACGGGTCCATGCCTTCCATCACCTCGCCCCAGGCGATGGTGCGGAAACCGCGGAATTCGGAGGAGCGCCATTCCGCCTGCGAATCCCGGTGTTCGGAGATCTGGGTCGGGCTGGCGTACTTCGGGCGCGGGACGAACGTCCTCTGCGGGAGCTCGGCGCGGATGACGGCGTCGGCGCCGATCCCCAGAAAGGCGGCCGCCACCGCGATCCAGAAAATCCATCGCCCCGCCCGCGTTTCGAGCGCCTTCGCCGCCGCGCTGAGAGTGGCGCGCATCATGTCGCGTCCGCTCGTTCCGAATGAAGGCCGTTTTCAACACGCAGATAAACAAACGGGTCGCTCAGGATTCCGCATACTCCTGCGCGGCGCCGACGGCCATCAGGTCGTGGTGCTCGCCGAGCAGATTCTCCGCGGCCTTGATGCCCATGTCAATATACCAGTCGCCGCTGGTGTACCGGAACAGGCCGTTGCGGCCGGCGGATTGGAGGTTGCCGAACCGGCGGAGGAAATCGAGGATCGCGTGCATGCGCCGCGCGTAATCGTTGACGTAGAGCGGATAGGCCTTGGGCAGCCGCACGACGCAGCCGCCCGAGACCTGTTTCTCCTCGATCAGCTTCAGCTCGGCCAGCCGCTTGGCGACGCGCTTGAGCACCGACTCTTCCGGCTCGGTCCAGACCGCGTCGGTCTCGAAGCAGAACACCTCGACCACCAGGCTCGTCCGGCCGGCGGGCGCCATGGCCGTGCTCCAGTTCTTCGGCTCGTGCATCCGGCCGAAGAACACGTCGCCGGACGAAAAGTAAATCCAGTGGTCCGGCGTCACCTGCTCGCGGTCCAGGGTCAGGAAGGCGATGACGATGGCGCGATAGCGCAGGCCGTCGGCGGCTTCGAGGACCGCCGGCGGCGGCTCAGGCGAAAGGGTGTGGAGGAAATCGTTGACCGGGATCGTGTTGATGAAATTCTCCGCCGTGACGCTGACCTCGCGGCCTTCGCTGCGGCAGATCGCCGCCGTCACGCGCCGGCCGTCGTGCTCGACGCGCACGACCGGCGAATTCAGGACCAGCGCGCCGGCCGGGAGCGCCGCCGCCATCTGCTCCGGGATCCGGCCGAAGCCCAGGCGCGGGTAAATGAACCGGCTGGCGAGCGTCGCGGGCGCGTCCTTTGACGGCAGGAGCATGCTGCGCAGCGCCGCGCGGAAGGACATCCCCTTGATCCGCTGCGCGGCGAAATCCGCGCCGAGTTGCGAACACGGGATGCCCCAGACTTTCTCGCTGTACGGCTTGAAGTAGATCTCGTACAGCCGGCGGCCGAAGCGGTTCACGACCCATTGCTCGAAGGTGCGCTCTTCGGTCCGGTGGTGGAGGAGCGGGGCGCGCAGGATCTTCTGTGCGGCGTAGCTGCCCGCGACGGCGAGCGAGCGGCCCGCGCCGAGCCCCGTCAGCGCGTTGAAGAAACTCAGCGGGTAATCCACGAATTTCCCGTCGAGGTAAATGCGGCTCACGCGGTCCACGGTGATCAGCTCGTCGCCGAGCAGATTTTTCACGAGGTCGAGCACGCGCTGGTTCTTCGTGTAGAACCGGTGCCCGCCCAGGTCGAAGCGGAAGCCGTCGTACGGCACCGTGCGCGAGGCGCCGCCCAGGACGCGGTCCGCCTCGAGGACGCGCACCGGCACGCCGTTGCGCCGCAGGACATACGCCGCCGTCAGCCCGGTGAGGCCTGCGCCGAGAACCGCCGCCGGTTTGGGAAGCTCCTTCGCGCTCATCCGCCCTCCGATTGCGAACCGCCGAGTGCCAGAAACTGGCTGCACGTCACCGAGCGCGCGGCGCATCGCGCCAGCGTCCGCTCGAGGATCGGCCACGCCGCCGCGCCGGAATTGCGCCGGAGCGGAAGCCGCAGCCGCCACGGCAGCGCCCGGGCGAGCGACGGGTCGGCCAGCTCGTGCAGATGGAAATAGATCATCGGCGCGCGGGGCGAAACCAGCCGCTCGCCCAGCGGCGCCAGCAGCCGCAGGTACGTCAGGCTGAACGGAATCCAGCCCGTCCGCAGCGCCGCGGTCGGAATCTCCGCAATTCCGCCCTCGCGCGTCACGCGCCAGGACTTCGGGCGCGCGTTCCGCGGCGAAGGCGACACCGCGCCGCACGACGAATCGTACTCGTAGCCGGCCGCCTTGAGCAGCCGGAACCACTCCGGCGGCGTCCTCAGAAACGGCGCGCGGAACCCGGCCACCGGACGGCCGAACGCCGCCTCCAGCCGGCGCCGCGACTCCGCCAGCTCGAAGGCGACCTCCTTCTCGCCGAGACCCGCCAGGACGCGATGCGTCAGCCCGTGCGAGGCGACCTCGTGTCCGGAAAAAGCCTCGCGGAACAGATCGGCGCAGCTTTCCAGCAGGTCGGCCACGACGAAGAACGTCGCGCGCACGTTGCGGCGGCGGAACAGGTCGCTGAGCGGCGGGAGCACCTCGCGGATCGCCTGGCAGCCGCGAATACCCCAGTCCGGCTCCACGTCCACCGTCACCATGAACGGAGCATCGCGCCGCACGACGTATCTTCCGGGGCTCTGAAGGGAAAGCCGGCGAAGCGCCACGACCCGGGCGCACGGTACGTCCCGCCGTACTCGGTCGCAGTCTATCAAGTCGTGCGCAGCTTCGCAACTGAGCGGCGATTGAACCGGCCCTTGAATTCTCCATTGCCGAGCGGTAATCTGTATCCGGAAGTGGATTATGACGAAGATGCTCGAACGGACGTTCAAAAAGGCCGCTTCGCTCCCGGAATCCGATCAGGATGCGCTTGCCGAATGGCTCTTGCAAGAGCTGGGGTCCGAAACGCGGTGGCAGGATCTGTTCTCGAAGTCGCAAGACCGCCTAAGCAAGCTTGCCGCAGAGGCGCTGGAGGAGCATCGCCTGGGCAAAACGAAGCGGCTTGATCCCGGCAAGCTATGACATCGCGCACCACGAAGCGCTTCCGCAATAACCTCCGCGCCCTGCCGGCTGAAGTGCGGAAGCAAGGCGCGGAGGCTTACCAACTCGTTCTCGACAATCCTCGGCATTCCAGCCTGAATTAGCGCGCCTCCGGCTCTGTCCTCGCTCCCGTCTCGCTGAGCGGAGCAGTCGCGACTGCTGATCTCCCGCTATCGCGGCGCATTCGATTGACTGGCATTGCATCGGCCCGTTTGCGATAATGAGCGCGGGGTGTAACAATCGCTTGGAGGTGGGAACTATGGCGCAGTCTAAGAAGGACGATGCGGTCTGCCCGTTCCATCGCGCGGAGATGGTGATGGACGACCTGAGCGCGCAGTGGCGCGACAAGGCGGCGAAGCTTACGCCGCAAGCCGCCGGCGCGCTCGCGCAGTCCCTCCGTTCGCTTCGGAAGATCCTCGACCAGCGCATTCACGACATCGAGAAGAACGCGCGTCCCGAGAAGGAAAAGGGGTCCGCGTCCGCGTGAAGCCCTGCGCGGACGCATGAATGCTCTGCCTCAGGCAAGCCGGCATCCATTGACGCCACCCGGGGAGTGACATGCAACCGATTCACCTCGCGTTCCTTTTTCACCAGCATCAACCGTTCTACAAAGACATTCTCCGCAACCGCTACGTGCTGCCGTGGGTGCGGCTGCACTCGATCAAGAGTTACACCGGACTGCTCCTGGCTCTGCAGGAATTCCCGGAGATCCGCGCGACGATCAACGTCGTGCCGTCGCTGATCGCGCAGATCGAGGAATACGCCGCCGGCCGCGCCGTGGATGAGGCGCTGCGCCTGACGCGCAAGCCGGCCGACAGCCTGACCGAGTCGGACTGCCTGCACATGCTCGACAATTTTTTCGTCGGGTATGCGCCGAAGGTGGTTGACGTCTTCCCGCGGTATCGCGAGCTGATGGAACTGCGCAACTCTCGCGCCCGGACGGCGGCGGACGCGCTCCCGGATTTCCCGGCGGCGGCGCTGCGCGACCTGCAGGTCTGGGCGACACTGGCCTGGTTCCATCCGCTGGTCGTCGCGCGCGACCCGGCGCTTCAGGAACTGCGCCGCAAGGGGCGCGATTTCGCCGAGACGGACAAGGAGACGATGCTCCAGCGGCAGGACGAAGTCCTCCGCGGCGTGCTGCCGCTCCACCGGCAGATGGCGGAATCCGGCCAGATCGAACTCTCCACGACGCCCTTTTATCACCCGATCCTGCCGCTGCTGGTCAACCCGGAGTGCGCGCGCGAGGCGATGCCCGGCCTGCCGATGCCCGACGTGCGCGCCGACTTCGCACCGGATGCCGCGGTGCAGGTGCAGCGCGCGCTCGAGCTCGCCACGCGCACGTTCGGCAAGAAGCCCTGCGGGCTGTGGCCGGCCGAAGGCTCCGTGAGCATGGACATTCTGCCGCTGCTGCGCCAGCACGGCATCCGATGGATCGCGACCGATGAGCAAATCCTCGCCCGCGCTGCCGGAATTGACCTCTCGCGCGATCACTCGGCCAGCCTGCTTCATCCGGACGCGCTCTACCAGCCCTACGCGCTGCCCGGCGACGGATCGCCGGCCATCGTCTTCCGCGACCGCGGGCTCTCCGACGCGATCGGGTTCGAGTATCACCACGGCGAGGCGGCGCCCTGCGCGGAGAACCTGGTCTGGCGCGTCTCCGAGGGCGCGCGCCGGTGCAGCGGCGCGCCGCGGCTCGTCTCGGTGATCCTCGACGGCGAGAATCCGTGGGACCATTACGAGGAGGCCGGCGTGCCGTTCCTGCGCGAGGTGTTCTCGCGGCTTTCGCGCAGCCCGGATATCCGCACGACGCG
>JBKQWE010000035.1:0-76419 GCA_052139675.1 Candidatus Brocadiia bacterium
CCTTCTTGTCCATGGCGAGTTTCACGTCGCGCTGCGCGAGATGCTCGACTTTGATTTCGCCGCGGCTCCCTTCGAGCAGCACGCGGCCCGCCTCGCGAGCCGCGCGGATTGCGGTCTCCAGCATTCATGTCCTCCATGTCCTGAACCCAACGCGCGAGAGCGATTATTGTAACAAGCGCGGCGCGCCCGGCCAACCGAAGGAGTTCCTTGAAAGCCGCCCGGCCGCAGGTTAGACTCCATCCCGACCCGATGCGCGCCGCTTTCATTGAAAGGGAATGACATGGCCTTGATCCACTGCAATTTCTTCTCGGAAACGCTGCGGATCTCGACCTCGATGGATGTGATCCTACCGCAGCCGCCCGCGATCCAGCCGGCCGCCGGGCGCGCTCGTCGAAAACCGATCCCGACGCTCTGGCTGCTCCACGGCCTCTCAGACGATCACACCATCTGGCAGCGGCGCACCTCCATCGAGCGGTACGTCGCGCCGCTGAACCTGGCGGTGGTCATGCCGAACGGCTTCCGCGGGTTCTACACCGACATGGCGCACGGTTACGCGTACTGGACGCACCTCAGCGAGGAGCTCCCGCGCCTGGCGCGCGCGTTCTTCCCGCTCTCGGAGGCGCGAGAGGAGAATTTCGTCGCGGGGCTTTCGATGGGCGGCTACGGCGCGTTCAAGCTGGCGCTCAAGCGGCCGGATATGTTCGCCGCCGCCGCAAGCCTCTCGGGCGCGCTCGACATGGCCGGGAGCGCGGCGAACGCGAAGAGCGACGTGTTCCGGGAGCGAGAGCTCACCGATATCTTCGGTCCGCTTCGGGCGATTGCCGGAAGCGACAACGACCTGTTCGCGCTCGCCGGGAAGCTCGTCAAGTCGAAAGGCCCGAAGCCGGCGCTCTATCAATGCTGCGGCACCGAGGACGCACTCTACCCGCATAACCTGCGGTTCCGAGAGCACGCCCGCTCGCTCGGCCTCGACCTCACTTACGAAGAGGGGCCCGGCGCGCATGACTGGGGCTTCTGGGACCTGTGGATTCAGCACGTGCTCGATTGGCTGCCGCTGCGCAGGGCGTGAGGCGCACGGGCTTCCGAAACCACCAAGACACCAAGCCACCAAGAACATCCGAGAGAGAATTGCTTTCCGTTGTGGACCCGCATCGTTTCGTCGTTCTTTGTGCCTTGGTGGTGAATACTCGACGTCGAGAGATCACTGCCGCCTTCGCCATTTCCTGCCGCGCTGGACGCGGCGGGGCTGCCACTCGGCCAGGGGCTTGAGGCCGGCCCTCTCCTGGAGCAGGACGATCCGGTCGCGGAGTTTCGCGGCGGTCTCGAAATCCAGGTCGTCGGCGGCCTGGTGCATTTCCTCCTCGAGGTCCTTGATCGTCGCGTGCGCGCCGTACTCCGATTCGCCCTCGCGGACCGCCAGGCGCGCCACGTCGGATTCGGTCGCCTCGCGCTGGATGCCGTCGCGGATGGCCTTGCGCACCGTCTCGGGGGTGATGTGGTGCTCCTCGTTGTACTGTGATTGCAGCACGCGGCGGCGCTGGGTCTCGTCAATCGCCTTGCGCATGGAATCGGTGATGTGGTCGCCGTAGAGGATGACCTCTGCGTTCACGTTGCGCGCGGTCCGGCCGATGGTCTGGATGAGCGAGGTCGCCGAGCGCAGGAATCCCTCCTTGTCCGCATCGAGGATGCCGACGAGCGAGACCTCCGGCAGGTCGAGTCCCTCGCGCAGGAGGTTCACGCCGACGACGACGTCGAACGTGCCGCGGCGGAGGCTGTTGAGCACCTCGATGCGGTCGAGCGTCTCGATGTCGCTGTGCAGGTAAGTCACCTGGATGCCCGCCTCGCGCAGGAAACCGCTGAGCTGCTCGGCCATGCGCTTGGTCAGGGTGGTGACGAGCACGCGCTCCTTCCTCTCGACGCGCTTCCGGATTTCGGCCATGAGGTCGGGCACCTGGCTGCCTGCCGGCCGGACGTGGATGATCGGGTCCACGAGGCCGGTCGGGCGGATGACCTGCTCGACGATTTCGCCCTTGCACTTCTGGAGCTCGTAATCGGCCGGCGTGGCGGAGACGAAGAGGACCTGGTTGATGCTCTGCTCCCATTCCTCGAATTTCATCGGGCGGTTGTCGAGGGCGGAGGGCAGCCGGAAGCCGTGCTCGATCAGCGTGGTCTTGCGCGTGAGGTCGTTGTTGTACATGCCGTGGAGCTGCGGGATCGTGGCGTGCGATTCGTCCACGATCATCAAGAAGTCCTTCGGGAAATAGTCAATCAGTGTCCACGGCCGCGAGCCGGGCGGGCGGTCGGAGAGCGGGCGCGAGTAGTTCTCGATGCCCGGGCAATAGCCCACCTCGCGCAGCATCTCGATGTCGTAGCGCGTGCGCGCCTCGAGGCGCTGCATCTCCAGCAGCTTGCCCTGGGCCTTCAGCTCGATCAGCCGCTCGTCGAGTTCCTGCTCGATGCGCGCGACGCCGTCGCTGATGCGGCTCTCCGGCATGACGAAGTGCCGCGCGGGGAAGACCATGATTTCCTCGCGGCGTTCGATCACCTCGCCGGTCAGCGGATGGAGGTAGGCGAGCGCCTCGACCTCGTCGCCGAACAGCTCGATGCGATAGACGCGGTCCTCGTAGGTCGGATAGAGCTCGATCACGTCGCCGCGCACGCGGAAATTTCCGCGGCCGAAGACCTGGTCGTTCCGCTCGTACTGGATGTCCACGAGCCGCTTGAGGATCTCGTCGCGCCCGATCCGCTGCCCGGCGCGGAGCTGCAGGTACATCTGCTGATAGTCCTCGGGCGAGCCGAGGCCGTAGATGCACGAGACGCTCGCGACGATGATCACGTCGCGGCGCGTCATCAGCAGACTCGTCGCGTTCAGCCGCAGCCGGTCAATGTCCTCGTTGATCGAGGAGTCCTTCTCGATGTAGATGTCGCGCTGCGGGATGTACGCTTCCGGCTGGTAGTAATCGTAATAGCTGACGAAATAGCCGACGCCGTTCTCGGCGAAGAATTCCCGGAATTCGCTGTAGAGCTGCGCGGCGAGCGTCTTGTTGTGCGAGATCACCAGCGTCGGCCGGTCCAGCGCCTGGATCAGGTGGGCCATGGTGAACGTCTTGCCCGACCCGGTGACGCCGAGGAGCGTGGCGTAGCGCGAGCCGCCCTTGAAAGTCTTGATGAGCGCTTCGATCGCCTGCGGCTGATCGCCGCCGGGCTTGAATTCGGAGGTGAGCTTGAACATAAGAACCTCAATATTGCCGAATGCCGATTGCCGAATGATAACGGCAAAGCGAAAAGGAACGGAGAATGACCGTCTACAGCGCGCGCCAGCGCGCATTACACGGGCGAAGCCCGATCCGCATTCCCATTCGGCAACCGGCATTCCCTTTATTCCGATTCCGGCTCGGCGTAATCCGCGTCGGTCGGCGGTTCCGGCGCCGGCTCGCCCAGCGTCACCAGGCTCCGGATGGCGGCGAGATCCTTCGTGGAGATCCCGGCGGCGCTGCGCAGTTCTTCGAGCGCGTGAAAGGGGCCGTGCTCCTGCCTCCACTTGATGATGCGCTCCGCCTTCGTCGGGCCGACGCCGGGCAGGAGCATCAGCTCCGCCATGTCGGCGCGGTTGATGTCAACCCGGTAGTCCGCGCCCTGGACTTGGCCTGGGACCCAATGGAGATCGCGGCCCGCCTGGCGCTGGCGGAGGACGATGACGCCGACCCACACCAGGAAAACGAACACCAGCGTCAGCGTCGCGATGGCCTCCGCGCGCGTCACCCACGGCCGGCCGGCGGGCTTGCCCGCCGGCTGTATGGCGGGTTTGTCCGACGCTTGGACATCCGGATGGTCCGCCACCGAAATTCTCCAGACTTCATTGCAGGAGCGGGATCAGCAGCCGCAGATCGGCCTGTTTGACGACGTGCTTCGCCCGCGCGGCGACTTCGCGCGACGAGGGCAGGAACGCAATGCTCGACCCGGCCCGTTCGAACATGCCGATGTCCGCCGGCCCGTCGCCGACGGCGGCGACGCGCCGCGTCGGGATGCCCATCTCGTCCGCGACCCTGGCGAGCATTTCACCCTTCTCGGCGAAAGGGACGGCCACTTCCAGTTCGCCGGTCAGCCGGCCGCCTTCGAGCCGTTCCCGGTTCGCCAGCACGCGTGCGATCCCGAACTCGCGCGCGAGGCGCAGCCCGAGGCGCTCGAGGCCGTTGCTGACGATAGCGGTCCGAATCCGCCGCGCGGCCAGATGCGCCAGCAGTTCGCGGCAGCCTTCCATCAGCGGCACCTCTTCCACCGCGCGGTCGAGCAGCTCCACCGGCGCGCCCTTCCACGTCGCCGTGTCCAGCCGCGCGAACTCGTCATAGCCCAGCGCGCCCGCCTGGTACTGTTCCCAGTACGGCAGCCCGTGCGAGGTCCACGTGCCGACCTTGCCGTGCATCAATTCCCAGACCGTCGGCGTGGCCGTCAGCGTGCCTTCCATGTCGAAGACGACCAGGTCAATCCCGTTTGCGCTCATCGGTCACCTTTGCCGCACGTTCGAGGTCGCTCAGTGCGGCCCTGAGTCGGTCGAACGGGCCGCAGATTCGGGGTCATTCCGGTCGGGCTGCTTCGGCTCTTCGGCGGTGGAGCTTGCCGAACGGGCCGCCAGTTGCCCGCAGCCCGCGGCGATCTCGCGTCCGCGCCGGAAGCGGATCGTCACCGACGCGCCGTCCTCCTCGAGCCATTCGCGGAACTTCAGCGTCTCGCGGCTCGACGGCGAATCGAAGGACGCGCCGGTCACCGCATTATACTCGATCAGGTTGACTTTTCCGTCCAGCCGCTGCGCGATGCGCGCGAGTTCCCCGGCGTGCGCGCGGCTGATGTTCACGCCGCGCAGGAGCACGTACTCGACCGTCACGCGCTTGCCGGTCCGCGCCGCGTAGCCGTCGCAGGCTTCGAGGACGCGTTCGAGCGGATGCCGCCGCGCGATCGGCATCAGTTGCTCGCGCTGCTCCTGGAAGGGCGAATTGAGCGAGAGCGCCAGCCGCACGGTCACCGGCGCGCGCGACAGCGCCTCGATCCCGGGCACGATGCCGCACGTGGAGACGGTGATCTTGCGCGTGCCGAGCGCGAAGCGCCCCGGATCGGCAAGCGCCTCGATGGCCTTGATCAGGTTCTCCAGGTTGAGCAGCGGCTCGCCCATGCCCATGAAAACGACATTGGTCATGCGCCCGTCGCGGCGGGAGATTTCCACGGCCTGGAGCAGCATTTCGCCGACGGTCAGGTTCCGCGCCAGGCCGAGCGCGCCGGTCGCGCAGAAGACGCAGCCCATCGCGCAGCCGGCCTGGCTGGAGAGGCAAACCGAGTGGCGCCCCTCTTCGCGCATCGAGACGCCCTCGACCCGCGCGCCGTCGTCGAAGCGGAAAAGGTACTTCGCCGTTTCGCCGTCGGCCGCGCGCGAGACGTTCTCGACCTCGCCGGCGCCGACGCGCGACTCGCGGGCCAGCGCCTGCCGGAAGTCCGCAGAGAGGTTCGTCATGCGCGCGAAGTCGCGCTCGAACTTCTCGAAAATCCACGAGCGCAACTGGCGCGCGCGGTATGGCTTCTGGCCGATCTTCGCCACGAAGTCGTTCAGGGCGTCCGGCGAAAGGCCGAGGAGATCCAACATTGCCGATTTCCAATTGCCGACTTGTCCGCCGCAGCCTCGGCGGAGGCGGATTTCCGAATGAACGATAATCAAAAATCCTTGCTGCTGTGGTCCGTCAAGTCCCGAAGGTGGCGCGTGTCGTTTTCGACCGCGACGCGCAGCCTCCCGGTTCCGTATTCGAGCACGGAGATGGCGCCGGTGTCGAGGCGGACTTCCCAGAAGTGGGAATTGTCCAGCCCTTTCGCTTCGCAAAGCAGGAGCTTGAGCACTACGCGATGCGAGACGACCGCGATGGTGCCTTCCGGATTCTGCCGCGCCAGTTCCGTCAGCCGCGGCGCGGCGCGGCGACGGACGTCGTCGAGCGACTCGCCGTCCGGAAATTTCACCAGGTGCGGCGACTCTTTCCACTGGCGGTACTGGTCGCCGAATTTCGCGCGCGCCTCGACATCCCAGTATTCCGTCCATTCTCCGTAATCGAGGTCCGTGAAGGCCTCGTCCACGGTCACCCCCAGGTCGCGGCCGGCGGCGACCGTCTCGGCGGTCTCGCGGGCGCGCGAGAGCGGGCTGGAGTAGACGGCGACCAGAGGTACTTGGCGCAGCGCGCGCGCCGCGCAAGCCGCTTCGAGGCGGCCCTGCTCATTGAGGGGAATGTCCCTGCGGCCGCGGAAGATCTTAGCCTTGTTCCACGCCGTTTCGCCGTGCCGCACGAGATAAATCTGGCCCAATGCCGCCTCCTGCCGACCGGCGCTGCGCAGGAATAGCCGCCGCTTCGCAGAGCCGCACCGGATATTTCCATGTTACCGGAACGGGCGCGAAGCCGCAATGGAGCGCGGCGGCGGGACGGAGGCATTACAGGAACGCGCGCCAGTCCAGGTCCGGGAAGACGGGATTCATGGCGCGGAGGCCTTCGACGTGCTTGCGGTCCACGTTGCCGGAGCGGACCATCTCGTAGAGGCGGGTGAAATTGTGGAGGTGGCTGCGCGTGCGCTTTTCGGCGTAGGGCGCGGAGCCGCCGGTGGTCATGAGGAACGCCCAGTCGCTGCTCTGGGCCAGGAGCAGCTCGCGCGCGGCCTGCTGCAGGGCCGCCCGGACCGCCGCCGCAGGCTTCTTCTTCCCGGCCGCGCCGCCGGCCAGCTCCAGCATCCGCTCCTCGGCCTTGTGCAGGTGGCGATAGATCCAGTCGTTCGCGCCGTTGAGCCACACCTCGAAGTATCCCTTCTCGCCCCACGAGGAGCTGCTCGGCGTCGAGACCTGCTCCGGCGGATGCTGATCGAGATACTCGGAGAGCGTCGAGACCACGTAGTCGTCGCGCACGCACTGCGAGACGCGGAAGACCTCTTCGAGGAATTCCGGCCCTTCGTACCACCAGTGGCCGAACAGCTCCGCGTCGTACGGCGCGATGACGATCGGCGGGACCGTGAGTTTCGATTTGAGGAACCGCAACTGGTGCTGGCGGCAGAACACGAAATGCCCGCCGTGCTCCATGGCTTTCCGCACCGCGGCGGCGCGGTCGTACAACTGCTTCTCATGGAGCGCCACGCGGCCCGTGACGCGATAATACTTCAGCCCCAGATTCCGCCGGACGCCGTCGTCGTGCAGGTACGGCTCGATATAGTCGTAGCTGGCGTCGTAACCCAGGTCGCGGTAGAACTCGCGGTAGGCGCCGTCGCCGGGATAGCCTTCCTCGGAACTCCAGACCTGCTTGGAGGATTCGAGGTCGCGCCCGAACGCCGCCACGCCGGAGGGACATACGACCGGCGCGTGGACGCCGTGCGGCGAGGTCGGGAAGGCGTTCAGAATCCCGTGCGCGTCCACGAGGAAATAGCGGATTCCCGCCTCGGCCAGCGCGCGGTCCATGCCGGGCCGATAGGCGCACTCCGGCAGCCAGAAGCCTTTCGGCCGGCGGCCGAGATGGCGAGTGACGGCCTCGACGCCGATCTCCACCTGCGCGCGGACGGCGTTCGGAGTGAGCATCAGCGGCAGGAACCCGTGCGTCGCGGCGGAAGCGAGCACCTCCAGGTTTCCGGCGTCCTGGATCTCCTTGAACGCGGGCACGAGGTTGCCGCCGTGCTTGCGGAAGAGAAAGTCGCGCACCTGCCGGAAACGTTCGAGATAGTGAAGCGCCACCGCGCGCTCGCCGGCCGAGCGTCCTCGGTGCCGCGCTTCCTCCTGCGCCAGCTTGATCCGCCGGTCCAGGTATCGCAGGCATCGCTGCTTGAGGAGCGGGTTGGCGAACATCTCCAGCAGTGTGGGCGTCAGCGTCATCGTCACGCGGAACGGCACGCCCTCGTCGCTGAGCCGGTTCCAGGCCAGGAGGATCGGGACGTACGTCTCGGTGACCGCCTCGAAGAACCACTCCTCCTCGAGGAACGTCTCGTGCTCGGGATGGTGGATGAACGGCAGGTGCGCGTGCAGCACAATCGCCAGATGGGCATCGGACATGGGCCGGCCTCACTTGCCGCCGGCGTAGGAGGCGGCGAAGACTTTCTCCCAGGGCACAGGGATCGGCCTCGGCGGCGGACCGGCCGGCTGGTTCCGTTGCAGCGTATTTGCGGCCGCCGGCGCTTCAGCACCGAAGCGCGCGCGCCGCGCCGGCTTCGCCACGGCTTCCGCAGGACGCGTTCTGGGCAATGCGCGGGCAATCCTCACCGCCGCCCTGGCCTGTCTCGAAATCGGATGGCGCACCGCCTGGATAATCTCCGCGGGAACATATTCGCCGCTCTCGCCGGCCCATCGGATCGGCGTGGTCACTTCCTCGGAAACGGCCAACCGGCGGAGCCGCGCGCCGCGCCTCTCGAAAAGCTCGAAGCGGCAGGTCCGGTTCGGCGCCACGAGCAAGTACCAGCTGTCCGCATCGGCGGGCGGCTCCAGGTCGTACGCGCGCTTCGCGGTCAAGTCATGGACGCGGATCACCTGCGGGCTGCCGGCCACGCGCACTTCGGTCTCGACGTCCCAG
This sequence comes from Candidatus Brocadiia bacterium, assembly GCA_052139675.1. GTDB lineage: Bacteria > Planctomycetota > Brocadiia > CAIUPP01 > CAIUPP01 > JBEKCB01. The sequence goes on from JBKQWE010000035.1 coordinate 8,568, forward strand.
TAGAGGTAGATCTGCTCGGGCGACCGGACAAGGGCGGCGATGCGGTTTTCGGCGTAGGATCGCGGGAGCGGCTCGCCGCGGTCAATATATGGCGCAGATGGGGAGGCCTTCTTCGTTCGAGTTCCTTTGCCCATCGGCGATGTCCACCCCTTCGTCAGGCGCGCCAGAATTCCTCGCCCCGCGGCACGCCTTTTGGAATCACGACAATCCCGCTGTCGGTCACGGTGAATTTTTTCCGGTCGGCCGCCAGGTTCGACCCGACCCGGGCGTGCGCCGGAATGACGACGCCCTTGTCCACGATGGCTCGCCGCACGTGGGCGTACGGGCCGACGGTGACGTCGTCCATGAGGATGGATTCCTCGACGTGGGCCTGCGCGTCGACGCGGACTCCCGGCGAGAGCACCGACCGCGCGACGCTGCCGCCGGCGATGATGCAGCCCTGCGAGACGATGGAGTCCACGGCCGTTCCGCGCCGCCCGCCGGCCTCGTCGAACACGAATTTCGCCGGCGGCTGCTGCTTGAGGTTGGTGCGGATCGGCCACTCGGTGTCGTAGAGATTGAAGAGCGGGTCCACCGCGACGAGGTCCATGTTCGCCTGGTAATAGGCGTCGAGCGTGCCGATGTCGCGCCAGTACTTGATCGCCTTGCGGTTCTCGTCGCGGAAGAGATAGGCGTAGGTCGGCCGCTCGCGCATGACGCGCGGGAGGATGTCGCGGCCGAAGTCGTGGGTGGAATCGCGCTTGGCGTCCTCGGTGACGAGTTGGACGAGCGTGTGGGTGGTGAAGGCGTAGATGCCCATGCTCGCCAGGCAGAGGTCCGGCCGGCCGGGCAGCGGCCTGGGGTTCGCCGGCTTCTCCTCGAAGCCGGTAATGCGCATCGTTTCGTCCACCGTCAGCACACCGAAACGCGGTCCTTCGGCGATGGGCACCTCGACGCACGCCACGGTGATGTCCGCCTTCTTCTCCTGGTGCTGGCTAAGCATCCGCAGATAGTCCATCTTGTAGATGTGGTCGCCGGCGAGGACCAGGACGTGCCCCGGGCGCTCCTGTTCGAGCGTGTAGATGTTCTGGAAGATCGCGTCGGCGGTGCCGAGGTACCAGCGCTCGCCGATGCGCTGCTGCGGCGGCATCGGCACGATGAACTCGCCGATCTCCTCGTCGAAGCGCGTCCACGCCAGCCGCAGGTGGCGGTCGAGCGAGAAGGACTTGTACTGCGTCAGGACGTACACGCGGCGCAGGCCGCTGTTGACGCAGTTGCTCAGGGTGAAGTCAATGATGCGATAGCAGCCGCCGAACGGGACCGCGGGCTTGGCGCGGTCGCGCGTGAGCGGATACAGGCGCTCGCCCTGCCCACCGCCGAGGACGATGACCAGCGTTTGTCTCGTCACGGTGCGCTCCTCACGCTCCGGCCGGCGCGGCCGGGCGACTGCGCAGTTCCAGCACTTTCTTGATCGTGTCCTTGAGCTCCGTCAGGTCGGAGGACTTCACGACGTAAGCGTCGGCCGACCAGGAGCGGAAACTCTCGCGGTAGGTCGCGTAGGCCGTATTCAGGATGATCGGCAGCTTGTGGTCCTTGGCGAGCATGCGGCTCATCGCCTCGATGCCGTCAATCCCGGGCATGCTGACGTCCATCACCACCAGGTCCGGCCGGGCCTTCTCGACCACCTCGAGGGCCTCGCGGCCGTCATGCGCGGTGATGACGTCGTAACCGGCGCTGCGGATTTCATTCGCGTAGAGCAGGCACTGGTTCGGGTCGTCTTCCACGAGCAGGATGGTCGTCAACGGGAGATCTCCTTTCGCGTCAACTCGAAGCCGCGACCCTGCCGCCGGAGGCCGAGCGGCCGAGCTTGCTGGCCTCGCGCAGGAAGGCCGCGGCGCTCTCCGGGAGCACCGGGTTGATGTAGCATCCGGTCCCCCATTCGAAACCGGCGATCTTGGTGATGCACGGGATGATCTCGATGTGCCAGTGGAAGTAATCCGCGGATTTTTCCCCGAGCGGCGACGTGTGGATGAGATAGTTGTACGCGGGCGTCTCGAGGGCCTGGTCGAGCCGGTTGAGCACGGTGCGCAGCGCCGAGGCGATGTCGCCGAGCGCTTCGGCCGGATGGTCCTCGAAGTGCGGCACGTGCCGCGTCGGCAGGATCCACGTCTCGAACGGGAACCGCGAGGCGTACGGCGCGATCGCGATGCAGTGCCGGCCGACGTGGATGACGCGCTCGCCCTTGGCGACCTCGCGGTCAATCATGTTGCAGAAAAGGCACACGCCGGCCGCCTCGTTGAACTGCCGCGCGTGGCGCACCTCGGTGCGGACGGTTTCCGGCACCACCGGCATGCCGATCATCTGCGAATGCGAATGCTCCACCGTGGCGCCCGCCGCCGAGCCGACGTTCTTGAAAATCATGCCGTACAGGAACCGGCTGTCCTGCCGCACGCTCGCGAGGCGCTGCTGGTAGATGCGCAGCACGTCCGCGACGCCCGCGTCGTCCATCTCGTTGAGCGACAGGATGTGCCGCGGGCTCTCGATGATGACTTCGTGGACGCCGAAGCCGGTCATGCCGCGGCAGGCCGCATCGCCGACGACCTCGATCGGCGCGTCGGGCCGGAGCGCGGGGAACCGGTTCGTGACGACGCGCACCCGCCAGCCCGGGCGGTTCGCCTGCTGCGGATCGCTGCGCAGCACGGCGACCTCCGGCGGCGTCTTGTCCTCGTGCCCTTCGCAGAACGGGCAGAACCCGCCGACGCTATAACGCCGTTCGACGGGGAAATCCGTCGGTCGCGCCGCCCGCTCGGGAGCGATGATGACCCATCGGCCGGAAACGCGGTCTCTTCGGAATTCTGACATGGTGGCGCGAGCCTGTTCGAAAACCCCTTCTGCCGGTTGATCCTGCCGGCATGATCGCCTGCCCTATCTTACAGATTATCGCCGCCGAGTCAACCCTCTCCGGCGCTCCGGCATCTGGCGCAGCGTCACCGTCGAGGGATGGAAAATGCGCGTGACGCCCTCGTCGAGCCGGACGATCAAGCCGTCCTCCAGCGAAAGGTCCAGCACGCGGCCCCGGAACTCTCGGCCGCTTTCGAGCAGCATCACCCGCTCGCCCAGCGTCGAGGAAATACGCCGCCAGCGCCGCGCGATGTGGCCGTACTCGCCCAGGCGCAGGTCGCCGTACCAGCGGTCCAGCGACTCCAGCAGCTCGCGGGCCAGGCCGTTGCGCTCCGGCGCCGTCCCCGTTTCGGCGGCCAGCGAGGTCGCCGTCTCGCGGATCTCCGGCGGGAATTCCCTCGCGCGGGCGCGCACGTTCACCCCGATGCCCAGCACGAACGCCGACCCGGTCGCCAGCGAGCGCCCTTCCACGAGAAGGCCCGCGACTTTCCGGTCGCGGATGGTGACGTCGTTCGGCCACCGGATGCGCGCGGGGACCCCCAGCCGTTCCTGCAGCGCCTCCGCGACCGCCACGGCCGAAACGACGGTCAGCAGGTGGCTCTGCCGGACTTCGAGTTCCGGCCGCAGCACAATGGAGAAGAGCAGGCCCGACCGGGGCGGAGAGAACCACGGGCGCCCCATTCGGCCGCGCCCGGCGGTCTGTTCCTCGGCGAAGACCGCCGTGCCTTCCGGCGCGCCCGAAAGCGCCTCCTGCCAGGCGGCGTCGTTCGTCGAGCCAACCCGTTCGAGCGCCGTCACCTGCCGTCCGATGATTTTCGTCTTGAGGTCGTGCGCGATCTCGTGCGCGATCAGCCGGTCGCCGCAGCCGGCGAACCGGATCTTGCCGCGCCTCCGGCCGATGACATAGCCGTCCGCGCGCAACTCCTCCACGGCGCGCTCCACCTCGGCCGGCGCCTCCAGTGTCTCCGCGGCGAGGTCCGCCGGCGCGGTCCATTCGCCGGCCCGTTTCCGCAGCGCCTCGCAGACAGCCCACTTCACGGCTCGCGCCCCCTTTCCGACCGCGACGGCAACTTCCGCGCGGCGGTCACATTCCCGGCGCCCAAAGGTACAGGAACGTCGGTCCGCGGCGCAGCAGCAGCATGTTCAATCCTTCTTCGAGCAGCAGGCCGGTGCCGGCCTGGGCGTAGATGTTCGAGTTGTAACTGGCCGTGGAGCGGTAGAGGACCACGTCGGCGGACTCGATCTTCGCCAGGCTGCACGCCGTCTGGATGGCGTCGCGCAGATAACCGACGCGGTCCACCAGTTTCAACTGGAGCGCCTCCTGCGCGCCCATGACGCGGCCGTCGGAAACGATCTTCAACTGCTGCTCGTCCATCGCCGGGCGCCGCTCGCGCACCTTGGCCAGGAACTGGTCGAAGAGCGCGCGGTTGAGCCCCTGGAGGATCTCGCGTTCCTCCGGCGTCATCGGGCGCGTGGGCGAGCCGATGTCCTTCTTCTCGCCGGATTTGATGACCACCGGCTCAAGGCCGAGCTTGCCGTACAGCTTCTCCATGTTGATGAGGTCCATGATGACGCCGACCGAACCGGTGATGGTGGTCGGCGCGGCCACGATGCTATCGGCCGAGAGCGCGATGTAAAAGCCGCCGGAGGCCGCGGTGCCCATGAGCGCGGCGACGACCGGCTTGCCGCTGGTCTCCTTGAAGCGCAGCACCTCCTGGTAGATCGTGTCGCTGGCGGAAGCTTCGCCGCCGGGGCTGTTGATCCTCAGCACGATCGCGCGCACGTGGGAGTCCGCCGCCGCCAGTTGAAGTTTCTGCTGCACGTCGGCGACGCTCGTGCCGCCGAGCAGCGTCCAGAAGCCCGATTCCGAGGCGATGAAGCCGCTGACTTCGATCAACGCGATGCGGTTCGTCTCGATCCAGCGCCCGGACTTCTCCACGACGACGCGTTCGAGTCCCTCCTGCGGGAACGGGCCGACGTTGATGCATCCGGCGAGCGCCAGCGCCAGCAAAGCGCCCGCCCCGCCGGCGCACATAGATTTCCACCCGGACACCCTTCGCACCCTTCGCTGCTCCATGGTCCTCCCTTTCATTGGAGATCTGCGTTCGGACGGCGTTTCTCAGAACAGCCGAGCCATTTACCATAGACTGGCAAAAAACCGCCGCCGGTGCAAGCGCCCTTCCATCGCCGGGCCCGGCTCGAAAGCCATTTTACATTTCCGCGCGGAGATTTTACATTGATTCCCGGCATGGAGGGTTTTGCTTGTCGAAAGCCAGGACGGGCTCGGGCGAATTCGCGGCCATCGCGGCGGTGCTGCTCCTCGCGGCGGGCCTGCGCGGGGCGATCCTGCTCGCGGGACATCGCGGGCTGCGGAGCGACGAGGCGGTCGTCGGGCTGATGGCCAAGCACATCTTCACGCGCGGCGAGACGCCGGTGTTCCTCTACGGCCAGGCGTATGGCGGCGGTCACGCGATGGCCGCATACCTGGCCGCGCCGCTCTTCGCGGTGTTCGGACGCTCGGCGGCGCTGCTGGACGGCACGTCCATGGCGCTCTCGCTCGTGAGCGTCTGGCTCGTCTGGCTCATCGTCAGGCGCCACGTCGGCGATGCGGCGGCGGTCCTCGCGGCGGCGCTCTACGCGTTCTCTCCGCCGGTGGTCTACCAGTCCTATCTCGTCAACGGCGGCACGGAGGCGTTTCTCCTGGCGCTCGCGGCGCTCCATTTCTTCCTGCGGTCGTACGAGCGCGAAGAGCCGGACCCGCGCGGCCAGTTCCTGGCCGGGCTCTTCGCCGGGCTGGCGTACTGGGCGATGGACTACACGCTGCTCTACCCGGTGGTCTTCGCGCTGCTGTGGCTCGCGCGTGACCGGGAGCGATGGCGCGCGCTGGGGCGGCTGGCAGGCGGGTTCCTGGTCGGCTGCCTGCCGCTGGTGGCGTACAACGCGGCGCACGATTTCGAGCACTTCCGGCAGATGTACGCGCCGGCGGCGGGCGCCAGCGCCGGCTTCCTGGAGCATTTCTTCGGCGCGCTCTGGGGCGTTTTTTCCGGGGACCTCGCGGCGTTCTTCGGCGGCGACATAGACGATATCCATCCAGTCGGCCCGGCGGCGTGGGTCCACGCGGCGGTCGCGATGCTCGCCGTGGCGATCCTGATTTATCGCCACCGCGCGGCGATCGCGGGCTTCCTCAAGTCGCGGCAAGTGCCGGCGACGCTGCTGCCGGCCGTCTTCGTGATCGTGTATCTGGGAATGTATGGCGTCGCAAAATTCTCGCTGCCGGAACTCCGCACGCCGCGCTACCTGCTGCCGCTCTGCCCGTTCGTCAGTATGGCCATGGCGATCGTGATCGCGGGCTGGACGGGTGCGCGCAGGTGGGCCGGACTGGCGGCGATCGCTTTCCTCGTGGCGGCCGGCGCGGCGGCGTCGCTTCAGATCGGGATGCGGCCCTGGCACGAGGAACACCGGATCAGGACCTCCGGCATCGAGATGGCGAAGCTGGCCGCGGCGGTCGAGAAGCGCGGCATCCGCGTCGCGTTCGCCCCGTACGAGATCCAGTGGCGGCTGATGTTCGCGACGGATGAGCGCGTGATGGTCTCTTCCCTCGGGATCAGTCCAGGGCCGGCGCTGGGCCGGACCTCGCGCTATCCGCCTTACGACGACGCGGTGCTGAAGATGGTCCGCGAGGGCAAAAAGTTCGCGTTCATTTTCCGGCAGGATTTCGGTTTTGCGAAGTGGGCGGCGCTGGGACGCTCCGGCGGCATCACGCCCGATATCTGGCGGGACGCCTGCCGGCGGGCGGGAATTTCGCCGGCTGGAATCCCGGTCGGCGAGGAATTCGTGATCTTCTATCCCCTGGACTTGTCTTTCATGCAGGCGCTCTTGGAAGCGCAAGAAGCGGCCGCGCCGGCGCCCGCGGCGGGCCCTGCATCGGGCCGGTGAAAGCCCGAGAGAGCCGCGCTGTTCGGGCGAGCGCGCCGCAGCGAGTCAGTCTACTTCCAGGTCGTCTCGGCCGGCGGGGTTTTCTCTCCATTCGGGCCCGCCGGGAAATCGTTGCGGTACTTCTGCCACATCTCCATCACGAAGGGATCCCAGGTCTGCCTTTGCCAGGCCCAGTCCAGATAGGTCAGTCCGGTGGCTGGATAGGGTGCGAACTTCGTCTGCGCCTGGATGGTCTTCATGAATTGCGTATCGTCTTCCGTCATCCAGCGATCCACATAGCTGAAAAATGCATCGTGGTCCCAGTACTTCTCCGCGTGCAGAAGCCTGGCCGCCAATGCCTCGCCCACCCAGGCCAGGCTCGTGCAACTGCGGCGATAAGCCTCGTTCATGCCGGGCTCCTCCGGATCGATCGGCCAGTCTTTGGGCTGAAGATCTTCATACTGGCCCCATCCGGGAGTCGTCTTATTCATATTGACCCCGTTCTTATCAACGCCCTGATGCCCGGCATAAACCACGTTCGCTCCGGTCCAGGAACGTTTGAACAAGGTCTGCATGTCCTCTCCGAACTGGCACTTGGGATAGGTCTTGCTCGGCGAGGCCATTTCGTCGTCGCCCAGCATGATCCCGGCAAACACAATCGGCCATTTCCTTCCCGTCCCATGCCCGCCGAAACCCTGCCATCCGTGGAAACCGGCTCGCACGATTCCCCACAGATCAATTCCGTTCTGCACGAAACCGATCAGGAGTTTCTCTTTTCTCGCCGGCGGCAGATCGGTCATCAGCATCAAACTGGCCAGGCCGGCGGCCCTGCCCAACTCTCTTCCGTACTGCGGCTGGTATTCCGCCGGGGCGTCGAAAGAAAAGAAAACGAGATCGAGCCAGACGCGGGAATAATGATTTGCAAACTCATCTATCGTCAGAGCGCCCTGGTCCGTCTCGAAACTGTCTTTGCCATAAGGCAAGCGGGGCAAAAGGTCCCGTTTCAGGTTCCTGGCAAGGTAGATTTTCTGGGACCGGTCGCAATAGGACGGGCGAAAGGCGTCGTCCGACACAGCCGCCGCGAGACAAGTGAACACGCAGGCGCTCTTCACCGGGCAACCGGATTTGTCGCTCCTTCGAAGCCAATCCGGAATGGTCCCGAATTCCTTATCGCTTGCGCTGATCGTGGATATCAACGCGTCGCCCGGCTTCATATGGATCGGCAATGGAGTGGACATCTTGGGGTCATAGCGTCCCCCCGGCTCGCGGCTGTCGTATCCGCTGTAGGCGTCATTCAGCGGCGGATTCAACTCGCTTCCGTTCCGTCCGTCTCCCGGCGGAGGATTAATCGAGACCACGTCGCAGTCGCCCACGACATAATAGTCGCCGGTGACAAATCGCCCGACCTCGGCCGGTTCACTGAGTTTCCACGTGATCCCGTATTGAGTGATGGTATCGGTCTTTTCGGCTCGAGCATTCCGAGCGAACAAGCCTAAGAGAACGGTCCCGGCGATCAGACAAGCTTCCCTGGGCAAGCGCATTTTTGCCTCCCGTTGGCATCTTGAACTATTCGAACTATGCGCACACTGGGCGCCGTCAATAGAAAGGGGCGCGCGCCTTGAATGGCCCGCGCCCCTTCTGCAAGGAACAATATGCGTTACTTCGGCGTCATCGGCTGGGCGGTTTTCGACGGCTTCGGCGCGCGGCCGGCCGGCTTCGGAGCCGTCCCCTCGGGGACTTCGCTCGGGTTCACGGTATCCTTCAGCAGGATGATCTCCGCGCGGCGTGACTTGGCCTTGTCTTCCGTGCCGGAGGCGCCGGTGACCAGCGCATACTGGCCGTAACCTTCGAAGTGCAGGCGCGCGGGCGCGATGCCCTCTTTCTCGAGGAACTCCAGCACCGCGAGCGCGCGGTGACCGGAGAGATCGAAGTTGTCCTCCCACTTGCCCTTGGTTTTCTTGATCGGGTCCGAATCGGTGAAGCCGCGGATCGCGAGTTTGTTCGGCTTGTCGCGCAGCAGTTCGGCCGCCACCTGCTTGAGGACCTTCTCGCCGCTCGATTTCAACTTGGCTTCGCCGGAGGCGAAGAGGACGTCGCCTTTCACGCGGATGCCCACATCGCCGCTCGGCGTTGTGAACGTCTCCACGTTCTCGCCCAGTTCCGGCCCGCCTTTGCTGATCCCGCGCTGCAGGTTCTCGAGGTTCGTCTTCAGCGCGGCCAGCAGTTCGCCTTTATCCTGCAACTGCGTCTTGAGGAAGTCGTTTTCCTGCGTGAGCGAGACCTTGTCGTTCGTCAGCGAGGTGATGATGACCGACTGGTCCTGATTCAAACGCTTCAACGTGTTGTACTCGTCATACTCGGAGGGCGTCAGCCATCGTCCTGTGGACCGGCAACCGGAAAACGCCGCGACGCTCCCGACCAACAACAGGCACGCCCCCCACCGCAGACTCTTCATCAGACACTCCTTTCGCTGACCCAGGTCAAAAAACACGGACTCGTTTCTGTCCAACGGCGATTATTTCCGCCAGGCGCTCCGCGCGCCTTAATTCCTTTCAGCGCTAAGGGCCATGCATCGCCTGGGCGATCTTGGCGGTGAGGCCGTTGTGAACGCCGAATGCGTCGCAGAAGAGCATGCTCCCGGCGATGATCAGCGCCACTGTGGCGGCGATGAGCAGGACGTTGCCGATCGGCCAGGATTGCGCAGTTTCCCAGCGGGCCGGGACGATGGTCGCCGCGGCCTCCGCTTCGGGCTCTTCCTGGCCGGCCTGTTCCTGGAGGGCGGCCGCGACGGCGCCATCCACGGCGGCGCCGGTCTCAACCCCTTCGCCCAGGGCGGCCTTGGTTTCCTCGGCGCCCGGAGCGGCCGCGGGTTCCTCCGCCGCCGCAATGCCGACCGTCTCGTGATCGTCGTCGGCCGGCGCCACGCCGGCGGTCTCGGGCTTCGCGCCGACCACCTCTTTCGTCTCGAGCACTTCATCCACGTCGAGCGTTTCGAGCGCCTCGTCGCTGCTGTCGTCCGGGGCGGGTCCGAGGATGTCGGCGACGACCCTGTCGGTCGAAGGAGCGGTCTCCTTCGACGGCGGCTTCGCTCCGGGTTTCGCGGGAGTTTCGGTAGCCACCTCGATTTCATCGCCCGAGGTGATTTCGTCGGAAAATTGGATGCGGGATGCGCTGGAGCCGGACTCGGAGGAGCTCTCCTCGGCGACCTCGAGGATGTCCATGGAGGATTCCGATTCGTCGGCGATGAGCACCGAATCGCCCCTTTCGTCTTCCGACGGCGGTTTCAAATCCTTGTCCTCGAAGTCGAACGCCGGAGTCGCAGCCGGCTTGCCTTTCTCTTCCTTGCCGGCGCCCGGCATGAGCAGCGAAGTCTGGTCGCCCTCCTCGAGGGCCGGCTGCTCTTCTTCGTGGAGGCCCTTGATGCCGGCTTCCGCGCTGGTCAGGCCGTGCGTCTCGACGTCCTGCTCCACGTCGAGCGTTTCGAGCGCCTCGTCGCTGCTGTCCTCCGGCGCGGGTCCGAGAATGTCGGTGACGACCTTATCGGTGGACGCGTCGCCCGGTATCCGCGCGCCGCTTCCCGCAGCCGCTTTGATTTCCTCGCTGGAGGTCGGCTCCTCGGCAACCAGGTCCTTCTCGCCGAACTTGAAGACCGGCTTCTCCGGCTGCTTGTTCTTGGGCTCGCCCGGCTGGACCGGCGCCAGCACGGAGGTCTGGTCGGTGTCCTCGATGCCCGCATCGGACTCGATTTCGGTCAGGTCAATCTTGCCGGGCGCGCCCTCCGCCAGCACCGTGGCGCCGCCGGCGACTTTCTTCTTGTACGCTTCAATATCCACAGGGCGGAACTTGTAGGTCTTCTGGTCCAGAAAACCGCGCAGAAGGCCCTTCTTTACCAGCTCGGCGATCTGGTCTTTGCTCAGTTGGAGTTGCTTGGCAGCCTCGTCAATGTTCAGGAGTACGTCAGCCATGGCACACCTCCTCGCCGGTCAAGTCCGAACGGAAGTCCGGATGCCGGCTTTCAACCAGACGGCGATCCCTCGAAACTGCGGCGGTAGTATAGCACCGTCCGCAACCGTAAAGCAAGAAATTCATGGCATGGAATGCAGGCCATCAGGCGCGGCGGGGCTCTTCAGGCTGCGATGGGCGGCAGGCGCTTTTTGCGCTTCGGCATCTGTGGATCAAGACTTGGCGGCCGTTCCGGGTCCGGGTTCGCCTTCGGCGTCGGACGAGCCGCGCGCGAGGCGCAGAACCGCGTCGTGAAGTTCATCCAACCCGACCGGCTTGGCCACGCAGAGGTCCGCGCCGGCCTCCTTGGCCTTCTCGATGTTCTCGCTGGTCGCGTAACCGGTGAGGACCATAATGCGCGTCTGCCGCGACCGCGGCGAGGCTTTGATGTTCCGACAGACGTCCAGCCCGTTCATCCCGGCCATGAGGAGGTCGAGGATGACGACGTGCGGCTGGAACTCGGAGACCTGCCGGCCGGCGGCGAATCCATCGGCGGCCTGCCGCACCCGCAGGTTCGGCTGGCGGCCGAGAAATTCCGTCGCGCTCTCGCGGAACGCCGCGTCATCGTCCACGACGAGCACCCGCAGCGTGCCGGTCAGATCGCGCCAGCCTCGAAGCTTGCGGGAGTCGAGGAAGGCACGCACGTCCGCATCGAGCACGCGCAGATGTCCGCCGGGCGTTTCGTAGGCCGGGAGGTTTCCCTCCAGAATCCAGCGCCGGACGGTCGTGTAGTGGACTCCGCATCGTTCAGCGACCTGCATCGTCGAAAGGGCCGTCTGAACGTGTCCCCGTTTTTTCAACTGATACCTTCTCCTTCCATTTTGACGTCAAGATCCGGCTTCCGTGCCGGTCTGTCGCGCTCTCCATCCCCATGGTCCACTATACCACAGCGTGGCCGGCGCGTCAAATAGCACTCTCACTTGAAGTTAGAACGCCTCATCGGTGCCAGGCAAGGGCGGCTTTTCGCTCGTTGACGCGTCCGCGCTAAAGCAGTACAATCCCTCGCGTATCGCGCGGCGGCATCGGCTCCACAGGAACAGCTCAGGAGAGAACACTCATGCCCGCGTTGAAAGTCGGCATTGTCGGCCTGGGAGGGATCGGCCAGGCGCATCTGAAAGCGATCCTGAAATTGAGCGACCTGCAGTTGGTCGGCTTCGCCGATACCAGCAGCGCCGTCCGCGAGGCGCAAAGCCGCGAGCACAAACTGCCCGCCTTCGCGAGCCACCTTGAACTGATCGAGAAGGCGCACCCGGACTACGTCGTCATCGGCACGCCGCATTACAGCCACACCGATGTCGCGATGGATGCCATGAGGCGCGGCGTGCACGCCTTCGCGGAGAAGCCGCTGACGGTCTCCGCCGCCCGCGCGGAGGAATGCGCCGCGGTGGCGAAACAGACCGGCCGGGTCCTCGGCGTGAACTTTCTCCGGCGGCTGCAGCCCGCCGAGCGGAAGCTGCACGATCTGATCCAGGTCGGCTTCCTCGGCCGAACGCTCCGCGTGACGATGATCTGCACCCGCTGGTTCCGGTCCATGGCCTACTATCGCTCCAGCCCATGGCGGGCGACCTGGTCGGGCGAAGGCGGCGGCATCACCGTCAACCAGTCGCCGCACGACCTCGACCTGCTCAACTGGGCCGTCGGCATGCCCTCGGAAGTCTTCGCGGAGGTCAACACCTCCGGCCACGAGATCGAGGTCGAGGACGACGTCGTCGCCGCCATGAAGTGGCCCGGCGGCGCGACCGGCACGATGCACGTCACGACGAACGAGGCGCCCGGACGGACTTTCCTCGAGGTCGCCGGCACCCGCGGGACGCTCACGCTCGAGAACAACAAGCTCAAGGCGACCGAACTGGCTGAGGATTCCGCGCAGTTCAGCAATACCTCGAAAGGAGTGTGGAACAGCCCGGCGGTGAAAGCGGCCGTGACGTACGAACTGATGGACGCGGCGGACGGGTTCATGCTGATGCACCAGAACTTCGCCGACGCGATCCGGAAGGGCGCGCCGCTGATCTGCCCCGGCGACGAGGGCGTCCGGGAAGTGGAGCTGGCCAACGCGCTGCTCGTCTCCGGCGTGAAGCGCAAGTGGGTCTCCACGCCGGCGGACCCGAAGGAGTTCGACGAGGTGCTCGCGAAGCTGCTCGAGCTCAAAAAACTCGACGCCGTGAAGGCGCATTTTGCGGGACGGTAGTCTGGAGTTTCCGAAATAAATTCCGTAATGCGCCGTCATTCCGAGCGGAGCGAGGAATCTCATACGCAGCGCGCGGTCAGCGGTTCGCGGTATGAGACCCTTCGCTGCGCTCAGGGTGACGCGGTCTGGACTTATGCGTTTTGTTTACCGCCCACGGCATTCTCCGGCTTGCAGATGATCTCGTGCACCTTCAGGTCGAAGAAGTTGTGCGTGTTCGCCGGAGTGAGGACGAGGGCCGTGTCCGCGCCGCGGCCCGATCCGCCGCAGGAGACGACCTTCTCGTCCGTGCGAACCATGCCGGCGTCGCACGCCATGAGCGCCACCTCGCAGGCGACCTTGGTGCCCTGGCCGAAGATGCGCAGCGTGGCCGCGACGATCTCGTCGGACTGATAGGTCTGGAATTTTCTCCGGACGGCGCGGCCGAGCCCGCCGAAAGCATGGGCCGCTGTCACGAGACGCGCGCCCGCGGCGAGGATCTGCTTCTCGACGTCGGCGGGCATGTCCTGCGAGCCGGCGCGCGCGAAACCGAAGACGGACCGAACCACCACCAGGCGCGCGGCCGGCCACGATTCGAAGAACCTCAGCGCCGTCGCGCCGGTGTTCGACGCGACGACGATCTTCTCGACGTGCAGCTCCTTCGCGCGAGCCACCGCCAGGTCAATCGTCTCGCGCGTGTTTTCCTCTCCGGCGTTCTTGAAGACGATCATGGCTTTCTCCCTCGCTAATGTCTCACCGCGCTTCACCACGAAGGACACGAAGATCACGAAGGAAAAAGAACCAGGATTGGAAAAGCCCTGCCTGTACGCCGCCGTTCTTCGTGCTCTTCGTGTCCTTCGTGGTGAGACATCACTTATGCACGAGGAGTCTATCACACGCAATGCGGCGCGGCAACGGCCCAGGGCACTTGACTTGAGGCGCTCATAACGGCATGATAACCAGTCTACGCCGCGGTTTCTCCGTCGGCCTTAGCGACTGCAAATTTTCTGACCGGGAGTTCAGTCATGGCACAAGCGGATATCGGCCTCATCGGTCTGGCGGTGATGGGCGAGAACATCGTGCTCAACATGGAGAGCAAGGGGTTCACCGTGGCCCTCTTCAACCGCACGGTGGAGAAGGTGGACGCGTTCGTCGCCGGGCGCGGCGCGGGCAAGAAGTTCATCGGCTGCCACAGCATCGGGGAACTCGCCGCCGCTCTCAAGCGTCCCCGCAAGGTCATGCTGCTCGTGAAGGCCGGCCAGCCGGTAGACGATTTCATCGAGCAACTCATTCCCGCGCTGGAGCCGGGCGACATCATCATTGACGGCGGCAACAGCCATTTCACCGACACGATCCGCCGCGCGAAGCTCGTCGAGAGCAAGGGCCTGCTGTACATCGGCACGGGCGTCTCCGGCGGCGAGGAAGGCGCGCTGACCGGCCCTTCGATGATGCCCGGCGGCAGCCCCGCCGCGTGGCCGCTGGTCAAGGACATCTTCCAGAAAATCTGCGCCCGGACGCCCGAGGGCGAGCCGTGCTGCGACTGGGTCGGCGAGAACGGCGCCGGCCACTTCGTCAAGATGGTCCACAACGGCATCGAATACGGCGACATGCAGATGATCTGCGAGACCTACCTGATGATGAAGGAAGGCCTCGGCATGTCGAACGAGGAGATGCGCGAGGCCTTCAACGCCTGGAACGAGGTGGAGTTGAAGTCCTACCTGATCGAGATCACCCGCGACATCCTCGCGTACAAGAACGAGGAAGGGCAATACGTCCTGGACCTGATCCTGGACACGGCCGGGCAGAAGGGCACCGGCAAGTGGACCGTGCTGGCCGCCCTCGACGAAGGCCAGCCGCTGACGCTGATCGGCGAGGCGGTCTTCGCGCGCTGCCTCTCGGCGATCAAGGAAGAGCGCGTGGCCGCCAGCAAGGTGCTCAAAGGGAAGATGAAGAAGATCCGCGGCGACCGGCCGGCGCTCATCGCCGACCTGCGCCAGGCGCTGTACGCCGCGAAGATCGTCTCCTACGCGCAGGGATTCCAACTGATGCGCTCGGCGGCGAAGACGTACAGTTGGAACCTCAACTACGGCGGCATCGCCCTGATGTGGCGCGGCGGCTGCATCATCCGTTCGGCCTTCCTCGGCAAGATCAAGGAGGCCTACGTCAACAATCCGAAGATCACCAACCTGCTGCTCGACCCGTTCTTCGCCGGGGCCGTCAAGACGGCCGAAAAATCCTGGCGCAACGTGATCCGGAAAGCCGTGCAGGCGCGCATCCCGGTCCCGGCGATCGGCTCGGCTCTGGAGTTCTATGACGGCTACCGCGCCCCGCGGCTGCCGGCGAACCTGCTCCAGGCGCAGCGCGATTACTTCGGCGCGCACACCTACGAGCGTGTGGACAAGCCGCGCGGCGAGTTCTTTCACACGAATTGGACCGGAAAAGGCGGAACGACGAGCGCGTCCACTTATACGGTATGATTACGAAGGTTTGAAAGCGGTTCCAGGAAGGAGCTTCCCATGTGCAGCCCGTTGACGGAATATCTCGAGTCCATGTTCAGCCTCGAAGGCCGCACCGCCGTGGTGACCGGCGGCGGTGGAGTGCTCTGCAGCCGCATGGCCGAGGCGCTGGCCCAGGCCGGTGCGAGCGTGATCCTCTGGGACGTCCGCCAGGACGCGCTCAACGAGAAGGTCGCCCAGATTCGCAAGACCCTCGGCGACGACAAGCGCGCCAACGCCGTCCAGGTGGACCTGATGAACGAAGACTCCATCCGCGCCGGGATCGAGAAGTCCGTGAAGTTCACCGGCCAGGTGGACATCCTCCTCAACGGCGCCGGCGGCAACCGCGGCAAGTCCACGCTCCAGGAGGTCAAGGCGGAGGACATCGAATTCGTCCTCAAGCTGAACCTGCTCGCCGGCTGCATCCTGCCGGTCAAGCATTTCTCGAAGTACTGGATCGAGAAGAAGATCAAAGGCACGATCATCAACATCGCCTCGATGGCCTCGTTCAACCCGCTCTCGGGCGTCTACGCCTACTCGGCCGCCAAGGCGGCGGTGATGAACCAGACGGTGGCGCAGGCCAAGGAGCTGGCCCCGTTCGGCATCCGCGCCAACGCGATCGCGCCGGGGTTCCTCATCGCCGACCAGAACCGCGCGCTGCTGCTCAACCCGGACGGCTCGCTCACGCCGCGCGGGCAGGCGGTCATCCACCACACGCCCGCCGGCCGGTTCGGCGAGGCCCACGAGCTTGTGGGCGCGATCCTGTTCCTGGCCTCCGACAAGGCCGCCGGCTTCGTCAGCGGCATCACGCTGCCGGTGGACGGCGCGTACCTGGCGTTCAACATCTGAACCCAAAGGAGGAGAAAGACATGGCCGGCGATCCGCAGGCGCCGCTCAAGGCGCTCAAGCCGAAGCACGAGTTCTTCATCGGCATTGACTCGGACGGCTGCGCGTTCGACACGATGGAGATCAAGCACAAGGAGTGCTTCTGCCCGAATTTCATTGACCACTTCCACTGCCAGGCCGTCAGCAAGTACACCCGCGACGCCTGGGACTTCGTCAACCTCTACTCGAAATGGCGCGGCTGCAACCGCTGGCAGGCGGTCGTCCGCGTCCTCGACCTGCTCCACGACCGCGACGAGGTCAAGCGCCGCCACGCGAAGATCACCGAGGGCAAGGCCATCAAGGAGTTCGTGAAATCCAACAAGGTGCTGAGCAACGACACCCTCAAGGAAGCGATCGCGCGCGCCCAGGACCCGGCGACGAAGAAGGAGCTCGAGGAGGCGCTCGCCTGGTCGAAGGCGGTCAACGAGTCCATCGCGAAGATGGTGCACGACGTGCCGCCCTTTCCGTTCGTCCGCGAGTGCCTCGAGAAGGCCTTCAAGAAGGCGGACATGATCGTCGTCAGCCAGACGCCGACCGAGGCGCTCGTCCGCGAGTGGAAGGAACACCGCATCGAAGGGCATGTCAGCCTCATCGCCGGCCAGGAGATGGGCAGCAAGTCCGAGCACATCCAGTTCGCCGCCGGCGGCAAATACCCGCCGTCGAAGATCCTCATGATCGGCGATGCGCCCGGCGACCTCAAGGCCGCGCGCGACAACAACGCGCTGTTCTTCCCCATTGATCCGGGCCGTGAGGACGCTTCCTGGCAGGTGCTCTTCGAGGAGGGCCTCGACCGCTTCTTCGCGGGGACCTACGCCGGCGCGTACGAGAAGAAACTCATCGAACAGTTCGACCGGCTCCTGCCCGAGCGGCCGCCCTGGAAGAAGGATTGACCCGCCCTCAATGGCCCACGATCGCCGGCGGATCGGCGACGGCCCGTTGCGGAGGGAAAGCGGATAACGGATGACTGGCTTGGGCCGGCTTCGGCATTACCCCATGGCCTTCGCATGAACCCCTCGTGCGTTGGTTCAGCCGAGGCCGGTCCTTTTTATTGCCCCAGGTGCAGGAGAACGGCGCCGAAATCGTGAAGCTCTGCTGCGCGTTGCGCCCCACGATATCCAAGGCGGGCAAGAGTTGATAACGCTCTGGCGGAATCACTTTGTATTTGGGAAGTACTTCACGCCGGGCAGAGAATGAAAGTGGCTGTCCTGCGTCCAGATCGTTGCGCCGTGCGCCCGGGCGGTCGCAAGAATAAGGCTGTCGGCCATGTGCAGACCGTGTTTGCGGCTCAGGTTGGCGGCCTCCATCGCGAGCTCGGCGGTCACATCCGCAACCAGCCCTCTCTGCATTGTGGCCGCGGCCTGCAAGGCTTCCTTTTCTCCTCGCTCGCGCAGCAGCACCTTGAAGACCTCATAGATCGTCACCCCGGGAACCAGGCACGAGCCAGGGTCCTTCAGCGCCCGCAGAAAAACGCCGGCGTGCGGCCCGTCTGCGAAGTATTCAAGCCATCCGGAAGAATCCACGAGGTTCATACGCGGTCCTTCTCCCGCTGGAACGCCGTATTGATGCCTCGGACAAAGCCTCGCATTTCACGGATGTCCCGTTCCGGGATCAATTCGATGCGCCCTGCGTACTCGATCACCTGCAGTTTCTGGCCGGGCCGAATGCGCAAGGACTCCCGTACGACGCGCGGGATCACCACCTGATACTTGGGCGACACTTTCACGGTCTGCATGTCATTACCTCCATCGTTCAAGTTAACGTATTACGATATCTCTATCGTTCAGCCTTGTCAACGCCTGTTCACCGGACGCGCCATGCCGCGAACACAGGCTTGCATTCTCTCTGCGCTCGCATTATATTCGCCGCATCCCTGCGTCGGGGCTGAGTTTCAGGCCATGAGGCGCCGACTTTGAGCGACAATGCTGAAAAACTTCTGACGCAACTTCAGGCAATTCTCGGCGCCGAGCGCGTCTCGGCCGAGATCGAGGAGCGGATCCTCGCCTCGTACGACGGCACGCGCCGCTCCGCGCTGCCGGAGGTCGTCGCGTTCCCGCAGACCGCCGAGGAGATCTCCCGCGTGCTGCGCTGGGCGAACCGCGAGAAGACGCCGGTCTATCCGCGCGGCGCGGCGAGCGGCCTGACCGGCGGCGCGGTGCCCGTCGGCGGCGGCGTCGCGCTCGACCTCCGGCGCATGAACCGCATCCTGGAGGTGGACGACGACAACCAGGTGGCCACCGTCGAGCCGGGCGTCACCGTCAGCGACTTCCAGGCCGAGGTGCAGCGCCGCGGCCTGTTTTATCCGCCCGACCCCGCCAGCGCGGATTTCTCCACGCTCGGCGGCAACGTCGCCGAATGCGCCGGCGGGCTGCGCGCGGTCAAGTACGGCGTCACGCGCGATTACGTCACCGGCCTCGAGGTCGTGCTGCCGCTGGGCGACATCATCCACGTCGGCGCGCGCACGCTGAAGTGCGTCACCGGCTACGACCTCACGCGCCTCTTCGTCGGCTCCGAAGGCACCCTTGGCGTCTTCACGAAAATCCACCTGCGCCTCATCCCGCTTCCGCACGCGCGCCGCACGCTGCTGGCGCTCTTCGAGTCGCCCGAGGCCGCCGCAAACGCCTCGACGCGCGTCCTCAAGGCCGGGATTCTGCCGGCCGCGCTGGAGTTCATAGACGACGTGACGATCGAGTGCATCCGCAAGAAGCAGCCGCTGGACATCCCCGCCGCCGCGCGAGGCGCACTCATCATCGAGCTCGACGGCGACGAGGCCGCCTGCATCGCCGGCATCGGGGCCATTGCGGCCGTCCTCGCCGAGAACGGCGCGCTGGAGAGCCGCCGCGCCGACACGCCCGCTGACCGGACGCGGCTCTGGGCGTTCCGCAAGGCCGCCTCGCCCGCGCTGTTCGCGGCCTTCCCGAACAAGCTCAACGAGGACATCTGCGTCCTGCCGAGCCGCACCTCCGAGATGCTCCGCCGCACGCGCGGCATCGCCGCGAAGCACGGCGTCCTCATCGCCAACTACGGGCACATTGGCGAGGGCAACCTGCACGTGAACATCATGTACCCGCACGGCGAAAAAGCGCACGCCGAAGCCGAGGCGGCCTCGGCCGAGGTCATGAAAGCCGCCCTCGAACTCGGCGGCACGCTCTCCGGCGAGCACGGCATCGGCCTGACCAAGCTGGAGTTCCTGCCGCTCGAAGTCGCCCCCGTCGAGCTCGCCCTCATGCGCTCCATCAAGCGGCTACTCGACCCAAATAACATCCTGAATCCCGGAAAAATCTTCGCGTCGTGAGCGGTGTCAGTAGCGTCGCTACGATTCTGGAGGTTCGAGGGAAATGACTTACTTGCGGGCGCTCGTCGGTCTCCTGGTTGTCTTCCTCATCCTCGCCATAATGGACCTCCACCGCCGCAGACGGCTCAGGTTCTATTGGTCGAGAGGCTGTGCAGGGAGACAGTGGAAAACTCAATTTCCGGAGGCGAGCAACGTCCAAATCCGGGAATTCCTTGGAATCTTTGGAAAAGCTTGGGGCGTCAGTCGGAAGAGACGGCTGAATTCTCGGCCTGATGACAAGATGATGGATATTTATCGTACCAGGTATCCTCACCCGTATCCAGACTTTCTGGCAGAATTTGACGAGGGGATTGAACTGGAAGTATTCTGTAGGGAGATCCAGGACAAATACGACATTGACTTGTGGTCAGCATCACCGCAACTGACGCTCGGCCAGATTTTCGCCATGACCCGGAAGGGGAAGCTTCCTGATAGTTCGAGTCAGGTCACTGACACTTCCAAAGGTTAGCACGAACCTTCGCAAGTTTACTTGCCTTTGACGTAGTTCAGCATTCCACCGGCGAGGATGATCTCGCGTTCGCGCGGGCCCAATTCACAGCGGAGGGCAATGGTCAGGCTCCTGCCGGGAACCATCAATTCGAGATTCTTCCCGGCGGCGATCCGCGCGCGCAGGTCGGGGACCTCGACGCGGTCGCCCTGCTGAACGCGGTCGTAGTCCGCCTCGTTGACGAACGTGGCGGGGACGATGCCGAAGTTGATGAGGTTGGACCGGTGGATTCGCTCAATCGTCTTAGCGGCAACCATGCGGACGCCAAGGTGCATCGGGCATAACGCCGCGTGCTCGCGGCTGGAACCCTGGCCGTAGCTCAGGCCCGCGATGATCACGTTGTCCACGCCGTTCTTCCGGTTCGCGGCCGCCCGGCCGGCGAAAGTTGCGTCCACGTTCTCGAACACGAACTCGGAATATTTGGCGACGTTCGACCGGTACTTCATCCGCGAGCCGGCCGGAATAATGTGGTCGGTCGTGACCTTGTCCCCGACCTTGATGGCGACCTCGCCCGCGATCCGCTCCTTGAGCGGCTCGGCGACCGGCGGCAGCCCGATGCCGGCGCCGCGGTAAATCTCCACCTTCGAGCGGTCCGCCGGCGGCTGGAGGATCATCGCGTCGTCCACGTGAAATTTCTTCGGCAGCCGGATCGCCGGCGGCGCGGAGCCGAGGTCGCGCGGGTCGGTGATGACGCCGGTGATGGCCGCGGCGGCGGCGACTTGCGGGCTGACGAGGTAGACGTTCGCCGACTGCGTGCCGCTCCGCCCGAGGAAATTCCGGTTGCTGGTCCGCAGGCTGACGGCATTGCTCCTTGGCGCCTGGCCGATGCCGATGCAGAACCCGCACGCGCATTCGTTGATGCGTGCGCCGGCTGCGACCAGCGCCGCCAGCCCGCCGCTCGCCACGATCATCTCCATCACCTGCCGCGACGCGGGCGCCACGACGAGGCTGACGTTCGGGTGCACCCGCCGGCCTTCAAGCATTTTCGCGACGGTCATCAGGTCGCGGTACGACGAGTTCGTGCAGCTTCCGACGCAGACCTGGTCCACCGGCGTGCCGGCGATCTCGCGGACCTTGGCGATGTTGCCGGGACTGTGCGGCGTCGCGGCCAGCGGCTCGAGCGCGGAGAGGTCCACCTTCAATCGCTTCTCGTACGCCGCGCCCGGCTCCGGCTTTAATTCGATCCATTGTTCCGCGCGCCCCTGCGCGGCCAGGAACCGCCGCGTGACGGAGTCGCTCGGGAAAATGGAGCTGGTGACGCCCATCTCGGCGCCCATATTGGCGATCGTGGCGCGCTCCGGGACGGAGAGCGTGCGGACGCCCGGCCCGGCGTATTCGACGATGAAGCCGACGTTGCCCTTCGTCGTGAGCCGGCGCAGCATTTCCAGGATGATATCCTTGGCCGAGACCCACGGCGCGAGTTTCCCGGCGAGGTCCACGCGGCAGATGCTCGGCGCCGCCAGCGTGAACGTCCCCTGCGCCATGGCCGCGGCCACGTCGAGCCCGCCGGCGCCGATAGCCAGGCAGCCGATGCCGCCGGCGGTCGGCGTGTGCGAGTCGGAGCCCAGCAGCGTCCTTCCCGGGCGCGCGAACCGCTCCAGATGCACCTGGTGGCAGATGCCGTTCCCCGCGCGAGAGTAGAGAATGCCGTACTTCGCCGCCACCGTCTGAAGGTATTTCTGGTCGTCCGCGTTCTCGTAGCCGTCCTGGAGCGTGTTGTGGTCCACGTAACTGACGGAGAGTTCCGTCTGCAGCCGCTCGGCGCCCATCGCCTCGAGCTGCAAGTACGCCATCGTCCCGGTCGCGTCCTGCGTGAGAGTCTGGTCAATCCGGATCGCCAGCTCGCGGCCGGGCTCCAGGCTTCCGGAGACCCTGTGTTCATTGAGGATTTTGCGCGCGACGGAAAGGCGCATCTGTTTTCTCCTGGTTTGCCGAACAGGGAATGCGGGCTCCAAACTGGAACGTTACACGGAATGGCCCGCAGAATCAAGGCGGAACGGGGTGCAGATAAGAATAAAGATGAGGGATGAAAGATGAAGGCGGAAGATCGCCGCAGGCGCCGGCGCGATAAATTCTTCCGCGCCGATTGACACCGGGCAAAGTGCATGGTAGGAAAGAGGTGGTCTGGCCGCGGCGAGAACCGGGCGCGCCACGCCGAGGCCATCTTTCGCGGACCCGTTATGGACGTCAAAGAACGCCTAAGCGATCAGCCGTCGCAGCCGCTTTCGGAAGCGACCGCCGACTTCCAAGTGCTGGTAGAGAATCTCGCCGAGCCGGTCGTGATCATGGACCGCGCCGGCACGATCCGCTTCATGAATCCGCGCGCGGAGCGGATGCTCGTGCTCGGACTCAGGGAGCAGGTCGAAGCGTACCTGGGAGAGCCGTCCCACCGACTACCGGACAGCCAGGTCCGATTCCATGTCGACCGCTTCGGCGAGGTCGTCCTGCGAATCCACCTTTCCAGCGTCTCCTGGCAGGGCCGGCCGGCGCTGCAGGTGTCGCTGAGGAACGTGACGCCCTACGTCGCCGCCGCGGACCGCCTCTCGCAAGAGATCGAGAAGCTCAAGGGGGGCAACGGCGGCTCGCAGAAATCGCCCGAGCGGCTCGAGGCGCAGTTGCAGAGCCTCGCCGCGGAACGCGACAGTGTTTACGCCGCGAGCTCGCAGCGGCTCGCGCAGGAGACCGCCCGGTTCCAGAAAAGCCTGGAGGAAGCGCAGGCGCAGCGCGACCGGCTCGAAGCACAGTTGAAAGAACTGGCCGCGGAGAAAGAGCGCACCGAGCAGTCGCTCCGCGCCGAACTGGCGCAACTCCGCGAAGCCGCGCCCAAGGCGGAGCCGGCCACCGAGGAACTCGTCCAGGCCCGGCATTCGATGGACGAATTGGCCACCGCCCGCCGCGAACTCGAGGCGCGCACCGGACATAGCCCCGAGGAGTGGGCTTCACTGCGCCAGCTCCAGGCGGCCGCAGCGGAAGCGGAGAGCCGGCTCGCGGCGGCGCAGAAGCAGTCCGCGGTGGAGGCCGAGAAGTCGAGCGCCGAGCGGAGCCAGGCGCAGGAGGTGGCACAATCGCTCCGCGGGCAGCTCGCGGAAGCCGAGCGCGCAACGGCGGAGTCGGCCGAGCGCAATCGGCGGCTCGAAGAACAGGTGAATCAGCTCGCCGCCGAGCGCGAGAACGCCGCCCGGCAGCTTCAGGACGTTATCGCTGCGCGGGGCCGGTCACAGGATGAAATCGCGCAGTTACAGCAGCAGCTCGATGCGGGCGGCCTCGCGCGGAAGGAATTGAGCGCCGCCTGCCAGGCGCTCGAGGAGCGAGCCCGGCGGCAGGCCGACGAACTGCTGAAATCCGGTGCGCAGCTTCAAGCCGAGTCCGCGCGCCGCGCCGAGTCGGTGGAGGCCGCCGCACAACTTCAAGCCCAGGTCGCCAATGGCGACAAAGCCCAGGCGGAAAATGAACGCCTTCGGCAGCAGGTCGCTGAAACCGAGAGTGCGGGCAAGGATCTGCTGGCCGAGCAGCAGCGGCTGACGGAGCGCGCGCAACAGGCTGAGGAGGAGTCGGCAAAGCTCAAAGACCAGCTCCGGCAGCAACTCGAGGAGCTCCAGCGCCTGCGGGATGCAAACAGCTTGATGGAGCAGGAACGGGCGGCATCCGGGCGGGCGGCCGACGAGCTGCGGTCCCGCAGCCAGACCGTCGAGGAACGCGCCAAGGAGCAGGCCGCCGAGCTGGCCAGGGCCGCCGAGCAACTTCGGGCGGAAGTTGCCCAGCGCGAAAAAGTCACCGCGGAGGCTTCTCAACTCCGAGAGGAGGCCGCCGCGTCCCGGCGCGCGCGCGAGGAGTTGGAGGCGCGGCTCCTCCAGCTTCAGGGGCCATTGGCGGAGTCGGCCCGCGCGCAGGAACAATCCAAGGCAGAACTCGCGAAAGAGGCCGAGCTCCGGGCGCGAGCCGAGGCGGAAGTCCAGCAGCTCCGGCAGGAGAACTCGGCGGCGCGGCGCGATTCGGCGGAACTGGCCGCCCAGCGCCTCCAGTTCCAGGAAGAGATCAAGAAACTGGCCGCTGCGCAGGAACGAGCGAACGTGCAACTTCAAGTCGAGTACACAGAGCGAAAACGAGCGCAGGAAGAGAACGAGCAACTGCGCGAGCATGTCGCCGAGCTCGGGCGGGCTTCAGAGTACCTCCGGGATCAACGCAGCCTGCTCGAGGCGGAGGTGAAACGATGCGGCGACGAAATCGCCGCGCTCAAGCAACAACTTCGGGAGGAAGCGGGCGGGGGCGACCAGGCCCAGGCGGAAAACGCGCGGCTCCGTCTCGACTTCCAGCGAGAGCAGAAGGAGTGGGAGGCCCGGACCTTCCAAGTCGAATCGCAACTGAAGGAACTCGCCCGCGCACGCGAGGAGGCCAAGGCCGAGCTGGAGAAGGAGGTCGGGCAGCGAACGCGAGCCGAGGCGGCGGCCCGGCAACTCCGGCAGGAGCTCACTGCGGCGCAGCAGGCGCGGGCGCAACTTGCCGCTCAGCAGGAGCGCTTTCAGGCGCAGAGGAAGGAACTCTCGCTCTCGCAGGGGAACGCCAAGGCGGAGTTGGAGAGAGAGATTGCCGGACGAAAACAAGCCGAGGGAGAAGTGGCGCGGGTTCGCCAGGAGCGTTTCGTCCTCCAGAGGGCGCAAGAGGAACTGGAATTGCGCCACACGCAGTTTCAAACGCAACTGGAGAACTACGCGAGGGCGCTGGACGAAGCGCGGCAAGGCCTTCAAGAGCAACACTCCGCGCGGGAGGAATCAGAAAAGCAGAACGAACAGTTGTCGCAGGAAATCGGTCAGGTCAACCGGGCGCTTCAGGAATCGGAGGCCAAACGTCTCGAACTGGAAGCGGCGGCGCCCGCCCGTGCGGCTGAGATGGAGCAGGTCGCGAAGCAGGCCGGCCAGGAGGCCGCTGAGCGCGAACGGCTGCAGGCCAGGCAGGAGGGCCTCGAACTGGAGCTGGCCGAGCTCAAACAGGCCGATGCAAAATGGCAGCGGCAGCGCGCCGAACTGGAAGAACTGGTGCAATTGAGGAGCAAGGCCATGGAGAAGACCGAGCAGCAGCTTCAGGCGGAGTCGGCGGCCCGGGAGCAGGCGGAGAGGGAAAACCTGGCCCTGCAGCAGGCCGTTGCCGAGGCCAGGCGGACGAGCGAGGAAGTCGGAAGCGAGCGCGCGCGTCTTGGAGAACAGGTGAAAGAACTCTCGAACGCCCTGGAAGAAACCAAGGCGCACGTCCTGGTCGAAATGGACGAGCGCGCGGACGCCGAGCAGGAAAAACAACAGCTCGAGCAGGATGTCGAGCAGCTCAAACGAGCCGCCGAGGAATTGCGGACGCAGCGCGTGCACCTCATGGGGCGGCTGAAGGACAACAGCGACGGGCTCTCCAGAGTTCGCGAGCAACTCCAAGGGGAAGCCCTTGATCGGCAACGGGCTCATGAGGAGAACGAGAAGCTCCGCCAGGACCTGCGCGAGGCCCTGCGCCTGACGCAGGAGGTGAAGAAGAGCGCGGAGGAGTTTGAAGCGCGCGCGCAGGCGCACGCCGAGGAACTGAGGAAGGCCAACGAAGCGCTCCAACAGGAAACCGCCGAGTGCGTGCGAGCCCGGGAGGAAAACGATCAACTCCGGGCGCGGACGGCCGAGGCCAGGGCGGTCCTGGAGGAATTGACGGCGCGGTGCGACCAGTATAAGGGCTCGGCCGAACAACGCGCGGAAGAACTGCGACAGCAAGCCGCCCTGCAGCAGCAGGCTCAGGAGCAGAACAGGCAACTTCAGCAGAAACTCGCCCAGTCCATGCAGTCCGTCGAGACCTTCAGGACGGGGTTCGAGGCGCTCAAAGGCCTGGCGAAAGCGAGCGCCGACGAAACGGCCCGGGAGAACGAAGCCCTTCGCCTGAAGCTGGCCGAGTACGAGCGGCAGGAACAGTCGCTGAGCACGGTCCTCAGCGACCTCTCCGCGTCAGGGAATAAGTTCCTGGGCGCCCTCGAGAAGTTCAAAACGCACGGCCGGGAGCCGCTTCGCCCAGAGACCCCGCGCACAGAGTCGGACGCGGCGGGAAATGGCTGAATCCTGAACGCCGTCCGCGCGGAAAAAGTCAGGACACAGTGGCGCGGCCTGTTGCGCGGACTCACGTCCGGAGACGATTGGGACCCGCAACTATTTCTTTTTGCACGTGCACTTCGTGGAAGGTTTCTTACAGCCTGAGCAAACTCCGTCCTTGATCGCCGCCCCGCATTTGCTGCACGGGGTACAACCGCATGTCTGGCACATGATGGAA
The DNA here is from genome assembly GCA_052139675.1 of Candidatus Brocadiia bacterium. GTDB lineage: Bacteria > Planctomycetota > Brocadiia > CAIUPP01 > CAIUPP01 > JBEKCB01. The sequence continues at coordinate 35,033 of JBKQWE010000035.1, forward strand.
CATCCCCCTTTCCTCTGCTCGCCGCCCCACTGTATCCTTCCTGACAGCTAAGCAACTGACGGGAGAATTGTCAAGACTTTTTCGGCCCATTAAACCGGGGCGTGGGCACCATCTCCGCGCGCATCCCGGTCGCGACCGCGACGGGCACCGCGTCGCCGCCGGCTTGCTTCAGGGCGGAAATGATTTCCTTCTCCCGGCCGGGCGCGACCGAGATGAAACTGTTCGTCCCCAGCACGATCTTGCTGCCGAGCGAGCCGCCGCCTGTGGCGGCGGTGATCAATGCCTCGATCTCGGGAATGTTGTATCCCAGGTAATCCCGGAGCAACTCGTGCTGCTTGTCCATCATCTCGACCAACCGGTCGTCGTCAATCCCGTACTCGCTCTCCAGCAACTCGAAAGCCTGCCGGCTGAGATCGCGCATCGCCAGGTGCGCGTACACGATGCCGGCGTCCGCCTCGGGCAGTTCCCGGAGGCGCGGGATCACCTCCTCGTCGGAGGCGTCGCGCAGGTTGAACCCTTCCTGCAGTTTCACGAATGCGCTCAGCGCCGAGAGCGTGCCGCGGACCGCCTGGGCATGCCGGTCCATGCTGTTCCCGCCCGGCCCGGCGCAGCAACTCAGCATGCCCGGCAGCGCGCGCTCAATCAGCGCCACCTTGGCGGGCTTGGCCGCCGGGAGCGCAGGGTCGTCCGGCGCCAGGAACAACATCCCGCCGAGGATGCAGGCGTACGTCTCCGGAATCCACCACGCAGTGCGCGGCTCGTCCCGATAAGCCCGGCAGGCCGCCTGCGCCGTCTCATTGGCCGAGAGGTCGGCCAGTTTCTCATCCAGTGAGAGCAGCGCCACGGCCCACGCGGCGAGCAGCGCCGGGCTGTCCGGCAGCGCATCCGTCCAGGGCGCGCGGGAAATGACGTGAAAATCGAATCCGCCCTGGAGTTTTTCCTTCCGCGGCGGCGCCGCCCGAAATGCCTTCGAAAGCGCCGGCATCTCCGGGAAGGCTTCCGCCGCCTTGGCCGGCTCGAACGGCAACGGCTGGGGAATCCACGCCGCGCTCACCGTGAACCGGCCGTCGCCCCGAGGCGTCGTCGCGACGGCCGTGCGCAGGTCCAGCGCAAGCGTAATGGCCGGAAGGCCCAGGAAATACTGGAGGTCGCCGAACAGCCGGACCGGCCAGGGCACGGAGACGATGAGCGTCTTCCCCTTCTCGACGGTCATCGAGGCTCCGCCTTGACCGGCCCCTCGAACGCCGTGTCGAAATCGAAACCGCCCGCGAAATCCTCCCGCGCGTCGCTTTCGGTCTTCCCGAGCAGCCCATGTTCGACCAGGTTGAAGACGATCTCGCCGAAATCCTCCGTGCGCCGGACCCGCCAGCTCCGGAAAACGGTCGGCGCCAGCGGCCCGAACATTTGCGCGGCGTACTCGCGGATGCCGTTGAGGAGTTCCTGCCCGCTGACGTGCCGCTGCGCCGGCGTCAGATCGGGGTCATCACGCCGGAGCGCCCGCACCGTGTAATCCAGCGCCTCGTGGACGAACAGATATGCCGCCAGCTCGTAGCGCGGATCGCGGGGAAGGATCAGCTGCCGGATCGCGGTCTCCCAGTCCAGCGCCTGCGGTTTCGCTGCAGGACTCTGCGGAGCTTTTTCTTCAGCCATCGGTTCGGCGTCCCAAGTTTACGTTTCTTTCTTCGGGAACAGCGGCTGCCCGCGGCGGATCTTCGCGCCCGGCTTCAGGCCGCCCCAGGCCAGCGCCTCGGCCAGCGTGCGGCTCTCCTCGGCGAGGCCCAACTGCTGCCGGATGGCCAGCGCCGAGGCGGGCATCGTCGGCTCGATCAGCAGCCCCAGGATGCGCGAGGCTTCCGCCAGGTGATAGAGCGTCGCGGCGAGCGCGGCTCGCTGGGCGGGGTCCTTCGCCTGCGACCAGGGCTTGCGCTCCTCGACGTACTGGTTCGCGCGGCGGACGAACTCCCAGATGCGCTCCAGCGCGCGGCTGAACTGAAGCTCGGCCATGCACGCGTCCATGTCCTGGAACAGCGAGGCGGCGGCCTCGGCCAGCGCGCCGCGCGGCTCGGCGCCGGGGTCCGGCACGACGCCCTCGAAGTAGCGGTCCATCATCGAAAGCGTCCGGAAGACGAAATTGCCCAGGTCGCCGGCCAGCTCGGCATTGTAGCGCTGGAGCATGGCGGAATCGCGGAAATCGCCGTCCAAGCCGAACGGCAGCTCGCGGAGCAGGAAGTACCGCAGCGCGTCGGCGCCGTAAGCGTCAACGACCTCGCCGGGCGTGACAAAATTGTTCTTGCTCTTGCTCATCTTCTCGCCGTTGTGCGTCCACCAGCCGTGCGCGAAGACGCCCTTGGGCGGCTCCAGCCCGAGCGCCATGAGCATCGCCGGCCAGATCGCGGCGTGGAACCAGAGGATGTCTTTGCCGATCAGTTGCACGTCGGCGGGCCAGCGGCGGCGGAACGTTTCCTCGTCGGTCGAGTAGCCGATGGCGGAGACGTAGTTGATGAGCGCGTCAATCCAGACGTAGGCGCGGTGCGCCGGATCGAACGGCAGCGGCACGGCCCAGTCGAGCGTCGTCCGCGTGGCGCTCAGGTCGCGCAGCCCCGCGGCCACGCGCGTGCGCAGCTCATTCATGCGGCCGACCGGGCGCACGAAGTCCGACCGCTCCTCGTAGAGCTTGAGCAGCCGCTCCTGGTAACGGCTCAGCCGGAAGAAATAGGTGGCTTCGGCGTTCCATTCCGTCGGCCGCCCGCAGTCCGGGCACTTCGGCTGCTGCTCGTCGGACTCCTTCAGGAACGACTCGCACGAGACGCAATACCAGCCCTTGTATTCGCCCGGATACAGGTCGCCGGAATCGCGCCAGCGCTGAAAAATGAGCTGCACCACCTGCTCGTGCCGGGGCTCGGTCGTCCGGATGAAGTCGTCGTTGGAAATCTCCAGCCGCTTCCAGGCGTCGTGATACGCCGCGACGACGCGGTCGGCCAGTTCGCGCGGCGGCAGCCCCTCGGCCTGCGCGGCGCGCTGCACCTTCTGGCCATGCTCGTCCGTGCCCGTCAGAAAACACACGTCGTAACCGCACTGCCGCTTGTAGCGCGCGAGCGCGTCCGCGGCGATGGTCGTGTAGGAGTTGCCGATGTGCGGCGAGTCGGTGACGTAGTAGATCGGCGTGGTGACGTAGAACCCGGGCTTACTCATCCGGCAGCCGCTCCTCGAACTCATCGGCCTGGGCTTTCGCGGCGGCTTCGCGCGGGCAGACGGTCTTGATCTGCGCCAGCGGCACGGTCACCTGCCGCTTGTCGGCGGCCAGCGCGACGGTGACGAGTTTCTTCTCGGCGTCCTGCGCGACCACCTCGCCTTCGCCTTCCGGCGTCGCCACGAGCACGCCCACGCCGGGCAGCCCGCTCTTCATGTCCTCGTAAACGCTGTCCTCGAAGCGCAGGCAGCACATCAGCCGCCCGCAGCGGCCGGAGATCTTCGCCGGGTCGAGCGTGGCCTTCTGGTTCTTGGCCATCTTCATCGTCACCGGCTCGAGGTTCTTGATGAACGTTTTGCAGCAGAGCTCGCGCCCGCAGTGCTCGTAATCGGCCAGCAGGCGCGCCTCGTCGCGCACGCCGATCTGGCGCATCTCGATGCGGGTGTGATATTCCTGCGCCAGGTCCTTCACCAGCTCGCGGAAATCCACGCGCCCCTCGGCCAGGAAGTAGAAGATGATCTTCGATCCGCCGAGCAGGTGCTCGACGCTGGCGAGCTTCATCGGCAGGTTGCGCTCCTGGATCTTCTTCTTGCAGAAGTCGAATTCCTTCGGCTGGTCCACGTCGCGCAGCGTCGCCAGCTTCTTCTGGTCGTCGGCGTTCAGCTTGCGGATGACCTCGCCGACGACGCCGCTCTGCGCGTCCTCGGCGGCATAGGGCTCGACCGGATTGAGGATATCGCCGAACTCGACGCCGCGTTCGGTGCGGATCACGCAGCGGTCGCCCATGCGCAGCCCGCTGAAATCGGCGCGGAACGCGCCCACGTGGCTCATCGCGCCGAACCGTATTGTTGCCCGGTACTTCATCGAGAAAACCTCCGCCGAATGGACGGCGTACGGCAGACGATGGACGTTAGACGATGGACGATGGACCCTGGATGACGGACCACGATCTGTCGTCCATCGTCCCCGGTCCATCGTCCATTGGGAAAAGGCCGGATTCCCTAAGCTCGATGATATCAGCGGCGCGGGAGACTGTCAACAAACGGAGGGATGAAGGCGGCTGGCCCGCGCTTCTACTTGACCTCCTGAACCGCCCTGGCGTTCACGCCGTCCCAGAGGTAAGCGTCCGTGTCGGGGTCCCATTGGACGCCGCCGGTGGAGTTCGGGCAGAAAATGTTGTCGTTCGGATCCGCGCTTGAATAGACCGTAGCCTGCCACTTCACATGGCCGTCGAAATACATCACGTTCTGGCCGTCCGAGTGGTTCGGTTTTCGAGGCTTCCGAGTCCAGCCTTCGGATGGGTAAGGCGGCGTCTTGCCTGTTGCGTCGAGCCATGTCTGCCCGTCCGCGTCGCAGGCGATGGCTTGGTCCGGCCTTATTTCTCGCCAGTACGTGAGTTCGTCGTAGAAGTAGCTGCACTTGAAACTACCCGACACCTCCGCGCCCGTGAACGCGGCAGGGTCACGGTTATCCATGATCCGGCCGCTCTGGTTCGGGTCCGGCTCAAACCCGAAGCACGTGTGCTCGGCTCCATTGTAGAACCGGCGAGCGATCTGCGGTTTGTCCTCGGTCGCCGGGCAAGAGAAGACCCTTATTTTGTCTATGTAAGCGGGATACAAGGCTGCCAGCGAGGGCATCGGTTGAAACGTGTTGTCGCTTCCCTGCCCGGTCTTGGGGATGTTCGGGTTGCTCTGGCCTTCGATGCAGCCTTGCATGAACGCTGGAAAATAGTCACCGTTCGTTTCCTGGTAGGTAACGCAGGCAATGACGATCCGACTGAGGTTCGAATCGCACGAAATTCCCCGCGATTCCTGTCCATTTTTCAGCCACCACAGCAGCAGAAGGAGGGAAAACAGAACAACTGCGCCGATCGCAACCAGGAGTTCCCACACGTTTCGCATGGCACGCGCCTCTTTCTCATGCCACCCGCGAAATCAGCGCACCGCCGAGCGGCGAACCGGTCGGTCCATCGTCGGTCATCCAACGTCCATCGTCGTCGTCACCCTACTCATCCACCTCAATCGCCGCATCTGGGCACATCGCGGCGCAGAAGGTGCAGCCGGTGCAGGCGATCTCCTCGTGGACTTCGGCGATGCGGACTCCGCGGCGGTTGACGGCGTCGGACATGTAGAGGATTCTCTTCGGGCAGACCGGCACGCACAGGCCGCAGCCTTTGCAGTATTTCTGGTGGACGCGGACTTTAGGCATGGTGGATCGAGCCTTCCCAAGAGAGCTTGGCCCGGAGCGTCTGGTAAAAACTCCGGTTGGAGACTTTCAGCAGCCGCACCGGCCACGGGTTGCGGCGGATCCGGACGCGGTCGCCGTTCTGGAGCGGCACGAGCACCTGGCCGTCGGCGGTCATGGCGAACGAGACGCCGCTCGACCAGGTCTCGACCTCGATCCGCGCGCCGGCATCCACCACCAGCGGCCGGTTGCTCAGCGAGTGCGGACAGATGGCGGAGATGACCATCGCCGAGACGTCCGGCGGGATGATCGGGCCGCCGGAGGCGAGCGAGTGCGCCGTCGAACCGGTCGGCGTCGAGACGATCAGCCCGTCGGCCACCAGCGTGGTGACCTGCTCGCCATTGATGAAGAGCCGCATCTCGATGATGCGCGAGAACGCCTCGCGCGAGATGACCACGTCGTTCAGCGCAACGCACTGCCGAATTCTCCGGAAGCCGCGCCGCGCGACTTTGCTCGGGGCGCCCTGGGCGCGGCCGAACGGGCGCTCATTCGGACGCAGGACTTCCGCCTGGATCATCATGTGCTCGACCGGCTCGGGGATCTTTTTCATCAGCGCGTCGAGCGTGGCGCCGAGTTCGTCCGGGTTGATCTCCGCCAGGAACCCCAGCTTGCCCATGTTCACACCGAGCAGCGGGATGCCCGCGCGCGCGAGGCGCCGCGCCGCGGCGAGGATCGCCCCGTCGCCGCCGAGCACCAGCGCGAAGTCGGCCCGAACGCGCTCGTGCTCGACCCGCTCGAACAGGTCGCGCCGGCTGATCCGCGCGCGGCCGCGCAATTGCGCCTCCGCCGACGCCATCGCCTCGCGCGCCCTCGGCTTGTTCAAGTCCGCCATAATCAATACTTTAGGCAGTTTCACCGGCTCGTCATCCCGTAAAACCGGGCGCGCCGCGCCGTCACTCTTCCTTCGGCGGCTCGCTCTCCTCTTCCGGCTCGAACGGCGCCGTCTTCAGCTCGCCGTCGTCGCTCTTGAGGAGGACCTCGACGCGCTTTTCCGCATCGCGGAGAATCTCGTAACACCTCTTCAGCGCCTTGACGCCTTCCTCATATCTAGCAAGCGAGTCGTCAAGGGTCAAGTCACCGGCTTCGAGTTCTTCGACGATCTTCTCGAGGCGCGCAAGGTGCTCCTCGAATTTCGGCTTGCCTTTCGCCATCTCACCACCTCCGATTTCTCACGCAAAGCCACGGCAACGTACGACGACAGATTTTTTGCCACGGATTTCACGGATGGCCACGGATTACCGGCGACGAACTGCAAAATACTTGAACTGCTCCTATTTTTGTTTTCCGGTAATCCGTGGAAATCTGTGTAATCCGTGGCAAAGTCTTGTCGTTGCCTTTAATCCGTGGCAAAAACTCGCCGTTGCCTTAAATCCGTGGCGAACGTTATTCCACCCGTGAACGAAATTCGCCGCGATGGAGCCGGGTGCGGACGAGGTCGCCGGGGCGCAGGTCGGCCGCGTCGCGGACGGCCGCGCCCTGCGGCTCGCGGAGCGTGATGCTGTAACCGCGCCGCAGCACGGCGTACGGGCTGAGCGACTCGAGCCGCCCCGAGAGCGCGCTCAACCGCACGCCCTGGACCTCCACCGCGCGCCGCGCGTCGCGGACCAGCCGCTGGCAGAGTTCGTCCACCTGCTGCTCGCGCGCGCGGATGCGCTCGTCGAACCGCCGCGGCTCGCACCGTTGCGCCAGCCCGGCCAGCCGCTCCCGCGCCGAGGCCGCGCTCGCGGTCAGCGCCCGGCCCAGCCGCCGGCGCAGCGAATCGAGGTCCTCCGCCAGTTGCCGGGCGTCCGGCACCGCCTGGTTGGCGGCATCCGTCGGCGTCAGCGCCCGGAGGTCGGCGACGAAATCCGAAATCGTGAAATCGGTCTCGTGCCCGACCGCGGAGATGACGGGGATGCGCGAGCGCACGATGGCGCGCGCCACGACCTCCTCGTTGAACGGCCACAGGTCCTCCAGGCTCCCGCCGCCGCGGCCGACGATCATCACCTCGACTTCCGGGAGGCGGTTGACCAGCGCGATTCCCTCGGCGATCTCGCCGGCCGCCTCGTCGCCCTGAACGCGCACCGGGCAGATGATGACGCGCGTGGACGGGCAGCGGCGGCGGATGACGCGCAGCATGTCGCGGATCGCCGCGCCGGTTGGCGACGTGACCAGCGCCACGGCGCGCGGGAACATCGGGATCGGCCGCTTCCGCACCGGGTCGAACAGGCCCTCTTTCTCCAGCCGTTCCTTCATCTGCAGGAAGGCCAGTTGCAGCGCGCCCACGCCCAGCGGCTCGATCCGCCGCACGGAAATCTGGTACTGGCCGCGCGGCTCGTACACGGTCACTTCGCCCTGCGCCAGCACGGAGAGGCCCTCGGCCATCTTGAACTTCAGCGTCTCCGCCAGCGTGCGCCACATCACGGCGGCGATCTGCGCCGATTCGTCCTTGAGCGTGAAATAGCAATGCCCGGAAGCGGGCACGCGCAGGTTGCCGACCTCGCCGGTGAGCCAGACGAGGCCGACGTGCCGTTCGAGCGTCTCGCGGATCTGGCGCGTCAACTGCGAGACCGTGTAGATCGGCGAGCCATCGGCCGCCGACCGCGGCGCGGCGGGCGCCGGAGCGCCGGAAGCCGGGAAGAGCGGGGTCATGGCTCCTGGTCCTCGCGCAGTTGCAGCCGCTCGATCGCTTCGGCGCGGCCGGTGGCCGGGTCGAAGGCGACCAGCGCGCCGGAGATGCGGACATCGCCCTTGGCGACGTCGAACGGGAACGGCATCTGCGTCAGCGCCGCCTTCAGGACTCGGTCGGTCCGCCGGCCGAGGACCGAGTCGTACGGCCCGGTCATTCCCAGGTCGCAGATGAACGCCGTGCCCTTGGGCAGCACGCGCTCGTCGGCGGTCTGCACGTGCGTGTGCGTGCCGAAGACGCAGGTCACGCGGCCATCGAGGTGGCAGCCGAGGGTGATCTTCTCGGCGGTGGCCTCGGCGTGGAAATCCACGAAGATGTTCTGCGTGTGCGGGCCAAGCTGCCGGATCGCCTCGTCGGCGGCGCGGAACGGGTCATCCGCCGGCTTCATGAACACCCGGCCGAGAAGGTCCAGCACGGCGAACTGGACGCCGCCGGGCAGCGTGTAAAGTCCGAAGCCCGCGCCGGAGGCGAGCGGCGAGAGGTTCAGCGGCCGCAGCAGCCGCGGCTCGCGCTCGATGAACGGCACGATCTCCTTGCGCTTCCAGACGTGGTCGCCCATGGTCATCACGTCGACTCCGGCGGCGAGAATCTCGCGGGCGTTGGAGATCGTCAGGCCGGAGCCGCCGGAGGCGTTTTCGACGTTGGCGATACAGAAGTCCACCTGGCGCTTCTGGCGGAGCGCGGCGAGTTTTCGCGTGAGGATGTCGCGGCCGGGTCCGCCGACCACGTCGCCCAGAAGCAGCGCGCGCATCGTCATTTTCCACCCTTTCCGCGCCCGCGGCGCGCCCGGCGAGAAGGCGCAAGCCGCGCGCGCAGGTCCGCTTCCACCGCCGGCGAGACCATGCCGCTCACGCGGCCGCCGCCGCGCACGATTTCCTTGATGAACCGCGCGTTGATGAACGCGTGCTCCGGCTTCGGCGCGATGAAGACCGTCTCGACTCCGGCGCTGCTGCGGTTGGTGAACGCCATCTGGATTTCATACTCCAGGTCCGAGACGGTCCGGATGCCGCGCAGGACCACGGAGACTTTTTCGGCCTTCGCGAAGTTCACCATCAGGCCGTGGAACGCCTTGACCTCGACGTTCGGAAGATGGCCGACCTCGCGCCGCACCATCGCCAGGCGCTCGCGCAGCGAGAAGACGCAGGCCTTTTCCGGATTGTCGCCCACGCCGACGACCAGCCGGTCGAAGATGCGGCCGGCGCGCTCGACCACGTCCAGATGCCCGATAGTCACCGGGTCGAAAGTGCCCGGATATAATGCCGTGCGCATAGCCAGTCTCCTGATTTTAACCCATCGCTCAGATCGGGCCGCCGCCTCCGCGGAACGGCGGCGGCGCGCCGGGCGGCGTGACGTGGAACGTCACCACCGTCGAGTTGCTGGTGCCCTGGTTGAACTCGGCGCCGATGCTGAACTGCCAGCCTTCCATTTCGCGCGTCACGTAAAGCCCGCTGCCGAGGTTGCGCGGGTTGCGCAGCTCGTTCGGCACGGGCTGAGCCAGAAAGTCGTACGACCAGGTCATGTCCACGCGCCATCGGCTGTAGCGCGGCTTATAGGAGAAGGCGATCATGCTGATCGAATGCCAGAACCCGTCCACGTCCGTCGGGTCGAGGTAGTAATTGTGAATGTAAGAGATCTGGATCGGCCGCCAATAGTTGAGCGTCACCGCGCCGTTGGCCGCCTCGAGCCGCTTCCGGTCAACGTTGAAGTCGTTGTCGGTGGTGGAGAGCGTGATGTTCTCGTTCACGATCCAGCGCGCGCTGCCCTCGACGAAATCGCCGGTGAACGGCGGGATGCCCTGGTCGGCGGAGAGGAAGTCTTCCCGCACGCCGGGGATGGCGGCGCCATGGATCAGGACGTGATAATTCACGTCGGCGCGGAACAGCTCGACGAGCTTCCGGCCCTCATCGGTCTGGCGATAGGTCTGAAGCCGGCTGAGGAGGCCGAACGTGACGAAGTGCGACTCGTCCAGCGCGTCAATCTCGTCGTTCTGAATGTAGTTCGAAGAGCCCCGGTTGACGTAAAAGATGTTTCCGTATTCCACCGTCGGGGTCAGGATATGCCGCAGGCGGTCCACCTCGAAAAGGCTGCTCTGCACCTCGTAGGTGCGGTAGAAGTTGGAGGCCGCGCGCACGCCGTACGCGGAGGCCACGCGGAGCGACGCGCTTTCGTCGTCCCCATTTTCGTTATACCCGGTGAAGTCCTGCCACAGGAACGGCTCCGCGCGGATGCAGCCCAATTGAAGCGGATAGGAGACCTCGTGGGCGGTGTCCAAGCGGTCCACCCATTCCGGCGTGGCCAGGCCGGTGGCCTGGTCGAACCTCATGCGCATTTCCGCCAGGCTGGTATGCGTCGTCCACAGCAGCCCCGTATCGCCGATCGGCGTGCCGATGACGTGGTACCCGATCGAGTCCTGTTCGAGCACGTTCTGGAAATCGTTGATCTGCCGCTGGGTCTGGACGGTGAACATCGTGTTCCCGGAGATGTGGCTCAGGAACGCCTCCGTCTCGCGGTCCTTGTCGTCATCGAGCGCCGGCAGGTCGTACGTGTAGAGAAAGCGCCGGTCGCTCAGGTAGCCCAGTTCGAGGTCGGCCTTCCAGTTATCGGGGAGGTTCTCGTGGTCGCGCCAGGTCAGCTCGCCGCGGTTCTCGCGCAGTGTGGGCAGGCCGCTGTCGTCCCACTCGTCGTGATCCTGAATGTAGTACGCCCGCGCGAAGCCATGGCGCGTACCGTCCTCATCGTAGGGCAGCTCCAGTCCATAGCCGACCCCGCGCGCCGAATAAACGTCCGTCCGGAGCAATAAGTCGCTCCAGTCGTTGTGGTAAATGCCCAGGTCATACAGGTCCCACTGCAGCTTGGCGAAGGTGCCGTATTGATAGGCATTGCCCACCTCGGCGCCCTTGAGCAGAAAAGTTCCGCCGCGGACGTCCTTGGAGACGTAAGGCCAGTAGAATACCGGGTAGTCTTCAATGTAAAACACGTCGTCGCGGGAAGATACGATCATACTCCGGATCGGGCCGGGGGCTCCGGGCTGAGCCTCCGGCTGCGCTTCCGACGGGGGCGCGGCGGGCGTTTCCCCTCCGCGCGGCGGCTGCGTGCCGAGGAGGACCTGTATCTCCGAGCTCTCGGCTCTCAGGTGCGGCTCGGCGAGAGTCGAGGTGGTGATGTAGCCCGCGCCCTCGGTGGTGAAGCGATACAGGCTCTGCTCGCGGACGGCGTCGGCGACGAACTGGATCGGAAGGTGGCGCGTCGGCTCGTGCGTGCGGACGCGGGCGGCGATTGCGAGGCCCTGCTCGGTGATTCCGTCAATATAGAGCGCCTGGCACGTCATGTGCACGTCGCCGCGGCGGAAGTCCACCGAGCCTTCCGCATAGATACTCTGCAGCCGAGGCGAGCCGTAGTGCGGCTCGCGGAACTGGATGCGCACGCGCAGCACGTCGGCGAGGAGCGCCATGTCATTGCTGAAAACCGCCGCGTTGCCCAGGAGCGTGACCGTGAGCCCGGACTCGCTCAGGTTGGACACGTCCGTGCGTTCCGCGGAGGGATGCAATTGTCCGAGCAGCCCGGTCGCCGCGGCCGCCGCCGCACCGGCGGCCATATCGCCGTGCAGCGCCATCGCGCGGAGGCGGAACGGGTCCGCCGCGGGCGGCTCGCCGGAGACGATCTGGACACCGCTCAACACCAGCCCGCCCTCGGCGACCATCCGGATCAGTCCGGGCGCTTCCAACGGGGTTTGCTTGCCGCCCTCCAGGAGCACCGTCCCTTGCTCGCCGTACAGGTCGAGCGCGCCGACCTTGCCGCCGCCCTGCTCGGACTCGGTGAGCCAGACCCACAGGCGCGGAGAGGTGATATGGGAATTCCCCTGGTAGAGGTTCACGTTCCCCTGGAGGTCCAGGATCGTCTTTCCGTCCCGCTGCCATCGGAGCACGCTGGTCGCCGAGATTCCGACGACGCTCTTCCCGTCGCCGAACGGCCGGCGAGGCGCCTCGACAGTGTCCGCCCAGGCCGTCCCGGCCGCGAACAGCAGGCAAAAAAGCAGCGTCGCACCCGTCTGCATCGGTCAGCCCCGTAGTGTCGTCCTGGTCGAGAAACGCGGCCCGGAAGCTCAGGTTGCCGGCTGCCCGTTCCCCGGCCAGGCCGCGGCCTCCGCCGTCTTTCGTGAGCCGGCGGGAAGAATCCGGCCCTCGCTGACGGCCTCGAGCAGGGCCTTGGCGACGCTCGGGTCGAACTGCGAGCCCGCCGCCCTGTGAACGGTCTGGATCACCTTCTCGAGCGCGAGGCGGTCGCGGTAAGGGCGGCGCGAGCACATCGCGTCGAAGGCATCCGCCACGGCCAGGATCCGCGAGAGGAGCGAGGGCTCCTCGCACTTCAGCCCGTCCGGGTAGCCCCTGCCGTCCCAGCGCTCGTGATGGTGCAGCACGATCTCGGCGATCTCCGCGGCGCCCTCGATGTTCTTGATGATTCCGCTGCCGATGCGGGCATGCTCCTTGACGACTTCGTACTCCGCGTCGGTCAGCGGGCCGGCCTTGCGCAGGATGCTTTCAGGCACGCGGATTTTGCCCACATCGTGGAGCAGGCCGGCCAGCTCGAGCGTGTTGAGCGTGGCTTCGGAGAGCTGCAACTGCTTGCCGATCTCCAGCGCGAAATGCGTCACGCGCTCGGAGTGGCCCTTCGTGTAATCGTCCTTGGCCTCGATGGCCGCCGCGAGGGCGCGGACGGCGCCGCGGAGCATCTGCCGCATCTGGTCCGAAAGCTGGGTGCGCTGGACGGCCAGCCCCGCCTGCTTGCCGATCGCCAGGAGCAGTTCCAGGTCGCACTTCAGGAACGCCTCCGACTGCCCGATCGAGTCCACGTAGAGGACGCCGATGGCGCGCTCCGGCGTTTCCACCGGCACGCAGAGCACCGACTGGATGTTCTGCGTGACCACGCTCTCGGCCTCTTTCAGGCGCTCGTCCAGGAGCGCGTTCGATTTCAGGACCGACGTGCGGCCCCGGTAACATTCCTCGACGATCGTCGTGCTGAAGCCGCGCGGCGCGCCCGGCGCTGCCGAAGTTTCCTTATGCGCCACGGTCTCCAGGTTGCCGTCCGGCCCGGCCAGGAGCAGGAAAGCGCGGTCGGCCTTGACCACATCGAGAATGACGTCGAGGATGCGCTGGTAAAGGTCGCCGAGGTGCGATTCCGCGCTGAGGAGGTTGCCGACCTCGTAAATGGTCGCCAGGTCGCGCTGGACGCGGCGGTAGTTCTCGATGCTCTCGGCGTCGCCGGTGAGCTCCATCAAGCTGCTGTCTTCGAGCCGGATGCCCTGCCGGATCTCCTCCACCGGGTGCGGGACCTGGGCGATGAAGTCCGCTTTCATCCGGCGCCGGTCCGGCGTGCAGCGGAACTCGAACTCCACCGCGCCGATGCGGACGCGGTCGCCGGGGTTCAGCCGGCAGCGCTCGATCCGCGCGTCGTTGACCCAGGTGCCGTTCGTACTGGCCAGGTCGCTGACGAAATAATCCTCGCCCACCTTCTCGACGCAGCAGTGCTGGCGCGAAAGCCCCGAATCCAGGATCTGGATATCCGCATCCTCGCCGCGCCCGAGGACGAGTTTCTGGCCGTCCCCGAGTTGGAACGGCCTCGTGTACACCTGCCCCTTCAGAGCGACCAGTTCTATCTTCATTGACCTCCGCCGTCGCAAAAACGGCGGCATTGTAGCAGTTTCGCCTTCGGGATTCTACACTCGGCCTCCGCCCAGCCTCCGGCGGACAAGCCGCAACCTTCTTCGCCCTCCGAAGTAGCCCGGCGGGCTACGAAGGACGGGTCGGCATTCACCTGGCCATCCATCCGCCGTCCACGACCAGCAGGTGACCGTGAACGTACCGCGCCGCGTCGCTGACGAGGAACAGCAGCGGGCCGACCATGTCTTCCGGCCGGCCCCAGCGGCCGGCGGGAATGCGGTCGCGGATTTTCGGCTCGCGGACGGGGTCGCGCACGAGCGCCTCGCACATGTCGGTCTCGAAATAGCCCGGCGCGATGGCGTTGACGTTGATGTTCTTCGAGGCCCATTCGTTCGCCAGCGCCTTCGTGATGCCGGCGACGCCGTGCTTGGCCGCCGTGTACGCCGGAATCGTCCACCCGCCCTGGAAGCTCGACAGCGAGGCGATGTTCACGATCTTCCCGCCGCCCTGCCTCACCATCACGCGCCCGGCCTCCTGGCACAGCTCGAAGACCCCGGTCAGCATCAGGCTCAGGATCGTGTCCCACTTCTCGATCGAGAAATCCAGCGAGCGCTCGCGGTGCTGAATCCCCGCGCAGTTCACCAGGATGTCCAGCCGCCCGAAACGCTCGATGACTTTCGGGATCACCTTCGCCCGCTGAGCGCGGTCGGCCAGGTCCGCCTGGACGCAGAGCAGCTCCGCGCCGGCGGCGGCCGCTTCTTCCTCGAGTCCGTTCGAGTCGGCATGGCTCGCCGCGATGGCCACCTTCGCCTGCGCGCGCGCCAGCCCGAGCGCCATCGCCCGGCCGAGCCCGCGCCGTCCGCCGGTCACCAGCGCCACTTTGCCCGAGATATCGAACCAGTCGCGCCGCTCGAATTGTGCCGCGCTCATTCGCATCCTCCGATCTGGTTGACATTGACCTGCACAGATCATAGCATTTTGACGCTGCGCTGGACATCGGAGGAGCCGCGTGAAATCTGGAAGTCCGCTTCGCATCCGGGCCGGGCTTGCGCTGGTATTCCTGCTCGTGCTGCTTCCGGGGCTTCCCCAGATCGTGTCCAAACCGGCGGAGTGGATGCGCGCGATGCCGCAGGACGCAATCGTCGCGCGCGACAAGCGCTTCGCCGAACTGCGCCGCGCGCTGCCGAAACACGGGACGGTCGGCTATGTGACCGACGGTCCGCTGGACCGCCCGCTCGGCGACGGCAGGGTGCACTCCGTCCTGATGATCGCCCAGTACTGCCTGGCGCCTGTGATCCTGGTCAATTCGACCGAGCCGGAGATCATCGTCGGCGATTTTTCGAGCATGGAATCGGGCGCGCGGGTGATCGCGGCGCAACACCTCGTCGTCACCCGCTGGTTCGAAAACGGCGTCTGTCTGCTGCGCAAGGGCGGCAAGTGACCTTGATATCCCTCATCCTTTTCGTGCTTCCGATCCCGGCCGGGATCGTTTTCGTGTCGCTCCTGTGGCCGGACCGCCGGTGGCAGTCGGACTTCGCGCTCAAGGCGTCGCTCGGCATCGGAATCGGCTACGGCATAATCTCCTGTGTCTTCTTCATCTGGCTGCTTTCGTCCGGGAACGCGCATTATTCCGCTTACTTTGCGGCGGAGTGCGCGATAGTGGCCGTCGCGGCCGCCGTCCTGATCATGCGCGCGAGGAAGCGGGACAATCGGCCACCTTGGCGCCCGGACGCAGCGCCTTCGGGGCTGCCCCGGACGCGGCTGCTGATCCTGGCGGCGCTCGTGCTCCTGATGTTCAGCCGGATAGCGGCCGGCCTGATCGAGGCCGTCGGCCAGCCGAGCGGCGACGCCGACGCCTGGAGCACCTGGAACCTTCAGGCGCGGTTCCTGTCGCGCGGCGGTCCGAACTGGGTTGACCTCGCCCGGTACAGCTACCCGCATCACACCGATTACCCGCTGATGCTGCCGCTCTCGGTGGCCAGAGGCTGGCAGGCCGCCGGAGTTGAGACCGCAGCGGCGCCCATCGCCATCGCAATATTCTTCACCTTCGGCACGGTCCTTCTGCTGTTTTCGGCCCTGTCATTCCTGCGCAACCCGGTCCGCGGTTTCGTGGCCGGCGCGGTATTGCTGGGCACGCCGTTCTTCATCCTGCACGGCGCCCGGCAACTGGCCGACGTGCCGCTGGGCTTTTTCATCCTGGCGGCCACCGTCCTGTTCTGTCTGCAGGACAGGTTGGCCACGCGCGGTTTCACGCTCGTGGCGCTGGCCGGCGCGGCGTGCGGCCTGGCGGGCTGGACCAAGAACGAGGGACTGCTGTTCCTGGGATGCATGGTCCTTGCGCGTTGGGCGACCGTCGCGCTCAAGCGCGGCTGGAGATCGTGGCTCTCCGAGACGCCGTACTTTCTCGCGGGCCTGGTCCCGATCCTGGCGATCGTCATCTGCTTCAAGGCCCGGTATGCGCCGCCGAACGACCTGCATCTCGGTCAGAACCTCGCCGGCCTGGCTTCCCCGTCGCGCTACGGGTACATCGCGAAGGAATTCGCGCGGCAGGCGCTCACCTTCGGCCACTGGCAGGAATTCGGGCCGGTTCCGCTCAGCCCGGTCCCGCTGCTGGCGGGCTACTGGCTCTGCCGCGGAATCAGCCTGCGCCGCGAGGAAGCCGAAGGAGTGGCCACGTCGTTCCTGGCGCTGATCCTGACCCTCGCAGGCTATTTCTGCGTGTACCTGCTGACCCCGCTCGACCTGGCAACCCACATAAGGACTTCGTGCGACCGGCTCTTCCTGCAGCTATGGCCCAGCCTGATCTTCCTCTCCTTCATGGCGCTCCCCAGCCCGATTGCCCAAGCCCGGCCTACGAAAAGCGATTGATCGCCCGCCACTTGACACCCGCCGTTTTTCAGCCGATAATGTTAGTAGTAAGTTATATACCGAGGCGCAAGAGCATGGCTGAGTCTCGCGACATACTGCATGTGGACGTGGACGCGTTCTTCGCGTCGGTCGAGCAGGTGCTTGACCCGCGGTTGCTGGGGAAACCGGTCATCGTCGGTGGCAACCCGAATGACCGGTCGGTGGTGGCTTCGGCCTCGTATCCGGCGCGGGCGTTCGGCGTGCGCAGCGCGATGCCCATCGCGCAGGCGCGCCGCCTCTGCCCGGACGCGGTTTTTCTGCCGGGCAATTTCCAGGCGTACTGCGAATTCTCGGAGCGCGTGCGCAAGCTCCTGCTGCGGTTCGCGCCCCTGGTCGAGGCGGCTTCGATGGATGACTTCTACCTCGACTTCACCGGCTGCCGCCCGCTGCACGGCCGTCCGCTCCAGGCGGCGGAGCGGATGAAGTGCGCGGTGCGTGCGGAGACGGGGCTGACCGTCACCGTCGCGGTCGCCTTGAACAAGCTCCTGGCCAAGGTCGCGTCGGACCTGGCGAAGCCGGACGGCCTCATCGAAGTCCGGCGCGGATGCGAGGCGGCGTTCCTGCGGCCGCTGCCGGTCGGGCGATTGCCCGGCGTCGGGCCGAGCACCGAGGCGACGCTGCGCAAGCTCAACCTGGTGACGATCGGCCAGGTGGCGGAAATCCCGCCGGAGTCGCTCGAGCGGATGTTCGGCGCCTGGGGCGCTGCGCTCGGCGAGCGCGCTCGCGGGCGCGACGACTCGCCGGTGATCGCGGAGGCCGATCGGCCGAAGTCCATCGGCCGCGAGAGCACTTTTTCGCGGGACACTTCCGACCGCGCCGAGGTGCGCGCGATGCTCTATTCCCTGACCGAGCGCGCGGCGCGCCAGCTCCGCGAGGAGGGCCTGCTGGCGCGGTGCGTGACGGTCCGGGTCCGCTACGCCGATTTCCAGACCGTGACGGCCGCGCGCACGCTGCCGACGCTGACCGACCAGGACAAGGTGTTCTACGAGACCGCGCTCGGGCAGGTCGAGCGCCTGCTGGCGCGGCGGATGCAGGTTCGGCTGATCGGCGTAACGCTCTCGGCGCTGGCGTCGCTGCACGAGCGACAGGGCGACCTGTTCGCGGAGACGGAGTTCCAGCGGCGGAGGCGGTTCTATCGAGGGCTGGACCGGCTGCGGGACCGGTTCGGTTTCGAAATCGCCCGCGTCGGCCCGGCGCGGTAGGTCAAAAAAAGTTCTCGCCACGGATTGACGGAAACGGAAAGAAAACGTTTTTTTGCCACGGATTTCACGGATTTCCACGGATTAACGGAAAGCAAGATAAAAGCCATTCAAATATTTATGGTTCGTTGCCGGTAATCCGTGGCCATCCGTGAAATCCGTGGCAAAGCCGTTCCGTTGTTTTTTGCCGTGATCAGAACGCGCCGTCAATGACCGGCTTCTCCTGGATGATGTTCCACATCTCCGGATAGGTCAGGTAGAGGCGCGTGTCGTTGAGGATGCGGAAGTGCTCGTTCTCTTCCTCGGCGATCTTGAGGAGGATCTGTTTCTCCTGCGCGTCGGCCACCGTCTTGGCGGCGCCGGCGTAAAAGAAAAAGGCCTTCTCTTCCATGCCGAGCGCGATGTCAATCGCCTGGACCTCGTCGGTGCTCCGGCGCGACTTCTTCACCTTCGCGGCGGCGTCCTTGAAGATGGACTGGATCCGTTTCGCCGGGCTTGAATCGTCCAGCTCGTCCGCGCGGCTCGGCCGCACGCCTTCCTGCGCGGCCATCTCCTGGAAGATCGCCCGGTGCCGCTCCTCGTCCTTGGAGAGCGACGCGAACATTTTCTTGACGAGCCGGTTCTCGGCCTGCCCGGCGGCCTTCGAGTAGAACCGGATGCCTTCCTCTTCCATGTGGATCGCAATGCCCAGCGCGTCGGAACGTTTCGTTTTGCCGGCCATGGTCATCTCCTGCGAAGGGTCACTTCGGAAACGCGCGCCTCCTACCGATGATGTTACCGGCGCGCGCCGTTGAAATCAAGCCGCTCCGCTACGCCCAGAAATCCTCCTCGGCCGGCGGCGTGCCTTCGAGCGACCGCCACGCGAAGCCGCCGCCGAGCAGGACCAGCTCGTCCTGGATCAGCCGCGCGTGCCGCGTTTCCTGCTCGGCCAGGCTCTCGAAGAGCTTGCGCACGGCGGCCTTCCGGCAGCGCGCGGCGCAGCGGCGATAGAAACTCTCCGAGTCCTTCTCCGCCTCCAGCGCCAGCCGGAGCGACGCCTCCGGCGTGTCGTCGTGCGGGAACCCGGCCACCTCCGCGCGGGAGATCGGCGTGCGCCGAAGTTTCGCGGGGCGCGTCAGCCCCTGGATCGCCTTGCCGAGCAGCCGCGCGTGCTCGCGCTCCTCCTCGGCGAGGTAGCGCAGCTTGGCGCCCGTCAGGCGGCTCTTCGCCTGGGCGGCCATCCGCGTGTAACGCCTCAGCGCGCCCTGCTCCATGCGCAATGCGAAGGAAAGCACTTCATACGGGCCGGCCTCCGCGACCCAGCCCCAGATGTTGCGCGCGCTCATGATTTCGTCTCCTCATCTCGAAGCTCGCCGGTATACACGATCCGCGCGGGGCCGGCGATCCGCACCGGGCCTTCGCCGCGCCATTCGCCGGCCATTCGGCCGCCCCGCGTGACCACCTCGATCCGATCGCCGGTCAGGCCGAGCGTCCGCCCGATCGCGGCCGCGGCGGCCACGCCGCTTCCGCAACTGAACGTCTCGCCGACGCCGCGTTCCCAGATGCGCATGTGGACGCGCTCGCGCCCTTCCGTGCGGCACCAGAGGACGCTCGTCCGCTTGGGGAAAAGCGCGTGGCACTCGAGCCGCGGGCTGACTTCCTGGAAAACGCGCTCCTCCACGTCCGTCTCGCCGAAGATCGCCGTGTGCGCCGTGCCGGTGGAAACGCACGAGATTGCGAACGTGCGGCCGGCGATCTCGAGCGGGTGCCGCAGGACGGCCTTTCCGGGCAACAGGACCGGAATCGCCGCCGGATCGAACTGCGGAACGAGCACGGCGATTTCGACATCGAAGGCGCCCCGGCCCAGCGGGCGCACCCGGGCTTCGTGCCGGCCGAGCGGCGTGAGCAGCACCGGGTGGCTTTCCTCGTCCGCCTCGGGCCCGGCGAGGTACGCGGCGGCGCACCGTAGCCCGTTCCCGCAGAAGTCCTCCGTCCCGTCCGGGTTGAACATCCGCATCAGCGGCGGTCCGCGCCGGCCGCCCTCGAGCGTCAGCAGCCCGTCTCCGCCCACGCCGCGATGCCGGTCGCACAGGCGGATGGCCAGCGAGGGCGCGTCCGTCACCGCCGCCTGGCGGGCGTCCACCAGCACCAGGTCATTCCCGCCCGCCTCGACCTTGATGAAATCAAGCGGCATCAGTCACCTCGCAGAGTAGACGATGGAGGACCGACGATGGACGATGGTTCGCAGAGCGCCTATCGTGCATCGTCCATCGTCTATCGTCCATCGTCCCCTCCGTTCACCAGCGGCTCCAGCCTGAACGTCGCGGTCCGGCGGACGCGCTGGAACCATCGGCCCGTCGGATCGAGCGCGGGGAACCACCACGCCGACGGGCGCAGGTCCGCGTGCGGCAGCCCTTCCGAGGCGAGCAGCGCGTTGCGCACGAGCTGGAGCCGCGCCTTTTCCGCCGCGCGCTCGACGCTGAGCAGCAGCCGCCGCGCCGAGGCGGCCCTGCGCCCGCGTTCGAGCGCCAGCAGCCGCGCCGCGATCTCGCCGCGTTTCTCGCGGAGCCGGCTTAGTTCCTTCTGCTTCGCCTCGAGCGAGAGCAGCAGCGCTCCGCCTTCGCGCTGGGCCTCGGCGTATTCCGCGCCGAGCCGCGCCCGTTCGCCCGCGGGTGCGTGGGCCGGCAGGTCCGCCAGCTTCCACTTCAGCGGCCGGATTCGCTCGCGGCTCATTGCGCCGCGCCGCGTCTCGAGCATCCGGATCTCCGCCACCGCGCTGTCCTCGCGCGCGCGCAGGTCCTGCGCCTTGTGCCGCAGCGCGTCCGCCTGGCGCTGAATCTTCAGGAGGAGCGCGTTGGCCGCGGCGCACTGGCGCAGCCGCCGGAACCAGCCCGCGTGCTGGTCGTCGGCCAGGTAACGCACCAGGTCGCACGCGCCCGCCACGCCTTTGAGCTCGCGCAGCAGCCGCTGCTGCTCCTTGACGGCGCTCCGCCAGCGCCGGCCGAACTCCCTGCAGTCCAGCGCCGGCTTGCCGAACGCCTGCGCGAGATGCTCCGGCAGCCGCAGCGCCGCGCCGCAGACCGACAGTGAATCCCACGTGCGCAGGCGCATGCGAAGGATCGGGTGCGCGCGGACGCGCACGCCGCCTTCGCCCATCGCCGCCAGCATCTGCTGCGTGCGCGGGAGGTACGCCGAGCCGGTCTCGGCGAAGACCATCACGAACTCGGCCGAGAGCATCGCGGGCAGGACGAGCGCCTTGCCCAGGAGCGCGACTTCGCCGCCGAGCGCGTCTTCGAGGATCTCCGCGAGCTTTCGCACGTCGCGCACCGGCTCGGCCAGCGGCCATTGGACCGGCTGGCGGAAATCCACCGCGACGAACGCGGGCCCGACGCGCAGCGTGCCGCGACCGCGGCCGGGCGCATAGACGTCGAACGGCAGCGCGCCTTCGCCGGACGCGGCCAATCGGGCCGTCGCCGATTCCCCGGCGGCGACATCGTAAGCGGCGCGGCAGGCGGCGGACTCCGCCTCGTTCAGGAAGTGCGCGGCGAACTGGAACCGCGGCAGGTCGGCCGTTCGGCGGTTAAACGCCAGCAGCTCGCGCGCGCCGGCAATGGTGACGTTGGGCGGCAGCGCGCTCTCCGTCCCGCTCTGCGGTTCGGAGCGGGGCAGGAAGCCTTCGTAGAAACCGCGAAGCATGCGCGTATAGAGCTCGCCGACGGAGCCCGCAGGGCGTTCAGCGATGAATTGTTTCACCGCTTCCGCAATGCAGGCGATCGTTGCGCGGACGGACTTCCGGTCCTGCGGCCGGACCAGGACCGCCTGCGTCCCGCGCGAGGCCCATTCGAGGAGTTCCAGGAGCGCGGGCTCGACCTCGCGCGCGGGCGTGTCGCAGACGACGGAGTCCGGCCCGTTGCCGACGATGCCGCGCCAGCCGAAGGCCTCGGTGATCCTGTCCAGCATCGCCTGCCGGGCGTGGCCTTCGGGCAGGAGCCGGTCAAGCCGCACTCCGGCCTCGGCCAGCGCCTGGCGCGTCGGCCACACCTCGGCGCCGAAGAGCGCGGAAATCTCGCCCGCCGCGATCCACGCGTCGCGCGTCGTGCCGTCGTTCCGAGGAACGATCTGCCACGCCGCCCGGGAGAGCGGCGACCGCACGCGGGAGAAATAGTCGAGGTCATGAATGCCGACGATCATCGGCCGGGCGAAGGCGGAAGCGACGACCGCCTTCATCGGCTCGTCCCAGAGCGGTGTCTGCCCGAGCGCCAGCAGCGGCGCTCCGGGCGCGACGCGGTCGAGCTCGCGCGAGATTTCGCGGGGCGATGCCGCCTCGTGCGTTTTGGCTGGATTTATTGCCCGCGCGCCCATGCATTCAGCATGAGGGAAACGGCAGAGAAATGCAAGTCCGCCAAAGCCCGGCGCGGCGCCTGCAAGATTCCTCGCCGTTCGGCCCTGAGCCATTCGACAGGCTCATGGCCGTGAGCAGAGTCGAACGGCTCACGGCCGAAGGGCTCCGCCCTGAATGACGCGGCACTGGACAACCTACGTCCGCGAAGCCTGACTAGATACGTATCGTATCTAGTCGGCGGCCAAGGCCCTGCGGACGCTCATCGTGATGCGGACGCGCCGCGCCGCATGAAGGAAAGCTGAGCGAGAATCTCGAACGCGGCGCGGCGGCAGCGCTCCGATTTCGAATGCCGCGATGCAGGTCTGAGCCATAGCATGCCTCGCGCCAGGCTACGGGGTTGCCTACCGCTATATCCCGGCGCAGTATACCGTACTGAAGTATACTCTTTGGAAGGATAGTGAAAGGCTGCATCGCCGGCCATGTGCGTGAAGCGACAACTGAGGCTGAGCGCAATCGCGGAAGCAACGTGTTTGGGCCGGAGCGCGAGGGCTCAGCCGTTGAACTTGCCGAGGAGCAGCGTGCCGTTGTGGCCGCCGAAGCCGAAGGAGTTGCTGATGGCCTTGAAGACCGGGACCTGGCGCGGCTGGTTGGGGACGTAGTCGAGGTCGCAGTCCGGGTCGGGCGTCGTGTAGTTGATCGTGGGATGGATGATGTCGCGGTGCAGGCTCAGCACGGTGGCGACGAGCTCGACTCCGCCGGACGCGCCGAGAAGGTGGCCGATCATGGATTTGGTGGAGCTGATGGCGACCTTGCGCGCCGAGTCGCCGAAGGCGATCTTGACCGAGGCCGTCTCCGCCTTGTCGCCGAGCGGCGTGGAAGTGCCGTGCGCGTTGATGTACGTGATTTCACTCGGGTTGGTGCGGCCATCCTGCAAGGCGGCGGTCATGGCGCGGGCCGGGCCGCGGCCGCTGGGGTCCGGCTCGACGATGTGCGTGCCGTCGCCGGACATGCCGAAGCCGAGGAACTCGGCGTAGATGCGCGCGCCGCGCTTGCGGGCGTGCTCGAGCTCTTCGAGGACGACGACGCCGGCGCCTTCGCCCATGACGAAGCCGTCGCGGTCCTTGTCGAACGGGCGCGAGGCCTTCTCCGGCTCGTCGTTGCGCGTCGAGAGGGCCTTGGCGGAGCAGAACCCGGCCATGCCCAGCGGCGTGATGGCGGCCTCGCTGCCGCCGGTGAGGATCACGTCGGCGCCGCCGGACCGAAGGGTGGCGAAGGCGATGCCGATGGAGTGGCTGCTCGAGGCGCAGGCGGTCGTGGCGCAGAGGTTCGGCCCCTGCAGGCCGTAGTGGATGGAGACCTGGCCGGCGCAGGCGTTGCCCATGAGCTTGGGGACCAGGAACGGGCTGACGCGCGTCGGGCCGCGTTCGAGAAGGCGCTTGTGCTGCTCCTCGATCTCGATCAGCCCGCCGATGCCGGTGCCGATGATGACGCCGCACCGCGTGCGGTCTTCCCGCTGGAAGTCCAGCCCGGAATCCTGCACCGCCTGCATCGCGGCGACGAGGCCCATCTGCGAGAAGCGGTCCATCCGGTCCGTGGTCCGCTTGTCGAGCCAGCGGCGCGGATCGAACTGCGGGATCTCGCCGGCGATCTTGCAGGTGAAGCCGGTCGTGTCGAAGCCGGCGATCGGCCGGACGCCGGACTTCCCGGCGAGCAGCGAACTCCAGTACGTCTCGACGTCCAGACCGATGGAACTGATGACGCCCAGCCCGGTGACGACGACTCTGCGTTCCACGCCCAAATGATCTCCTTCCGCGAGCGCGTCAGACGCTCTTCTGGCTCTTGTTGCCGGCGTGTTCCTGGACGTACTTGATCGCATCGCCGATGGTGACGATCTTCTGGGCCTCTTCCTCGGGGATGCTCACGTCGAACTCATCCTCGATGTCCATCATCAGCTCGACCGTATCGAGGCTGTCGGCGCCGAGGTCGTTGACGAACGACTTCTCCGGCGCGATTTCCTCCTTCGGCTTGTCCATCTTCTCGGCGACGATCTCGATGATCCTCTCGGCAATCGCATTCTTGTCAGCCACAGTCTCGTCTCCTTTCTAACTTACATTCCCATGCCGCCATCCACATGCAGCACGTGACCGGTGATATACCCGGCTTCCTCGGTCGCGAGGAAGAGCGCGGCGCCGGCGATGTCCGCCGGCTCACTCAAGCGGCGCAGAGGGATCATGGACATGATCGCCTCCTTTGCCTTGTCCGGCAGTTTATCGGTCATGGCGGTCTTGACGTAGCCCGGCGCGATGGCGTTGACGGTGATGTTGCGCGACGCCAGCTCCCGGGCCGCCGACTTGGTCAGCCCGATCAGGCCCGCCTTGCTCGCCGAATAGTTGCACTGGCCGGCGTTCCCGATGACGCCGACGACCGATGCGATGTTGACGATCCGTCCGCTCGGCTGCTTCAGCATATATCGAGCCGCCGCCCGAGTGCAAATGAAGGCGCCGCGCAAGTTGATGCCGAGCACCTTGTCCCACTCCTCATCGGTCATCCGCAGCAGCAGGTTGTCGCGCGTGATCCCGGCGTTGTTGACGAGGATGTCAATCGAGCCGAAGGCCGTCGCAATCTCCTTCATGAGCGCGGTGATCTGCTCGCCGCTGGTCACGTCGGCCACGTAGCCCTCGGCGCGCGCGCCGGTGGCCGAGATCGCGGCGGCGGTCGCCTTGACCTCCTCCATCACGTCGAGCAGCGCGCAACTCGCGCCGGCGTCGGCGAAGGTCTGCGCGATGACCTGCCCGATCCCGCGCGCTCCGCCGGTGATGACGGCCGTCTTGCCCTTCAACGGGCTCGCTTCTCTGCGCACGACTTCCTCCTTATTCCTGCTCCGCACTCCGCAGTCCGCACTCCGCACTCAGACGTCCAGCCCCGACTTCAGCGCCTCAACGGTCGAGACGTTCGCGACTTTGCAGTCCGGCGCAATGCGCTTCATCAGGCCCGTGAGGACTTTTCCCGGGCCGACCTCGACGAACCGCGTGCAGCCGTCCTCGATCAGCCGCCGGACGGACTGGCTCCAGAGCACCGGGCTCTTCACCTGCCGCGCCAGCGCGATGCGGATCTCGCCCGGCTGGCGCACCGGCGCGGCGGTAACGTTCGCGATCACCGGGATCGCGCACGGCTTTATCGGCGCGCCGTTCAGCTCCACCTGCAAGCGCTCCGCGGCCGGCTCCATCAGCGGCGAATGGAACGCGCCGCTCACCGCCAGCGGCAGCACGCGCTTCGCCTTGCGTTCCCGGGCCAGCTCCGCCACGCGTGCGACCGCTTCGCGCGTTCCGGACACGACCACCTGGCCGGGACTGTTGAAGTTCGCCGCGACGACCATTCCGACTTCGCGCGCCTGCGCGCACAGCGCTTCGACGACCTCGTCGTCGAGTCCCAGCACGCTGGCCATCGCGCCCGGGTTCTGCGCGCACGCCTCTTCCATGAACCGGCCGCGCTGCTGCACCAGCCGCAGGGCGTCCGCGAACTCCAGCGCGCCGGCCATCACGAGGGCGGAATACTCGCCGAGGCTGAGTCCGGCGGCCTCGGAGCACTCCTTGACCCGGTCGGGCCGCGCCTCGCGCAGCGCGGCCACGATCGCGGCGCTCACGGTCAGGATCGCCGGCTGGCTGATCGAGGTGCGGTCCAGCTCGGCCTGCGGCCCGTTGAAGCATACCGCCGCGACATCCCAGCCCAGAACCTGCCCGGCCTGCTCAAAGACGCGCGCGGCGGACGGAAACGCCTCCGCGAAGTCGCGTCCCATGCCGACCGTCTGCGCGCCCTGTCCCGGAAAAAGAAACGCAAGTCGGGCCATGATATCCTTAAAGTCAGAAGTGCGAACGATGAGCGAAGAAGTACAAGAGGGGCGCGCAAGCGCTCCCGTTCATCAGTCATCGCTCATCATTCATACTTCGCAGTTCCCCTCACCACCGCACGACCGCCGAACTCCAGGACAGCCCGCCGCCGAAGGCCACGAACACCACGATGTCGCCGCGCTGGATCCGGCCCTTGCGGACCGCCTCGTCGAGCGCGATCGGCACCGACGCGGCCGAGGTGTTGCCGTAGCGGTCTATATTCGTATAGATCTTGTCCATGCCGACGCCCAGGCGCTCCGCGGCGGCCTGCAGGATGCGGCTGTTGACTTGGTGCGGGACGATCAGCGCGACGTCGTCCATCGTGAGGCCGGAGCGCGTGAGCGCGCTCTCGACGAGCTCGGCCATCTTGACGACGGCGAAGCGGAACGTCTCGCGGCCGTTGATCTGCATGAAATGGAGGCGCTTGCGGACGGTCTCCTCGGTGGCCGGGGCCGCGGAGCCGCCGGCGGGCAGCTTCATGAAGTCGCCGCCGGAGCCGTCCACGCCGCAGTCGGAGGCGAGCACGCCGCGCCCGTCGGTCGCCGCCCGCAGCACGGCGGCGCCCGCGCCGTCGCCGAACAGGATGCAGGAGCTGCGGTCGGTGTAATCGGTGATGCGCGTGAGCGTCTCGGCGCCGACGACCAGGACGGTCTGGCCCGGGTCGGCCTCGATGAGCCGCGCGCCGACGATCAGGCTGTAGAGGAACCCGGCGCAGGCGGCGGAAAGATCGAATCCGCCGGTGGCCTTCGCGCCGATCTTCTGCTGGATCATGCAGGCGGTCGAGGGGAAAAGGTAGTCGGGCGTGATCGTGGCGACGATGAGGAGCGTGACCTCCTCGGGGCGGACCTTCGCCTCGGCCAGGGCGCGGCGGCAGGCCTCGGCGCCGAGGTCGCTGGTGACCTGCCCTTCCGAGACGATGCGCCGCTCGCGAATGCCGGTGCGCGTGAAGATCCACTCGTCGGTCGTGTCCACCATCTTCTCGAGGTCGAAGTTGGTGAGCACGCGATCCGGCACGTAGGAGCCGGTCCCGATGATCGCCGCCCTGACGCGTGGCTCGCTCATTCTTTCTCCACCGGGAGCATGCCCACGCTCTCGCGCAGCGCGGTGGTGATCGAGCCGCTGACGTTCCCGCGGACGTACGCGATGCCCTTGAGCACGGCGTTGCAGATGGCGCGCGCGTTCGAGCGGCCGTGGCAGATGATGATGCCGCCGTCCACGCCCAGGAGCAGCCCGCCGCCGTAGTCCGCGAAGTCCACGCGGCGCTCCAGGTTGAGCAGCACCGGCCGCATGAGGTTGAAGCTCAGCCGGCCCCACACGTCGCGGAAGATGGCCGTGCGGAGGATGTCGGCGAGCATCTCGCCGTAGCCTTCGATCGCCTTGACGAGCGCGTTGCCGACGAAGCCGTCGCAGACGACCACGTCGTGCTGGCCGCGGAAGATGTCGCGGCCCTCGGCGTTGCCGACGAAATTGATCGGCGCCTGCGCCAGGAGCGCGGCGGCCTCGCGGACGACCGGCCCGCCTTTCGTCTCCTCCTCGCCCACGTTGAGCAGGCCGACGCGCGGCTTCTCGATCTGGAAGATCGCCGAGTGATAGACCGAGGCCATGATGCCGTACTGGCACAGGTGGATCGGCTTGCAGTTGAGGTTCGCGCCGATGTCCATGATCGTGCAGTGGCCGCTGGCGGAGGGCGCGCTGATGGCGATGCCGACGCGGCGCACGCCGGCGATCGGCCGGAGGCTGAGCTGCGCGGCGGCGACCATGGCGCCGGTGTTGCCCGCGCTGATCGCGACGCCGGCCTCGCCGGTGGCGACCATTTTGACGGCGCGGAGGATGGAGTTGTCCCGCTTCTTCTTGATGGCCTCGACCGGCTTCTCGTCCATCGCGATCACCTGCGAGGCGTGGACGATCAGGATGTTCGAGGGGATGGACTGGCCGGCGGCCTTGAACTGGGCTTCAATGGCGGCGGCGTCGCCGACGAGAGCGATCTCGTGATCCGGTCGCGCTTCGGCGGCCTGGATGGCCCCGAGCACGGTCTCCCGCGGCGCGAAGTCGCCGCCCATTGCATCGAGGGCGATCCGCATCGCTTACGATTTCTCCATCGAGACCACTTCGCGGCCGGCATAATAACCGCAATTCGGGCAAACCGTGTGCGGTTCCTTCACCGTATCGCACCGCGGGCACAGGGTGGTGCCGCCTTTGCGCAGACTGTCGTGCGTGCGGCGCTTGCGGCCGCGAGTCACCGAGTGCCGTCTTTTCGGAAGCGCCATCGGACCACCTCTCCAAAAGGAACGGACCGTCCGCTGTCGGCAATCACTCGTCCGCCGAACGCCGACAGCTTGCGTTCAACGGCGATATGCAAGTTTTCCGTCTGAGGGGCCGGCGGTTTTCCGGAAAAGGCCGCTCTCCCGCTCGGGCGCGGCCGCCGAGCAGCCTGTGTGGGCATGCGGATAAAGCAGGCGTTTATCCTATGCGAAAACCGCCGCGCTGTCAAGCCGCCCTGCCGGCGCGCACGGAATTCCGGCCTTAGTTCCTCGCCGGGATCACCAGCTCCATGCCGACCTTCAAGTCGTCCGGATCCGGGCCGATCGTCGCCTTGTTCGCCTGGTAGATCCGGTCTATGTCCGCCTTGGTGGCGGAGCCGTACGATTTCTGGGCGATGGAGGTCAGCGTGTCGCCGGTTGCGACGACATATTTTCCGCCGGCCGCGGCCGCCGTGGTCCCGCGCGGTCCGCGCGCAGGGCCGGCCGAAACTGCCGCCCCGGCGCCCGGAATCACCAGGTCCATGCCGTCCTTGAGCTTGCTGGGGTCCGCGCCGATCTTGTCCTTGTTCGCCTCATAAATCGTCCGCCACCTGGCCGGCGTCTTGTAGAACTGCTCGGAAATGCTCGACAGGGTGTCGCCGTGCTGGACCTTGTAGGTGGTGGACGCCACCGCCGGATGCAGAGGCGGCGGAGGAGGAACGACGGTGACCGCCGGCATGACCACGGTGCCCATCGGGGCAGGCTCGACGCCGGTCGCCATGGGCGCGGCGCCGGTCGCGCCGGCCATCGGCCCGATTTCGCCGGGGACGCCCATCGGCGGCGAAACCGGCACCACCGGCCCCGGAAGCTCATTCTCGCTGGCCGTCGTGCCCGTTTCGGTTATCGGCACATTCCGGTTGCTGTGCCGGAACCACCAGAACACCGCAATGAGCGCAATGAGCAGCACGCCGATCGCAATCCCGATCTTCACATCCCGCTGCATCGGAAAGCCCTTTCTAAATCAATCCCGCCGGCGCCCTGACCGCATTCAAGCGTTGCGGCCGACACGCGTTTATATTTGACGTTTCAGGTTGAACGGAATGTAACGATTTTCGCCAATTTCTTCAAGCTGGCCGCCGCGGATTCCCACCCGATCAGGATCGGGCTGGCGATGAAGATCGAGGAATACGTGCCCACGACCACGCCCACGGTCATGACGAAGGCGAACCCGTGGATGACCGGCCCGCCCATGATGTAAAGCACCACCACGACGAAGAGCACCGTCAGGCTGGTCAGCACGGTCCGCGACAGCGTCTGGTTGACGCTCGTGTCCACCAGCGTCGCATCCACGCGGCGCCGCACGCCGCCCATGTTCTCGCGGATCCGGTCGAACACGACGATGGTGTCGTTGGCCGAGTAACCCATCAGCGTCAGGAAGGCGGCGATCATGGTCAGGTTGACCTTGATGTCGCTGAAACCGAGGAAGTTGCCGACCGGCGTCCCCGAGAGCGCATCGGCCACGCCGACCGCCCCGAGCGTGAAGCAGACGTCGTGCACCAGGGCGATGACCGTGGCGAGGCCGAACTTGGACTCGCCGAACCGGAACCAGAGGTAGAAGATCATGGCGACCCAGCTCATGAGAATCGCCAGCACGGCCTTGTTGCGAGTCTCTCCGGCGACCGCCGAGCCGATGGTCTCGATGCTGCGGAACGGGTCGTTCAGCCTTTGCCTGACGGCCTCGACGATGGCGTCGTGCGCGGCTTTGACCTGGTCCGCGGTCCCGGCCAGCCGGAGGTACGCTTCCTTCGTCTGCGTCTTGCCGACGGCCACCGTGTTGATGTTCCCCTGCACGACCAGCGCGTCGCCGTACCCGGCGCTGACGAGCGTGGCGTGGATCTGCTGCAACTGCACCGGCTGGCTCACCGCCAGCTTGAAGAACTGCCCGCCCGCCGCCAGGTCGGCGGCCCAGTCCGGCGCCTGCGCCGGGTTGAGGTCAACGGCGACCGCCTGCTCCGCGCTTTCCGGCGTGAGCTCGGGCTTGAACTCGGTCACCAGGTCCTGTTTGATCTTCTCGATGGTCTTCTCCTCGGAGAGCGGCGCCATCGAGACGTAATAATCCTGCCCTTCGACGTTCAGCGGGATGATCGAGCGGACGATGTCCATACCCGGCCGCGCGTCCAGGATATCCTGCAGCGCCGTCTGGGGCTGCGGGTCGTGGAGCGTAATGTGGAGTTCGCCGGTGGCCGGCTCGGTGAAGGACATCACCCGCAGGTGAGTCTCCTTCGACCGGGCGATCGTGTCGAGGTCGCTGTCCTTTCCATAGACGGCCATGTCGCGGCCGATTTCGGAACCGGCGTCCTTGCCGAACCCGGTGACGCGCAGGTCCTCCGGAACGGTCTCGCCGGGCTTGATTTTCAGGATGTCGCGGTAAAGCGCCTGGCGCACCGCCTCGGTCGAGCGGGCGCCCGCGAGGTGGATCGGCACGTACTTCCGGCCCGGGGCGGCGCCTTCGACGTGGGCCGCCTCCTCGGTGGTCACCGGGTCAATCGTCACGACCACGGTCTCCTGCCCGATCAGCGACTCGAACGCGTCGAGGACGGCGGCGATCTGGGTCTCCGGGTTGGCCTCGAGGGCGGAGGCCTTCAGCCTCACGGCGAATTCCGAAGGCAGCCGGTCCTTCTCCTTGTCCATCAGCGTGATCCGGCGGATGTCGGATTCCCTGTAGCGCCGCCGGGCGAGCAGGTCGCGCAGCGCCAGCGGGCTGATCGGCCGCGCGAGGTGGAGCGTGAAATCCCACGACTTGGGATCGGGGTTCTTCTCCACCGTGCTGTAAAGCTGCTGCGCCGTCAGGAGGCTCACGAAGTCCTCGCGCATCTTCATCTGCCGCTGCTCGTCGGTGAGCTGGCGGATGCGGATCGAGAAGAGCTTTCCCTTCTCGGCCTGCAGGCCGGCCTCGGCGGAGGACCAGACGCTCTGCACGTCCGCGCCCATCGGGAAGAGCTTGCTGACGCGGGCGCGGAAATCGCTGATCGCCTCGGGGCGCTTCAGCTCCATTTCCGCCCGGAACCCGCCGGCGAGCTCCGTATCGCGTTCGTTATTCCACCGCGCCAGGAACACGGTCAACCCGGCGACGCCGAAGAACACCGTGCTCGCGATGCAGATGTACCGGTATTTCGAGAACGGGATGCTCGGCCGGCCGAAGAGGTGCATCATGTGCAGCCGCGTGAGCCAGCCTTTCTCCACGACGATGTCCAGCAGCCAGCGCGTGACCCAGAACGAGGTGAAGAGGCTCAGGACCAGGCCCAGGATCAGCGTGATGGCGAACCCGCGCACCGGCCCGGTGCCGACGCCGAAAAGGATCAGCGCGGTGATGATCGTCGTCAGGTGGGTATCGAGGATGACCATGAAGGCGCGCTCGTAGCCGGTGCGGATCGCCAGGCGCAGCGTTTTGCCGCGCTGGCTTTCCTCGCGGATGCGCTCGTTGATCAGCACGTTCGCGTCCACTGCCATGCCGAGCGTCAGCACCAGCCCGGCGATGCCCGGCAGCGTGAGCACCGACTGCATGCCCGCCATTCCGCCGAGGACCAGCAGCAGGTTCACCAGCACCGCGAAGTCCGCGATGGCGCCGCCGACGAGGTAGTAGACCGCCATGAAGGCCACGACCACCACCAGCCCGACGAGGCTCGCCCGGATCCCCGCGCGGATGCTGTCCTCGCCGAGCTGCGCGCCGACGGTGTTGTTCCATTCCAGCTCGATGTCCGCCGGGAGCTGCCCGGCGCGGAGGGTGGTAACCAGGTCGTCCACTTCTTCCTTGGTGAAGCGGCCATGGATCACGCCGGAGCCGGCGATGCGCGACTCAATGACGGGAGCGGAATACAGGTCCTCGTCGAGGATGATCGCCAGCAGCCGGCCCGCGTGCTGCTCGGTTTTCTGGTACTGTTCGGTCAGGCGCTCGAACTCCCGCGCGCCCTGGCCGCGGAACGAGAAGGCCACCTCCGGCGTGCCGTCCGTCGGGTCGGTGGCCGCCCTCACCTCGCTGAGGAATTCGCCGGTGACGTAGGCCTTGTTCTCGACGAGGTACCACTCGCCGTTGCGGATCTCGGGGGGCATTTCCTTCACGTCGCGGAAGGTCGCCTTGTGCCAGCGCCTGACCTTGCCCTGCGAATCGCGCTCGATCTGGTGCGTCACCGGGTTGCGCGCGGGCAGGAACGGCGTGGTGTTGGCCACGCGCTCGCCCAGCCGCGCCGCCGCCAGGTCCTCGGCGCGCTCGTCCACCAGGCAGAAGCGCAGTTGCCCGGCCTTGCGGATCAGCGCCTCGATGCGCGCCGACTCCTCCGGGCCCATGCCCGGAAGCTGGATGTAGAACCGGTCCTCGCCGCGCGGGCGGATGTCCAGCTCCATGCGGCCGTCCGGGTCCACGCGCCGGCGGATGACCTCGATCGTGCGCGGCACGATGTCCTTGCGGTCCGCCGCGCTCAGCTCGGAGGTGCGGATCTTGTAGAGCAGCTCGCTGCCGCCCTTCAGGTCCAGCCCGAGCGGGATGCGCGTCACCCAGTGGGTCAGCGGCTTGCCGTCCGGCCCGGTCTCCGTGATCCGCTCCGGGTGGATCGTGATTACGCCGACCGCCGCCAGGATGATCACGAGCGCCATCTTGAAATACAGCTTCGGTAGTATCTTGCCCATCATGATGGAAACGGGACTCCTACTGCTTCTTGTCTTCGGCCGAACCGGAACCCTGCGTCAGGATCTCATGGATCGCGCCGCGCCGGAATTTGAGCGTGGTGCCGCGCTCGCGGTCCACGAGCAGGATGACGTACTCCTCCTTGGCGTCAACGTTCTGAACTTCGCCGAAGAGGCCGCCGATGGTGACGACCTCCGCGCCGCGCTCGAGCTTGTTGAGCATCTCCTTGCGCTGCTGTTCCTTCTTCTTCTGCGGGCGGATCATCATGAAGTAGATGATGGCGAAGATGGCGATGATCCAGACGAAGAACATCGGCGAGAAAGGCGATGAGGGCGCGCCGCCCGCGGGGCCGCTCGGCGCGCTGGCGGTCCCGGCGGCCTGGGCCAGGATCGGAATGGTCAGACTCAGCATGGTGATCCCTTTCAAAACAAGTCAGAAGTACGAACGATGAATGATGAAGTACTTCATCACTCGTCACTCATCGTTCGCACTTCCTGGAATTCCTTCCGGAACTCCCGGAAACGCCGCTCGATGATCGCGCGGCGCATGTCGGCCATGAGGCGCATGTAATACCTGAGGTTGTGCAGGCTCAAGAGCGTCAGGCCGAGCATCTCGCCGGCCTGGAAGAGATGCCTCAGATACGCGCGCGAAAACCTTCGGCACGCCAGGCAATCGCACGACGGATCCAGCGGCCGCTCGTCCGCCCGGTGCGCCGTATTGCGCACTTTTACCCGACCACGGGTGGTAAATGCAAGTCCGTTTCGCCCGCAACGCGTCGGAAGCACGCAATCGAACAGGTCCACGCCCTGCGCCACGCACTCCACGATGTCCTCCGGCCGGCCGACGCCCATCAGGTAGCGCGGCTTCGCCGGAGGCAGCCGTTCGAGCGTCAGGCCGGTCATTTCCACCATCAGGTCGAGCCCTTCGCCGACGCTCAGCCCGCCGATGGAATGGCCCGGGAAATCGAGCGCCGCCAGCCGGTCGGCGCACTCGCGGCGCAGGTCCGGGTACGTCGCGCCCTGGACGATGCCGAAAAGCGCCTGGTCCTCGCGCCGGTGCGCGGCCTTGCACCGCGCCGCCCAGCCGACCGTCCGTTCCATCGCCGCCCGGGCGGGCGCCTTCTCGGTCGGGAACGGCGCGCATTCGTCCAGCGGCATGATCACGTCTGCGCCGATCTGGTTCTCCATCTCGATGCACCGCTCCGGCGTCAGGAAAATCTCCCGCCCGTCCAGATGGCTCTTGAACAGCACGCCGCCCTCGGAGATCGTCCGCAGGTCGGCCATCGAGAAAATCTGGTAGCCGCCGCTGTCGGTCAGGATCGGCTTCGGCCAGCTCATGAACCGGTGGAGCCCGCCCATCTGCGCCACCCGTTCCGCGCCGGGCCGAAGGCCCAGGTGCCAGGCGTTCGCCAGGATCATCTGCGCGCCGACCTCCTCCAGGTGCACCGGCGTCAGCGTCTTCACCGTCCCCTGCGTCGCGCAGGGCATGAAGAGCGGCGTCGGCACCGTCCCGTGCGGCGTCACGAACTCGCCCGCCCGCGCGCCGGTGTCGGCGTCTTGCGCCAGAATGCGGAACTCGAACATCGCGGTTTCACTTATCTGGACGATAGACGATGGACGATAGACCTTGTGCCATCGTCAATCGTCCATCGTCATTGGTCCATCGTCCATCGTCCATCGTCGCCGTCTAGTACAGCTTCCCAATCGAGCAATTGCGGTAATAATGCATCAGGATTTCCCGGTAGAGCCGTCCGACCCTGGCCATGCCGCGGCAGCCGTACTGGCACATGCCGGCGCCGTGGCCGAAGCCCCGGCCGGTGAACCGGAAGTCATCGCCGTCCGCGCGGCATTGGAACTTTCCGCTCTGGATTTCCATCCGGCCCACGGCGCGGCGGAAGTCCACGATCGGGACGAGCGCCGATCCACCCGGCCAGTCCAGCTTCACCATCCGCCCGGTGCGCGGGTCGCCCTCCTCGGCGCTGACGGCGGTGACCGCGCCGACGGCGATGCCGGCCGCCTTCAGCCGCGCGGCGAGCTCCGCGCCGGAAATCGTCGCCCGCCATTCATAGTGCGGCGAATCGGTGCAGAACCCGCACGGCACGCCCACCAGGAAATCGTATTCCGGCTTGGCGAGCGCCTTGCCCGGGCTCTCCGTCTCGCCGCCGCAGGTCGAGCAATAGAACGCCGGGAACAGTCCGCCGTCGTGCAGCAGCACCTCGCCGCGCGTGGCGCCGACTGCCTCGACGATAGAGGGCTTGGCCTTCCCGGCGGCGTATACCTGGTCCTCGACCGTGCTGGTCAGGTCGTACTCCAGGGCGGCGCGCTGCAGGTGATAGAAGATCGCCAGCGTCCGCGCCGCGACGGCCTGCGCCTTGAGCGCCTCGGCCGGCCAGTCCGCCGGCATCTCGCCGCCGACGACGCTGAGCAGGTAGCGCTCGGCGTCCATCACGACGATGACCGTCACGCGGTCCGCCGAGCGCAGCAGCCGGACCGTGCCGGGATATTCGCGGCCGCCGACGCGGACCTGCGCGCCGGCTTCGGCCTCGATCTCCAGCGAAGAGCACTTATACAGGACATCGCCGAGCAGGATGCCGCCCGGGGCGACGACGGCCTTCGCCGGCGCAATCCGGAAGTGGCGCTTCGCCTGCTCGTCAGGAAACGCCACCACGCGACACGCCCCTGCGCACGAAATCTCGGGCGTGGCCGAAGCGTCGGAGAGCCAGAGCCGCACCATCGGCGGCCGCTCGAACTTCGGCGGCACGATGATTGCCGGCAATGCCGGCTGAGTCGGCGGCGGCACAGGCTGGACCAGCGGCGGCGAAGGCGGCGCCGGAGGCAACCGCGGAGTCTCGGCCTCTTCAGCGGCCGGCGGCGCGGGCGGAACAGGAGGCGCCGTCTTCGGCGGGTGCAGGCAGCCGGCGATCGCTAACACTAGAATGCAAAATGCAAAGTGCAAAGTGCCAAGTGCAGACGTGAAGCAGGATCGGGACGCGCAGCGATTTCTCACTTTGCCCTTTGCACTTTGCAATTTTCACTCCGCAGTCTTGGGTCCGCCGCCGCGATACAGTTCCCGCGTCGTATCGCGGAACCGCTCGTATTCGCTGAAGCAGCAGCCGCAGTACGGCTGCAGATAAAGCTGCCTGCGCCGCGCGGCCTCGTGCGAACGCTCGTGGAGCGGGCGGAAATCGCGATAGAGGAAGCTCACGCCCACCGCCGCCGCCGCGCGTTCGCCCGACTCGCGCAGAAGCTCGTGGTCCTGGTGCGGGCTTCCCAGCAGCGTGGTTGTGAACGCGTCGAACCCCATTTCCTTCGCGCGTTCGGCCGTCCGGCGCAGGCGCAGGAAATGGCAATTGCGGCAGCGCTCGCGCCGGTCGGCTTGGTAAATCTCGCGCATGAACAACTCCAGCCCGTACTCCTCGACGATCTCGACGGGCAGGTCATCCTTCTCGAGGAACACGCGCAGCGCCTTCACGCGCTTGCGGAATTCGAGGAAGGGATGGATGTTCGGGTTATAGAAGAATCCGGCCGGCTGCATGCCCTCCTGCCGCAGCACTTCCAGCGGCCCGATCAGGCACGGCGCGCAGCAGACGTGGATGAGGATTTTCAACGCGCCTTCATCCTTCAGCCTTCAGCCTTCTCAAACAGCCCGCCGCGCCCGGCGCCCGGAAGGCCTTTGCCGTAGTCGCGCCGCGCCGATTCGGTCGCAATCCGGCCGCGCGGGGTCTTTTCGATGTAGCCCAACTGAATCAGGTACGGCTCGTAGACCTCCTCGATGGTGGAGTCTTCCTCGCCGATGGTGACGGCGATGGTCTTGAGCCCCACCGGCAGGCCGCGCTGGCGCAGGATCGTCTGCAGGATGCGCCGGTCCATGTCGCCCAGGCCGCGCTCGTCCACGCCGAGCCGGTCGAGTCCCTCGTGCGCGACCTTCTCCGTCACCACGCCGTCGGCCTGGACCTCGGCGATGTCGCGCAGCCGCCGCAGGAAGCGGTTGACCAGCCGGGGCGTGCCGCGTGAGCGTTTCGCGATCACCTCCGCGCCGGCTTCCTCGATCCGCATCCCCAGCGCCTTCGCCGAGTTCAGCGCGATCTGGAACAGGTCCTCCCACGGATAGAAGTCCAGCCGCTCCAGCACGCCGAACCGGCTTCGGAACGGCGCGGACAGCAGCCCCTCGCGCGTCGTCGAGCCGGCCAGCGTGAACGGCTCCAGCGTGATCGGCAGCGAGCGCGCCGACGGGCCCTGGTCAATCATGATGTCAATCCGGAAGTCCTCCATCGCCGAATAGAGGTACTCCTCGACGGTCGCGCTGATGCGATGAATTTCGTCAATGAAGAGCACGTTGCCTTTCCTGAGCTTCGTCAGCAGCCCGGCGAGGTCGCCGGCTTTCTCGATCACGGGGCCGGAAGTGGGGATCATCTCCGTGCCCATCTCATGCGCGAGGATCGTGGCCAGCGTGGTCTTGCCGAGCCCGGGCGGGCCGCTGAAGAGGATGTGGTCGAGCGGCTCCTTGCGCCGGCGGGCCGCCTCGATGTAGATGCGCAGGTTCTCCTTGATGCGCTCCTGCCCGATGAAGTCCTCGAACCGCCTGGGCCGCAGCGTCTGGTCCAGCGCCAGGTCCTCGGCCCCGCCCGCAGCGGTCAGGATGTTTTCCGCCATGCCAGTCCTTGCAGATTATCGGGATGAAGTACGAATGATGGGTGATGAATGATGAAGTGCGGCTGACGCTTTCCTGGGTACTTCATCACTCATCATTCTGACTTCACACTTGTCTCAGCGCCTGCCGGACGAGCTGTTCGAGGTTCGCGTCACGGCCGAGTTTTTCCATGGCTTTCAGCACGGCCGCCTCGGAGGCGGAGCGCGTGTAGCCCAGCGCGAGCATCGCCGCGACGGCGTCGGCGTTGAGGTTCCCGGCCGCGCCGCGCGCCGCGGGCTCCTCGATCAGCTCGCGCTCCATCTCGCGGCGGAGCTCGACGATCACGCGCTCGGCGGTCTTCCGGCCGATCCCTTTCACGCCGCAGAGCGTGCTGACCTCCTCGGCGGCCACGGCGCGGCGGAACTCGTCCACGGAAAGCCCGTTCAGGATCGCCATCGCCGTGCCCGGCCCGATGCCGCTGACGCCGATCAGGCGGATGAA
Organism: Candidatus Brocadiia bacterium; assembly: GCA_052139675.1. Lineage (GTDB taxonomy): Bacteria > Planctomycetota > Brocadiia > CAIUPP01 > CAIUPP01 > JBEKCB01. The sequence continues at coordinate 73,157 of JBKQWE010000035.1, forward strand.
GAGCTTGCGCTCTTTCTCCGAGGCGAAGCCGAAGAGCTTGAGCACGTCCTCGCGCACGTGCAGGTAGGTCAGCAGTTTCGCACGGCCGCGCTCCGGCAGGGCGGCGAACGTGGAGATGGGAATGGAGAAGCGATACCCGACGCCGCCCGCCGCAATGACCGCCTGCGCGGGCGACTTGAAAACCAGTTCGCCCTCAATATGGTCGTACATCAGCCTGGGGCCGTTCTCTCACCACCAAGGCACCAAGACACCAAGAACGGGGAACTGAAAGCTGAATACTGGAAAGTGAAAATCTTCTGTTTGTCTCGCCTCTCAGTTCCCACTTTTCAGTTCTCGGTTCCCGCCGTTCTTGGTGCCTTGGTGCCTTGGTGGTAAATTCTCGCGCCTACTCGCGCGCCTTCAGCGACAGACCGTAGTTCGCCAGCTTCTGCTTGACCTCGTTCAACGAGGTCTGCCCGAAATTCGGGCACGCGAGGAGTTCCTTCTCGGTCTTCTGGATCAGATCGCCGACCGTCTCGATGCCGAGCGTCCGGGCGCACTTGAGGCTGCGGACGGAGAGCTCCATCTCGTCAATCGGGCGCGTGAGCGCGTCGGCCATCTCCGGCGAGGCGATCGCCGCGGGCGCCGGCCCGGCATCGGCCCGGCCCATGCCGAAGTGCAGCCCCTTCGACTCCAGCAGCCCGCGCAGCTCGGCCAGCGAGGTCTCGCCGAAGTTCTTGGAATTGCCGATCTCCGTCTCGGTCAGCCGCGCGAGGTCGCCGAGAGTGCGGATGTTCATCTTCTCGAGGCAGGCGCGGCATCGGGCGGAGAGCTCGAACTCGCTCAGCGGCACGCGGAGCAGCACGGCGGTGCGGTGCTGGCGGCGCTCCACGGCCTCATCGTAGAACATATTCAGGCTCGCCTCGGCGTCGGCGGCGTACAGCTTCGCGCGCGGGTCGCCCGGGTTGCCGGCCGCCACGCGGGCGAAGGTGCGCAGGGCGCGCTCGTAGTCGCCCCGGTCCTCGTAGAGAATCCCCAGGTTCATCAGCGCGTTCGTGTGGAGCGGGCGGATCTCCGCGGCCTTCTCGTAATAATCCAGCGCCCGGTCGTCGTTGCCGCGCAGGTCGTTCCAGTAACCCAATCGGAACAGCGCGGCGACGTGCTGCGGATCGAGTTCCACGGCGCGCTCATACGCCTCCATCGCCGCCTCATAATCGGCGGCCTCCTCGAAGCAGCGCCCCTTCTGATAATGGAGTTCCGCCTGGGCATCGTGGGTCTTCTGGAAGGCGCGGATTTTCGCCAGCGCCTCTTCGCGGTTGCCCGCGCCGCGCAGCGCCTCCGCCTCGGCCATGCCGCAGACGAACGCGTCCTGCCCGGCCTGCGCGGCCCGGTGGAAACTCTTGACCGCGCCGGCGTAGTCCTTGGTCTCCAGGCGGCACAGGCCCAGGAAATAGGCGCCGTCCGCGTCGTCGCTCACCGGCTCCAGCGCCGCCGCAGCCTCCGCGTATTTCCGCTGGATCCACAGCCCGACGCCCGCGATCAGGGCCGACCGCACGCGCACGTCCGGCGCGTGAGAACTCTTGCAGCGCTGCTGCGCCTCGTCGGTGAGTTTCTCCAGGATCGCCATCTCGCCCGAAATGCTGTACGCCAGCTCGCGCGCGTGGAAAAAATCGAGCCGGCCCGCCTTCGGGTCTTCCAGGATTTCGCTGATCGCGGCCTTCTTCCCCTCGGCCATGCGGTATATTCCTTTCAGTCAGTCAGACATCCCGGTGGCGGTACTCCGCCATCCCGGTGGCGGTACTCCGCCATCGCGGTGGCGGTATTCCGCCGCCTGTGAATTCCGGCCGGAGTGCGTTCTTTGTGAAGGTTGCAGCCTGCCTGAACGTACCCAGAATTTATAGCAGAATCATTTCCGCAACGCAAGGCGCACCGTATCGCGCCAATCACTTTCCGTTCCCGATTTCCTCCTCCTCGTCCACGTTCACCTCAAGCAGGTGCCGGGGCAGGAAGATCAGGCCCGCGATCAAGGTCGGCACGACCGCGCTGGCCATGACCACCGCCACGAGGAAGGAATACTGCTCGCGCGTGACGATGCCGTGGCTGAGGCCGTAAAGCGCCGAGATGGTGCCGAAGGTCAGGCCGGTGGACATCATCAGCGTGTAATACCAGCGCTCCTTGTGATTTTCGCGGAACCGGCTGATCACCGGGTACAGGCCGAAAATCTTCGACACGACCTTGCCGCCAAGAAGGAGAAAGAACACCGCCGGAGCGGCCAGGATCGCGCCGACGCCGACCAGCGACCCGGCGCGGATGAAGTAGAACGGCGTCAGCAGCCCCACCGTCAGCGTCCTCAGCCGCCGCACCCAGTGCTGGTCCTGCGCGGCCGCGCCGGCGAGCGCCATGCCCGCAATGTACGCCGGCAGCACCGCCTCGCTCCCCGACCAGAGCGCCAGCGCCCCGAGGCCGAAGAGCACCAGCAGCACCCACTTGGTCCGGATCGCCGCCGTGCGGAAGGCATATCGGCGCGTGAGCCAGCCGGTCAGGAACGGCAGCGCGCCGAGGAGGACGGCGCTGGTCCCGACGAAGACCGCCGTCTTATACGTGAACGGCGCGAAGATCAGCCCCAGCGCAACCACCGTCCCGAGGTCGTTGATGAAGCACGCCCCGAGGATTCCCTTGCCGAAGTCGGTCTTGTTGAAGCCGGTCTCAAGCATGACCGCGTACACGACGGCCATCGAGGTCGTCGAGAGCGCCACGCCCGCCAGCCAGCTCGCCCGAGCGTCCCAGTGGAGCAGATAGTACGCGGCCGCCGTGCAGCCGAGAAACGGCGCGGCGAACCCGATTGCGCCGACGACCGACACTTCCTTCCATTTCGCCCGAAGCACCGCCGGTTCCAGTTCGGCCCCGGCGAGGAACGTCAGCACCACCGCGCCGGTCCCCGCGAGGAACCGCAGCCAGTCCAGGTTTCCCCCGAGCGAATCCGCGCCGCAGTACCGCGTCGCAACCGTCCCGGCCGCGATCCCCACGCAGATTTCCACCAGCGCCGTCGAGATGCGGATGTGATTGGCCAGAACGGTCGCCACCACCGCCAGCCCCAGCCAGATCGCGGCGATCGTGTACGCATTGGTCATCGAGAATGCGGCAGCAGTCATGGAGTCCTCCCTGGAGTCGGTTTAACAACACGGAGCGGCCGAGCCGCAGACAATCGTCCTCGTCGTCGTCCTCGTCCTCGGCCGTTCGGATGCGCAGTTCGAGGACGAGGACGACGACGAGGACGAGGACGA
>JBKQWE010000036.1:0-37594 GCA_052139675.1 Candidatus Brocadiia bacterium
GTCTCGGTGAGCGTTTCGGCCGGCGACGCGTACGCGGTTGGCCAAGGGCGGCTGTCGCCTACGTACGGCAGTGGTACGTGGCGCGGTCAATCCTCCGGCGAGTCCTGCACCGGCGTGTGGCAGGCTGCCCGGCGCGAATAGCGAGGCCGACGTCAGCGACGTGGCGAAGCAATATAGCTGCGAGGTCGTCGCCGTCGTGCCGCAGGACAAGGCCTGGGACAACGACCCTTTCGCCGAAAGTCCTGAGTATCGGTTAGCGGAAAATCGCGCCGGGCGTTGGCGGATTTACGCGCGGGTGAAGTTAGGACAATGATTCCGCATCGGCGCGCAGCCGTTGAGTCAGCTATTGGGGGGAGGAGCGGACATCGCAATTTCGCGCGTCATGTCTGCTGTTGACCCATTTCGGACAAACCAATTTCTTGACGTGAATCAACACGCATTGGCGCAAGCAGGTTAGATTCATCTAACTTGGGGCACGCCTGCGGGGCAAACTGTGCAGAGTGAGAAGGGGGGCTTACATGGCTCTCAGAGGTTTCCTGAGAAACAACTGGCCTGCAGTCACGATCACCGTGACCGTTGTTGCGATTGCCATCGCAGCCGTTGTATTACTGCGCAGCATGCCACCGCGCATGATCGTTATGGCGACGGGGTCCAAGGGCGGCACCTTTTACGACGTCGGTGAACGCTACCGCGCGGCACTCGCGAGTGCCGGCGTCGAGGTGCGGCTAGTGCCCACGGGAGGCTCGGCCGAAAACCTCGCGTTACTGCTTGACCCACATTCGGGAGTAAGTGTCGGTCTGGTCCAGGGCGGTGCCATTGGCGCGGAAGCTTCATCTAAACTCGAATCACTTGGGACGATCTTTTACGAACCCTTGTGGCTGTTCCATAAACGCGGATTGCGAGACGATAAAGGGATTGTAGATCTGCGGGGCCGGAGGATATCGGTTGGGCCGGTAGGCAGCGGCGGCCGGGCACTATCACTCGAACTGCTCAAACGTAACGGGATTGACGGGCAGGTCAGCGAATTGCTCTCCCTGGCGCCAGAGGCAGCGGCCGAAAAGCTTTTGGCCGGGGAGATCGACGCGGCGGCAACATTGAACGCCTGGGAGGCACCTATAGTGCAGAAGCTTATTGCCGATGAGCACATTGAGCTTTTCAGTTTTGCCGCGCGCGCAGACGCGTATGTCGCGCTTTATCCATTTCTGAATAAAGTAGTAGTGCCGAGGGGTGTAGGCGATTTAGCAAAGGATCTGCCGCCAACCGACGTGATCCTGTTCGCACCGAAGGCCAGTTTGGTCGTGCACAAGGATCTGCATCCAGCGATTCAATACCTGCTGCTCGATGCCGCAGTGCGGATCCACTCGAGGCCGGGCATTTTTCAGCACGCTAACCAATTCCCTGCCGCCGAAGGCATCGACATCCCACTGAGTCGCGAGGCGCTGCAATTCTACAAATCTGGCCGACCATTCCTGCACAACTATCTCCCATTCTGGGTGGCGGAACTGTTCGGCACGCTAATCCTTTTGCTCATTCCAATTCTAGGCGTGCTCTACCCGTTGATAAGGACTCTGCCAAGCGGGTACAGCTGGCTGATGCGATCAAAGATAGCACGCATATATGGAGAACTGAGATTTCTGGAGGATGAGATAATGAAAGCCCGTCGAACCGGCGGCGACATCAGTGCAATGGTCGCGCAGTTTGATCACCTTGAGGAGCAAGCAAACCATCTGAGGATACCAGTCACCTACGCGAGCATGCTATATCAGTTTCGAGATCATATAGACGTCGTGCGCGAACGCCTGCAGAAGCAGCCGACGAGGTGATCGAGTAGAGACTTTTTTTGCAGTGCATGAGTCCGGTTCTAGCCCTCAGCGGACATTCCGCGACAGCGCCGGAGCGTCCGCTTTGAGGGCCAGAGCGGAAGCGACAAGCATTGCTCATTGCGCTCGATCTTATGAGGTAGAGGCCCCTAAACTTCGCCCCTCGCGTTCCTTGTGAAAAGCCCTGTTTTTCTATAACTGTGGCACTTGATCCGGGACCGGCGGCGGTGGGCCGTCCGCAGCGAACAACCTGGATAATCAAACACTTAAGGTAACCCGCGGGGTTCGCGCGGGGGCCAGGAAGGCTCGATTGCGCCATATCTCCACAAGAGGCGAGGCCCCGCCGCTCGGCTTTGCCGACGCCATGCTCGCGGGCCTCGCCCGCGATGGCGGCCTCTATGTGCCGGAGGCTTGGCCGCAGCTCGACCTTAAGACCATCCTCGGCTTCGCCGGCCGCCCCTATGCCGAAGTCGCCGTCGAGGTGATCCGGCGTTTCACTGAAGGTTCCATCGGCGAGGCCGACCTCGCCCGCATGGCGCGCGAAGCCTACGGCAATTTCCGCCATCCCGCGGTGGCGCCGCTGACCCAGCTCGGCGTGAATACGTTTGCCCTCGAACTGTTCCACGGCCCAACGCTCGCCTTCAAGGACCTGGCGATGCAGCTCCTGGCGCGGCTGATGGACCACGTGCTGGCCGCCCGCGGCGAGCGCCGTACCATCGTCGTCGCGACCTCCGGCGATACCGGCGGCGCCGCCGTCGACGCGTTCCGCGACCGCGACCAGGTCGACGTCATCGTCCTGTTCCCGCAGGGGCGTATCTCCGACGTGCAGCAGCGCATGATGACGACGGCGGCGGCCGCCAACATCCACGCCGTCGCCATCGAAGGCACCTTCGACGACTGCCAGGCGATCGTGAAAGGCCTCGCGCGGCTGGAATACTGGATGGACCTGGCGAATGTGCTCTCGGCGACGCCGTGGGCGGGCCGGCTGTGTTACGTCGAGGGCGCCGACCGCCCGTCGCCGCTGCTCCACATCCTCAACGGCGGCGAGACGCAGGCGAAGATGCTCCTCGCGCGCAGGTGAGGTTACAGGCGCTCGGTGGTCAACTTTTCGACGGCCGGCAGGCCGTTGGAAAGCTGCGACGATTTCACGCGCCAGGCGGCCAGCAGAGAGATCAGGATCAGCGCCACGCCGCACATGAGAAACGGCGCAACGTAGTACGGCTTCTCGGGTGTGCCCATGAGGATGGAGAGATAGCCGCCGCCGAGCGGGCCGAAGCAGAATGCGGCGCTGCCGATGAATGCGATGACGCCGAAGGCCTTGCCGATGTCGCGCTCGGGCGTGATCCGGCGGATGATCGCGTAGAGGCTCGGCATCACGCCGCCGATCGCCAGTCCGAAAATGATGCGCAGGATGTAGAGGTGGGTGATGGTCCTCGCGAAGTAGAAGGGCAGCGAGAGGATCCCCGACAACAGCGTGCAGATCACCAGCATCCGCTTGTGTCCCCACTGATCCGCCATCTGGCCCAGGTACCATGCTGAAGTCATGTCCGCGAATCCGACCACGAACATGATCTGCCCGGTGACGGCGGCCGCCTCATCGTAGGGCTTGCCCGAGAGTTCCTTCACGAAATACGGAAACACCGGCGCCGGCGCGACGGTGGCGAAGTTGATCAGGAACAGCACCAGCGTCAGGGTGAGAAAGCCGCCGATGGAGAACAGGCCGCGATAGGTGCCCGTCTTGACGGTCTCGCCGCGCACGGCGGGCTTGAAGGTTTCCTTCACGCCGTAATGGACGATCAACCCGCCGACGCCGATCAGGCCGCCGGCGACGTAGAACGTGGGGCGGAACCCGAAGAGCACCGCGGCGTGTCCGCCCATCAGCGGGCCGAACGAGGCGCCGGCGATGACGGAGGCCTGCATCACGCCGAGCGCATAGGCCGAACGCTCCGTCGGAGTCTCGCTCGCGATCAGCGCCATGCCCGCCGCCACCGTGCCCGTCAGCGTCCCCTGGATGATGCGCAGGATCAGCAGTTGGTGCACGTTCTGGGCCAACCCCATGAGCGCGACGATCACGGCGCCGGCGACCATCGCGCGCAGCACCATGATCTTTCGCCCGTAGCGGTCCGCCAGGTGGCCCCAGATGAGCGCGAAGATCGCCATCGGCAGCCCGATGGCCGCCATGAGAATGCTGGCCCATTGGACCGCCTGGTCCTTGGGAACGCCCAGGTCCTGGACGATGTAGAACGGCAGGAACGGCATGACGAACGCAAAGCCCGCCATCGAGATGAACTGCGCCGCGCACATCGAGTAGAACGTCTTTCGCCACGCAACCATTCTGTTTCGGGTCCAATTCGGAAAGCGGCAGCGCCGTTCTCAGCAACGGTTGTTTCGCTGCGAAGCCCCGGTTCGCGAAGCCGCCACGGGAATTCGGAGAGGAGCCGCGACCGCCGCCGGATTATACAGCCGGCGGGGCGGACTCGGCAAGACGAGCGGGGCGATCCCGGGACGCGCCTTCCTCAAGCACGTCTTTCGCGATCCCGGGCCAGGTCCGATTTGACCATCATGGCCACGAGTTCCTCGAACCGGACGGTTGGTTTCCAGCCCAGGGCCCGCTGCGCCTTCGAGGCGTCGCCGATGAGCAGTTCCACTTCGGCGGGCCGGTAGAACTGCTGATCGGTCTCGAAGTGGGCCTCCGGCTTCAGGCCGACGCAGCCGAACGCCGCGTTCAGCAGGTCGCGCACGCTGCGCGTTTCGCCGGTGGCGATCACGTAGTCGTCGGCTTTCGGCTGCTGGAGCATCAGCCACATCGCGCGGACGTAGTCGCCGGCGAACCCCCAGTCGCGCTGCGCGTCCAGGTTGCCCAGGCGGATCTTCTCCTTGCTTCCGCTGGCGATCCGCGCGACGCCGGAGGTGATCTTGCGGCTGACGAACTCAAATCCGCGGCGCGGGGACTCGTGGTTGAAGAGGATGCCGCTGCTGGCGTGCATCCCGTAGGCCTCGCGGTAGTTGAGCGTCAGGTAGTACCCGGTGCACTTGCTGATGCCGTACGGCGACCGCGGATGGAAGGGCGTGGTCTCACGTTGCGGCGTCTCGTGCACCTTGCCGAACATCTCGCTCGAGCCGGCAAAGTAGAACCGGCAGTCCGGTTTCAAGCGGTGCAAGGCGGCCAGCACGTACTGCGTGCCGTGGATGTTGATGTCGAGCGTCGAGAACTCATCGTCGAAACTGTAGCTGACGAAGCTCTGCGCCGCCAGGTGGTAGCACTCGTCCGGGCGCACGGTGTCAATCACGGAGAAAACGCTCGCGTAGCTTTCCAGCGAGGCGGCGTGCAGGTGAAGGCGGTCTTCGATGTGCTGAAGCCGCCACAGCCGGTGCGCCGGGTCCTCGATCGCCACGCGGCGGACGATGCCGTGCACCTCGTAACCCTTCTCGAGAAGCAGTTCCGCCAGGTACGACCCGTCCTGCCCCGTAATTCCCGTAATCAGCGCTTTTTTCATGGCCTCCCCTCGCTGAACAGTGAAACGCGTGGGCAAACGATACCATAAACGCGGCGTTTTTTCATGTCACGAGCGCCCCGTTTCACGCAACTCGATTTGGCAGCGGGATTCTGATATGCTAAATTTCCGCTTTTCAGCCCAGAGACATTGTTGTTTTCATTCCAGCTATTGAGGAGGCGCAGATGCCTGACGCGCGAATTGACCGCTTGTCCGTAACCACCCTGCGGATGCTGGCGCTCGACATGGTCCAGACGGCGAAATCGGGCCACCCGGGAATGCCGCTCGGCGCCGCGCCGGCGGCGTACGTGATCTGGGACCGGTTCCTCAAGCACAATCCCGCGAATCCCCACTGGGCCGACCGCGACCGGTTCGTCCTGTCCTCCGGCCACGCCTGCGCGATGCTCTACGGTCTGCTCCACCTGGCCGGATACGACCTGCCGCTCGAACAGCTCAAGAGGTTCCGGCAGATAGACAGCCTCTGCCCGGGCCACCCGGAAGCGGGCGTGACGCCGGGCGTCGAGGCGACCGCCGGGCCGCTCGGACAGGGCATCTCGAACGCCGTCGGCATGGCCATCGCCGAGCGGCACCTCGCCGCGGTCTTCAATCGGCCCGGACACGAGATCGTCAATCACCGCACGTTCGTGATGTGTTCCGACGGCGACATGATGGAAGGAGTCGCCTCCGAGGCCGCTTCGCTCGCCGGGTTCCTGCAACTGGGCAAGCTCGTCGTGCTCTACGACGACAACGGCATCAGCATCGAGGGGCGCACGCAGGAGCTGGCGTTCAAGGAGGACGTCGGCAAGCGCTTCGAAGCCTACGGCTGGCGCGTGCTGAAGGTGCCCGATCTGAACGACATCGCGGCGGTCGAACAAGCTCTGCGGCAGGGCGTGGAGGAGTCGGACCGGCCCAGGCTGATCTGGGCGCACAGCACGATCGGGTTCGGCGCGCCCGAGGCGAACACCGCCAAAGTCCACGGCGAGCCGATGAGCGAGGACCATGCCGGCCTTACGAAGAATTACTACGAGTGGGACTGCACGCCGACGTTCCGCATCCCGGACGAGGCGCTGGCAAATTACCGCAAGGCGCTCGACCGCGGGCGCGAGGCGGAGACGGCGTGGACCCGCAGGTTCGAGGCGTACCGCAAGCAGTTCCCGGAGCTCGCGGAGCGGTTCACGATGATGATGAGCGGGCGGTTGCCCGCCGGCTGGGAGAAATCGGTGCCGGTCTTCGCGGCCGCGGAGGAAATGGCGACGCGCGACGCGGGCGGCAAGGTGATGAACGCGGTCGCGAAGGTCTTCGAGGGCCGTTTCGTCGGCGGCTCGGCCGACCTCGCTCCTTCCACCAAGACGATCCTGAAGGACTTCGGGCACATCGGGCCGGGGAATTTCGGCGGGATGAACATGCACTTCGGCGTGCGCGAGCATGCGATGGGGGCCATCCTCAACGGCCTGGCGCTGCACGGCGGATTCATCCCGTTCGGCGCGACGTTCATGGTGTTCGCGGACTACATGCGCCCGACGATCCGGGTCGCGGCCATCTCCAAGCTGCCGGTGATCTACGTGTTCACGCACGATTCCATCGGCGTCGGCGAGGACGGGCCGACGCACCAGCCGGTGGAGCACCTGGCCTCGTTCCGCGTGATCCCCGGCTTGACCGTCATCCGGCCGGCCGATGCCAACGAGACGGCCGCGGCCTGGAAGGTGGCGATCGAACGCCGCAACGGTCCGACGGTGCTCGCGCTGACGCGGCAGAAACTGCCGACGCTCGATCCGGCGAAATACCCGGTCGCGGCCGGCGTGCCGCGCGGCGCGTACATCCTCTCCGAAGCCGCCGGCGGCGCGCCTGAACTGCTGTTGATCGCCAGCGGGTCCGAGGTTACGCTGGCGCTCCAGGCGCAGGCGAAGCTCGCGGCCGAGGGTGTCCGCGCGCGCGTCGTCAGCATGCCGAGCTGGGAGCTCTTCGAGGAGCAGGACGCGGCGTACAAGGCGAAAGTCCTTCCCGCCGGCCCGGCGCGGCTGGTCATCGAGGCGGGAGTCCGCAACGGCTGGGATCGCTACCTCGGCGCGAAGGGCGACGGCATCTGGCAGAACGGTTTCGGCGTATCGGGCGCGTACAAGGACGTGTTCAAGCGGTTCGGTTTCACGGTCGAGAACGCCGTCGCCAAGGCCAAGGCGCTGCTCGGGAAGAAATGAGCGCGGGACGCATGGAACAGGAAAAAGCCGACGCCCAGCCGGAAAAGACCGACGCGGAGCCGGTGAAGATGCGTTCGTGCGCCCTCGAAGCAGGCGCGGAAGGCGTCCGCTTCATCGTGGACGGGCAAGTGGCGAAAATCCTGCCTTTCGACACCTACGAAGCGTTCCACAAGAACTTCACGCGCGGCCTCGAGTTCAATATCTACCCGCTCGAGACCGCGGACCATACCGAGCTCAAGCTGCAACTGCCTCCGCTCTCGGAAATCCGGGCGGGCAGAATCGAATTGCGGTCGCTGGACGGCGTGACCTACGGCCGGCAGTACAAGCTCATCGAGGTGAAGAAGGAAGCGGACGGCAGGTCCTATGCCATCGTCGCGCTGGCGGATACGGGCGAGGTGGTCGAGCGCGAGCCGTGGAAGGATTTCAAGCGGCGCGTCGCGTTCCGCCGGTGCCGCAGCGGCACCGCGTACGACACGATGCTCGGGGAACTTAGCCCGCGGCTCTACTTCGACGTCACCGGGAAAATCTATAAGCCTGACGAGGAGCAGCCCGGGGTCAAGGAAACGGAGGCAGCGCAAAAGAAGCCTGCGCGCGAAGCGGTGAAGAAGCCGCTGGAAAAGGAACCCGAGAAAGCGGACCCGCTGCTGAAGATCGCCACCGCGGGCATCGCGTGGCTCCGGAAGAACCCGCGCTATGGTTATATCGCCGCGGCCGTCCTCTTGCTCGCGCTGATCTTTACCCTCGTCAGGGTCCGCCGCGGACCTAATATTAATATTCTGAAGCCGAAGTCCGAGGTGCAGAGCCCGGTCAATCTGGATTACCACCTGAACCAGGAATACCAGATCGCGCAGGCGTTCAGCAGGGTGGACTTCGTGAAATATGCCAGGAGCAACCCGCAGGCGGCGAGGGACAGCGTCGCCAATCTCGCGGGCTTCGTCGAAAGAAACCGGTCCACTCCCAACCTGACCGCCGAGCAGGCCCAGAAGTTGCTTTTCATTTCGAGCACGGTAAAACAGCTTGAGGCGGCATTGGTTCAGGCGACGGCAAAATAAGGTCGAGGCGCGGCGGCAAGTCCCTTCATCATCCGGCTTTTGCGGCCGGCGGTTCTTCCGGCACCAGGATCACGTCGTCGAGCCCGAAGCACGCCTCGACGGTTTCGCCGGGCGCGGCGAGGGAGGCGGTCGGGTGATGGAGCAGCAGGTTGATCTCCTCCTCGGCGGCCGACGGCGCGCTGAGGCGCACGACCACCTGCTCCTGGTCGCCCAGGTACATGACTTCTTTCACCAGTCCGCGCAGGCGGTTGGCGGCGTCGGGGCTGGGGCCGAGCGTCAGCGCCTCGGGCCGGATGCAGCAGGTGACCTTGCCGCTGGCGCGCCCGCGCGCGCGGATCTTCCCGTAGGGCGTGGCGATGAGCGTCTCCTCGGCAGCCGGGCGCGCCTCGCCGAGGAGCACGTTCGCCTGACCGACGAACTCCGCGACGAACCGGTCCGCCGGGCGCATGTAAATCTCTCGCGGCGTTCCGGCCTGCCGGACCTCGCCGTCGCGCATCACCGCCAGCCGGCCCGCGAGCGAGAGCGCCTCCTTCTGGTCGTGCGTGACGTAGACGGTGGTGATGCCCGTCTCGGTGTGGATGCGCCGGAGCTCCTGGCGCATTTCAAGGCGCAGCTTCGCGTCGAGGTTGCTCAGCGGCTCGTCGAGCAGGAGCACGTCCGGCTCGATCACCAGCGCCCGCGCGAGCGCCACTCGCTGCTGCTGCCCGCCGGAGAGCTGGTTCGGGCGGCGCTCCTCTAGCCCTTCGAGCCGCACGAGCTCGATCACGCGGCCGACGCGCCGCCGAAGTTCCTCGCGCGAGACGCGCCGCAGTTCCAGTCCGTACGCGACGTTCTCCCGCACGCTCATGTGCGGCCAGAGCGCGTAGTTCTGGAAGACCATACCGGTGTTGCGGCGATGCGCGGGGACGGCGTTCATGAGCCGGTCGCCGAACCGGATTTCGCCCGCGTCCGGCTCCACGAATCCGGCGATCATGCGCAGCAGCGTCGTCTTCCCGCAGCCGGAAGGCCCGAGCAGAAAAAAGAACTCGCCCTTCGCGATCTCCAGCGATACGTCCCGGACCGCGGCCACGTCGTCATACTTCTTGCTCAGGTTCTTCAGGACCACCGAAAGCATGGATCACTCCAGCATGATGAAATTGTTCAAGTGACGATGGGCAGAGGCGTGCCGCACTGTTTGCACTTCGACCCGGCCAGCCCGACCGGCTGCGCGGTGAAGCCGGACCGCCGGATGACCACCGATTTGCAGTTGGGGCAGAGCGTGTTCTCAAAGTCGTCGCCGGCGATGTTGCCGGCGTACAAATATTTCAGGCCGGCCTTGCGGCCCATCGCTAGCGCGTGCAGGATCGTCGCTTCGGGCGTGACGGGCGCGCGGTCGAACTGGTAATCGGGGTGATACCGCGAGACATGCCACGGGATCTCCACGCTCACGCTCGCGAGGAACTCCGCCAGCCGCTGCAGTTCGCCCTCGTCATCGTTGAACTCCGGGATGAGCAGCGTGGTGACCTCGACGTGGATGCCGGCCTCGTGCATCAGCCGGATCGCCTGGCAGACCGGTTCGAGATGCGCCTTGCAGCGCTCGCGGTAGAACTTGTCGTTGAACGCCTTGAGGTCCACGTTGGCCGCGTCAATCAGCCCGGCCATCTTCTCGATCGTCTCGGGCGTCTGGTAGCCGTTCGTCACGAAGACGTTGCGGAGGCCTTCGGCCTTCGCGAGCCGCGCGCAATCGGCGGCGTACTCGAAATAGATCGTCGGCTCGGTGTACGTGTACGAGATGCTCGGGCAGCGGCGCGCCTTCGCCGCGGCGACGACCTCCTCCGGCGTGGTGAATTCGCCCGCGATCTCATTCTCCCGGGCAGCTTGGGAGATCTGCCAGTTCTGGCAGAAATCGCACTGAAAATTGCATCCGACCGTCGCGATGGAGAAACTGTTCGTGCCGGGCAGGAAGTGATAGAGCGGTTTCTTCTCGATCGGGTCCACGTGCGCGGCGATCAGCTTGCCGTAGACGAGCGTGTAGAGCGTCCCCGCGCGGTTCTCGCGCACCCGGCAGACGCCGCGCTGGCCCGGCTTGATGTGGCAGCGATGCGAGCAGAGAAAACAGTCGCAGAAATCTTCCGCCGCCTTTTGGTAAAGGATCGCCTCGTGCGGCGCGCGCGCTTTCTCGCTCATTGCGTTGCGCTCCTGCGCAATTAAGGCTAGGGGACGCCTGTCACCCGGTAGAGCCGATAGAGCGGCGACTCAAACTTTCGCTCCATATCTTCCGGCGCGCCGAAGATGAATCCCGCCTTCAGCCGCGCCAGCGTGTGCTCGCGCATCTGGAAGGGCGTCAAGGAAAAACCGCAACGTTGAGAACTAATCCATGCCTCGATTCTATCATACGGGTCGCCGTCGTGGAGGAGAATCCAGGCGCTTCCATGCTCCCTGAGTTCACGCTTCAGTTGCCCGCGCCAGTCGGAGAAATCCAGGCACTGCGGATTCAGTTTGCCATGGTAGTAGCGCCGGAAAATATCATAAACGCCCCGATCGGGATGATAGCCGATGATCAGCGCTTCGCCCGGCCGTTCCGAGGCCTCAACGGTCGCGGCGATTTTCCGCCAGGGCGTGACCATGTCGGCGTCGGCGAACTGGCGGTTCGTGAAATAGTTGACCTGCGACGCGATCGTCGTCGCCAGGATGAGGATGCCGCAGAGCCAGCCGAGCCATTTCGCGCGCAGGCTGAGCAAGCCGATGGCGATCAGCCCGCACCATGCCGGCAGCAGGATGGTCAGGTGCTTCGCCCCGAGCGCGGAGAAGGCGAGCGACGCCGCGAAGACCGCCGCGACCTGGACGAAGAGCAGCGCGGCCAGGCTTCTGCGGCGGGTGAAGACCGACACGATGCCGCTCGCCGCCGCCAGGCCGAACCCGATGAGCGCTGGGAGCACGACCGGGAAGTTCAGCGGGTTCACCGTCTCGCCGAGGCAGAGCGTCAGCGGCAGGTAACAGGCCTTGGCCCAACCGCCGAGTTGCTGCGCCGTGTACTGCGTCTGGGCGCCCCACGTCAGCGCGCCGCGCGCGCTGTACCACATCCACGGCGCGATCAGCGCGGCGACGGCCAGGTTCGCAACGACCCACGGCGCGAGCCTCCGCAGTCGCCGCCGGTGGAACCAGATCAGAAAAATCACCTGGGCCGCCCACAGGCTCGCCGCGAAGAGGTTGGCGTATACCAGCAGCGCCGTCGCGACCGCGTAAGCCGCGAAGGACAGGACGCTCCGCCGCCGGATCGCCCAGACCAGGGCCAGCGTGCTCGCCAGCGCGAGCATGCAGGCGAGCGAATACGGCCGGGCGATGCGGCTGTACATCACGTGCAGCGGCGAGAGCGCCATCAGCCACGCGGCGACAAGCCCGCAGCGCCGGCCCAGTCCGCGCGCGAGCAGCCACGTCATCCAGACCGCCGCCACGCCGAGCGCGGCGGACGGAATCCGCATCCACGCGTCCGACCCATCCGCCGGCATCCACAGCCGCATCAGCAACTCGAAGAGCGGGTGGTTGCCCTTCATCGCCTGGACGTGCGCGGAGAACGAAAGGCCCAGCCGCTGCAGCGAGGCCAGTTCGTCACACCAGAGCGGCTTCTGCCCCAGCGCCGCAAACCGCAGCGCCGCCGCGGCGGCCAGCGCCATCACAAGCCAACCTATGCTTGTTTTCTTGTGCGATTCGGTTACCACCAAGGCACCAAGACACCAAGAAAAGAAGGGGCTAAAGGGCTATTCTCTTGATTCCGTCTTTGATAAGGGGGACATTGAAGTTGATGAGCAACCCGAGGCGAAGGCCGGAAAGTTTCAGATAAGTCAAGAGCTGTGCTTCGTGGAGAGCGAGCAACTTCTCTACTGCTTTGTTTTCGATGACCACACAATTATTGACGACCATGTCGAGGCGAAGACCCGCGTCCAGACGAATATTCTCGAACAAGATCGGCATCGCTACTTGCCGCTCCACATGGAGCTTGCGCCTGGTCAAGTCGTGAACCATGCATATTTCGTAGACGTTTTCGAGCAAGCCGGGCCCCAACGTCGAATGGATTTTGTAAGCCGCGTCAACAACTTCCTTCGCCACCCGATCCGTCTCTTCCGGTATGGCCTCTCTTGGTGCCTTGGTGTCTTGGTGGTTCAAGCGGGTTACTCCGGAACGCTGGGACAAGGCCGCATGAAGCCGGGCAGCACGGCGGAGAGGCTGAGGAAATCGCGCAGGCGGTTCGGAACGCAGTTGCGGCAGATGAAGTAGGTGAGCTTGCGGTCGAGCGCCTGCTGCCGCAGCGCCTGGTACTTCTCGCTGTTCCAGATTTCCGCGAAGCTCTGCTCGAAGAGGTTGCCGAGATTGCAGACGTTCCCCTCGGCGAAGGAGCAGCACGGGCGCACGTCGCCGTTGACGGCGATGTACAGGCTGAACCAGGGCAGCAGGCAGACGCGCTGCGGCGGCGTCTCCGGGATGCCGGCCTGGTACTTGCGGAAGTAGTTCGGCAGGCTGCGCAGCAGCACGCCGGCATTGGTGCCGACCTTCAGCTCCGCCGCCCGGTCGCGCGCCGCCTGGAGCTGCCGGCGCAGGGACTCGAACTCCACCCCGCGCGACAATTCCTCCTTGCGGTCCGGCACGGACAGCGTCTCGAGCGGCTGGAAGTACATCGAATCCGCCTTCAGCCGGTGCGCGAGAGCGACCATCTCGACGATCTCGCCGAGGTTCTCCGACTGGAGGACGAACTGCAGCCGCAGGAACGGCGTGGCGGAGCGCTTCTGCGCCTTCGCGCGCTGGAGTTCCTCCATGTTGGGAATGATGCGATTGAAGAAATCGCGTCCGCGGATCTTCGCGTAGGTCTCCGGCCGCGCGGCGTCGAGCGAGACCTTGATGAGGTTCAGCCCGGAGTCCACGATCTCATCGGCCTTCCCGGCGCAGAGCGTGAAGTTCGTCGTCGTCAGCACCGCCGCACCGCCGGCCTTCGCGTGGCGGACCATGGCGAGCAGGTCCGGGTTGAGGAACGGCTCGCCCGCGCCGCTGAGCGCCACTCGGAGCGGCCGGATCTGGTCGAAGATGCTCCGGAATCGGTCGAGCGTCATTTTCGCAGCCCGCTCGGGCGGATAATCCGGCACCTGGCACATCCGGCAGCGGAGGTTACAGCCGATGACCGGCTCGAGCTGGAAGTGCAGCGGCCGCGTCGGCACGACGAGCGGCTTGCGCAGTATCGTCCAGCCGGTCCGGACCATGCGCCAGAGATCAGACATTCAGCGCTCCCGTTTGCCGGCGTCCGCCAGGAGACGCCGGTAAAGCTCAATATACGCATCGGTCATGCGGCCGCGCGAGAACTCGCGGCGGACTCTCTCTCGGCCCTTGGTTCCCATCTCCTGAGCCTTGCGCGGGTCGCGTGCGAGGTCGAGGAGCGCGCGCGCGAGGGCGTCGGCGTCGCCCGCCGGGACCAGCAGGCCGGTCTCGCCCGGCAGGACCTGGTCCACGGCGCCGTCCACAGCGGTCGCGACGACCGGCTTGCCCGCGGCCATCGCTTCGAGGACGGCGTTGGACATTCCTTCCCACAGGCTCGGCAGTGCGAAGACATCCGACGCCGCCAGGATCAGCGCGACGTCTTTTCGATACCCGAGGAACCGAACGCGCGCGTCCACGCCGAGCCGCTGCGCCTGCGCCTCCAGCCGCTCGCGCAGCGGACCGTATCCGGCGAACAGGAATGTGGCGGACGGCGCCTTCTCCGCCACGGTCCGCGCGGCCGCGAGCAGGAACTCCATCCCTTTCTGCTCGTGCAGCCGGCTGAGCGTACAGACCACGAACGCGTCGCGCGGGAGATTGAGCTTCGCGCGCGCGGCTGCCGCGTCCGGGAGCGATTCCCATTCCGCGAAATCAATTCCGTTCGGGATGACCGTCGCACGCTCGGCGGCGACGCCTTCCGTCCGCTCGGCGAATTCCAGCGTGCGCCGCGACACCGGCGTGAACGCGTCGGCCAGCGGCGCCGTCCACCGCGCCAGCCGATATTGCCAGCAGCGGTTACGCAGGTTGCTCGCGCGGACCGAGCTGACGATCACCGGTCGGCGCCGGCCCTCGTCGGACCAGCGCGCGAGCCGGCCGGCGATCCGCCCGGCGACGTCAGCATGGAACAGGAGCGTCTGCACCAGCTCGATTTTCTCGCGCTTCAGGTATCGCCGCAGCGCGAGCGGCTCGCGAAGCGCGGCGAGCGTGGAGCCGGGCTTTCCGAGGACGGGCACGCCGGCCGCCCGGAATTCCTCCTCGAACTCCGACGTGCCGCCGAGGCACCAGACGCGCGGGTCGGCCCGCGCGGCGCGCAGGGCTTGCACCATCGCCAGCAGCGCCTTCTGAGCGCCGCCCGGCCGCAGGTTGTCTATCAGAAAGAGGACCCGCATTTCACCGTCACAATGGCGTCAATCGCGTGGCAACCGCTTCTGGGCCAGGACGGCGTTCAAGCGGTCGCGGAGCCAGTCCTTCGCCTCGCGCGGGAGATGCGTGAAGATGGAGACGCGCCGGCCGTCGGATTCCAGGTTCAGCTTGTAGTCCACCGACGACCACGAGCAGCAGCAGCTTTTCTCGTCCGCCTCGAGGCCGCAGTCCTTATCCGCGCAGGAGAAGGCCTGGACTTTGCCCAGGTCGAAGCGCCGGGTTCGCAGGCCGAACAGCAAGGGGTTTCCCAGCAGCAGCTTGTCGTTCCGGATCGTGAGGCTGACGTGTCCGATCATCGTCCAGAGGGTGAGTCCCGCGCAGTACAGTCCGGCGAGCGAGGTGACGGTGAAGACGATGAAGAGCGCCGGGATGGAATCGTGCGGCAAGCCCGCGCGCACGGCTTCGATCTGCTTCTCGGGACAATACAAGCCCCAGAAGGCCGTCCAGAGCGCCGAGACGAGGAAGATGACCGTTGCCAGCGGACTGACGGTGCCGGCGCGCGCGCGGACCCGGGCGCCTTGCTCGGTCACGGCGAACTCCACTCCCGGCGGCGAAGGCAGATGGACGCTGTCGAATCTGCCGGTTTCCATGGACGGACTCTCCTGCTTGGTCAGCCGCGTCCATTATAGAGCAGAACCGCCTTTCAGGCAACGCGCCTCTTGCCGCGGACGCCTTGACGCCAGCCTCGGCAAAGGCGTAACGTGAATGAAGTCCGCTGCATCCACTCTCTTGTCCAGGAGGCTGACGATGGCTGGTGTTTAGTCGCGTAAATTGGCGTACCAATTTACGCGACTAAACACGGTCCAACGGAATGCATAACTCACTAACGTGACAGGGCTTAGCGCGGCCATGCTTCCTTGCGGAAATAGGACGCCTATTTCCGCAAGGAAGCACTAGCGTCAACGTGCAGTTCAAGGGCGACATGCTTTTCGAGGCGAAGTCGGGAAACCGCACGCTCAAGATTGACGTGCCCTCGGCGATGGGCGGCCAGGACCGCGCGATGACGCCGACGGAACTGCTGGCGATGTCGCTGGCCTCATGCGTCGGCGCGCTGGTCGTCGCGTATTGCAGGGACACGAAGATTGACGCGACCGGCCTGAGCGTGGATCTGACCTACGACAAGCTGGACCAGCCGACTCGGCTGGGTCATTTCAAGGTCGCAATCAAGTTCCCCGCGAGCGGTTGGGAATCGCGCAAGGAAGGCATCCTGCGCGCCGCGGAGCGCTGCCCGGTCCACGAGACGATCCGCCATCATCATGAAGAGACCGAGTTCACGGTGAGCTGATCGGCGCGGGCGCATCGTAGCGGATGCGCGTGAGGCACAGGCCGCGCGCGGGCGCGGTCCGGCCGGCCTGCGCGCGTTCGCCGGATTCGAGGACTCGGCGGAATTCCGCCGGCGTGATCTTCCCGCGCCCGACTTCCAGCAGCGTCCCGACCAGCGCGCGAACCATGTTGTAGAGGAACCCGTTCGCCTCGACGGCGAACGTCAGCCGCGGGACGTTCAGATCCCAGTCCGCGCGTTCGATGACGCGCACGGTCGTCTCGGACTGCGCGTGCGCGGAGCGGAAAGCGGCGAAGTCGTGCTCTCCGATCAGGCACTGCGACGCCGCGCGCAGCGGCTCCAACTCGAGCGGCCAGCGCACGTGCCAGCAAAACCGGCGGTCCAGGACGGACCTCACGCGCTGGTTCCAGATCGTGTAGTGATAGAGCTTCGACCGCGCCGAGAAGCGCGCGTTGAAGTCCTCCGGGACTTCCTCAGCCGCGACAATCGCGATGTCCAGCGGCAGCAGCGCATTCAGCGCGCTCTGGATGCGCTCGACCGGGATTGCGGAATCGGTCTTGAAGTTCGCCACCTGTCCGCGCGCGTGGACGCCCGTGTCCGTGCGGCTGGCCCCGGTCACCTGCGGCATCTCGCCGGTGATCTGCCCGAGCGCTTCCTCCAGCGCCTGCTGGATCGTCATTCCCTGCGGCTGCCGCTGCCAGCCGAGATACGCCGTGCCTTCATACTCGATCGTCAGCTTGATGTTCCGCATCTCGGCCCCGCAAAACAACCGTTACCGGCCTTGTAAGCGCAATCCTCGATCACCAGCAGCGTCGGAGCATCTCCAGCCCAATCCCTTCCCTGGCGCGCGCCGGCTCGATCTCCGCCAGGAAGCGCAGGCCGTCCTGGTAATACCCGGCCGTCGGGACCAGGCCCGCGACGCGCTCGCGCCAGAAATCGTTGAGCATTTCCATGTGCAGCTCGCGCGTGTACTTGCTCAGCATCGAGGCCAGCGCCACCGGCAGGTAGAGCGAGTCCGCCCGCGCCTCGAACCGGATGCGGACGCGCCGCGCGCCGCTCGAAACCGCGTACTCCGAACTCAGCGCGCTCTCCTCGACGACCTCGATGCGGTCGCCGGGAAGGACCGCGCGCAGCAGCGTGGAGTACGACTTCCGGCCGCCTTGCCGGTCCACGAAGAGCGTCAGCCCTTCCGGTCCGAACGACTCGACGAGCTGCTGCGTCAGCGCAGCCACGCGGCGCGCGAGCGGCACCGCCTTGGAGCCGTCGCGCCGCACCTCGCGGTTGAACTCGGCCACGTCGAGCGTCTCGACGCGCACGTCGCAGAGCGCGGCGCCCGCGGCGGCCAGGCCCTCGCGCAGGGCGCGGCGGCGGTCGGACGCGCGTTCGGCGTCGGCGACGCGCGGCAAGCCGAGATTGCGCTCGCGATACCAGGGATAGCCGCTGATGTGCGGCAGGCCGGAATTCCGGCACTGGCCCGCGAGTTCCCAGAGGCTCTTCGGCTGCGGCCACAGGAGGTTGAGGAACGGGAGCAGGTTCTCCTCGAGCGCGCGCACGCCGTTCCCGCCCTTGTGCATCGCCTTGCTATCGGCCACCTGGACGCGCCCGCTCTTCCGCGCCGCCTGCCGCGTGACGGTCGGACCGAACCATTCCCAGAGATCGGCCTGCGCCGCATCGTCCGGCACGCGGAACGCCGTCGCTGAAACCACCAGCGGCCCGAGCAGCGGCCCGTAACCGGCCTCGTCAATCCCCGCGACAACCGCCATCGTGTCTCCTTGGGTGCGCGGGCGGATTATATAGTCCAGCCGGCGGGCGGCACAAGAGGGAACGCCTTCCCTGCATCTCTTGCGCCTATTTGCGGCAAAACCGCCGTTGTTCCTACGAGGGTTTGCGCGAGATTATGCCGAGTTCGCCGCCGACTTTCGCGAGCTTGTCCAGGGCGTAGTCGAGGTCCACAATCTCCAGCGCGGCGGAAACCTGGATGCGGATGCGCGCCGCGTCGCGCGGGACGACGGGATAGGAAAAACCGATCACGTAAACGCCTTCCTCGAGCATCCGCGCGGCCATTCGGACGGCCAGCCGCGCGTCGCCGAGCATGACCGGGACGATCGGATGCTCGCCGGGCGCAATCGCGAAGCCGATCTGCGCCATGCGCTCGCGGAAGTGCCGCGTGTTGCGGCGGAGCTTGTCCACGAGCGCCGTCGAGGACTCGACGAGGTCGAGCGCCTTCAGCGACGCCGCCGCGACGGCCGGCGCCAGCGTGTTCGAGAAGAGGTACGGCCGCGAGCGCTGCCGCAGGAGCGCGACGATTTCCCTTCGCCCGCTCGCGTAGCCGCCCGACGCGCCGCCCAGCGCTTTGCCGAACGTGCCGGTCAGCACGTCCACGCGCCCCATCACGCCGCGATGCTCGTGCGTGCCGCGGCCGGTCTTCCCGAGGACGCCGACCGCGTGCGAATCATCCACCATCACGAGCGCGTCGTATTTCTCGGCCCGCTCGCAGATGCCGGAGAGGTTGGCGACCGTGCCGTCCATCGAGAATACGCCGTCGGTCGCGATCATCCGGAACCGTGCCGAGGCGGCCGCCTTCAGTTGCGCTTCGAGATCGCCCATGTCGGAGGTCTTGAAGCGGAACCGCTGCGCCTTGCACAGGCGGATCCCGTCAATGATGCTCGCGTGGTTCAGCTGGTCGCTGATCACGGCGTCCTCTTCGGAGAGCAGCGCCTCGAAGAGCCCGCCGTTCGCGTCGAAACAGGAGGAGTAGAGGATCGTGTCCTCCGTGCCGAGGAACCGCGAGACGCGCCGCTCGAGCTCCTTGTGCAACGCCTGCGTCCCGCAGATGAACCGCACCGATGAGAGCCCGTTGCCCCATTCGTCGAGCCCGCGCTTCGCCGCGGCGACGATCTCCGGATGACCGGAAAGCCCGAGATAATTGTTGGCGCAGAGGTTCAGCAGTTTGCGCCCGTCGTGCAGCGTGATCCACGCGCCCTGCGGCCCCGCGAGAATCCGCTCCTCTTTGTAAAGACCCGACGCCTGGATCTCTGCGAGCGTCTTGTCGAGAAACACCTTCATCTTCCCCAGCATAGCAACCCTCATTAATCCCACTCGATGACGACCTTGCCGCAATTCCCCGAGCGCATGACCTCGAACCCCTTCTGATATTCCGCGATGGGGAATTTGTGCGTGAGCACCGGCCGGACGTCCAGCCCGCTCTGGAGCATCGAGGTCATCTTGTACCAGGTCTCGAACATCTCGCGGCCGTAAATGCCCTTGATGATGAGCGAGCGGAAAATGACCGAGTTCCAGTCAATCGCGCTGTCGCCCGGCTGGATGCCGAGCAGGGCGATCCGCCCGCCGTGGCACATGTTGGCGAGCATCGAGCGGAACGCCGACGGGTTGCCGGACATCTCCATGCCGACGTCGAATCCCTCGCGCATGCCGAGCTGCTTCTGCGCGTCGGCGATTGCCTGCGTCCGCGCGTCAAGCGCCAGCGTTGCGCCCATCCGCCGCGCGAGGTCGAGACGATACGGATTGACGTCGGTCACCACCACGTGCCGCGCGCCGATGTGCCTGGCGATCGCCGCGGCCATGAGCCCGATCGGCCCGGCGCCGGTGATCAGCACATCCTCGCCGACGAGATCGAACGAAAGGGCGGTGTGCGTCGCGTTTCCGAGCGGATCGAAGAAGGCCAGGATGTCCATCGGGATCGAAGGGTGCGCGTACCAGACGTTGCTCTGCGGGATGCAGAGGTATTCGGCGAACGCGCCGTCGCGCTCGATGCCGATCCCGGCCGGATGCGCGCACAGGTGCCGCCGCCCGGCGAGACAGTTTCGGCAGAGGCCGCAGACGAGGTGTCCTTCGCCGCTGACGACGTCGCCTTTCTTGAAGTCGTGCACGTTGCCGCCGACCGCTTCGATCGTCCCGGCGAACTCGTGCCCGATGACGGTCGGAATCCTGACGTGCTTCTGCGCCCACGGGTCCCAGTTGAAGATGTGCACGTCCGTCCCGCAGATGGCGGTCTTGCGGACCCGGATGAGCACGTCGTTGATCCCCGGCGCCGGAACTGGGACCTCTTCCATCCAGATCCCCGGCTCCGCGCGGGACTTCACCAGCGCGCGCATGGTTGACATGTTTCAGCGCCCCCGGCCGTTGGCCCGATCATCGGGCGAGTATTCGCACACGCTGTCCTTCGATGCGCAGCCGGCCCTCCGCGAACAACTGGATCGCCTCCGGATACGCCTCGCACTCCTGCTGGAAAACGCGATCGGCCAGGCTGTCGGGCGTGTCGTCGTCCAGGACCGGCGCCGGCTTCTGGAGGATGATCGGGCCGTGATCATATTCGTTGTCGGCGAAATGTACCGTGCAGCCGGTGACCTTGCAGCCGTATTCGATGACGGCTTCGTGCACGAAGTGGCCGTACATTCCCTTGCCGCAGAACGCCGGGATGAGCGCGGGATGGATGTTCATTGCGCGGCCGATGAACTTATCCGGTATGGCGACCAGGCACATGAACCCGGCCAGCGTGATCAGGTCCACCGGCCATTTGTCCAACTCCGCTTCGAGCGTTCGCCCCATGGTCTTGAAACCGGGATGCTTGCGCGACGAGACGATGACCGACGGAATCCCGTTCTGCCGCGCGCGTTCGAGTCCGTACGCGTCGGCGCGACTGCTGATGACCACGCTGATCCGCGCGTCGAGCGTCCCCGCCCGGATGCGGTCCATGAAGTTCTGCAGCGTCCGCCCGCTGCCGGAAAGCAGCACGGCCAGGTTGATCGGCGTCGCCATATCCCGACCTCGATCGAAACGCGAACCGTCAGCCAAGTTCGATTCCGAGTCTAGCAAAGGTCGAGACGCAGCGTCAATGGAAATGGGTCGCGGCCGCATGTTGACGCGGGCCGCGCCGCCCGATAGGATAGGCGCGGCATCGTTCACGAAGCGAATGACAGGCGAGGGCCGGAAATGACCAGGACAAAGCCGGTCGTGGCGGTGGTGCTGGGCAGCGATTCGGACTGGCCGGTGATGAAGGAGACGGTAGCGCTGTTGAACAAGCTGAAGGTGCCGAGCGTGGTGCGGGTCATTTCAGCGCATCGGACGCCTGACGAGGCGGCGGCGTTCGCGCGCGGAGCAGAGCGGTCGGGCATCCGCGTAATCATCGCGGCGGCCGGCGGCGCGGCGCACCTGGCCGGCGTGCTCGCCTCGCACGTCACGCTGCCGGTCATCGGCGTGCCGCTCGAAGGCTGGGCGCTTGGCGGACTCGACGCGCTGCTCTCGACGGTGCAGATGCCGGCGGGAGTTCCGGTGGCCACCGTCGCCATCGGCAAGGCCGGCGCGCGCAATGCGGCGATCCTCGCTGCCCAGATCCTCGCGCTGGGCGACTCTGCGCTCGCCGCACGTCTTCGCTCGATGCGGATCGAGGCCAGGGACGCCGTCGCGTCCAAGGACAAGGCGATCCGCGACGAGGCCGCAGGCGGAAAGTAGATGGACCGGCGGCGCACAATGAACACCGCATTCCGAACAGCGAAGTTTGCGGGGACGACAGGCGACGATCCATGTCCACATTGCTCATCCGCGGCGGGCGCGTGATCGATCCGGCTCAATACCTGGACGAGGTGCGCGACGTCTGGATCGTGGACAGCCGCTTTGCGGCGGAAGGGCTGCAGCCGGCGCGCGCCGATGAGACGCTCGACGCGACCGGGCTGCTCGTGATGCCGGGGCTGGTGGACGTGCACGTCCATCTGCGCGAGCCCGGGAACGAGGCCGCCGAGACGCTCGAGACGGGCTGCGCCGCGGCGCTCGCGGGCGGATATACCTCGATCATCTGCATGCCGAACACGGCGCCGGCGCTCGACACGCCGGAACGTCTGCGGGCGGTGCTGAGCAAGGCCGCTGCGCTGCGCGGACCGCACGTCTGCGCGCTGGCTGCGATCACCGTCGGCCGGCAAGGAAAGGCGCTGGTGGACTTCGCCGCGCTCAAGGAGGCCGGCGCGCTCGGCTTCAGCGACGACGGGAACGGCGTGCAGGATGCGGACCTGATCCGTTCGGCGATGGAGCAGTGCGCGGCGCTGGGAGAGCGCATCGCGGAGCATTGCGAGGTTGCGTCGCGCGCCGCCGGCGGGGTGATGCACCGCGGCGCGGCTTCCGAGCGCGCGAAGCTGCCCGGAATTCCCGCGGAGGCGGAATCGGAAATGGTCGAGCGCGACGTGCTCCTCTGCGAGCAGACCGGCGCGGCGCTCCACCTCCAGCATATCAGCAGCGCGTTGGCGATGAATGTTCTGCGCGACGCGCGCACGCGGGGCGCGGACGTCACCGCCGAGGTCACGCCGCATCACCTGGTGCTGACGGACGAGGACGCGGCGAGCGGCGGGCCGGACTTCAAGATGAACCCGCCGCTGCGGTCCGAACGCGACCGGGGCGAACTGCTCCGCGGCGTGAGCGACGGCGTCCTCGGCATCATCGCCACCGACCACGCGCCGCACACGAGAGAGGCGAAGGCCGCCGGTTTCCGCGCTGCGCCGTTCGGCGTCATCGGCATGGAGACCGCCGCGGCGGTGATCTGGACGCACCTGGTGCTCGAGGGATTCCTGAGCCCCGCGCAGATGGTGGAGCGCATGAGCACCGCGCCGGCCGAGGCTTTCGGCCTCAAGGCCGGGACGATGCGCCCGGGCCGGCCGGGCGATGTGACGCTGTTCGATCCGTCGGCGGTGTGGACCGTGGCCCCGGAGAATTTCCGCTCGCGCAGCCGAAACTGCCCGTTCGCCGGGCGGAGGCTGCTGGGGCGCGTCGCCGCGACGATCGTGGATGGAGAGGTGCGATACCGTGACGCTGTTCGTTGACGGCTACAACGTGATCTTTGCCGCCTCGCGCAAGCTGCCCGGTTTCGACATGAAGCAGACGGAGGCGGCGCGCGAGGCGCTGCTGGCGCTGCTGGCGAAATTCCGCTCGGTCCGGCCGGGCCGCGTGGCCGTCTTCTTCGACGGCGGGCCGGAGGCGGCGCGCCTGCCGCGGCGCCAGATGGCGCGAGGGATGGAAGTCATTTTTTCGGAGGCGCAGTCCGACGCCGATTCGGACATCAAGGCGGCGATCTCGCGCGAGGCGGATCCCCGCGCGGTCGTCGTGGTCACTTCCGACGCCGCCATCCGCCGATTCGTCATGCGCTACGGCGCGACGGTGACCGAAGCCGCGGCGTTCCTCGACGAGGTCGAGGCCGCGCTGAAGGAAAGCTCCATCCCCCGCGACGAGCCGATCGAGAAGTACGAAGGCACCGCCGGCGACGACGCGGCCTACTGGCTGCGCGTGTTCGGCGGATCGGAGCCGAAAGACGGGCGCGGCGGAGACGAATAAGTCCGAAGGCGCAAGTGGGATGGAAAGCCGCTGCCTTCAGCCTTCCCTTTTTAAGGCGATACTTTGCTCGGCAAAATGCTGACCGCCGTCATCACGCTCTTCTGGCTGACGATGATGGCGCTCCTGGTCAAGTCGGACGTGCTGCCCGTGTACCTCGCCGAGCGCCAGGCCGCCCGTGCGCCGAGCTATGCCTACCTCGAAGCGCTCGCCGCGAAGCCGCGCGTGCAGCAGATGGGCATCTACCTCGCCGGCGCGCGCATCGGCCAGACCGTCAGCGGCATATCGAAGATGGGCGATGAGCTCCGCCTGACCAATCATACCGAGCTCAAACTGAACTCCTTCGCCGCGCAACTGCTGATGATGGGCGGAGGCGGAGTTCATTTCTCCGTCAAATTCGAGGCCACCGTCATCGAGGCGCGGCTGGCCGGTTTCCGGATGGAGGCCTTCTCGTTGCCGCGGTCCGAACCGCTGGTCATCGTGGACGGCGTTGCGACCGAGGACGCGCTGAAACTGAAAATCCGGCAGGGCAGCCGCGTGCAGAGCATGACGGCGCCGTTCGACCCGCGCCAGGTCCTGTCCGGCCTTTTCGCGCCGACCTCCATGCCGGCCAAGCTGCGCGTCGGCGAAAGCTGGCCGGTGAATACCCTGGGACTGGGCAGCTACGGCGTCCAGAACGGCACGGCCACCGTCCTCCGCACCGAGCGGATCGAGACGGAAGGCGTCTCGCAGGAGGCGTTCGTGATCGGCATCAAATACGGGACCTACGAGATGACGGTCTGGGCGAACAGCGAGGGCGAGGTGCTCCAGCAGAAATTCCTCGGCTTCACGCTCGTGCGCGAGAAGCCCACGGCGGAAGCGGAGCAGGGCGAGAAGCCATGATCGAGATCGAGAACGTCACCAAACGTTTCGGCGAGAAGGTCGCGGTGGACCATTTGAGCCTGACCGTGCCGAGCGGAGAGTTTTTCGCCTTCGTCGGCCCGAACGGCGCGGGGAAGACCACGACGATCAAGATGATCGTGGGCCTGCTGCACGCCGACGAAGGGACCGTGCGCATCTGCGGACAGGACATCCAGAAGAACGCGGCCGCCGCGAAGGCGCTGCTCAGCCACATCCCCGACCAGCCGTATCTCTACGACAAGCTGACCGGCCGCGAGTTTCTGGAGTTCGTGGCGCGGATGCACCGCATCGAGCCGGCGCAGGCGCGGCGCAAGATCGAGGAACTGACCGACCTGCTCTCTCTGCGCGATTATCTCGATGACCTGGCCGAAGGGTATTCGCACGGCATGAAGCAGCGCGTGGTCATCGCCTCCGCGATCGTGCACAATCCGAAGGTGATCGTCGTGGACGAGCCGATGGTCGGCCTCGATCCGCGCAGCGTGCGCGTGGTGAAGGACCTGCTGCGCAGCCTGTCGCAGGCCGGCGCGACGATCTTCATGAGCACCCACACGCTCAACGTGGCCGAGGAACTCGCCGGCCGCGTCGGGATCATTGACAGCGGACGGATGGTCGCCGTCGGCACGCTCGACGAATTGCGGCGCGTCTCGGGCGGCGCGAAGGGACTGGAAGAGTCTTTCCTGCGCCTGACGGCCGGGGAGGAATGACCGTGGCGGCGCGCCTGACCACGCTGGCCTGGGTCCGCGCGAGGACGCTCCGGAACAGCCTGCGCGTCCTCCGGCGGCAATCGAGACTGAAAATCTTCGTGATCCTGTTCTTCGTGGTCGCGCTCTGGGGCGGGCTCTACTTCGGCTTTCAGGACGGGTTCCATTCTCTCGGCACCCCGCCGCTGGAGGATTTCCGCGACACCATCGTGCAGATCCTGTTCGCGGTGTTTTTCCTGTCGCTGTTCATCATGCTCATCTTCAGCAATGCGATCATCGCGTACGGGTCGCTCTTCCGATCCGAGGAAACCGCTTTCCTCTTCGCGCGCCCGTTCCTTCCGTGGCAGATCTTCGCCTACAAAGTCTCCGAGACGCTGCTCTTCAGCTCGTGGGCGTTCCTCTTCCTCGCGTTGCCGCTGATCATCGCCTACGGGGTCAGCGGGGGGGCGCCGTGGTACTTCTATCCGGGCGCGGCGGCGTTCTTCGCCGTGTTCGCGATGATCCCGGCGGCGTCGGGCGGCATCGTGACGCTGCTCATCGCGCGGTTCCTGCCGCGCTCGATGCGGAAAGTGCTGGTGCTTCTCGTGCTGATTGTCGCCGTGCCGGTGGCGCTCGGGTGGGCGGCGGGGTTCCTTCGGTTCCGTGAGACCGTCGGTCGCTACGCGGCCGAGCGATGGGTGCGCGACGTGCTGGGCCGGCTGAGCCTGAGCACCTCGCCGCTGCTGCCGAGTTTCTGGATCGGGGACGGCATCATCCAGTTGAAGCGGGGCGATCCGGGCGCCGCGCTCTTCCGGTTTCTGCTGCTGCTGAGCACGGCGCTATTCTCGGCGACCGTCGGCCTGCACCTGAGCCGGCGGTTCTACCGGCCGGCGTATTACCGCGCGCAATTCCAGGCGCGGAAACGCCGGGGACAATGGGCCGGCGGGTTCTACCGCCTGATGGAACGCACGCTGCCGGGGATGGATCCGGATCTGCGCCTGCTGGTGGTGAAGGACGTGAAAATCTTCGTGCGGGACCCGGTGCAGTGGTCGCAGGTGCTGATCTTTTTCGGCCTGCTGAGCATCTACTTCGCGAACATGCGCAACCTGCATTACGACTTGAACCTGCCGTACTGGCAGAACTTCATCAGCGTGCTGAACCTCGTCGCGACCTGCCTGACCCTGAGCACGTTCACGAGCCGGTTCATCTTTCCGCTGCTGAGCCTGGAAGGGCGGAAGTTCTGGATCCTGGGGCTGCTGCCGATCGAGAGGAAGAACCTGCTGTACAGCAAGTTCTGGTTCGCGTTCATCGGGGCGTTCGTGATCAGCGAGGCGTTGACGGGGCTGAGCGACCTGATCCTGCGCGAGCCGGCGCCGGTCGCGGTGCTGCACGCGATCGCGGTGCTGGTCATCTCGGTCGGGTTGTCGGCGCTGGCGGTAGGCATCGGCGCGCTCTATCCGAACCTGCGCGAAGACAACCCCTCGAAGATCGTCAGCGGTTTCGGAGGCACGCTCAACCTGGTGCTGAGCGTGGCCTTTGTGGCCCTGGTCATCGCACTGATGGTCCTGCCGTACCACCTCAGCCGAATGCGGCCCGAGGCGGAGTTCCTGCAGCGGGTGATGCTGCCGGGCATGCTGCTCGCCGTGGCCGTCGGGGTGGTCGCGGTGATCGCGCCTCTGTGGCTGGGCGTGCGGGCGTT
The DNA here is from genome assembly GCA_052139675.1 of Candidatus Brocadiia bacterium. Classification (GTDB taxonomy): domain Bacteria; phylum Planctomycetota; class Brocadiia; order CAIUPP01; family CAIUPP01; genus JBEKCB01. The sequence goes on from JBKQWE010000036.1 coordinate 26,878, forward strand.
CGAGCGGCTCGAGGCGTGACGCCGGCGGCGGGTGCGGGAGCGGCCGCGCCGGCCTCAGTCATGCACCGCTTCCAGCAGATACAGGCCGACCGCGCCGAAGAGGACGATGGGCAGCCAGGCGGCGACCTCCGGCGGAAGCCGGCCGTGCTGGCCGAGGTCCTGCGAGATGTGCTGGACGGTATAAAAGATGATGCAGATCACCACGCAGATGCCGATGCCCAGCATGCGGCTGCGCTGGATTTTCTCGTGCCCGATCACGAACGGCACCCCCAGCGCGATCAGCACCAGCCCGGTGAACGGGTACGTCAGCCGCTCGGCATAGAAGAGCCGCAGGCTGGCCATGCGCTGGGCGTCGCCGGTGCCCGGGTGCTTGATCTCGTGATAGAGGACCGAGAGCGGCCGATCCTCCAGCGGCAGGAGCGCCGTTTCCAGGTCGCGCGGCTTCAGGCTCGTGCGCCAGAGGCGTTCGCGCACCGCGGGGCCTTCGCCTTTGACGTCGTAGAGCAGCCAGCCGTCGCGGACCGGCGCCGCGCGGCCGGCGGTGAAGGAGTTCGTCGCGCCGCCGGGCAAGGTCTGGAGGACCCAGAGGTTCGTCACCCGCCGTCGGGGTGCGTCGTAATGCAGCGCGAACTTCGTCTGTTCCTTCTCGATTTCGTCCACGACGAGCTCGTCCTCGTGACTGCTTTTCTGGCTGCCGGTCCAGGCCGCGACTTCCGGCGCGGCCATTTGCTCAACGCGGGGGACGATCAGCTCGCGGTTGCCTACGGCCACGAGCGCCGCCACGGCGGCCATGGCGTAGATCGGGCTGAGGATCCGCCAGTAGCTCAGGCCGCTGGCCCGCATGGCGTTGATCTCGTTCTGGGCGGTCAACTGCGACAGGCCGAAGGCGGCGGCGATGAGCGAGGCGACCGGCATGACCGGCGCGAGAAAGTACGGGATGCGCAGCCCGTAGATCTGCCCGATGCGCGAGAGCGCCTCGACGATGCTGCTCGCCTGGCGCAGGTATTTGGGCAGGCTGTCGAACGCATCGGCGACGATGTACAGTCCCGTGATGACCATCGCGGTCACCAGGAACGGCTCGATGAAGCTGCGCGCCAGGTATCGGTCGAGCTTTCCAAACACGGATGCGGCCTCCGGACGCCGGCTTGCGCGAGCCATCCCGTGCGTGTATTATCCGAGGCGCCCATGATAGCGCCGGGTTTCGCCCTGTGTCAACGACCCGGACGAGTTCAAATCTTCATTCTGCACTCTGCGCTCTGAAAATGGAGACCCGCATGCTGGAAGGCAAAGTGGCGTTGGTGAGCGGCGCCGGCCGCGGGATCGGCCGGAGCATCGCGCTGCGGTTCGCCGCGGCGGGCGCGCGCGTGGCGGCGATTTCGAGGACGCGCGCCGAGCTCGAGGCGGTCGCCGCGGCGGCGCGGCCGGAGAGCGTGATCGCGATCGAGGCGGACGTCTCGCGCGCGGAGGCGGTGGCGGAGGCTGTGCGGACCGCGCTCGAGCGGCTCGGCGAGATTGACATTCTGGTCAACAACGCCGCTCTTTTCCTCCACAAGCCGTTCGCGGAGACGACGGCGGATGAATGGCGGCGGCTGTTCGAGGTGAACGTGCTCGGCGCGGCGGCGCTGACGCGCGAGGTGCTGCCCGCGATGCTGCGCCGGAACTCAGGCCGGGTGATCAACATCTGCTCGACGGCGTCGCACCGGGGCTACGCCGCGCAGTCGGCGTACTGCGCCTCCAAGCACGCGCTGCTCGGCCTGACGAAGGTGCTGGCCGAGGAGACGCGCGGCACGGGCGTGCGCGTCCACGCCATTTCGCCCGGCGGCGTGAACACCGCGCTGGTGCGCGGGCGGAAGGACGTGGACGTCTCGGAATACATGGACCCGGACGAGGTGGCGGAGGTCGCGCTGTTCCTGGCCGGCGGCAGCGGCATCGCGACGATTGACGAGGTCCGTCTGAGGCGGATCGGCGCGGAGCCGTTCAGGTGACGAGCGCTTTCCGTGGGGAAGAGCCGCGGCGCTCACGACTTGCGCTTCAGGTTCTCCTCGAGATCGAAGAGCAGTTCCCGCGGCACTTGGTAACGAGCGCGGGGGTCCTTGGAAAGGCCGCGGTCAATGATCTTCTGCGCGCCGGCGGGAAGGTCCGCGACGAACTCGTTCAACGGCTTCGGCAGCGCGTTCAGGATGCGCTGCTCCATCCTCTCGCGCGTGCTGCCGCCGAAGGGCGGACGGCCGCTGAGCAGGTGATAGAGCACCGCCACCACCGAGTACACGTCGCCGGCGAAATTCGGCGACTCGTCGCCGCGCACCCGCTCCGGCGCGGTGTAGGGCAGGGCATGCCAGTTGTGGCTCCCAGCGCTCGATCGGGGCGGCGGCGTCAGCGGCAGGCCGAACCCGGCCACTTTGACGCTGCCGCGCGGGCCGAGGAGTATCTTGCGCGGCGAGAGCGCGCCGTGGAAGACGCGCCGTTCCGCCGCGTGCTCGAGCGCGTACACCACCTGCGAGATGATGCCGTGCGTTTCCGCTATCGGCACCGGCTCGCGGTCGGCCAGCCGCTCCTGAAGGGAGAAGCCATCCACGTATTCCCGCACGACGTAGGAGAGGTTCTCCTCCTGCCCGATGTCGAAGATGAGGACGATGTTCGAGTGGACGAGCTGCCCGCTGACGTACACGGCCTGGAGATACCGCTGGGTCCATTGCGCGTCGGGCACGTTGAGGACTTTGAGCGCGACGAGCCTTCCGATGGTGACCTGCTCGCCCTTGAACAAGGGGCCCAGGCGGCCTTCACCGAGCAGGCTGACCACGCGGACGCCGGCCAGTTCCTTGCCGGGCCGGAAACGTTCGAGCATCGCGGCCGGAAGCGGCTGCGAGGGCGCCGTTGTGCTGACGGTCGGCTGGTCGAACGAAGCGGCGCAGTTCGAGCAATAATGCCGCGTCCCGACGGTTCGGACGTTTCCGGAGGCGAGGTCCTGGAGCGGGATGACCCGGCCGCATTCCTCGCAATGCGCGGGGCGTTCGCCGGTCTGCTCTTCCGGCGCGGCGCGTTTCTCCGGTTTCGGCTTCGGCTCTCTGGGCTTTTCCGACGCCAGTTCGACGAGGCGCAGACGGTTGGTGCCGATGACGACCTCGTCGCCGGGGGCGAGATCGGTCTCCGCGACGATGGGCTCCTCGCGGACGATGGTGCCGTTGGTGCTGTTCAGATCGGTGATCTGACACTGCCCGCCGATGACTTCGATCTGGCAGTGAATGCGCGAGAGCTTGCGGTCGTGGAGCCGGATGTCGTTGCAGGCGTCGCGGCCGATGGTGAAGGCGCGGTCTTCGGGGATCGGAAAACTCTCACCCTCTCGCTCGCCCGCCACCACTAGTAGGGTAAAAGTCATGGTCTCCTCAGCCCATGTCCCGGACCGGGCCTCGATATCCCGGACGATTCATCGCCATTGTACCCGCTTTTTCGCGCCATTCAAGAAAAATCAGACATCCACCGCGCAGCGGAAGCCGGTGGCGCGGCTGCGGCGATCGCGCTTCCGGAACTCCACGCGCCAGCAGCCGCTCGTCGCGCCCGGCTCTTCGTAGGAGACGCCGCACACGGCGCGGTTGTCCGGCCCCTCCGCAGAGGCCGGGTTGCTGTCCTGGCACCACTGGAGGACGTTGCCGAACATGTCGCAGCAGCCATAGGGCGACGCGGCGTTCAGGTAGCGCCCGGCTTCGGTCAGGGCGCCGATGCCGGATTCGCTGGTGTTGCACTGGAGCGGCTTGAAATCGTTTCCCCACGGATACGGCCGGCCATCGGCGCCGCGGGCGGCCTTCTGCCACTCGGCGGAGGTGGGCAGGCGCTTGCCGGCCCACTGGGCGAAGGCGGACGCCTCGTCCCAGGAGATGTCCACCACCGGATATTTGTCGGCGCCCTCGGGCACGTCGCGCCCGCCCCAGTAGCTCGGGGCTGCCGCGCCGGTGGCGTGCATGAAATCGCAGTACTTCCGGTTGGTCACCAGGTTGAGGTCCATGTAGAAGGCCGGCAGTTCCAGCTTCTGCGGCGCCTGGGGCGGGCCGGAGATGAATTCGCCGCCGGGCACATAGGCCATTCCGGGCGGCGCGCCGAGCGCGTCGAGCTTGTCCAGGTATGCGGAGACGTTGCCGCCGAGCTTGGCGGCCTGGTGGAATTCCCGCCGGGCCTGATAGTAGCGGCGTTCGGCCAGCAGGATGATGCCGTATTTGATGAAGGTCTCGGGCTTCGTCTCGTCGAGGTTGCCGCTGCCGCGCAGCAGGCGGACCACGGCCGGCGGCGCGATGGCCTGCTCGGCGGCGACGTGGGCGATCAACGCGCGGACCTCTTTGAGCTGCTCGATGGCTTCCCGCTTGCGGCGGATGCGTGCGGAGGTCATCGCGACAGCAGCGCGTTCCTTTTCGCTGAGCTTCGAGGGTGAAATGCCCAAGTCCATCGTCGCGGTCTTGGGCGGCTCGCCGCGCTTGAGGCGCTCGAGGTCTTCGACGAGCTCGTCGGGCGTCTGGTAGCGCTCCTCCGGCTTCTTCATCATCATCTTGGCGATGATGTAGCAGATCGTGTCGCTCAGCGCGGGGTTGTGGTCCTTCGGCCAGGGGAGCGGCGCGTGGACGTGCTTTTCGAGAATCTCCGCGCGGGTCGGCGCGTCGAAGGCCGGGCGGCCGGCCAGCGCGCGGTAGAGCGTGGCGCCGAGCGAGTAGATATCGGACCGGCAGTCCACGTTCTGGTATCCCTGCGCCTGCTCCGGCGAAATGTAGTAGGGCGTGCCGACGGCCGGCCCGCGGCCGGTGTTATCGGCGCCCACCTCGCGCAACTGGGCGAGCCCCAGGTCGCAGAGCTTGGTGAGGCCCTCCTTCGAGAGCATGATGTTGCCCGGCTTGATGTCGCGGTGGACGATGCCGTTAAGGTGCGCGTGGCCGAGCGCGTGGGCGACGTCGAGCGCGATCTGGACGCCCTTCTTCTCGTCAATGAGCCCCTCGCGCAGCATCAGGCGATGCATCGTCTCGCCATCCACGAACTCCATCGCGAAGTAGAAGTAGCCCTCCGCCTCGCCGGCGTCAATGGCCTGGACGACGTTGGGATGGTTGAGCTTGGCGGCGGCTTTCGCTTCTTCCTTGAAGCGCTCGAGGAACTTGCGGTCGCGCGCGAGGTTCGGTTTGAGGATCTTCACCGCGACGATGCGGTCCACGCTGAGCTGCTTGGCGCGGTACACGGTGCCCATGCCGCCGCTGCCGACGCGCTTGAGCAGTTGGAAGCCGGCGACGACCGGCGCGCTTTTCTCGACGGGCGGGTTCGCGAGCGGCTCGTCGGGTTTCTCAGCCATCGGAGTACCTCTTGCCCACGGCGATCAGGACCTCTCGGACCTCCTCGATGCTCGAGGGGCGAGCGAGCTCGTCCTTGCGGACGCAGCGCAGCACGATTTCGTCCAGCGCCGGCGGGATGGACGCATTGAGCGTGCGCAGCGCCGGCGTCTCCACGCTGCGCGGCCCGATGAAATGCGAGCCGTCGCCGGGCACGGGGATGAAGGCGGGCAGGTGCCGGCCGGCGAAGAGGAAATACATGCTGGCGCCGAAGTTGTAGACGTCCGTCTTCTCCGTCAACTGCCCGCCGTCCACCTGCTCGGGCGCTATGTACTCGCGCGTGCCCTTGATGCTCTCCGCGCGCGAACCGACCTTGCAACTGAAGCCGAAATCCACCACCGTCGGCTTGCCGGCGGAGTCCACCATGATATTTTCAGGCTTCATGTCGCCATGGATCAGTTTGAGCCGATGGAGCGCGGCCAGGGCGTCGCAGACGCCGATCAGAATGTGTACCATCTGGCCGGTCGAATAGCGGCCCTCGCGCTTCAGGTCGCGCCCCTCGATGTATTGCATAACCAGCAGGTGCTCCTTGTGCCGGCGCAGAAATCCCGTCCGGATGAGATTATAGGCCCGCACGATGCCCGGCGGCGGCGTGCCGCCCGAGTTCTCCTGCACGTAGCGAAGCACTTTGTATTCGTTTCGAGCGTGGCGAAGGTACTTCTCGTTCTCCGCGGTGCAAATCACGACGTGCTTGAGCGCCACGGTGCGGCGGGACGAGGGCTCGCGCGCCCGATAGATGGCGCTCTCCGCGCCCGAGCCGATGCGCTCGAGGATTTCGAATCCATGGATGTGCGCCGGTGAAGGCATAATAAAACCCTGCTGTGGTCACGCGATTTACCGGCATGCCGGCGGCTTTCATTAGAAGAGCGAAACCTGCGTATTATAGTCGCGTTCCGAACCTCCCGCAAGTCACGATTCCGCCGCGCGCAGCTTGAATTTTCCCGACCCTCGGAATAGGATGCGGCCGGAGACATCGCGCGGGCCGGACTTCGCGCCCGGTGAAAGGTGGGTCCGCCTTGAGGCAAATCCGCTGCATGCACGTCATCACGCGCCTGATCCTCGGCGGCGCGCAGGAGAATACGCTCCTGACCGTCGAGGGCCTCGACCGGCTCGGCGGATACCGCACCACGCTCGTCACCGGGCCGGCCCTCGGCCCGGAGGGCGAACTCGTCGAGCGCGCCCGCCGCCACGGAGTGGACCTGATCGTGCTGCCGAACCTCCGCCGCGCGATTTCGCCCTGGCGCGACGCGCTCGCCTTCAAGGCGCTGCTCTGGGTTTTCCGCGACGAGCGGCCGGACATCGTCCACACCCATTCCTCGAAGGCGGGCATCCTCGGCCGGCTGGCGGCGCGGAGCGCGGGTGTGCCGGTCATCATTCATTCCATCCACGGCCCGCCCTTCCACGCGCAGCAGGGGCGGACGGCGAACTGGGTTTTCCGCCGGGCCGAGAAACTGGTCGCCGGTGACACGAACCGCTTCATCTCCGTCGCCGACGCCATGACCGACGCCTTCGTGCAAGCCGGGATCGCGCCGCGGGAGAAATTCATCACCATCTACAGCGGCATGGAAGTCGCGCCGTTTCTCGCCCAGGGCGGCGGCCGGGCCCGCGTCCGCGCCGAGTTCGGCATCGGCGCGAATGAGATTGTGATCGGGAAGATCGCGCGGCTTTTTCATTTGAAGGGGCATGAGGACGTGCTGCGCGCGTTCGCCGAGGTGGCGCAGCGAGCGCCGACTGCGCGCCTTCTCTTCGTCGGCGACGGCATCCTGCGCGACCGGCTGAGTACGCTGGCCGCAAGCCTCGGCGTCGCTGGAAAAGTGACCTTCGGCGGCCTCGTTTCGCCGGAGCGGATCCCGGAGATGATCAACGCGATGGACCTGCTCGTTCACGCTTCATTGCGCGAGGGACTCGCGCGCGTGCTGCCGCAGGCGCTGCTGAGCGGCTGCCCGGTGATCAGTTACGACGTGGACGGCGCGCGCGAGGTGGTGCGCGACGGCGTCACCGGGTTCCTGGTGCCGCCCGGATCCGTCGCAGGGCTGCGCGAGGCGATGCTCCGCGCCCTGGCTGACCTCGATGCCGCGCGCGCGATGGCGCTCAAAGGCCGTGAGCTTTTCCTCGACCAGTTCCGCGCCGAGACTATGGTCCGTCGCATCGCCGACGTGTACGAAGAGGAGCTCGCCCGGGCGCAACCGGCCGGCTCGCCCGCGGAATAACCGCGGAAAGCCGCTGGCGCGCGATCCAGCAGCGGCTTGACCTTCCCCTGAACTCCATGACGCTCCTTGCTGTGCGCCCTCGCCGTCGGCCGGCGGTCGGGTATTGTGTCGCGGCGAGGCGGTGGCTTATGATAAGGATGGGGCTGTCCCGGACTGGATTCTGGCGCGGTTGATGACGGGGAAGGCGCGCGTTCGATGGAGAAGCTGGAGCGCGGTTCGCTGCGGGCCGACCTGGGCGAGGTCGTCCGTCTCTCGCTGCCGATCATCATCACGATGGGCTCGCAGACGATGATGATGTTCGTGGATATGCTGCTGGTGGGGCGGTTCGGGAAGGACGAGTTGGCGGCGGCCGGGCCTGGGGGACTGACGTTCATGGTTTTCGGCTCCTTCATTCTGGGGCTGGTGAGCTGCAACAATACGTTCGTGTCGCAGTGTCTGGGCCGGGGCGAACTGGCAGGCTGCGGGCGGTACACCGTGCACTGCATCTACATCGGCTTCCTGGCGCAGGTGCTGATGTTGCCGCTCGTCGCGCTCGCGCCGCAGATCTTTCTGCTGTTCCACCATGAGCCGGCGGTGATGGGGCTGGAGGTCACGTACTTCCGCGTGCTGGCGCTGCGGGTTGCGGCGATGAGCATGGTGGCGGCGCTGGCGACGTTCTACCAGGGGACGGGGCGACCGATCGTGCCCATGATTACCGGGATCTGCGCAAACGCGTTCAATTTCGCGCTCGATCTGATACTGATTTTCGGGAAGCTGGGGTTCCCGCGACTGGGGCTCCTCGGGGCGGGAATTGCGACGACGCTGGCTTCCTTCGCGGAGGCGGCGATCCTGCTGACGCTGTATTTGTCGTGGCGCGAGCAGGCGCGATTTGCGACGCGCTCGTGGGCGCCGTTCGAGTGGAAAAAGGTGGCGCAGATTCTGCGGATCGGGATTGCGGCGGGGGCGACGTTTGCGCTGGACCTGGGGAGCTGGGCGATTTTCGTGAGTTTCGTGATCGGGAAATTCGGGGCGGATGCGCTGGCGGGGAATAACGCGGCGACGTCGTTCATGCAGCTTTCCTTCATGCCGGCATACGGGCTGAGTATCGGCCTCACGGCGCTGGTCGGGCGATACATCGGTCAGGGGGATTACCGGGCGGCGAAACGGCGGGCGTACGTGGGCATGGCGTGCGCGTGTTGCTACATGACGCTGATGGGGGTGGTGTTCTACGTCTTCCGCCGGCCGCTCATCGGGCTGTTTCGGCACGAGCCTGCGGTCATCGCGGCGGGCAGCCTGATCCTGACGTACATCCCGCTCTTCCAGTTCGCCGATGCGTTCGGGATCGTGTCGGCCGGCGCGCTCAAGGGGGCGGGCGACACGCGGTTCCCCGCCATCGCGCAGATTATGTTTGCGTGGATGTTCTTTCTGCCGCTGGTGTTTGTACTGGGCAACCCGCACATCGGCGGGCTGCGCGGGGCGTGGACCGCGGCGACGATCTACATCTGGGTCTACGATGTTGTCCTGCTGTGGCGCTTCATGGGCGAGCGATGGCGGAAGATCAACATCTTCGAGTGACGTCAGGGCGGTATAGGGCATTCGAAAAAAAACGATTTTGTCGCTTGACAATCCCTGAATGCATGATATAATGAGGGACGCCTCGCCAATGGGGCGCACAAGCTCTTTGAAAATTCGGAACTGTCTGCCTGTGTCGGGAAACTGTGGTTTTCTGCACAGGTAGAGCCCACAGATAGCCTTAACCAGCCTTAGGGAAACCTGAGTAGAAGACCGATTTAAGATCAACCCGGACGTTTTGAAGAAAAGACAACCTGTGCCGCTTGCGGTGCGGGGAGTTGAAATTCAAGTGAAGGGTATGATCCTGGCTCAGAGTGAACGCTGGCGGCGTGTCTGATTCATGCAAGTCGAATGCGAATGGGGGCAACCCCTAGTAGCATGGCGAAAGGGCGAGTAATACGTGGGTAACCTGCCCTCGAGATGGGGATAACCCCGCGAAAGCGGGGCTAATACCGAATGACATGTCCTGGTCGCATGATCGGGACATCAAAGACGGGGATCCGCAAGGACCTGTCACTCGAGGAGGGGCTCACGGCCTATCAGCTAGTTGGTGAGGTAAAAGCCCACCAAGGCAACGACGGGTAGCCGACCTGAGAGGGTCAACGGCCGCACTGGGACTGAGACACTGCCCAGACTCCTACGGGAGGCAGCAGAGGAGGATCATTCGCAATGGGCGAAAGCCTGACGGTGCGACGCCGCGTGAGGGATGAAGGCCTTCGGGTTGTAAACCTCTGTCAGGAGTTATGAATGACGGGGACATTAATACTGTCTCCGTGTGACAAAGGCTCCAAAGGAAGCCACGGCTAACTACGTGCCAGCAGCCGCGGTAATACGTAGGTGGCAAGCGTTACTCGGAATCACTGGGCATAAAGGGCGTGTAGGCGGATGCGTAAGTCCGGTGTAAAAGCCCCCGGCTCAACCGGGGAAAGCCATCGGATACTGCGTGTCTCGAGTGCGGGAGGGGAGAGTGGAACTCTTGGTGGAGCGGTGAAATGCGTAGATATCAAGAGGAACGCCGGTGGCGAAAGCGGCTCTCTGGCCCGTTACTGACGCTGAGGCGCGAAAGCTAGGGGAGCAAACGGGATTAGATACCCCGGTAGTCCTAGCCCTAAACGATGGGTACTAAGTAGGGGCGACTCCGATGTTGTCTCTGCTGTAGCCAACGTGCTAAGTACCCCGCCTGGGGAGTACGGTCGCAAGGCTGAAACTCAAAGGAATTGACGGGGGCTCACACAAGCGGTGGAGCATGTGGCTTAATTCGAGGCTACGCGAAGAACCTTATCCTGGGCTTGACATGCACGGATTAGCCGGCGGAAACGTCGGTGAGGCCGCAAGGTACAACGTGCACAGGTGCTGCATGGCTGTCGTCAGCTCGTGCCGTGAGGTGTTGGGTTAAGTCCCCTAACGAGCGCAACCCCTGTGGTCAGTTGCCAGCGCGTCATGGCGGGGACTCTGACCAGACCGCCGGCGTTAAGCCGGAGGAAGGCGGGGACGACGTCAAGTCATCATGGCCCTTATGCCCAGGGCTGCACACGTGCTACAATGGGACGGACAGAGCGTTGCCAGGCCGCAAGGCCGCGCCAATCGCAAAAATCGTCC
>JBKQWE010000037.1:0-12330 GCA_052139675.1 Candidatus Brocadiia bacterium
ATCAGCGTTTACCTGCTCCTGGCCATCGCCAGGAAAGAGCTTCGCATCGGACGCAGTCTCAGCGAAATCCAGCAAATTCTCAAAGTGACGATTTTCCAAAAAGACCCGGTTTTACAGCTCTTTTCACAAGGCCCGATCTCAAATCCGGAGATCAACGTTACAAAACAGTTGTCATTCCTAGAGATTTAACCGGACAGTAGTGAGTAAGATTACGATTACGAGACTATCAGACGGATTTTCGAGGATGACCGCACCATGACGCAGAGCTTCGACCATGAGAAACTGCGCGTGTACAAAGCAGCGCTGGAATTCCTCGCATGGCTTCGCGGGATAATGGACCGAGTGCCCTCGAAACTGGCCGTGCACGATCACCTCGATCGTGCCTCCACCTCCATTCTTCTGAACATCGCCGAGGGCAATGGGAAATTCTCGGCGCCGGATCGGTGCAAGTATTTCGACGTTGCGCGAGGCTCCGCCCTTGAATGCGCCGCGGCATTGGACGCGCTGGTGGCCAAAGGCATCTTGCCTGAGGCGGACGTCAGACCGGGAAAAGAAATCCTCCTGGGGATTGTTTCCATGCTCGTCGGCCTGATCAAGAGCAACTCGCCGGACCGCTTGCATGAGGACGAGGAAAAGTACGACGCGCCATCGTGATTATTAATCTCGTAATCGTAATCCTAATCGTAATCGGCTGTCCTCTGGAGCGGACGGAAAACGGCGATTACGATTAGGATTACGATTACGATTACGAGGATGATTTCGATTGCTGGAGAAGGAGAAAAACATGTTCCCCGAGATCCGACGTCAAATCCGCCCCGCGCTCGTCATGCTGGCGCTCTCCTCGGTACTGCTGGGGCTGGCCTATCCGGCGGTCATCACCGCCATCGCCCGCACGCTTTTCCCCGGCGCGTCGCACGGCGCCCTCATTGAAAAGGACGGCCGCGCGCTGGGCTCCAGGCTCATCGGCCAGCCCTTCACGGACCCGAAATATTTCTGGAGCCGCCCTTCGGCGACCACGCCCTTCCCGTACAACGCGGAATCGTCCGGCGGCTCCAACCTCGGCCCGACTAACCCGGACCTGGCAAAGGCGGTCAGCGACCGGATCGCCGCGCTGCGCGCCGCCGATCCGGGCAATTCAGCGCCCGTGCCGGCGGACCTCGTGACCGCTTCGGCCAGCGGGCTCGATCCGCACATCACCCCGGCGGCCGCGGAGTTCCAGGTCCCTCGCGTCGCCCGCGTGCGGAAGCTCGACGAGCGGGCGGTCCGCGCCCTCGTCGCCCGCTTCACCGAAGACCGCCAGCTCGGCATCCTCGGCGAGGCGCGCGTGAACGTCCTCGAGCTGAATCTGGCTTTGGACGGCCGGATCAAGTAAGATTGCGCCCATGCAGGAAGCTCGCGCCAATCCCGACGAACTGCTCAAGCAGGTCAAGGCCGAGGAGCAGCGGCAGCGACGCGGCAAGCTGAAGATCTTCTTCGGCATGGCCGCCGGCGTCGGCAAGACCTACGCCATGCTCGTGGCGGCCCGGGCGCGCAAGGCCGAAGGGCAGAACGTCGTCGTCGGGATCGTCGAAACCCACGGGCGCTCCGAGACCGAGGCGCTCCTCCAAGGACTCGACGTCCTGCCGCCGCGTTTCGTGGAATACCGCGGCACGAAGCTGCGCGAGTTCGACGTCGACGCGGCCCTGGCGCGCAAGCCGGAGCTGATCCTCGTGGACGAGCTGGCGCACACGAACGCGCCCGGCAGCCGCCATGCGAAGCGATGGGAGGACACCAACGATCTCCTCGACGCCGGGATCAATGTCTACACGACGCTCAACGTGCAGCACCTCGAAAGCCTCAACGACGTCGTCCAGCAAGTCACCGGCGTCGTCGTCCGCGAGACCATCCCCGACTCCGTCGTCGAGCAGGCCGACGAGATCGAGCTGATTGACCTGCCGCCCGACGACCTGATCCGCCGCCTGAAAGAGGGAAAGATCTACCTTCCCGAGCAGGCGGGCTTCGCGGCGGATAATTTCTTCCGCAAGGGCAACCTGATCGCGCTGCGCGAGCTGGCGCTGCGCTCGACCGCCGACCGCGTGAACCTGCAGGTGCGCGACTACCGCGAAGAGCAGGCGATCAGCCGAGTCTGGCGGACCTCCGAACGGCTCCTCGCCTGCGTCAGCCCCAGCCCGTTTTCCGCGCAGCTCGTCCGGGCGGCGCGGCGCATGGCCGCCGGCCTGCACGCGGAATGGATCGCCATCACCGTCGAGCAGCCGAACCTCTCCGAGGCCGGCAAGGAGGCGCTGTCGGAGAACCTGAGCCTGGCGGAGCAGCTTGGCGCCGAGACGGTGAGGGTGACCGGCACGGACGTGGTGAAAGAGGTCGTCGCTTACGCGCGCAAGCACAACGTCACCAAGATCATCGCCGGCAAGCCCGGACCGCTCCGCCTTCACGAGCGGCTCTACGGCTCCTTCGTGGGCAACCTGATCCGCGCCAGCGGGGATATCGACGTCTACATCATCAAGGGCGAGCCGGAGCCGGTGGAGATGACGCGCGCGGTGCGCGTGGAAGCGCCCATCGAGTGGAGGCGGTACGCCTGGGCGGCGCTGATGGTGCTCGCCTGCACCCTGCTCGCCTGGGCCATGCGCAAGAAGTTCGATCCCTCGAACCTGGTGATGGTCTACCTGCTCGGCGTCGCGCTCGTCGCCGCCCGGATCGGGTCCGGCCCGGCCGTCCTCTGTTCCATTCTGAGCGTCGTCGCCTTCGACTTCGCCTTCGCCAAGGTCTATTTCAGCGTCACGGCCTCCGATATCCAGCACCTGGTGTCGCTGGGCGTCATGCTCGCGGTGGCCCTGATCATCAGCTCGCTGACCTCGCGGCTGCACGTGCAGGCGGAGGACGCCGGCGAGCGCGAGCGCCGCACCGCTGCGCTTTACTCCATGAGCGGCCAACTGGCCAGCAACTGGGGCACGGCCAAGCTGCTCGACGTGGTCGTGCGCCACGTGGCGGAGGTCCTGCAGAGCGAGGTCGCCGCCCTGGTGCCGGACGAGACCGGCCGCCTGGTGATCCGGGCCGGAAACGATGCGGCCTTTCCAATGGACGCGCGCGAGCGCGGCGTGGCGCACTGGGTCTTCGACGTCGGCCGCGTCGCCGGCCTGGGGACCGATACCATGCCCGGCGCGGAATGCCTTTACGTGCCGCTGAACGGCACGCGCGGCCCGGTCGGCGTGCTGGCCGTCCGGCCGCTCCACGCGGGCCGGCCGCTGACGCCGGACCTGCTCCAGCTTCTCGAGGCGTTCGGCACGCAGGGCGGCATGGCCGTCGAGAGCGACCGCTTCGCCGACGAGGCCCGGAAGGCGCAACTGGAAGCGGGAGTGGAGAAATCGCGCAACGCGCTCCTGAATTCCGTCTCTCACGACCTGCGGACGCCGCTCTCGGCGATCACCGGCGCCGCCAGCACGCTGCTGGAGCACGACGAACAGATGCCGCCCGCCGCCCGCCGCGAGTTGGCCGAGAGCATCAGCGAAGAGGCCGCCCATCTCAGCCGCCTGGTCACCAACCTGCTCGAAATGACGCGGCTGGAGTCCGGCGCCGCCAAGGTCAAGAAAGAGCCCTGCCCGATCGAGGAGGTCGTCGGCAGCGCCCTGACGCGGATGGAGAAGCAGTTGAACGGCCATCCGGTGACCACGCATATTCCCGCCGACTTGCCGCTGGTGCCGCTGGACGTGATCCTCACCGAACACGTCTTCATCAACTTGCTGGAGAACGCGGCGAAATACACGCCCGCCGGCTCCCCGATCGAGATCTCCGCGGCGGCGTCGGACCAGCAGGTGACCGTGGAGATCGCCGACCGCGGGCCGGGCATCAGCCCCGGCGACGAGAAGAAGATCTTCGAGAAGTTCTACCGCGGAAAGCTGGCCGGCAGCGCCTCGGGCGTCGGCCTGGGCCTGACCATCTGCCGCGCGGTCGTCGAGGCCCACGGCGGAAAAATCTGGGCGGAGAATCGCCCCGGCGGCGGCGCGTCGTTCCGGTTCACGCTTCCGCTGGCGACGTGACCATCGGCGATTTGGGCAGGATAAATCGAATCGTACTCGTCCTCGTCGTCGACCACCTCCTCGAATTGTTATACTGAACGGCCGAGGACGACGACGAGGACGAGGACGAGCAGGACGGACGCCGACGAGGACGAGAAGGGGCTGACCCTCATGGCCGAGAACGCCGCGAGCATTCTGATCATCGAGGACGAGCCGCCGATCGTCCGCTTCCTGCGGACGGCGCTCGGCGGCCACGGCTATACGTTCCACGAGGCCGCGACTGCGCAGCAGGGCCTGGCGATGGCCGCGAGTTGCCGGCCGGATATCCTGCTGCTGGACCTCGGCCTGCCGGACATGGACGGGCTCGAAGTGATCCACCGTCTGCGCGCGTGGAGCGCCGTGCCGATCGTCATCATCTCCGCGCGCGGGCAGGAGAGCGACAAGGTCGCCGCGCTCGATGCCGGCGCCGACGATTACCTGACGAAGCCGTTCGGCGTCCCGGAACTCATGGCGCGCATCCGCGCGGCGCTGCGGCACGCCGGGCGCGTGGGCGACGAGGCCGAAAGCGCCGTCTTCGTCTCGGGCGACCTGAAGGTGGACCTGGCCGGCCATCTCGTCTCCCTGCGCAACAAACCGGTCAGCCTGACGCCGATCGAGTTCCGCTTGCTGGCGCTGCTGGTGAAGCACGCCGGCAAAGTCATCACGCAGCGCCAGTTGCTCAAGGAAGTCTGGGGGCCGCACCTGACGGACGAAACGACCTACCTGCGCGTCTTCGTGCACCAGTTGCGGCACAAACTCGAAGCCAACCCCGCGCGCCCGAAGTACATCCTCACCGAAGCCGGCATCGGCTACCGGTTCCGGCTCTAGCCGCGCAGCCGGCTTCACTTGCCGCTCGATTTGCGGCGCGCCGGCGCGCGTTCTATAATCAGGGTGCGTCGGCTTCGGGATTTGGACCAGCGGGCGGGCGATGACCTCGCTCGCTCTCTTTTTATAGGCGTGCGTTGGCGCGGCGATGGGCACTTCCTGGAAAAAAACTCTCTATTCGGTCTGCATCGCCCAGTTCATCGCGATGGTCGGCTTCGGATTCGTTTTTCCGTTCATGGCCTTCTACCTCCACGATCTCGGTGTGCCGGCGGGGCCGCAGGCGGACAAATGGGCCGGCATTCTCGTCACGGCGATGGGCGTTCCCATGGCGATCTGCTCGCCGATCTGGGGTTGGGTCGCCGACCGGCATGGCCGCAAAAACATGGTGCTCAGGGCCATGTTCGGCGGCGCGGTCACCGTAGCGCTGATGGCCTTCGTCCAGAATGTCCATCAGCTCTTCGTCCTGCGCATACTCCAGGGCATTCTTACCGGCACCATCACGGCGAGCATGGCCATGGTCGCCAGCGCGACTCCGCCGGAACACTCCGGCTATGCGCTCGGCCTGGTCACCGTCTCCGCGAGCGGCGGCAACTTCATGGGCCCGCTGCTGGGCGGCTACGCGGCGAAATTCGTCGGCTACCGGCCCACCTTCCTCATCGCGGGCGTCATCCTCGTGATCGGGGGCTTCATCGTGACTTACGGCACGGAGGAGAACTTCGAGCGCCACGCCACCAGCCGGGTGGGCATGACTCGCGCGTTCCTGCCGCTGCTGGCGATCGGATCGTTCCTGGTGCCGCTGCTGACGCTCTGCCTGATCACCTTCGCCGCCACCGCGCCCACGCCGATTTTCCCTTATTTCGTGCAGCACGTATCCGCGATGGACGACAAAGACGCCGCCGCGCTGACCGGGATCATCATCTCGGTGGTCGGGATCGTCGAAACGCTCTCCGCGTGGATCTTCGGCCGCTGGGGCGACCGGTGGGGGCACCGGCAAGTGCTCATGGCGGCGGTGGTCTGGGGCGGGATCATGGCGGGGCTGCAAGCTTACGCGCGGAACGTCCCGCAGCTCATGACGTTCCGCATCCTGTTCGCGTTCGGCATGGCAGGGGTTTTCCCCACCGCGAGCGCCATCATCCGCAAGGTGGTGCCCGAGCACAGCCTGGGCAAGGCGTTCGGCCTTGTCGCTTCGCTGAACGCCCTGGGATGGGCGTTCGGCCCGCTCGCCGGCGCGTACCTGTCCGCATACATGCGGGACTATCGGCCCACGTTCACGTTCTCCGGAATCGCGCTGTGCATCGTCTCGCTGTTCATCGCGTGGCGCGTCAAGGAGCCGCCCGCGCTCGCCGAGAGCGTCCAGGCCGGCGCACCGGCCGCCGAGCCGTGAGCGGCCTGATGGGCGGCATTATCGGATATCGGACTCTGTAGGGCGGGCATGCGCATCCTGTTCTCGTGGCGTTCTAAGAAACCCACGTTTATGGAACGCTCTTGAAATAAGTAGTCGTGACAGCGGGTTTTGTCGTATAATGTCTGAGAGAGTTTTGAAACGCATCATTCGTTCCGAAATCCGAGGTGGCCATGCCTACCGTTATTGAGAACGTCCAGAAAGAGGGTTTTGACCTGCTGGTCCAGGTCGAGATTTTCCTGTACGTGCATTCCACCATTGAGTCCGGCAAGTGGGGCGATCTCGAAGAGGTGGGATTGCAGGAGCAGGCAAGGTTGCTCCAGAAGTGCGACGCTTTCTTCTCCGTGCTGAAAACGCTGCTCTCGGGCCAGGCTGGGAGTTGCCGCAAAGAGGTGGAGACGGCCAACGCGGGATTCCGCGAACTCATCGCGCGAGAGAAGCCGTGCGCGTACGAGAGCATTGATGCCGCCGTGCAGGCGGCCAAGAAGGCCATGCATGCGGCGTTGAATGGCCTGTCCCGCCTCTACGACGGGAAGAGCGGCGAAGTGTGCTACGTTCCCGACACCAGCGCCTTGCTTCACAACACGCAACTCGATGCGTGGCAATTCGAGGGCGTTCCGGCGTTCACGATGGTACTGACCCCGACCGTCCTTTCCGAACTCGATGAGCTCAAAGCGCGGGAAAACGACAGGGTCCAGCCGAAAGCCGAAACGGTGGTGCGGCAAATTGAGGAGTATGCCCGCAGAGGCGACCTGAGCCAAGGCGTAACTCTCGGCAGGGGCTGGAGCACGCTGCGTTCGCTGCCGACAGAACCCGACATGGCTCATACGCAGTCATGGCTTGACGCCGGCAGCAAGCACGACAGGTTCATCGCTTCCTCTCTCGAAGTCATGCGGCATCATCCCTGCTGCGAAGTGGTCCTGGTGACCCGAGACGCCGAAGTTCGCGACAAGGCTAAACTTGCGTCGCTTCCGGTCATCGCTCCGCCGGAGCCTTCTGCTTGAGAGCGCGATTAGCCTTCGCTGACCCGCCGCAAGCCGAAAGGCGTTACGCCGCAGGGATTGGTGCGAGGGGCGGGAGTTGAACCCGCATGGATTTCTCCACTGGATCCTAAGTCCAGCGCGTCTGCCAGTTCCGCCACCCTCGCCTCTGCCGCGCATCATACCGGAAGCGTGCGCAATTTCCAAAGCGGGCAAAGGGTTTTCGCGTTCCGCGCGGATGGTCGAACGGGTGTTGCTCCCTGTGCCACATGTTGAGATTCCTCGACATACGGCCTGGCTTTGGGTGAAACAGGCAAGCGTTCCTGTTGGCATAAAATGCTACAGGTGAAGTGATTAGGCCCTGGCACAAGAATCAAGAGGTCTGGAAGCATGGACGGCATAAAAATTGCCGTCTTTTCCTCATTCTAAGGGTATGTCAGGCATTTCTCAGCAGAGGTCATCACGGCCGGATGCGGTCTGGAACGAATTTTCTTGACAGCACCGCTCCGCCGGAGTATAAGTCCGGGGATATACCACGCTGTGGTATACCGCGGATTGCGTCGCGGGGAGATCGTCCGGTCCGGCTGCGGAAGGCGTTGCGGACCATGAGAAGGCCGGTTTGCGACGATCCCGGCTGAGGACGTGCGGGGTATCGTAAAGGGGTGCGCGTTGGCGAAGATGAGGGGACCTGCCGTGCAATATTCTTCGCCGCACCGCGGTTTGGGCAACCGCGCGCAAGGACCGTTTTCCGAATCCTGTCCGCCGAAAAACCGCTGTCCGGGAACCCAGGACCTCGTCATCGCAAGGACGGGCCATGCTGCGCGTTTGCCGGGGAAAGGATGAAACCTTATGCATCCGTTTAGTCGTCCAATCAGCGCAGGGCTCATAGCCGCCGGTCTCGCCCTTATGTCATTGTTCACATTCGCCACGGACGCCGCAGCGCAGACCTACACGCTGACGGTGCAGTCCACGCCTGCGACCGGGATCGTTATCGGTTCGACCACGGGCGACGGCGGCGCGACGAACTACACCGTCGCCGGCATCGCAAGCTTTGCGACTGTGCAACTGTCGGCCCCGGCAACGGACCCGACAGGGTATACCTTCTCGCGATGGACGGTGAACGATACGGAGCAGCCTGCCGGCCTGAAGCCCCTCACGGTCACGATTAACGTTGACCTGACCGCCGTGGCGCAGTACACGCTGAATAGCGGCACGTTGGTCGTGCAGTCCACGCCGCCGACCGGGCTGAGCATCGGTTCGAGCACAGTTGATGCCGGGATGACGAACTACACGGTGGCCAACGTCGCGGCGGGGACGAGCGTGAACCTGGTGGCGCCGACGACGGACCCGGCCGGCTACACCTTTGGGCAATGGGCGGTGAACGGCGTGGCGCAGGCCGCTGGGGTGAAGTCCGTGACGTTCCCAGCCCCCGCCGGCTTCCTCCAGTGGGGCGGCTATGGCACCGGCGATGGGCAGTTAATTGTCCCCTCCGCCATCGCGCTCGATAACATGGGCAATGTCTATGTGGCCGACCAGTACAACTATCGCGTCCAGAAGTTCACTTCCGCCGGCGTCTACGTCACTAAGTGGGGTACTTTTGGCACCGGCAACGGGCAGTTTAGAGGCCCCTTCGGCATCGCGGTGGACGCGGACGACAATGTTTATGTGGCGGACGCGTTTAACAACAACATCCAAAAGTTCACTTCCAACGGTGTATACCTCACTCAGTGGGGCAGCTATGGCAGCGGCAATGGGCAGTTTAATGTCCCCGACGGCATCGCGGTCGACAGCCTCGGCTATGTCTATGTGGCCGACTCGAACAACTTCCGCGTCCAGAAGTTCACTTCCGACGGTGGATACCTCACTCAGTGGGGCAGCCAGGGCAGCGGCAATGGGCAGTTCGAATACTCCTATGGCATCGCGATCGACAACCTCGACAATGTCTATGTGGCCGACGAGAGCAACTTCCGCATCCAGAAGTTCACTACCGCCGGCGCCTACGTCGCTCAGTGGGGCAGCGAAGGCAGCGGCAATGGCCAATTGGAATTCCCCGCCGGCATCGCGGTGGACGACTTCGGCAATGTTTATGTGGCCGACATGGGCAACGACCGCATCGAGGAGTTCACCTCTACCGGCGCTTACGTCACCCAGTGGGGCAGCCTGGGAGCAGGCCCCGGGCAATTCGATGACCCGTACGCCGTCGCGGTTGACGGCCCGGGCAATGTCCTCTATGTGGCCGATGCGGCGAACAACCGCGTCGAAGTCCTGGGCCAGAACATCCTGGCCGTGGCGCAGTACGCGACCGGGACAAGCACCTACCCCCTGACCGTTCAGTCCACGCCTCCGACCGGGCTGAGCATCGCTTCGAGCAACCCGGGCCAGGGTGGGATGACGAACTACACGGTGCCGGACGTCGCGTACGGGACGATGGTGAATCTGCAAGCCCCGCAGACGGACCCGGCCGGGTACACGTTCTCGCAGTGGACGTTGAACGGTGCGTCGCTGGGCGTCGGCGTGAAGTCGGTGACCTTCGCGGCCCCCGCCGGTTTCCTCTCCTGGGGCAGCGAGGGCAGCGGCAATGGGCAGTTCAACGACCCCACAGGCGTCGCGGTCGCCACCAACGGCAATGTCTATGTGGTCGACTCGGAGAACGACCGCATTCAGGAGTTCACCTCCTCCGGCGCTTACGTCACCCAGTGGGGCGGCTATGGCAGCGGCAACGGACTGTTCAGCAGCCCCACAGGCATCGCTCTCGACAGCGCCGGCGACGTCTATGTGGTCGACACGGGCAATCAGCTCATCCAGGAGTTCACCGCTGCCGGCGTTTTCGTCACCCAGTGGGGCGGCGCGGGCTCCGGCAATGGGCAATTCGAATACCCCACAGGCATCGCCATCGACACCGCCGTCACCGGCAATGTCTATGTAGTTGACACGTACAACGAGCGCATTCAGGAGTTCACCTCTGCCGGCGTTTACGTCACCCAATGGGGCAGCTTGGGCTCCGGCAATGGGCAATTCGAATTCCCCACAGGCATCGCTGTCGGTAGCGGGAGTAATGTCTACGTGGTCGACACGTACAACGAGCGCGTCCAGGAGTTCACCTCTGCCGGCTTTTACGTCACCCAATGGGGCAGCGCGGGCTCCGGCAATGGTCAATTCGAATTGCCCGGAGGCATCGCTACCGACAGCGCCGGCAATGTCTATGTGGCCGACACGTTCAACGGTCGCATTCAGGAGTTCACCTCTGCCGGCGTTTACGTCACCCAATGGGGCAGCGAGGGCTCCGGCGCCGGGCAATTCGAGTATCCCGAAGGCGTCGCTCTCAACAGCGCGGGCAATATCTACGTGGCCGACACGGAC
Source organism: Candidatus Brocadiia bacterium (assembly GCA_052139675.1). GTDB lineage: Bacteria > Planctomycetota > Brocadiia > CAIUPP01 > CAIUPP01 > JBEKCB01. The sequence continues at coordinate 10,620 of JBKQWE010000037.1, forward strand.
AACCAGCGCATCCAGGAGATCTTCAGCCAGAACATCCTGGCCGTGGCGCAGTACACGACCGGGACAGACGCTTACACGCTGGCCGTTCAGTCCACACCCCCGCTCGGGCTGAGCATCGGCTCGAGCAGCGGCGACGCCGGCACGACGAACTACATGGTGTCGGGCATCGCGGATGGGACGAGCGTGAACCTGCAAGCCCCGGCGACTGACCCGAGCGGTTTGTACGGCTTCTCGCAGTGGACGCTGAACGGCGTGGCGCAACCTGTACCACCTGTGGGCACGCCCACTTCCATCACGTTCACCATGACCGCTGACACGACGGCGGTGGCGCAGTACGGTTACACGCTGAGTGTGCAGTCCACGCCGCCGACCGGGCTGAGCATCGGTTCGAGCAACATGGGCCAGGGCGGGACGACGAACTACACAGTTCCCGGCATCACAAATGGGACGAGCGTGAACCTGCAAGCCCCGGCGACGGACCCAACCGGGTATACATTTGAGGAATGGATGGTGAACGGCGCTGCGCTGACGGCAGGACAAAAAGAGGTGACATTCACGGCGCCCGCCAGCTTCGCCACGTGGGGCAGCCCGGGCAGCGGCAATGGGCTGTTCAGTTACCCCGAGGGCATCGCTCTCGACAACGCCAACAACGTCTATGTGGCCGACACCTTCAACAACCGGATCCAGAAGTTCGACTCCAACGGCAATTTCCTCACCCAGTGGGGTGGATTGGGCGACGGCAACGGGCAGTTCGATTTCCCCATCGGCATTGCCACCGACGCCGCCAACGTCTATGTGGCCGACTGGGACAACAACCGCATCCAGAAGTTCACTACCGCCGGCGCCTACGTCACCCAGTGGGGCAGCCTGGGCAGCGGCAATGGGCAATTCCACCAGCCCGGGGCTGTCGCGGTTGACAACCTCGACAATGTCTATGTGGCCGACTCGGGCAACAGCCGCATCCAGAAGTTCACCTCCGCCGGCGTGTATGTCACTCAGTGGGGCAGCCTGGGCAGCGGCAATGGGCAATTTGATACCCCCTATGGCATTGTGGCCGACGCCCTCGGCAATGTCTATGTGGCCGATACCCAGAACTTCCGCATCCAGAAGTTCACCTCCGCCGGCGCTTACCTCACTCAGTGGGGCAGCCAGGGCAGCGGCAATGGGCAATTCGCATCCCCCTATGGCGTCGCGGCCGACGCCCTCGGCAATGTCTATGTGGCCGATACGGACAACGACCGCATCCAGAAGTTCACCTCCGCCGGCGCTTACCTCACTCAGTGGGGCAGCTATGGCAGCGCCAATGGGCAGTTCAGCGGCCCTTGGAGCATCGCTGCCGATGTCGCCGGCAATGTCTATGTGGCCGATACGGACAACGACCGCGTCCAGGTCTTCCGCCAAAACCTCCTGGCCGTGGCGCAGTACACGACCGGGACAAGCACCTACACCCTGACCGTCCAGTCCACGCCGCCGACCGGGCTGAGCATCGGTTCGAGCAACACGGGCCAGGCCGGGACGACAAACTACACGGTTCCCGGCATAGCGGCTGAGACGAGAGTGAACCTGCAAGCGCCGGCGCCGGATCCGGTCGGGTACAGCTTCGAGCACTGGACGGTGAACGGAACCCCGCAGACGACGGGGAAGACCATCACGTTCAGGATGCCCGAGAAGGCCGTGACGGCGGAGGCGGTATACACGGCGAACATCTACA
>JBKQWE010000038.1:0-7792 GCA_052139675.1 Candidatus Brocadiia bacterium
CCGTTGCCTGCGGCCAATAGATGAACATTTTCTAGGCGTCGCCGAACCAACTGACGTGCGAGTCGCCATACTGGACAGTAAACTAGCCTGCGCTGAATTATAATATCCACTTATCACCTTGTCAATAGGGTATGGCTAATTTTTCTTGACAACGCCTTGCGTGGCAGCTATAATACCACAGCCAGTCGGGAATTATCGCAATGTGGATAGTAAGTAGTCCACGTGGAATTCTAAACCACTACCGCCTAAAGGCGGTAGGTTGAATCGCGACTGAAAGTCGCCGAAAGAGCCACTGAAGTGGTGAGCGTCATTCCGAGCGTAGCCCTTCGGTCGTGAGCTCAGGGCCGAACGGCGAGGAATCTCACACCCCGTGCGCCTCTCACGCGCTGCGTGTGAGATGCTTCACTACGTTCAGCATGACGAGCGCTTATCTCAGGCCTTTCGCAAGAAATGCGCTAACGAAGAAAAGACCTACTGAAAGTCAACCGGCTGAAAGCCGGTGGGATTAGACCCGGTGCACGGAACCTAAACACGGCCCAACGGAACGCATAACTCGGTATAACGACGCGGCTTATTGCGGTCATGCTTCCTTGCGGAAATAGGCGTCCTATTTCCGCAAGGAAGCACCAGAGAACGCGGCGGGCCGGCCCATTGCGGGCCGGCCCATCGCGCCACAACACATTACAGAAGACCGTCGTCGTTCAGTTTACGGATAGCCGCCGCCGGTCTGGCCCCACCAATTGACGCCAGTCGCATCGCCAAGGTAGAAGCCCTGAACCGGCTCGTTGTTGAACTTGTCGTCGAACAGTGTGAAGATTCCCGTGCCCATGCTCAAACTGCCGGCGCCGCCGCCGTTGAAGTTCGGGCCGCCGCCAACGAGGTCGGTTGCGCAGTTTGTAATCGTGTCGCCGGCGAAGGACGGTGGCGCGAGCGTGTTGCCTATGCCAGGCACGTAACTGGCGCTATGCAGGTCCCTGTTGGAGGACCAGACCCACCACTGCTGCGGGTCGGCATCCCAGGCCACGTGGCCGTCGCCGAAGAGGACGTTGTATCCAACCTTGTGACCGTACGCGCCCATGCCGGCCATCGGGAACGGATGAGGATTGCCCATCCAGCTCTCAGCGCCGCCCGCACAGAACGGGTTCAAATGGGTGTCGAAACGGTCAGACGCCACGGACAGGTTGCCGAGCATCTTCGTCGTCTTCCGTTCCGGGCAGGTGTTCTGAAGCTGCACGAACCGCGGAGACGGCATCCTGTTGTAGTAGCCCAGGGTGCCGGTCGGGTCCGCTGCGCCGCTGCCGGGGATGTAAAGACTGGGGAAGTTGCCCCCGCCATTGGCGCCAGGTCCGCCCAACTGACAGGGAATCGTGCGGCAGCTCCACATGGTCTGCGTGATGTGAGTACCGCCGTTGCTGTCCGCCTGGTTGCGATACCCATACGAGCAGCCGATCACGACGCTGAACACATCGCCGCCGGGCCAAGTGGTGTAAGTGCCTGTGGCGCCGGCCGGCGTTCCGGCTGGGGGCGCTACATACTGAAACGGGGTGCCCCACTCGCTGCAGCCGTCCCACGGCAACAGAGCGGTGTGGTCGGTGTTGCTCCTGTTGCCTGTGCTGTTGCGGGCGATGGAGGTGAGGTCGCCGTGGGTGAGGAACTGCGCGTCAGTGCCGCCCATCAGCTTGAGGTTGTTGACATTGGTGTTGATGAACATCATCGCGTTATTGCCCGCTGCGCTCTCAGCGGAGTACCACCATTCCGGGCTGATACCACACCACGGGCCGACGCCGCCGCTCAGGTCGCTGCCCGGCGGGATGCTGGCGTCATAGGCCGAGCCGGTGGGGCAGTAGAACGCCTGGAGGTCCCCGATGTAATTGCCGGCAGCGAGCAGACCGAGGCCCGTCGGTCCGAGGGTCAGGTTGCCCTGGACCCAGTTGGCCGGGGTGTCGATCATGCCGGAGTTGCCGTCAAATACGTTGTCGTGGTTGTAGGCGATGACCCCGTAGAAGGATGCCGGGTCGTCCATGTTGGGGCCGCCGTAACCGGCTGCTCCGCCCTCTTCCCAGCCCATGTGGATCATGGTCTGCGGGCCTGAACCGGAGGAGTCGGTATACGTTCCCAACCAGAACGCGCCGTTGCCGTCGTTGGCGCCACAGCTTATGGGCGCTCCCTGGCCCACCATCCCTTGGGCGTACGGGACGCACATCGTCGAGCAGTAGGCGCCGATGTCCATATCGTCGGCAAAGTGACAGGCATTCGCCGCGCCCCAGTTGGGGTCGCCGGGCAAGTACTCGCCATAATCGCCTGAATACGCCGTCAGCCCCAGGCCGATCTGCTGCAGGTGGGCCATGCAGCTCGCCCGCCGTGCTTTCTCGCGCGCGCCGATCAACGCCGGCAGCAGCAAAGAGGCCAGGATCGCGATAATGGCGATCACGACCAACATCTCGATGAGCGTAAACGCACTCCACTTCAACGACCACTGCTTTCTGCCCATCACGGCTCCCTCCTTCCGCAAAAAGACACCGTTCCCGAGACACCGTCAGCGACACCGTGTCGCACGCAGAACTATAGCACCGGGTCAGTGACGTGTCAAGGATTTTTTCAGAATATGTGAGGCGCTTTTTCGGGCCTTCGGCGGGCTTTTAATTCATGCGAATTCAGTGGGCTTTTCGTGAATTTTGCGAAAATTGCGTGGCGCGGTATCCGGCCACGCTCTTGCCAGCGGGGCGGATTTTTGCTATGGGTAAAGCCGGATGCGAAAAAGAGAGTTGTCACGACCGGATGATCGGAGTCCAGATGCTGCCCGATTCAAAAGGACATTTCGGACCCTTCGGCGGACGGTTTATCCCGGAGACGCTGATGCCGGCGGTGGTGGAGCTGGCGGCGGCGTACCGGGCCGCGCGGCGCGACCCGCAGTTCCGCAAGGACCTGGATTACTACCTGCGCGAGTACGCGGGGCGGCCGACGCCGCTGACGTTCGCGGAGCGGTTCACGCGGCATTGCGGCGGGGCGAAGGTGTACCTCAAGCGCGAGGACCTGCTCCACACCGGCGCGCACAAGATCAATAATACGCTCGGGCAGGCGCTGCTGGCGCGGCGGATGGGCAAGAAGCGCGTCATCGCGGAGACCGGCGCGGGGCAGCACGGAGTGGCCACCGCCGTCGTCGCGGCGCTCTTCGGCTTCGAGTGCGCGGTGTACATGGGCGAGGAGGACATCCGCCGGCAGGCGCTCAACGTCTTCCGGATGCGCACGCTCGGCGCGCGCGTCGTGCCGGTCGCCTCCGGCGCGCGCACGCTCAAGGACGCGATGACCGAGGCGATGCGGGACTGGATGGCCTCCTCCGCGACGACGCATTACATCATCGGCTCGGTCGCCGGGCCGCATCCTTACCCGATGATGGTGCGCGATTTCCAGACGGTGATCGGCCGGGAGACGCGCCGCCAGGTGCTCCGCAAGGAAGGCCGCCTGCCGGACGCGGTGGTCGCCTGCGTCGGCGGCGGGAGCAACGCGGCGGGGATGTTCCACCCGTTCGTCAAGGACCCGGCGGTGCAGTTGATCGGCGTCGAGGCGGCCGGGCTCGGCCTCGAGAGCGGCCTGCACGCGGCCACGCTGATGAAGGGCTCCGTGGGCATCCTTCACGGCAGCCGCTCGTACGTGCTCCAGGATAGCGAGGGCCAGACGCTGCCGGTGCACAGCGTCTCCGCCGGGCTGGATTACCCGGGCGTCGGCCCCGAGCACAGCTATTGGAAGGAGACCGGCCGCGCGAAGTACGTCTCGGCGACGGACCGGCAGGCGCTGGACGCGTTCGGGCTGCTCTCGCGGCTGGAGGGGATCATCCCCGCGCTGGAATCGGCGCACGCCGTCGCGCACGCCGCCGAGCTGGCGCCGAAGATGAAGCCGGAGGAGATCCTGGTCATCTGCCTCTCCGGCCGCGGCGACAAGGACTGCGTCGAGGTGGCGGAAAAACTGGGACAGAAGCTTTGACAAAAGTTAACCACCAAGGCACCAAGACACCAAGAACGGCAAGCAGGCTCACCTTTAAAAACTGTCATTCTTGGTGTCTTGGTGCCTTGGTGGTAAAAATGAAGGGGTAAGGTTTTGATGAACCGGATTGACGCAGCGTTCCGGCGGGCGCGGGCGGCGAACGCGGCGGCGCTGATGCCGTTCATCACCGCCGCCGACCCGGACCTGGCCGCCACGGGCGCGTTGATTGAGGAATTCGCGCGGCGCGGCGCGGACCTCGTCGAGCTGGGCATTCCCTATTCCGATCCGGTGGCGGACGGGCCGACGATCCAGAGTTCCTATGTCCGCGCGCTCGCGAAGGGGCTGAAGGTCCAGCCGATCCTGGAGATGGTCCGCGACGTGCGCACGCGCTGCGACGTGCCGATCCTGACGATGGTCTCCTACAGCATCGTCTGGCGCATCGGGCCGGAGAGCTATTTCCAGCGCGCGGCCGCCGCCGGCGTGGACGGCGTCATCATCCCGGAGCTGCCGGCCGACGAGGGGAAAGAGGTGGCGCGGCTGGCGGAATCCCACGGGCTGCATCCGGTCTTCCTGGTGGCGCCGACGACGCCGCCGGAGCGGATGAGGGCCGTGGCGGCGCGCTCGCGCGGGTTCATCTATTATATCGCCGTCGCCGGCACCACCGGCGCGCGCAACGAACTGCCGCCCGACCTGGCCGACCACATCGCCCGGCTCAAGGCGGTGACGGACAAGCCGATCGCGGTGGGGTTCGGGATTTCGCGCCCGGAACAGGTGGCCGCCGTGGGCCGCGCGGCCGACGGCGTCATCGTCGGCAGCGCCCTGGTGCGGAAGATCGCGGAACTGTCCAACCGCCCGCGGGCCGAGTTGATCTCCGGCATGGGCGATTTTCTGGCCGAGCTGGCGACGGCGAAAGCTCGACGGGCTTCATAGGCCAATCCATCTGCGTCTCGGGCACGTCATTCCCGCGAAGGCGGGAATCCAGGCATTCGGCCTGGTGCTCTGTTACACAGCAAATGATAGGTGTCGTCACCCTGAGCGCAGCGAAGGGTCTCACACCATAAACCGTTGCGACGCGCTGCGTATGAGATTCCTCGCTGCGCTCGGAATGACTAAGAAATATGCAAGTTGTTTCTGGGACATCACACCAGCGTTCTGGATTCCCGCTTTCGCGGGAATGACAAAAGACATTCTCTTCAGCCTCAAACGCACCTTCATTTGATGTCGAAATCTGTCTAAACGGCGCGCAAGGTGTTGTCTCTTCTCAACATCGCGCGCGGGCTGCTGCGCCGAGCCAAATAATTCGCAAATATGGACACCGCGAAGCTGAAGTCGTAACAACGGCTTGCACAGCATGTTACGCGCACGGTCAACTACCGGGATGTCCAATCAGTGCACACGCGGTCCGGCGGTCTTTCGATTGTAAGGGTGGCATGAGGTTTGCGAGCCATTCGGGCAATACGTCATGGGTATTTTCGCGAGCCTCTTGCGGTGTAAGCAGTGGCAGCGTCAATTTTATTGGTTTCGACAGACACCGAAGTCATTGCGGCGGTGGAGAGAGCCATTGCCACGATGGGGTATAGTCTGCGCGTCGCCGACTCGCTCGAGGAGGCGGACCAGGTTCAACGGAAGAAGCCCTTCGAGGCGCTGCTGCTCCAGACCGACGCGCCGAACGGGCATGACGGCGGCCGATGGGGCGATGGACTTCCGTTCGGGGCCGGGCCGCCGGTGATCGCCGTGGGGCGGGAGCGTTCGATCCGCGACGCGGTGCATTCGATCCGCGCCGGCGCCAGCGACTACGTCTCGGTCTTTCCCCTCGACGGACCCTCGCTCCGGAGCGCGCTCGCCCACGCCCTGTCGTCGGTGGAAGAGGCGCCGGGCGCGGCGCGCATGACGCCTTTGCCGGAGGAGGCGCCGGAGGAATTCTTCACCGCCGACGAGCGCACGCGGGCGCTCTGGCGCCTGGTGCTGAGCGCGGCGGACAGCCGGATGCCGTTCCTGATCGAGGGGGAAAGCGGCTCGGGCAAGAGCTTCCTGGCGAGGAAGGCGCATGATTGCTCGTGGCGCCGGTTCGGGCCCTTCGTCGAGGCCAACTGCGGCCTGCCGGCCGAGGCGCTGCTCGAGAGCGAGCTCTTCGGCCAGGCGCGCGGGACGCCGGAATCCAAATGGCCGGAGCGCGCGGGAAAGTTCGAGCTGGCCGACCGGGGCACGATCCTGCTCGACGAGATCGAGAACGCCTCGCCGGCGCTCCAGGCGCGGCTGCTGGGGATGCTCGAATCGGGCGAGTTCCAGCGCGTCGGCGACACGCGGATGATCCAGAGCGACGCGCGGCTGATCGCGGCGGCGAACACGCCGCTCGAGGAGGCTGTCGCGCGCGGCCGGTTCCGGGAGGACCTCTACCGCCGCGTGAGCACGCTCAAGCTGCGGCTGCTGCCGCTGCGCGAGCGCGTGGCGGACATCCCGCTGCTGGCGCGGCAGTTCCTCCAGCACTTTGCGCTCCTGCACGGGCGCCGGGTGCGCGGGATTTCGTCGAACGCGCTGGAGTGCCTGGTGCATTACCCGTGGCCGGGCAACGTGCGGGAGCTGCGGCACGTGATCGAGCACGCCGTGGTGCTGGCGCGCGGCGAGATGCTGATGACGGAGCACCTGCCGCCGTGGGTGCTCTGCGCGAAGCCTTTCCCGGTGGAGGCGCAGCCGCGGCGCGCGCCCCGGCCGCTGCGCGAGGCGATGCACGAGCCGGAACGCCAGTGGATCATGCGCGCGTTGAACGTCTCCGGCTGGAACAAGCGCAACGCCGCGTCCGAGCTGGGGATCAGCCGTTCGACGCTTTACAAGAAGATGAAAAAGTTCGACCTGGATCAGCTTGAGCCGCGCGGGATATCGAGCGCGGCGCCGGTCCGCGACCTGGCGGGCTCGAAGCAGCGTTTCAATCTTGACAAATGGACCTGATCCGAGTAGATATACGCGCGCGAGTTGCTGTCCGAGTCTACGACGTCGGGTCCAGCATCTGAAATGGGTTAAAACGCGTGGCAAGCTCATGCGCAACGGGGGGCGCCGAGAGCGTGGAAAAGACCGGTTCTGAGCGGCGCGAATCACCCAGGCTGAACCTGAAACTGAATGTCGAGTTCCTCCGAGAGGGCGAAAGCCGCACCGCCCAGCGGATCGGGACGTCGGGGAACGTCTCCGCCGGCGGAATCTACTTCCTCGCGGACGAGTGGAAGGACCTCAAGGTCGGGCAGGAGCTGGGGATTCGGCTGTCCGGCCTGTCCGGCTACGGGACCGGCCCGCTCTTCCGCAGCCTTCGCGCGCGCGCGACGGTTCTCCGCGTGGAAAGGCCCAAGGAGGACGCCTCCTCTTACGCGAAGGCGGGCGTCGCCGCCCGGTTCAGCGAGCGTCCGTACTTCGAGGTGTATCGCTGGCTGGAGTGACCGCGAAGCCCCGCTGTCTGTGATGGTCCCATCCCGAGACGAAGCGCCATTTGCGCCGCCATTCCGAGCCGAGCGAAGAATCTCATACGCGGCACGCCATCCGGCTGAAGCGTGTGAGATGCTTCGCTTCGCTCGGCAATCACGCGAGCGTTACTCCCTGACGCGCGCCGGCCCCAAGTTTTGTCATTCTGCTATGAGGCCATTCCTCAAGTGAGACGCCCGGAGAATCCGTGAAATCGAGTTCCGTCTGCTATCCGTGCTCTAGAGCACTTTAATTATTCATAGCTACGATGTATAATAAGTAGCCATGAAACCAACCTCCATAGATCTTCGCAAGCGCATCCTGGCGGCGCGTCTGAAAGACGGCCGGTCCATGGGACAAATCG
>JBKQWE010000039.1:0-4078 GCA_052139675.1 Candidatus Brocadiia bacterium
AACGTCCATTCCAACGTATTGCATTGCAAGCCTCCTTTCGGATAGGGGAGCGACCCGCTCCAACGGGTCATAATGCGCATCCCGATTTTATCCGACTTGGAGGCTTGCTTCATGGTCTCACCCATAATAATAGGCGACAGTGGGGCTATCTTCGCGAGATCAGTCGTGTGTCCCCTGATCCTCAGTCGTGTGTCCCCTTATCCTCGTGTCTCTGCCTAAACGAGATTCAGCCCATACCAGGGCGTCGGCAGCGGGAAAGCCGGTTGCAGCTTTTCGATGACGGACGCCGATCCCTCAAAGGTGGGCAGATTCGAGTCCGGCGCGCCGAAGAGGAACCGCGCCACTTCCGCGCGGCCGACGATGCAGGCTTCGTCCGGCCCCAGCGCGATGTGCAGCCGGGCGCCGGCGCCGGAACGCGAGCCGGATCCCTCGCCCGATTCGAAGAACCGGAGCGCGTGTCCGGCGAGCGCGGGTCCGCAAAGGCGCGCGATGCGCGGCCGGAGCTTCTCCATGCACGCGGCCATGCGCAGCGGCAGGAAAGTCCCGAAGGCCGTTTCCAGTTTTCCCTCGGAGCGCGTGACCGCTGCAAACGCCCCGCGGCCGGCGCGATCCCAGTCGCCGATGTGCGCCTGGACGAGCGGGACGCCCATTTTCGACGCCGCGTCAGGCAGGGCGCGCGCTGCGTCCATCCGGTCGCCGGCGAATTCCGCCAGGAGCGTGGCCGGCTTTTCCGGACGCGGCTCCTGGATGAGCAGATACGCGCTGAGGCGCTCTGACCTGAACGCTCCCCAGAAGCGCGCGTTCCAGTTCATGGCGAAGTGGTTCTTCTCCGCGCGCAGCCAAACGTCACGGGTGCGCAGAAAGCGCACCGGCTCGCGCTCGTAGAGCGCCGCCGCGGCGGGCTCGTCCGCAAGGGAGATTTCCCGGACTGCCAGATCGGCCTGCGCCGGGCCGCCCGTTCGACCAAGCTCAAGTCGGCTCGGCTCAGGCGTCATAGCGCCGCCGGCGGCGACTTTGTAAACCCATTCCCGGCCCACGGCACCTGAGCCGCGAGAGGTGTAGAGGCCCCGGCCGCCGGAAATCCAAGCAAGATCGTTCCCGTCGCGCGCCGCCTGGTCGAGCGCGAAATCCAGACAGCGCGTCGCGTAGCCTCTGCCGCGGCATTCCACCGCCGTCGCGACCGCCCCGACGAGGGCCAGCGCCAGCGGCTCCCGTTCCAACAAGATCTGCTCCGCCGTCATCCCGACGTGCGAGACGATATCGCCGCCCTCGGAAATTACGATCAACCGTCCGACGTTTCCTTCGTTCAGCAGGTGCGGATACTCTTCACCGATGTCCGCCGGAAGTCCTGCGTGGTACATGCGGTTCATAAATCGGACCAGCGAGGGAAGTTCCTCGGCGCGGAGCGGGCGTGGACCTTCCATTGATTAATCCTCTCCAGTGAACTCGGGAGTTCCGGTGACACACGACTTATCTTCCCTCCTTCGGTTTCTCCAACAGTATGTTGGCCAAGGCTGTTCGACTCAGTTTCTTGCGGACCGCGGCGTTTATTCCAGTGCGAACGAGTCTCCATAATTCGGCGCCAGGGCGGTCCAGCCGGGTTTTTGGGAGACCAGGGCGGCGAAGCTGAGGGCGGATTCGGCTTCGCCGTGGACGACGAAGGTTTTCCTGGGCGGCGCCTGGAGTTTGCCGAGCCAGCGGAGCAGTTCGTCGCGGTCGGCGTGGCCGGAGCAGCCGTCAAGCCGCGCGACACGCGCGCGGACGGGATAAGTCTGGCCGAGGATGCGGACTTCTTTCGCCCCGTCGGCGATCTGGCGGCCGAGGGTGCCGGCGGCCTGGTAGCCGACGAAGAGGATGGTGCTCTCGGGCCGGGTGATGTTGCGCGTGAGGTGGTGCTTGATCCGGCCTCCGTTGCACATGCCCGCGCCGGCCATGATGATGCACGACCCGCGGATGTGGTTGATGGCCTTCGATTCCTGCGCCGTGCGGGTGAGCTTGAGGCCGGGAAGATCGAACGGCGACTTGTGCTCCCCGACGCGCTCGGCCATCTGGCGGTCGTACAGTTCGGGATGGCGCTCGAACACTTCGGAGATGTGGACGGCCATGGGGCTGTCGAGGAAGGTCATCAGGTGCGGAATCTTGTCCGCCAGGAGGAGCTCGTTGAGCTGGAAGAGGACGTCCTGCGCGCGCTCGAAGGCGAACGCCGGGATCACGAGGTTGCCGCCGGCGTCGCGCACGCGGTTGACCTCGGCGGCGAGCAGGCCGGCCATGTCGCTCTCGGGCGGATGGAGCCGGTCGCCGTAGGTGGATTCGATGAGCACGTAATCGGCCTGCGTCGGCAGGGCGGGATCCTGGAGGATGGGCATGTTCCATCGGCCGATGTCGCCGGAGAAAACGATCGCGGTCTGCCCGCCGTCCCGGCGGATGACGATCCGGATGAAGGAGGCGCCGAGGACGTGGCCGACGTTGTAGAACGTCGCCTCGATCCCATCCGCGACGCGGACCGGCTCGCCGTATTTCGCCGGCGTGAAGCAGCGCTCGCAGGCGCGCGCGTCCTCGACGCCGTAGAGTGGCACTTCAGGATGCTCGGCTTTTCGGCCTTCCCGCCGATGCCGGTTCTGCTTGAACTCCGCGCTCTCCTCCTGCAGCCGCGCGGAGTCCTCGAGGACGAGACCCGCGACCTCGGAGGTGGCGGCGGTGCAGTACAGCCTGCCGCGGAATCCTTCGCGATAGAACTTGGGGAACAGGCCGCAATGGTCGAGGTGCGCGTGCGTGAAGAAGGCGGCGTGGATCGTGTTCGGAGGGACCGGGAACGGCTGCCAGTTGCGCGACTGAAGCTCGCGTTCCTGGCAGAGGCCGCAGTCCACGAGGAGCCGGGCGCCGTTGGCTTCGAGCAGGTACCGGGAACCGGTGACTGTCCGCGCCGCGCCGAGGAAGGTCAGTTTAACCTGCATGATCCTGCTTTCTCCAGAAGAAGTTTAGCGGCAAAGAGGCGCAAGAGACGGAAGACGGACGATGGACGAGGGACGATGGACGAGAGACGATGGACCAGGGACGATGGACGATAGAAGTCTTGCGCTTTGGCGGCAATTCTCTGCCTTTTGCGCGGTCATGCGCGCGGTGAAACCAGGCTCTCGGGGATGCTGATCTCGATGTCGCCGGTCACCTGCACCTGGCAGGCGAGGCGGATGCCCTGCGCCTTCTCCTCGGGCGTCAGGAACGGCTCTTCGGCGGGGAGCCGCGCGCCGCCGCCTTTCAGAACCCTGACCTTGCAGCGGCCGCACTTGGCTTGTCCGCCGCAGAGCGAGGGGATGAAGATTTTTCTGCTCCAGAGGGCGTAGAGAAGGCGGGCGCCGGACTTGACGGTCTCCTTGCGCGATCCGTTAATAGTGATAGTGCAGTCGGCCGCCACTCGACGTCCCTTATTTGTGTTTCTTCGCGGAGAGCAGGCACGGGCGGCGCGCGACGATGACGGTCAACTCGGCGCGCGCGAGGCTGTCGGTGAGCAGCCGCTCGAACCCCTGAATGTCCTTCGTCGGGTCCACGACGTGCACGTTCGCGATTCCGATGACCCTGGCAAGTTCCTCGAAGACCAGCCGGTGCGTCGGCTCGCCGGCGAGGCGGCGGCCCGTGCCCGGATGCTCCTGCAGGCCGGTCATCGCCGTGGTGCCGTTGTCCAGGATAATGACCACGTGGCCGGCCGGCGGCGGATTGTACGCCATCTCGATCAGGCCGGTGACGCCGCTGTGCACGAAAGTGCTATCGCCGATGACGCTGACCACGCGCCGGGCCTGCTCCGGCGGCAGCACGTGCCGCAGGCCGAGGCCGACGCCGATGCTCGCGCCCATGCAGACGCATGAATCCATCGCCTGGAACGGCGGCAGCGCGCCGAGCGTATAGCAGCCGATGTCGCCGGCGACGATGCAGTTGAGCTTGCCGAGCGTCTCAAAGACGGCGCGGTGCGGGCAGCCCGGGCAGAGCTGCGGCGGCTTGCCGGGCGGCGGCGCGAATTCGGGGCTGACGTCGCCGGCCAGGATCCGCCGGACGCGCTCGACGTTCAGCTCGCCGAAGCGGTACA
>JBKQWE010000040.1:0-9041 GCA_052139675.1 Candidatus Brocadiia bacterium
AACGTCCATTCCAACGTATTGCATTGCAAGCCTCCTTTCGGATAGGGGAGCGACCCGCTCCAACGGGTCATAATGCGCATCCCGATTTTATCCGACTTGGAGGCTTGCTTCATGGTCTCACCCATAACCGTCTTCTTGTCAAGGGCGGTCCCTGGCCGAAGCCGTTCATTCTAAAAGCGCCGTTCGTGTGCCGTTCAGACACCCATTCGCACCGTTTCCGATCTGCGCCCTCGGACCGTGCATGATTCTCGTCGCGCGGCGTCAGCCCAATCACAATAACGGCGCATCCGGCCGGCTTTCGCGAGCCGCTCGCCAGTCCCCGAGATCGGGCCTCGAACGCCGCCAGGGGCACACGAATTCTTCCTCTCTACGCCGCGGCGCGCTCGCGATGCCAGCGCCGCAGCCGGATCCAGCAGATCTCCGCCAGCTTTCGCGCCACGGCCACTCGTGCGATGTGGCGGCTGGATCGTTTTCGCACGCGCTCGTAGAAATTCGCCAGCTTGCGGTCCCGGCCGATGGCCTTGATCGCCGCCTGCACCAGCGCCCAGCGCAGCCAGGGCGAGCCCTGCCGCGTGATGTGCCCATGGTAGTCGTGCGCGCCGGACTGATCCACTCGCGCAGCCAGCCCGGCATAGGAAGAAACCTGGCCCGGCTCGCTGAACCGCTCCGGCGCTCCAATCTCCGCGACGACCAGCAGCGCTGTGTACGTCCCGATCCCGCGAATGTCCCTGAGCGCCTCGATCTGCGGAAAATCATTCGCCCTCGCCTGGATGAAACGGTCCAGCCGAGCCTGCTCCTGATCGTAGTGCTCCAGCCGGCCGATCAACTCGTCCCGCTCCAAGTTGCCCACGACTCCGAGGTCCAACGACCGCAACCACCGACGCCCGCGCACCCCGAATGGCCTTCGGTAGGGCGGATGGATGTTGCGCGCCGCCAGCAGCCCGTGCAGCCGATTCTTCGCTTCCGTCGCCGATCGGCTCAGCCGAGCCCGCGCTCGCGTCAGCTCCCGCAACTGCTGATATGCCGCCGGCGGCGCGTACGCCTCCGGAATCTGATTCATCCTCAACAGCTGCGCCAGCAGCGCCGCATCCAGCTTGTCCGTCTTCGCCGGCCGCGCTATACTCGCTCGCAGCCGCAGCGGATGCGCCAGGATGACTTCTCCGAGTGGCGTCAGCCGATCATACAACCATCGGTAGCTCGCCGAAGCCTCGATCACCGCTCGGAACGGGCGCAGGGCCGAAAGGTATGCGACAATGCTCTCCTCGTCTCGACAGCCCAATCGTCTCGGCCTTCCCACCGGCCCCTGCTCGTCCTCTACGGCGATCACGACGTCACATTTGTGCAGATCAATGCCCACATACTGCATGAGGTCCTCCCTGCCTGATGGCGTTGAATGCCTTTTTCACCAATTGCATTCTAACGTCTCCGGCAAAGGACCTCATGCTTTTCACTTAGCCCGGACGGTTATAGTATCACCATACGTAACTCATTCTCCTAATTACGTATCGTGTCCCCGGAACTCCCCTATGGTGAGACCATGAAGCAAGCCTCCAAGTCGGATAAAATCGGGATGCGCATTATGACCCGTTGGAGCGGGTCGCTCCCCTATCCGAAAGGAGGCTTGCAATGCAATACGTTGGAATGGACGTTCACTGGCGCCAGACGGCGATCTGCATTCTGGACGAAAACGGGCGGCGAGTCAAGATGATGAATGTCCGCGGTGCATGGCCGAAGGTGCTCGAAGAGCTCGGACGACTCGAGGGCCCCTGGGAGGTGTGTTTTGAGGCGTCGTGCGGTTACGGCTGGCTCTACGAGCGGCTAAAGAAGATGGCTCAGAAGGTGGTCGTGGCGCACCCGGGGCAGTTGCGGCTGATCTTCCGGTCGAAGCGCAAGAGTGACCGCGTGGATGCCGAGAAACTGGCGAAGCTGCTCTACTTGGACGAAGTGCCGCCGGTTTACGTGCCATCGGTTCAAGTGCGCTCGTGGCGAGCGATGATCGAGCACCGCCAGAAGCTGTTGCAGGAGCGGGTGCGCACGAAGAACCAGTTGCGCGCTCTGTTGCGTACGCATGCCATTGTCGCGCCGAGGGGACTGTGGACTCAGAAGGGGCTGGCGTGGATCGAAGCGCAGGATTTGCCCACCTCGATGGACCGGCTCCAGCGCGACATTCTTCTGGAGCGGATCGGATCACTTCGAGGATTGATGCGCCGCGTCGAGGAGGCGCTCGGAGAGATCGCGCAGTCGCAGGCGGGGGTGAATCTGTTGATGGAGATTCCGGGTGTGGGAATCCGCACGGCTGAGGCGGTCATGGCCTACGTGGACGATCCGCATCGCTTCAGGAGCGTCAAGTCCATCGGCAGCTACTTCGGCCTGGTGCCCTGCCAGGACCAGAGCGCGGGGAAGAACCAGCTCGGCCACCTGACGCGGCAGGGACCGGCGACCGTGCGAAAACTCCTGACCGAGGCCAGTTGGCAGGCCATCCGGCGCAGCAAGAAAATCCGCGCGCACTTCGAGAGAATCCGGCAAGGCAACCCGGAGCGCAAACGGATCGCCCTGGTCGCCACCGCGCACTATCTCCTGCGCGTCATGCTCGCCATGCTGCGGACCGGTGAAGTCTGGCGCGCCGAAGCGGCGTAGGGCATCGAGAGAAACGAAACGGCACTGCGAGAGTGAACGGGAGACACTGGGAAAGCTGCGAGAATCGGAAGCGGGATAGAACGGCCGGACCCCGACGGGGACATGGTGACGTGAAAGCCGATGGGTGACTGGGGCCGGTCCGAATTCAATCGCATGGCACGTCACAACCGACGATGCCGAATAGATGTTTGGGATATCCCGCTATCGTCCCGTTTCCGACTTGACAGGCTTGCTCATAGATGTCCCCAGCGTCCTCCCAGTGTCCCCGGAGGTCGCCTTCGCGGCCTGCATTAAGGTCACGCGCAAATTGCTCCAGGAAGTGAGAAAAGGGAAAGCGCGGGAATCGTGAATACCTCGCGCCATGTGGGAGGATAGTGACTGACATGACCCGATTTATTCCTCGCGGGCGGCTGGCTGAGGCTCTGCAACTGTTCGTTGACAAGCGCTGGATCGCCGGAGCCGTGATGCTCGTGGCCGACAAAGACAAAGTGCTGAGTCTGGAGACGGCCGGCTACGCTGATCTGGCTGCCGGCAAGCCGATGCGACCCGACACGCTCTTCTGGGTCGCCTCGCAGTCCAAGCCGATCACCGCCGTGGCTTTAATGATGCTCGTGGATGAAGGCAAGGTGAGCCTGGATGACCCGGTGGAAAAGCACCTGCCGGAATTCAAGGGCCAGTGGCTGCGCGTCGAGCAGGATGCCGATCACGCGCTGCTCCGGAAGCCGCGGCACCCGATCACGGTGCGCAATCTCCTCAGCCACACCGGCGGCCTGGCTTTTTCTTCGCCCGTGGAAACGCCGACGCTGGACAGGCTCACGCTGCGCCAGGCGGCTGCGAGCTATGCCATGATGCCGCTTGAATTCGAGCCGGACACCCAGTACCAATATTCCAACGCCGGGATCAACACGGCCGGCCGTATCATCGAGGTTCTCAGCGGCATGCCCTACGAGGAATTCCTGGACCGGCGCCTGCTGAAGCCGCTCGGGATGAAGGACACGACCTTCCGGCCGAACCAGCGCCAGTTGGCCCGCCTGACGAAAGCTTATAAGCCGAATGCCGCCGGCGCCGACCTTGAGGAGACGCCCATCCCTCAGCTCCACTATCCGCTCGATGACCGCGCGCGGCAGCCCATCCCTGCCGGCGGCTTGTTCTCCACGGCCCGGGACTGCTGCCGCTTCTGCCAGATGATGCTCAACGGCGGGACGTTCAAGGGTACGCGGTATCTCTCCGAAAGCGCCGTCCGGGAAATGACCCGCCGCCAGACCGCCGAGGGGCTCTCCGAGAGCTACGGTCTGGGCTGGATCGTGGGCGATGTCTGGTTCAGGCACGGCGGCGCGATGAGCACCATCATGATCGTTGACGTGCAGCTCGGGCTGATCCGGGTCTATCTCGTGCAGCACGCCGGATACCTCGGCGATGGAGTCCAGGGGGTCACGGTCTTTAATGAGCTGGTGGAACGTGAGTACGCCGGCTGAATTCGGGGTTGTTGCGCCCGCGGGGTCAACTGGGGAAACATGCGTCCGGTTGCCTAGTGAACGGTGCGCGACGGGCGGCCTGGGCGTGCCGGGCGTCGCGCGCGATTGGGTTCGTTTTTTCAGATGGACTTGTCGAATGGATTTGTCGAGCCCAGGGTCATTCATCGGCCTTCGCATGACAGCATCAATAGAGACGGGATTCGTTGGCATGCGGGCACCGAGGCGACATCATTCCGGCCCCTCACGGCGGCATTATGACGGCATGAAAGCGGCATGACTGTCAGGAAGCATCTGATTGTTCCACGTGAAACAATTTATAAAACATCTTATATTTCTGCGACGATTTCGGGGGTGCCGCGCGAGAGTTGACCACGGAGGGCGTCAGCCGGTACAGTGTGGCCGCCGTGGCGGAATCGGGCAAACGCCGTATGTAAGATCATCAGGCAGGCGCGCATCGAGGCGGACCGGTCTTATGAACAGGCGCGAGCGGCTGATGGCGACGCTGGAGGGCCGGCCGGTGGATCGGCCGCCGGTGAACTTCTACGAGATCAACGGCCTTGACGAGGATGCCGCGAACAGCGACCCGTTCAACATCTACTCCCACCCGTCCTGGAAACCGCTGCTCGACCTGGCCCGCGAGAAAACCGAGCGCATCGTCATGCGGTCGGTCCATTTTCGGAACCTCGGCCCAAGCCCGTTGGACGAGGCGACGACGATGAAGACTGAGTACGAAAACGGCAGCCGCATCACGATCCGGACGGTGCGGGCCGGCGGCCGAACGCTGACCTCGCGCAGCCGGCGCGACCCGGACGTGAATACCACGTGGGTCCTGGAGCCGCTGCTCAAGGACGCCGAGGACATCCGGGCGTGGCTCCAGATTCCGGCGGACGAGCGCGCCGGCGAGGTGGATGCTCAGCCGATCCTCGACGCGGAGCGGCAACTGGGCGACAGCGGTATCGTCATGCTGGACACTGCCGACCCGCTCTGCCTCGCGGCGGGGATGTTCGACCTGGGCCAGTTCACCGTCCTCGCCCTGACGGAGCAACAGTTGTTCCATCGCCTGCTCGAGTGGCACGGGCGCGCGCTGTGGCGTCGGACCGAAGCAGTCGCCGCGGCGCTGCCCGGCCGGCTGTGGCGGATCTTCGGGCCGGAATATGCCTCGCCGCCCTACCTGCCGCCCGCGCTTTTCCGAGAGTACGTGATCCGCTATGATGAGCCGATGGTTCGGGCGATCCAGCGGCGCGGCGGCTTCGCCCGGATCCACTGCCACGGCAAATTGAAGGCCATCCTGGGCGCCATCGCGGAGACCGGCTGCACGGGACTCGACCCGATCGAGCCGCCGCCGCAGGGCGACGTGCAACTCGCCGAGGTCCGCCGCGCGTACGGCCGGCGCTGGGTCCTCTTCGGCAATCTGGAGGCCAGCGACATCGAGAACCTGAACACGCGCGACTTCGAGCGGAAGGTCCGCAGAGCGATCGTCGAGGGAACCTCCGGAGAAGGCCGCGGCTTCGTCCTGATGCCCTCCGCCTGTCCGTATGGCCGAAGTCTGAGCGACCTGGCGCTCCGGAATTACGAAACGATGGTCGCCGTCGTCGAGCAACTGTGAAACGAATCTGGTCGGGAGACGGCGAGTGAAGGAACTGGCTGCCCTGGCGCGAAAGAAGACGCTGCGCGTCGCCGGGCTGATGTCCGGCACGTCGGCCGATGGCGTCTCCGCCGCGATTGTGCAGATTGCGCCTCGCCGCATCCGCACGCTGGCGTTTCGCACGTTCCCGTATCCGCCGGAAATCCGGAAACGCGTTTTCGCGCTGTTCCAGCCGGAGACGGCTCGGCTGGATGAGATCTGCCGGCTGAATTTCCTCCTCGGCGAACTGTTCGCCGGGGCGCTGATCGCGCTCGCGAGGTCGAGCCGGATACCGCTCCGCTCGATTGACCTCGTCGGCTCGCACGGGCAGACGATCTGCCATCTTCCGCAAGCCGGACGGTCCAGGCGGCGGAACGCGGGCTCGACGCTCCAGATCGGCGAACCCTGCGTGATCGCCGAGCGGACCGGTATCACCACCGTGGCGGACTTCCGCCCGCGCGACATCGCCGCCGGCGGCCAGGGCGCGCCGCTGGTCCCTTACGCCGACTACCTGCTATTCCGCCACCCGCGCAGGAGCCGCGCGATCCAGAACATCGGCGGCATCGCGAACGTGACGTGGATGCCGGCCCGGCCGAAGATCGGCGACCTGATCGCGTTCGACACCGGCCCGGGCAACATGATGATGGACCGCGTGGCCCAGCGCATAACGCGCGGGAAGCGGAACTACGACGACGGCGGCCGGCTGGCGCGGCGTGGATGCATTGACCGGGCGCTGCTCGCCGAACTGCTGGCGCATCCTTTTCTTCGGCGCTGGCCGCCCAAGTCCACCGGCCGCGAGGAATTCGGCGTCGCCTTCGCCGACGAGGTTTTCCGGCGCGCGAGAAAGGCCGGCGTCGCGCCGCTCGACATCCTCGCGACGCTCAACGCCTTCACCTCGACGAGCATCCGGGACGCCTACCGACGCTTCCTGCCGAAGTGGCCCGACGAGGTGATCCTCTGCGGCGGCGGAGCGCGGAATCGGCTGCTGGTGCAGCGATTGAAGGCCGACCTCAAGCCCTCGCGCGTGGTCGCGATGGACGAACTCGGAGTCAGCGCGGACGCGAAGGAGGCCGTGTCGTTCGCCCTCCTCGCCCGCGAGACGATCCGCGGCGCGCCGAACAACGTGCCGTCGGCAACCGGCGCGCGCAAGTCCGTCGTTCTCGGCAAGATAGTTCCGGGGAACCGATGAGAACACTCAAGGACCGTTCTAGGCTGACGACGGAGAAGCGCAACGTCCGCAGCCGGCGGATTGACCTGCGCTCCACACTGGAGATCGTGGATATCATCAACCGCGAGGACATGCAGGTCGCGCCCGCGGTGGCCAGAGAGCGCAAGCGGATCGCGGCCGCCGCGGACCTGATCGTGAAGAGCTTCCGGCGCGGCGGACGGCTGTTCTACGTGGGAGCGGGAACGAGCGGCCGGCTCGGCGTGCTCGACGCCTCCGAATGCCCGCCGACGTACGGCACGAAGCCGTTCATGGTGCAGGGAATCATCGCCGGCGGCGCGCGGTCGCTCCGGCGCGCGGTCGAGGGCGCGGAGGACGACGCCGAGGCCGGCGCGCGGGCGCTCGACCGGAGAAGGCTCAAGCCTCGCGACGTGGTCGTCGGAATCTCGGCCTGCGGTCTCGCGCCGTTCGTGCGCGGGGCGATGGAGCGCGCGAGACAGGTCGGCGCCGCGACGATCTTCGTGACCTGCGCGCCGGAAGCGCGAAAGCTGCTCCGGGCGGACGTCGTCATCAATCCCGTTCCCGGCGCCGAAGTTCTCGCCGGCTCCACTCGCATGAAGGCCGGCACCGCGACTAAGCTCGTCCTCAACACGCTGACGACGACCGCCATGATCCGCTGCGGCAAGGCGTACGGCAACCTGATGGTGGACGTGCGGGCCGGAAGCGAGAAACTGCGCGACCGCGCGGAGCGGATCGTCATGGCGGTGACCGGCGTCGCCCGCCCGCGCGCGAGGCGGTTGCTGAAGGAAGCCCGCGGCCGGGCGAAGGTCGCCATCGTCATGCAGGCCCGAAAGGTCGGTTTCGACGCCGCCGCGAAGCTCCTGAAGCAGGCCGGCGGTTCGCTCAGGTCCGCTTTGGAGAACCCGCGGAGATGATCGCGCCAACGGCCGAGTCCGCGCCGGTCAGGACGCTGGCGCCGCTGGATTTTCTGGTCGTCGGCGTCGCGCTGGCCATCCTGGGACTGATCGCTTATCTCGCCGGCCGCAAGGAAAAGGACACGCGGGATTTCTTCCTCGGCGGACGCAGCGTGCCGGCCTTCGTCGCGACGCTGTCGTTCGTCGCCGCGGAAATCAGCGCGTTGACCGTGATCGGCGTGCCCGCCGTCGCGTACTCGGAGAACTGGCATTATCTCCAGTTCTTCGTCGGCTCGGCGGCCGGCCGGGTTTTCGTGGCGTTCCTGTTCATCCCGGTATTCTACAGGCACAATTGCACGACGGTCTTCGAGTTCCTGCGAGACCGGTTCGGCGCGGAGACGGAGTACGCCGGCTCGGCGTTCTTCTTCATCACGCGGCTGCTCGGCGCCGGCGTGCGGCTCTATGCGGCATGCCTGGGCATCTCGCTCATCATGGGCTGGAGCCTCGCCCAGGCCGTCCTGGTCTTCACTGCCGTCAGCATCGCGCTCATCGGGTTCGGCGGGATCAAGGCGGTGGTCTGGACGGGCGCCTTCGAGGCGTGCGTCTTTTTCCTCGCCGGCGTGCTCGTCGGGACCTGGCTGCTCCTGCACATTGACGGCGGGCTGGCGGAGGTGTGGCGCGTCGCGGGCGCGTCGGGGCGGCTGAGCGTGTTCAACTTCAGTACGGACCTGGGAGACGCCACGACGTTCTGGGCCGGGACGGCGAACGCGTTCTTCGTCAGCCTGGCCGTTTTTGGGGCCGACCAGGAACTCGTCCAGCGGCTGCTTACCGTCCGGACGCGGCGCTCCTCGCAGAAGGCGCTCATCTCGACCATCCTCGCCGCCCTGCCGCTGCTGTGCTGCTATCTTTCGCTCGGCACGCTGCTCTTCGTCTTCTATCAGCAGCGCGGCCAGCCGGCGCTCGGCAAGCCCGACGAAATCCTCGGCTGGTGCGTGACGCACACGCTGCCGGCGGGGCTCAAAGGACTGGTGCTCGCCGCGATCGTCATGACCAGCATTGACTCGCCGCTGAGCTCTCTCTCCACTTCCTTCGTCACCAACCTGTACCGTCCGCTGATCCACAAATCCGGCACGGAGCGGCATTACCTCTGGGTCACGCGCGCGGGCATCGCCGGCTTCGGGCTGATCCTGATCGCCCTGGCGCTGGCATGCCGGTCGGTGGAAAAG
>JBKQWE010000041.1:0-18920 GCA_052139675.1 Candidatus Brocadiia bacterium
CCTTCACCCGTGCGGGTTGTTCCGGACAGTGGTTTCAGCAGGACTTTCAGAGAGTCGAGGACGCTTCTCAACGCCCCCTCGGCCTTCCGGAGGCGCGACTGCATGACCCCTCCCTCAATTGCGGCGACCACGTGACTGGCCAGTTGGCAGGCGGACACATCCGCGCGGAACTGGCCTTCCGCTTGACCGGCCACGATCACTGCCTCGATCTGGGCGATCCATTCGTCGAACACTTCAGCCACGAACCTGGCGTACTCTTGGTCCGTATCGCTCATCTCAAGGGCGATGTTGCCCCACAGGCATCCTCCCACGAAGCCGCATTCCCTGTTTGCGGACAGTACCGCATCGAAGAAGTGACGCAGTTGCTCCTCCGGCGTTGCGCCCGAGAGCGCTGCGCGACGGAATTCCGCGAACTGGACGCGGACGCGTTCCAGCACGCTGCGGCCGAGGTCGTGCTTGCTCGCAAAATGGAAGTACAGGCTTCCTTTCTTGAGGCCGACGGCGGCCAACAGATCGCTGATGCTTGTGGCTCCGAACCCTTTTTCGTGGACAAGCCGAGTTGCCTCATGAAGCAGCCGTTCCTTGGTCGAGGCGGACTGAGACTCCAATGCGAAATACTCCACAAAGGACTTGACCGACCGGTTGGTCAACACGGATTATATGATATACGAGAGACTTGTGTCAAGCTCATAACCAACTTCGCATCCTTCCCCAAAATTGCATCTGCCGTCAAGAAGCCGGGCTATTGCCCGTTTTGCAAGACGATACGCGCCTGCGTGGCCCTCTAACGCCTAATGGAAAAATATTCTGACACCCGTCAGCCGGCGGCGGCTTGACTTCGTCGCGGCCTTCTGGTAATCACGGGCGGCGGGCACGGATTCGACCGGGGACGGGATTCCAACATCTATGAAAGGTATAACATGCGGCGAAACACATTGCTCGCAGCGGCGCTGTTGATCGGAGTGTTGCTTTGCGGATGCGCGCTGGCGCCGGTCGTGCCGCCGCGCGGCATTCTTTACAACGACCAGAAGGCGCCGCTCTTCGGCGGGAAAGAGATCGGCGGCCGGGAAGGGCGCGCCTCCACGTACACGGTCCTGTTCCTGGTCGGCTGGGGCGACTCCTCCGTCACCGCCGCCGCCCGCGACGCCGGCATCACCCAGGTCAAGCAGTTGAATTACCAGATGTTCAGCATTCTCGGACTCTACCAGCGATACACCACCATCGTGCGCGGCGATTGATCCCGCGGATCGGAGAACGGCGATGTCCATCACGGTTCGATACCTGCTGCTCCTGGCGCTGGGGACGGCGGGATCGTTCCTCGGCGGGTGCGCCGGCACGGAGCATGTCGGCGTGACGCCGGCGAAGGGCTTCATCTTCACGCACTACCGCGCGCCGATGAATTGCCGCCTGGAGGAAGCGCCCGGCGGCCCCAGCGGAGTCCCTTGCGGACCGGACTTGAAGCACGGCCAGACGACGGCGTATGCCATCATTCTGCCGATACTGGATACGTTCCACATCCTGAGCATCGGCTGGGGCGACGCGGCCCTCGACAGCGCCGCGCAACATGGCGGAATTCAGACGATTTACTACTCCGACTACGAACTGCTCGAAATCCTCGGAATCTACAAGTCCGTAACGATCCACATCTACGGCAAGTAACCACGCCGAAAATTCTTTGACACCCGCGATCCGGTGGAATATCCTTCTATTAGATAGGCAACTGTCCATGGGAGGACAGGCAGATGATCAATTCAAGGATGACGCGGGTTTTCTGAAAGGAGAACCCCATGATTACTTTATTTCGTACCCTAGCCGTGGTCGCAATGGCCGTCGCCGCAGTCGCTTATGGTCAACCAATGATGCCGGCGCCGGGCGCAATGGACCCGGGCCATAAGCCCGCGATGGAGGGCAAGTGCGAATCGGGGTGCTGCAATGGCGATATGATGGGCGCGAACTTTTTCTGCCCCGAGCTGGTGATGCGCTATCAGAAGGATCTCGGCCTGACGCCCGACCAGCAGAAAGCCATCAAGTCGGAAACGGTGGACCTCGCTGGGCGCATGGCGGACCTGCATTGGCAGCTCAGCATCGAGAAGGGCACGCTTGCGGACCTCATGAAGGAGGCCAAGCCCGACGAGATGGCGATCCTCAAACAAACGGAGAAGGTGCTGAAGATCGAGAACGATCTGAAGCTCTCGACCCTGACGGCGCTCATTCGGATCAAGAACGCTCTCACGCCGGATCAGCAGGAGAAGATGGGCAAACTGCAGGAGCATCTCGAACGTCATCATGGAGGGCGCGGACGCATGATGGGGCATCCCTGGGGCGGACGCATGATGGGACATGGCCCGATGATTGGACACGGCCCCAGGGGTTTCTTCGGCGGTCCGCCGATGGCCAATCCGCCTCCGGCTCCGGCTAATCCGCAGTAACTTCAGAGTGGGACCGGCAAGGTTTCTGAACCCTGCCGGCCCTTGCTTTAAAAATTCCCGCCGACGTTTCCCTCCTCTATACCCGCGCCGGCTTTTCTGGTAGGATCATACGAATTCCTATTGGGGAACTGGGACGCTCATCCGGGCAGACTGGGGACTGCGCGACTGCGCACGGAATCAACGACCGCACGAACCTTGATCCTCGCTCTCAACGACTGCGCGCATCGAGAGAGGTTGGTTACGGTACGTGAATAAGCCGGTTTCCCTGACGGACACACTGCGACACGTGAAATTCGCCGGCCGGCCGGCTGCCGCGGCTGCCCGGCACGTCAAGCGGGCCACGCCGCCTTTATCGCCGGTCCTTCCTGTTGCCGCGAGTTCTTCCGAACTGCCCGGCGCATTCGCCTCGTGGGTCTTCGAGCGCGCCGGCCTGGCCGTGGAGAGCTATCGCGGCGAGCCCCTGCGGCGGCGGCTCGCCGCCTGCCTTCGAGCGCTGCATGCCCATACCGAGGCGCAGGCCAGGCGGATTCTGGAAGCGCGGCCCGACCTGCTGCCCGCCGCCGTCAGCGCGCTGCTGATCGGCACGACGGAGTTCTTCCGCGATGCCCCGGTGTACGAAACGCTGCGCGCCGAGGCGCTGCCGAAGCTGGCGCGCCGCCGCCGGCCGTTGCGGGTCTGGAGCGCGGCCTGTTCCAGCGGCGCGGAGCTTTACAGCCTTGCGATTCTGCTGGCGGAGGCCGGCCTGCTGGAGGACAGTTTCCTCCTGGGCAGCGACTGCCGCCAGGATGCGATTGAAGAGGCAGCAGCGGCTCTGTACAATTCCCACGACTTGGGGAAAATCGCCGCGCCGGTCCGCCGCAAATACTTCGAGGAGGCCGGGGGCGCATGGCGGCCGGTCGAGCCGCTCCGCCGGCGCGCCCACTGGAAAGTCGCGGACCTGGGCCGGTGCATCGAGCAAGGCCCATGGGACATGATCCTGTGGAGAAACATGGGCATCTATCTCAAGGCCGACGCGGCCGCATCAGTGTGGCAGCGCCTGGTTTCGGTCCTCGCGACCGGCGGCGTGCTGGTGGCGGGAAGGGCGGAGCGGCCGCCGGCGGAATTGCCTTTGACCTATGTCGGAAGGTGCATTTACCGCGCTTGCTCACGCGGCTCCGGTCCCCGAGCGCGACCGGCCGGCCGCAGGAGCCTGATGGTCCTGGAGAACTCTCAATGAAACTCGGAACGAAGCTCACCGTCGCGTTCGTCCTGGGACTGCTGATCATCGGCGCCGTGGGAACTCAATCCTACCGGGCCGTCCAGCGGCTGACCGAGACGAACCGCTGGGTGGTTCAAACCCACGAAGTGCTGGAGAAACTGGAGCACGTCCAGTTGATGCTCGCGGACGCCGAAACAGGCGAGCGCGGCTTTGTCTTGACCGGCGAGGATACATACCTGGAGCCGTACAACACGGCCATCGTGGAGATTGAGAAGGACATCGGCTCGGTCACAACCCTGACCCAGGACAATCCCGAGCAGCAGAGCAGCCTTCAGCAATTTGAGAAGCTTTCCCGGGAAAAACTCGACGTACTTCAGGAAGCCGTCCAGCGTCGCAAGGAGGCGGGCCTGGAAGCAGGCTTGACGGTCATTCGCACCGAACGCGGCAAGGCCATCATGGACGATATCCGCACACTCGCGATGCAGATGGAACGCCGCGAGGAGGACTTGCTGGATGCGCGGAACCGCGCCGCCGGCGAAGTTGCCCGGCAAAGCATGCAGATGCTGGGTTTCGGCGTGCTGTTGTCGCTGGCGATTCTGGGGATCGCCGCGGTCATCGTCATCCGCACGATACGGCTGGCGGACCGCCGCATGCGTCTCGGCGGCGCCGGCAGGAAATGGCCCGGAATCGCCGTCCAGTATGCGTTCGCCGTGGCGGTCGTTGCGGTGGCCTTGTGGCTGAAAGGGTGGTTGGAGCGGAATGTCGGGCCAGTGCCCCTGTTTGTCACGCTTTATCCTGCGGTTCTCCTGGTGGCGACCATTGCCGGCGGCGGGCCGGGAATACTGGCGACCGTCCTGTCGGCGCTGGCGGCGGATTACTGGTTCATCGAGCCGATCGGGCAGTTCGGTATCGCCCACGGGTATGACGCCGTCGCATTGGGCATTTTTGCCGGAACGGGCATCTTCCTGAGCCTCCTGGCCGAGCGTCTGCGCCGCGCCCGCCGGGCCGAAGCCGTCAGCGCCGCGCAGGAGCAGGAACTGGCTCTGTTGAACATGGGCAATCTCATGACCCTGGACCTGGACCACCGCATCGTCCGCTGGAGCGAAGGCAACCGCCGGCTCTATGGCTTCGACGCCGAGGAGGCACGGGGAAAACTCACCTATGAGTTGCTCCAGACGCATTTTGACCGGCCCCTGGAGCAGATCCACAACGATCTGCTGCGAACCGGCCAATGGGAAGGCGAAGCGACCCGGCGCAGCAAGGACGGAACTCAAATGTCCCTGGCGCTCTTGTGGGTGCTGCGCCGGGACGAGCGCGGCAGGCCCCTGGACATCCTGGAGGTCAGCACCGACATCACCCGGCAGAAGGCGGCCGAGGAATCGCTCCGGCAGCAGACGGAGGAACTGGCCCAGCAGAACGAGGAGCTGGCGCGGCAAACGGAGGAACTGGCGCAACAGTCCGAGGAGTTAACCCAGCAGAACGAGGAACTGGCGGCCCGCTCGGAGGAAATCCGGGCGCTGAATACGGAACTGGGCCACCGCGAGCAGACCCTCCAAACGCTGCTCGATTCCGCCCGCCTGGCGATGGGCGAACAGGACGTGCTGGAAAAAATCTGCCGGGCGGCCCTGGAGATGATCGGCGCGGGCGCCGACGGCGCGGTCGTCTGCGAACGGCGCGGCGATGAACTGCATATCCTCGCTCACGCGGGATTCGACGGCGCGGGCGTTCCCCGTTCCTGGCCGGTCAAGGGATCATTTGTCGAGATGATGATTGAGCAGAACCGCACCGCGTCCCTGGAGGACGTCGCGCTCAGGCCCGACTTGGAATTGCTGCCGGTCGCCGGCCGTCAGGCCTTTGGCGCCATCCTGTCCTCGCCGCTGCAATTGAAGGGCAAACCCGTCGGCGCCGTCACGGTTTACAGCGATACGACGCAGGAATGGACCGCGGAGCAATTCCGCCTGATCGAGTGGCTCGCCGCGCAATGCTCGCACCAACTGGACGCGCTGCGGCTCCAGGCGGAAGTCCGGGAGA
Source organism: Candidatus Brocadiia bacterium (assembly GCA_052139675.1). GTDB lineage: Bacteria > Planctomycetota > Brocadiia > CAIUPP01 > CAIUPP01 > JBEKCB01. Next base: position 5,659 of record JBKQWE010000041.1, read on the forward strand.
GCCAGCGGCAGAATGAGTTCCTGGCGGGGATTATCGAACGATCCTCCCAGGCCTTCGGCGTGGGATACCCTGACGGGCGGCTGGGGCTCGTCAACAACGCCTTCGAGCAGCTCACCGGCTACAGCGGCGACGAACTGCGGCGCGTGGACTGGGCCAGGACGCTCACGCCGCCGGAATGGGCGGAGATCGAGCGGCAGAAGTTGGAGGAACTGACCCGCACCGGCCGGCCGGCCCATTATGAGAAGGAGTATATCCGCAAAGACGGCTCGCGCGTGCCCATCGAGCTGCTCGTCCACCTGGCGAAGGATGCGGACGGGAAACCGCTCTACTACTATTCCTTCCTCACCGACATCACCGAGCGCAAGCGAGCCGAGGAGGCGCTGCAACTGTCCGAGGAGAAATTCGCCAAGGCCTTTGCCGGCAATCCGGCCGCCGTCGCGCTGACGCGCCTCGAAGACGGCCTGTTCCTGGACGTGAACGATGCTTGGGCGGCGATGAATGGCTACAGCCGCGAAGAGGCCCTTGGACATTCCGCCAGGAAAATGCACATCTGGCCGACGGCCGACGCAGCGGCCCGTTTCGTTCAAACGTTGCGCGAGAAAGGCGTCGTGCGCGGCTGGGAGCAGCAGTTCCATAAAAAGTCCGGCGAGGTTTTCGTCGCGGAGCTCTCCGCGCAGCTCCTGACCGTGCGAGGCGAGAAGGTGATCCTTACGATTATGGTGGATATCACCGCGCGCAGGCAGGCCGAGGAGGCGCTGAGCGAACTGAACCAGTCGCTCGAACGGCGCGTGGCCGAGCGCACGGCCGAAGTGCAGCAGCAGGCCGACCAGCTCCGCGCGCTGGCGGTGGAGCTTTCGCAGGCCGAGCAGCGCGAGCGCAAGCGGCTGGCGGCCATTCTGCACGACCACATCCAGCAACTGCTCGTCGCGGCGCAGTTGCAGTTGAGCCTGATCGAACGCGCGGACCCCGGGACCGTTCGCCCCGCCGCGCACGGCATCAGCTCCATCATCGCCGAGGCCATCGCCGCGTCGCGCTCGCTCACCGTCGAGCTCAGCCCGCCGATCCTGCACCAGTCGGGCCTGACGGCCGCCCTGACCTGGCTGGCCGCCCGCAATGAGGAGAAGTACCTCTTCAAGGTCCACGTCCGGGCGAACAGCGACGCCGAACCGGCCGATCCCGACGTGCGCGCGATGCTCTTCGAGGCGGTGCGGGAACTGCTCCTGAACGCCGTCAAGCACTCCGGCGTGCGCGAGGCGCAGTTGATCATGCGCCGCTCGAAGGAGGACTGGACGCAGATCATCGTCGAGGACAAGGGCAAAGGCTTCGATCCGTCCACGATCTCCGCCCACCGCGGCGGAGGTTTCGGACTCTTCAGCATCCAGCAGCGCCTGGCTTACCTGGGCGGGCGCATGGAGGTGGACAGCGCGCCCGGCCGCGGGGCGCGGTTCGTCCTGACGATCCCCATCGGACAGGCCGCCGCGAAGGAAGCCGTCTCCGCCGCTCCGGCCGCGCCGCCGGCGGACATGGCCCGCCAGCGCGCAAAGGGGCGGAAGATCAGCGTACTGCTGGTGGACGACCACCGGATCATGCGACAGGGCCTCTCCAGCCTCCTGGAATTCGAGGAGGACATCGAGGTGGTGGGCGAGGCGGCGGATGGCCGGCAGGCAATCGAACTGGCTCGACAGCACGCGCCCGACGTGATTATCATGGACGTGAACATGCCGGTGATGAACGGCATCGAAGCCACGCGCATTCTGAGCCGGGAAATGCCCCAGATCAAGGTCATCGCCCTCTCGATGCACGCCGAGAGAGACACCGCTACGGCCATGCGCCAGGCCGGCGCGGTGGCCTACCTGACCAAGGGCGGCCCGTCGGAGGACCTGATCGCCGCCATCCGCGCGCACGGCCGGTCGCCGGCGACGGAGTCGTGACGCCTCGCTCGTCGTGGCGCCGTCAGGCGCTATTCCGTATGTCCTGCCTTCTTCGCCCTCCGTAGTAGCCCGGCGGGCTACGAAGGATGGGACGGGCACCCTGCGAGCGACGGCTTGACTCTCCCGCGACCTTGTTGTAATCTGGCCCGGCGCCGCGTAAGATTTTCGAAGCCAACCCTCCGCCGGCCGCTTCAGCCCGGCGCATATCCATAAGGCACAACTTTTATGATGACGCTGTTCAACGAGCTGTTGAAGGCGATTGACGCGGAATGGCTTATGGAGAACACCGAGAAGCTCTGGAAAATCGAGCTCGGCCAGTGCCACCGGCATAACCGCGAAGCCGCGAAGTTCACCGAACGCCTGATGAGCGAGTCGGGCCTGAAGCAGGTGGAGCGCATCGGCTTCCCGGCCGACGGCCGGACGTGCTGCCAGGACAAGACGATGCCGCTCGCATGGGACGCCACCATGGGCCGGCTCACAGTGCTCCACTCTCCCATCCCGTTCGAGAACCCCGTCGTCGCCGACTTCCATCGCCACCCGTTCCACCTCGTCCGCGGCTCCGTCAGCACGCCGCCCGGAGGCGTCGTGACCCGGTTGCTCACCGAAGAGCAGTTTTTCGGCGGTTGCGAGACGGCCAACGCCATGCTGATCTCCAACCCGGAAACGCGCCCGCGAGGCGATCTCTATGCCAGGGTCTGCGACCTGGGCGCGCTGGGAATCGTGAACGACTGGCTGCAAGGGCGATACGAGACGCCCGACTCCATCGAGTGGGTCAACGGCTTCGGGGACGGCCCGCAGTGGCATGTCCTGGCCGATGACCGGCCGATCGTCGGGTTCAGCGTCAGCCCGCGCACAGGCGACGCGCTGCGCGCTGCGGCGCGCGCGGGCGAAGTCCTGGTGCGCGTCGAGTCCGACGGCCGCCTGTACGAAGATGAAGTGGACTTGGTGACCGCGGTTCTGCCGGGCCGCGAGACGCGGGAAGTGTGGACGCTCGCCCATCTCTACGAGCCGATGAGCAACGACAATTCCATCGGGGTCATCGCCGGGATCGAGATCGCCCGCGCGCTTCAGAAGATGATCCAGGCCGGGACCATCGCTCCGCCGCGATTCACGCTCAGGCTGGTCTGCGGGCAGGAGATGTACGGCTTCTCCGCGTACGCGGACCGCCGCGGCGGACGATTGCGCGACCAGGTTATCGGCGCGGTCAACCTCGACGCCGTGCCTGTCGCGAAGGATGCCCGTCCCGCCCGCGTGCATGCCGCGCCGCCCGCCCTGGGGTTCTTCGGCAATTATCTCCTCGAGCAGTTCTATGAACAGTACCGGGGCCAGTCGTCGCCGGCGCTCGGCAGCTTCGTCGAGTTCGGCACGTATGGCGATGACACATGCCTTTCGGATCCGACCGTCGGCATTCCGACGGGCTACATCACTGACGGCTACAAGTTCTGGCACAACTCAGCGCAGGACATGTCGCTCATTGACAAGAACGTGTTCAAGCGCTCCACCGCCTTGATCGGCGCCTGGCTGGCCAGGCTGCTCCTCTTCGATCCGGCCGCCGCGCGCATGGAGATCGCCGCGGCGGCTTCAACCGCCCAAAGCCATCTGCAGCGCGAGGCCCGCCAGGTCCTGGAGGAAGCGGCTGCGCGGCCGCCTGGCTCCGAGAGCGAGTTGATGGAGCGCGCCCGCCGGCGGATGGAGTTCCGCCTGGCCCATGAGTCCCGGCAGTTCTCCGACTTCGGGAGGGTCGGCGATTGCCCGGAGATTGAGGAGACGCTTTCTCGCCTTCGAAAAGAAAAGGAGCAGGTCTGCCTGGGCCTCGAGAAGCAACTCGCGGAGTGGTGGAAATCGCAGAGTCCTTCCCAGAGTCCGACGCCGGAGAATCCGTGGCTCGAATACGCCGCGACGATCGTGCCCGCGCGCGCGACGGTCGGCCTTCCTCACGATGTGCAGCGAGTGCCGAGAGCCGAACGGCGGCCGCTGCCGGACGAGTGCATCTACGGGCCGCTCTCGCGCATCCTTGCGAACATGGACGGAAAGAAGACGCTGAAGGAGTTGCTGCTCGAGACGGAATGGGAGATGCGGAACCGCTTCAATCCTTATCAAGTCAAGCGGTACATCTACGTCGTCGGCTATCTCGGCGATTGGGGCTATCTCGACGTCCGGTACGCCTCGGAAATCACGCGAGAGGAGATCGTCCGGGCCTTGCGGCAGGCCGGTCTGAAAAACGGCGACCTGGTCCTGGCGCACACGGGCATCTCGCACTTCGGCCGGATCCGCGGCGGCGCCGAAACGGTCCTCGACGCGTTCCTGGAAGTCCTGGGCGAGAAGGGAACTCTTCTGCTCCCCGCGTTCGATCGGCCGTCCGTCTTTTACGAGGGATTCGGGAGCAAGAACCGCCGCTATCGGCCGCACGAGGCGGACCGGACCGACTCGGTGGTCACGGGCCGCCTGGCGCAACATCTGATGAAAAGGCCCGGCGCGATCCGCAGCAAACATTGCAGCCACTCCGTGGTCGGCATCGGGCCGCTGGCGGCGCAATGCCTGTCCGAGCATCGGGAGGACGATCCGCCGGCGGGCCGCCGCAGCCCGTTCGGCAAGCTCCTCGATCACGGCGGGAAAATGGCCTGGTTCGGCGCCGGCCTGTATTCGACGACCTTCTTCCACTTCCTCGAAACCGAACTGGACGCGCCCTGGCTCAGAAGCGCCTTATGCTGCGTCAAGGAGGGCGGCCGCGTCCGCACGGTGTTCGTCCCGAAGCATCTGCCGGGCCATCGCGACTTCTATCGCGGGGAAGAGTCGAAGATGTACAAGCGGCTCGCCGCCATGGGGCTGGAGATCCGGAAAGCCGCGCTCGGCCTCGGAGCGATCAAGGTCATCGAGGCGCGCCCGATGTACGAATTGGGAATGCAAGCGCTGCGAGAAGACCCGAACCTGCTGCTTTGCGACTCCGGCACCTGCATGTTCTGCAGCGCCTACAGGAAGCCCGCCGTCTCAACGCAGTAGCGGCTCATCTACAATTTCATGGAGCGCTTCCATGCGAGAGCCTCGTTTACCCGGATGCATGAGCAAGTTCTGTCGAGAGACCATCCCGCTGTTGCACCGCGGCATCGCGGGCAGGCGGATTCTCGACTCCGTCAAGGCGATTGTCGCGACCGACCGTTGGAACTCCTTCGACCGGTTCCACGGTACGACCCGCACGATCTGCTCGGGGTTCGAGCGGGCCGGCGCCGCAGCGGAGGTGTACAGCATCCAGACCGGCGGCGTGCCGGGTTCCGGGCGGTGGACGATCCACGAAGCCGCGGACGTGCTCGATGCGACCGCCGACATCGTCAAGCCCGTCCGGCGGCGGCTGGTGGACTATCGCAAGAACCCCTGGCAGATTGTCCAGTGGAGCACCAGCACGCCTGCGGAAGGAATGACCTGCGAGCTGGTGGCGCTCGACTCGAAGGAGGCGTACGACCGCATCCCGCCGCGCGGACTGCTCGGGAAGATGGTCCTGACGCGGCTCGGCCGAGAGGCCGGATTCGACTTCTTCAAGAAAGGCGCCGCCGGCCTCATCTACGATCTGCCTGTCCGGGACCGGCCCGACGCGACGGCATGGGCCAAGTTTTCCTGGGGGAGTATCAAGATTGACGAGGCTTCCGGGCGACTGGTCGGCCTCTCCATCTCCGCGCGCGAGGGCGACGAGTTGCGCCGCATGATCCAGGAGCGCGGGCCGGTCCTTCTGCGCGTGCGCGTGAACGTCCGGCGCTATGTGGGATCGCACGATGTCGTCAGCGGGATGATCGCGGGCGAAGGCGATCCGCAGGACGAGGTCTGGTCCATCGCCCACAGCGCCGAACCCGGCGCGGTGGACAACGCATCCGGCGTCGCCGTCTCCCTGGAGATCGCCCGGGCCCTCTGCACGCTCGTGGCGCAGAAGCGGCTGCCGCCCGCGCGGCGGACCATCCGCCTGCTGGCCGGCTACGAGTGCTACGGGTTCTTCAACTACGTGGAGCACCACATGCTCCCCCGAACGCCGTTGGCAGGCGTGTGCATGGATGGCGTCGGCGTCAAGCCGGACCTGTGCGGCCGGGCGCTGACCTGGCACGAGACGATTCCCATGTCCGCCGGGTTCGTGAACGACATCGGCGCCGCCATGGTGCGCTCGGCGCTGAGTCTGGGCAACCCGGGCTACCGCTTCGCGTCAGGCCCCTTCGTCTCGACGCTCGACACCCTGCTGGGCGACCCGCAATATGGATTTCCTTGTCCGTGGATAACGAACAGCCCTTACACGACCTATCACAGTTCCGCCGACACCCCGGACGTGCTCGATCCCAAGGGACTGGCCGCGTGCGCCGCGGCCATGGCCGGCTATCTCTACTTCCTCGCCGCGGCCGGGACGCCGGAAGCGGTGCAGATTGCGACCTGGCAGACGCAGAAAACGCTCCTGCGCCTGCGCGCGCCGGAGAAGAAGCCGACGCGGGAGCAGATCGAGTACATCCGGCAGCAGCATGCGGTTTCTCTGGAACGGCTGCAACGCTGGCTCTCGGGACCGGATCGCGATTCGGCCCTGGCGCATTTCAAGGACTGCGAGCGCCAGGTCGGCGCGGCTGCGAAAAACCTTCCCCAGCGCCGGAAGCCCCGGATACCGATCAGCCGGCCCCTGGCCGCCGTCGCGAGCCTGGTCCCGCGCCGCAAGGCGCTGCTCGTCCCCACGCATGAGAACCTGTGGCCCGACGCGAGGAAGCGCATCCGGGATTCCGGCGTGCGCGCGCCGTGGGCCTTGTTCTGGGCGGACGGGAAGCGGTCGCTCGCCGAGATCGCCGAGGCCATCTCCGTCGAGACCGGCAGGGAGGTATCGCTGGAAAGCGTTGTGAATTTCTTCAATGCCCACGCGGACATCGGCTACGTTGACCTGCGGGAAACTTCTTGACGGCGGCGGCTCGACAATATAAGCTCACGTTCCGAAGCTGGCCGTCCTTGCGCGGACGGTCGCATGTGGAATCGCGGACAAAGTTGTGCTTTGTCCAGCCCCATCAACTTAATCTTTCGAGGGACTTTCCATGCGCAACGCCGGGCGATGGCGGTTGCTGATGCGGGCGGCGCTCGTCGCGGTGATGCTCAGCGCAACGGGCTGCGCGTCGGTGGGGCACTATTTCGAGCACCGTTACCGCGACTTCACGCGGATGATTGACCTGGGCGTCACCGTCAGCCGCAAGCCGCAGATCGGCCTCTACTGGAACAGCCTGGAACTCGTCACCATCGGCTACAGCAAAGTGGAAGGCCACTTCATCGGCTGGGGCGGCGGGCAGCTCGGCGTCACTCGCATGTACAACCGTTGCTGGGCGCTGGCCTACGGCGAGGAGACCATCGGCTGGGGCCCGCTGCTGGACACCGACCGCCGGGAAGACGTGATCGTGCGGCGGCGCTCCGGCGTCCTCGGCATCGCGACCAGCGTCGTCGGCTGGGATCCGACCGGAGACGGTTACGGCAACGGGCCGGATTACACGCCGGCCTGCGTGCATTTCATCCACCTGGGATGGATCGGCTTGGCAGGAAACGCCCGCTACGCGGAAATAGTGCAGTTCGCGGTGGGCTGGTTCGGCCTCGACATCACCGGCCACGATGGCGACCGCTACCCCGTCGGCAAGTGGTCGTTCCCGACGCGCAAGGAGCCGAAGCCGGTCCCGCAGACCGAGCCGGTTCAGGAAAAAACCGCAACGTCGCCCGGCCCGAACAAAGTCAGTCCGGCGCCGCTATAAGCCTGCCGCGTACGCCGGCTCCTGCCGCGGCGAGGCGGCGGCGCAGCGCACGCCGGTGGCCCCGTCAATGGCCGCCGCAAGCGTATTGCCGCCGGCCCAGTTCCCCATGACCTTCACCAGGTGTCCGCGCGCGGCCAGGTTGTCGCGCACGCGCTTGCCGATCCGCTTCTCGATGTACAGCGATCCCGGCTCGGCGGCGCGCGGGTAGAAGGACGACGGGAAATGGCTCGTCCAGAACGTCGGCGCCTCCACCGCCTCCTGCAGCGACATGCCGAACTCCAGCACGTTTATCAGGAACTGGAGCGCCCACTGGTCCTGCGCGTCGCCGCCGGGGCTGCCGAAGACCATGAACGGCGCGCCGTCGCGCAGGGCCAGCGACGGCGTCAGCGTCGTCCGCGGGCGCTTGCCGGGCGCCAGGCAGTTCGGGTGCGTCTTCGTCAGCGAGAACATCTGCCCGCGCGTGCCCAGCGGGAATCCCAGTCCGGGAATGACCGGCGATGACGGCAGCCAGCCGCCGCTCGGCGTGGCGGAGACCATGTTCCCCGCCGCGTCAATCACCTCCAGCTTCGTCGTGTCGCCGTTCGCGCCGCCGGCGCCCTGCGCGATCGCCGCGTTCACGTCGCTGACGTTCTCCGCTCGCACCGGGCCGCGATCTCCGGGCCGCAGCTCCAGCGACGCGTGCTCCGGGTCCACCAGGCGCCGCCGCTCCGCCGCGTATTCCTTCGAGAGCAGCCGGTCCATCGGCACCTCCGCGAACTCCGGGTCGCCGTAGCAGAACTCGCGGTCCGCGTAGGCCAGCTTCATGCACTCGATGACCGTGTGAATGTACTCCGCCGAGTTGTGCCGCAGGCCCTTCAGCTTGTATCCCTCGACCAGGTTCAGCGCCTGCAACAGCACCGGGCCCTGCGTCCAGGGGCCGCACTTGTGGACCGCGATCCCGCGATAGTCGGTCCGCGCCGGCTCCTCGAGCCGAGGGTTGAAATCGTTGAAGTCCTCGAGCGTCAGAAGGCCGTTGTGCGCCTGGCCGGAAGCGTCGCGGACGTGCGTGGCCTGAGCGAACGCGACGATGCGCTCCGCGATCTCGCCGCGATAGAAGGCGTCGTACGCCGCGCGCAGGCCGTCGTCGCGCTGAGCGTGCTTTTCGTCCAGCGCCCGGATCCGGTCGAACGTCGCCGACCAGTCCGGCTGCCGCCAGATCGCACCCGGCTTCGGCGGCTGGCCATTGACGAGGAAGACCTCCGCCGAGGACGGCCATTCATCGCGGAAGCGGTTCGCCGATCCGGCGATGCTCGCGTGCAGGGCGTCGTACATGGGGAAACCGATGCGCGTCAGCTCGACCACCGGGGCCAGCAGCCGCGACAGGCGCAGGCTCCCGAATTTCCGCAGCAGCAGAATCCAACTGCCGAACGCGGGCGGGACCAGCGCGGGCAGAAAGCCGTCTCCGGGGATGACGCGAATCCCCATTTCCAGGTAGCGCTCGATCGTCGCGGCGCGCGGCGCAATGCCGTGTCCGCTCACCGCCCAGACCTTCTGGTCGGCGGCGGAATAGACGACCATCGGCACCTCGCCGCCGATGCCGTTCTGGTGCGGCATGAGCGCCGTCAGCGCGAAGCCGGTGGCCGCCGCCGCGTCAAACGCGTTGCCGCCGTCGCGCAGGACGTCCAGCCCGATCTCCGTCGCCAGGTAATGGCCGGAGCTCACCACCCCGCGCGCGGACATGATCATCGGCCTGCCGCCGCTGGAACCGGTTGTGGTTTTCATGCGGTTCCTTTCTGCAAACTTGTTTCAAGGTTCCATTTCATCGCGCCTGCGCGTAAAGCCGCACCGGATCGTCGCTCGTGAGGCAGACGGGGCGCAGCCGCAGCCGGAAACGCATCGGCTTCGGCTCGATCAGGTATTCGGCCAGCGGCTTGGGGCCGCAACTGGCGCTGCCGAGCCCGCAGTGCCGGTCATCCAGGTACAGGTACGTCCGGTTCTCCCGGACCAGGTCGAACGTGTGCCGCGCCGCGTTGAGGTTCTCCGGGCTGTAATGGTGCGCGGTGACGATCAGCAGCGGCTGTCCGATGGCCAGCAGCCCGACGCCGCGCCGGTCGGTCAGCGCCGCCCAGCGGCAGTCGCTCTTCGCGCCGAAATCCTGCGGCCGGACGTACGGGACGTACTGCTCCTGCACCGTGCCGCGATAACGCCCGATGCGCGCGCTTTCCTTCCGGTCCACGTAGTTTTCATGCGGCCCGCGGCCGTACCATTCCAGGCGGTTCAGCCGGCCGTCGAGGGCGAGCAGCATGCCCACGCGCGGGAGCGGCGGCAATCCCGCCGCCGGCGTCAGCAATTGTTCCAGGAGGATGTCGCCGTCGCTGCGGACGGTGTAGCTCGTGACGGCGGTGAAGGCCGGCCGCAGCGACTTGGCCGCCAGGGTGAACTCGCTGGTGAAGCGCATCGTGCGGGCATCCAATCGCTCGACCTCGGTCCGCGAGACGCGCGATTGCAGCCGGTCGAGGCCGGCCTTCCGCCAGTCCGCGACGATCCACGTGTCGTTGTCCGTCGGCGCGCGCCAGAGGTTCAGCCGCGGACCCTGCTCCAGCAGCGACAATCCCCGGAATTTCAGCGCGGCCAGCGTGCCGGTGAAACGGTCGAAGCTCAGGCGGAAGGACTTGCCGGCGACGGAGACGGTCCGCTCGTCCTCCCGGACCGTCAGCTTCGGCAGCGCGCTGCGCCGGATCGGCGGCAAGGCCGGCGCGCGAATCGGCAAGTTGAATTGAGCCCATGCGACCCAATGCCCGCGCGGCGCCCAGGGCGTGTCGGCGGCGGTGACGAAGCGCAGTTCCAGCCGATACATCGCGCCCGGCTCGGGAGCCGGCGAAGTGAAGGGAATGCAGGCCTCTGCCTCGCCGCGAGCCGGGACCGCCGGCAGCGGAAGCGGACCCTGCTGAAGGACCCGGTCGTCGCGCATCAGCAGCCACTGCGCCTCAAGGTGGTCGAGCGCGAGGAAGTCGTACCGGTTGCGGATTCTTACGCGTCCCTTCGCCAGATCCACCGCCTCAACGGCGACCGGCTCCAGGATTTTCTTGTACTCCAGGAGAGCGGGATGCGGCCTGCGGTCGGGGAAGACGAGGCCGTCTATGCAGAAATTGCTGTCGTTCGGCTGATCGCCGAAATCGCCGCCGTAGGCGAACCATTCCAGCCCATTCTTCGCGCGGCGGCGGATGCCGTGGTCGCACCATTCCCAGACGCAGCCGCCCATGAGGCGCGGATGCGCCCGGATGACGTCCCAGTACTCCTTCAGGTTCCCCGGCCCGTTGCCCATCGCGTGGGCGTACTCGCACATGAAGTAGGGGCGCGGGTCCTTCTTGCGGCCTTGTTCAAGGAGGAACTCCACGCGGGGATACATCACGCTCTCGATGTCCGCCACCTTCGGCCCGGCGTAGCCGGCGGAGTACTCCTCCGATTCGTAATGGATCGGGCGCGTCGGATCGGTGCGGCGGATCCGTTCCGCCATGGCGTGGTGGTTGGGGCCGAACCCGCATTCGTTGCCGAGCGACCAGATCACCACGCAGGGGTGGTTCTTGTCGCGCTCGACCATGCGCTCGGCGCGGTCCACGAACGCCGCCTTCCACTCCGGCGCGCGCGGAGGGATGTCGTCGCGGTTGTAGCCGAAGCCGTGCGTCTCCAGGTCTGCCTCGTCCACGACGTACAGCCCGTACCGGTCGCAGAGATCGTACCAGCGCGGATCGTTGATGTAGTGCGACGTGCGCACGGCGTTGATGTTGTGCCGCTTCATCAGCTCGATGTCGCGCACCATGGACTCGAAGCTCACCGCATGGCCGGCGTCCGGATCGCTCTCGTGCCGGTTCACGCCGCGCAGGAGCACCGGCTTGCCGTTGACGGTGAATCGCCCGTCGCGGATTTCCACCTGGCGGAAGCCCACGCGGAAGGATTCGACCTCGACGGTATTCCCCTTCGCATCCAGCAGGCTGAGGATGAGGGTGCAGAGGTTCGGCGTCTCCGCCGACCAGAGCGCGGGCTCGGCGACGGGGAATCGGGCCTCGAGCAGTTTCTCGCGCCCGGCTGCCAGCGAGCCGACCCGGCCGACCTCGCCATCGAGGACCGCGCGGCCGTCCGCGGCCAGGAGCTGAGCGTGCAGCCGGTGCGCGCGCGCCGCCGCGCCGTAGTTATGCAATTGCGCCTGAACGTGGAGGACCGCATGGCGGCAATCGCGGTCCAGCGGCGTGCGGATGAACGCGTCGCGCAGGTGCAGCGGCGGCGTCGAGAAGAGGAATACGTCGCGGAAGATGCCGCTCAGCCGCCACATGTCCTGATCTTCCAGGTAGCTCCCGTCGGACCACTGGAAGACCTGCACGTCGAGCGTGTTCCCGCCCGGCTTGAGGAAGGACGTGACGTTGAACTCCGACGGCATGTGGCTGCCCTGGCTGTAGCCGACCTGCCTGCCGTTGATCCAGCAATAGAAGGCGCTGTCCACGCCGTCGAAGACCAGGAAGACCTGGCGCGCCTTCCAGTCCGCCGGAACGGTGAACGCGCGGCGGTAAAGCCCGGTCGGATTGTCCTGCGGCACGCGCGGCGGGTCAATCGGGTAAGGGTAATTGATGTTGGTGTACTGCGGAATGCCGTAGCCGTGCATCTGCCAGTTGCTCGGGACGGGGATGCGGGCCCAGCCGGCGGCGCTGACGTGCGGATACTTCGCCGGCGTCTCGGCCGGCGACGCGAGATAGCGGAAGGCCCACTCGCCGCTCAGCAGGCGGGAGAAGGGCGAAGCCGCGCGCTCGCCGGCCCGGACGGACTGGGCGTCCGCGTACGGCAGCAGCGTCGCGTGAGCCGGCTCGCGGTTGCGCTGCATGATATTCAGATTTTCCCAATCGTGCGGGGCCGGATCGCGCATGGAACTCCAATCCTTCTTCGCCCTCCGTAGTAGCCCGGAGGGCTACGAAGGACGGGTCCTTTCAACCAGTCTTTCCCGGGTAACGGGCGGGTCATACCCATCGTGAAGCCGCGTGCCCGGATTGTACCTTCCCCGGACGAAATTGCAACCGAGCTTTCCGCCCCGGCCAGCTGTCCACAAATCCAGGCGGCTGGAGCAGTGGCCCTCTTTCGCTGCGCGACTATTTCTTGACAAGCGGGAAGCGGACGGTCAGAATTCGACAATTGACGGCTGACTGTCACTAGCGACAAGGCACGCATATGAGCGATGCAGGCGTCGCGAGCATAGCGGAGAAAAAGAAGGTCGCCGCATGGGCGATCATCGGCGGAGCGCTGCTCGCCATGTACCTGCCGCCGGTCTTTGCAATAGCCGTACTGAATCGCTGGACGGATGTTTCCCGCCGGCTGCGCACGGCGGCCATTGTCTTGTCGTTTTTCGCTCCCGCCAGCTTTGCGTTGTGGATTGCCCTGGAAAAGTCGCCTTGGCGGCCATTGGCTTATCCGCTTTTCGCATACACGCCGATCCTGATGCTAGTGTGGTGCGTCTAACGCTTCTTTACATTTGGCGATCTTGGCCAAGATGCGCTCGACAGGAGCGCTCCAGACAAAGACGTGCGGATTCTGGTTGTGGTTGTCCAAGTACTGCGTGATGGCGGCG
>JBKQWE010000042.1:0-35594 GCA_052139675.1 Candidatus Brocadiia bacterium
CGCCCGTCCGCCCGCGCCCGATCAGACCTCTTTTGCCGCGCGACACCCGCATCACCGTTTTGGCCTGCCTCGCATCGCGCCGCATCGCATGCCCAAACGAGCCATCCGCCCGCGCCCGATCGCGCCCGATCGCGCCCCATCGCGCGCTTCCTGCCATGTGAAATCCGAGTCCGCATCCTGAGCTACCTCATATTACGCTATACCGTATTGCGGTATACCACATAACGAGGGAGCTGTCAAGCACGCGTGGATTTAATTTTCTTGATACTCCCGGGACATCTGTGAGCAAGCCTGTCAAGTCGGCCTTCGGCAGGCTCAGGCTCGAATGAGAAACGGGACGATAGCGGGATTTCCCAAACATCTATCCCGCCTGTGGCGGGCAAGTCGGCGTCGTCGGTTTCGACGCGCCAGGCGATTGAATTCGGCTCGTGCTACGTAGCGTAGCTACTACGCGGAGTAGCAACCGGCCTCAGTCACAAACGCGGCTTTCACGTCGCCCTGTCCCCGTCGGGACAAAAAACCGGGTACAGGGGCTGTTGAAAAATGGCTATTTGTCATTCCCGCGAAAGCGGGAATCCAGAGACACGCGCGTAAAACTTGGATTCCCGCCGTTCGGCCCTGAGCTTACGGCCGAAGGGCTTTCGCGGGAATGACACAGCGCAGAGGTTGCACTCGCCCGCCGGATTTTTCAACAGTCCCACAGGCACCCGTTTTAGGCAGAAGCTTCGGCGGTATTCCGGGTATTCCGGTACTCCGGCAACGTAAGACCTATTTCCTCAGCCTTCGCGGCTGCGAAAGTCGGAGAGTGATTGGGTTGTCTGGGGTGTCGCGCGCGATTGGGTTCGTTTTTTCAGATGAGTTTGCCGAGCCGAGCGCTCCTTCAGCGTCCTGCGCGCGACCGCGTCATGAAACCGGCCATGTGGGGGGCATACACGGGCCATCCGACATCATACCGGCCCGTCACGGCATCATCCTGGCCCCATTTCGGCGGCATGAAAGAGGCATGACTATCAGGAACAGTCTGATTGTTTCACGTGAAACAATTTATAAAACATCTTATGTTCCTGCGCGGTTTCCGCTGTGCTGTGGATGATTGTGTGATGGCCTGACTACCGGAACCATGGAGCAGCGGACGGGATTATCGCGTGAAGATCAAGAGGACAAGGACCGCGAGGAGCAGCGCCGCGACGGCGATCCACAAGGGCGAGGCCGGGTCGAGAACCTGGTCCAGAAAACTTTTTCGCGGCGGGGAATCTGGCGCGGGGATTTGCAGGTCGGGCTCGCGCGCGCCGGGCCAGTCGGGCAATGGCTGGCCCCTGCCTTTGGCCTGCGCCAGCGAGAGCACTTCGTCAAGCGCCGCGATCTGCTGACGGTCCTTCAATACGATACGCGCCGACTCCTTCGTTCCTCCGAATACGAAGTCATACGCTATGCCGGTCCACCGGGTCCGGTTGAATTGCTCGACCTTGTGGAATTCCGTCGCGTCCACCAGGCGGTGCACGGCGAGCGGGCGATGGCTGCCGCGGCATTCCACCAGATTCCCCGGCGTGACGAGCAGGAACGGCTGCAGCTCCGCGCGCCGCGAGCGGACGAACTCCGCTAGCGCGACGAGCCCGTAAGTCACGCCCAGCAGCCCCAACGCGGCCGGGATCAAGCAGTACCACCACTGGCTCAACGTGGGATCGTGGCGCATCGAGACGGCCATCGCCAGGCAAACTCCGGCCACGGCCAGCACGATCAGCCCCATCCAGAACGGCCATCGCCTCGACCGGGAAAGGAAGAAGCTGCCGCGCCCGAAACCGCCCTGGCGCTGCGCCGACGCCAGGCGCTCGCATACTTCGGCCGGAAGGTGCTGGTGCCAGACCTGCATGTCAGTTCCTCAGCCGCCGCCGAACGGCCGCGCGCCGGCGGCCTGGGGCTTGGACGCGCCCACATAGCTCACGTACGTGTCGTCGTCCACCTGCGCGGGGTTCGCCTTGACCAGCTCCGCCAGCCATTCGCGCCGCGCCGCCTTGTAGGACGCGAACGACTGCACGTCCAGCACGCCCGAACCGGTGTAATAAGCCGCCGGTCCCCAGACCGCCTGCTCGGGCTTCAGCGGATGGCGCTTGTGCTTGATCGTCCGCACCAGGTACCACAAGGCGCCGGAGATGACCGCGGCCGCGAGGACCGAACCGGCCATGCAGAGCGACGTCAACAGGTCCGAAGCCTTGTGCGTCACCGGGTCCCGGTACGGATCCGACATTTGAACGGAGAGCACCAGGAGACCAATGAACACGAAGAAGCCCACGATCGCGAACACGATTCCCCAGTTGAACAGCCCCAGCGCGCTGTCGGCCTGCTTGTGGCAGGGAGCGCAATAGTTGAAGCTCTGATAGTACGTCGTCCGTGTCAGCCAGCCCTTCAGGCCCTTGTATCCGTACCGGAAGGATACCGTCGCCGGCGCCATGCAGTTCGGGCAGATGGGCGGAATGACCTGGGACTTGCCCTTCAGCTTGATGGATGTCCATAAAGCCATCAGACTGTCTCCTTAATGACACGAGTGCGGGAAGGACCGCCTGTCATAACCTGCGTCATGGTTCTGCGGTCTCCGGGGTTGCAGCCGCCGAGTCCGGCGCTTCGGCGCGCACGGCAACGACCGCATGCGCCCACGTTCCCATGCTGAACACCTTCCACGTCACGATCGCGGCGATTACGTTCGCGGCCGCCAGCCCGCCGTAGATTCCCAGGCTTCCCCAGCCGGCCAGGAAGCCGAGGCCCAGCGCCATGGGCACGCGCAGCCCCCACTGCCGCAGGAGCGAGATGACCATCACCGGTTTGGTGTGCCCGGAACCGTAGAACGCGGACATGAGCACCATGAGCACGTTGAAGAAGTAGTTCGACGCGGGCACGATGAGGAAGAAACGCCCCGCCTCGGCGATCACGCCCGCGTCGCGTGTGAATGCGCGCGCGACGATGTGGCCCTCCATCATGATGAGCAGATAGGGCGCCAGCATTCCGAAGGAGAACAGCATGACGCTCGTCCGCACGGCGCGCCGCGCCACTTCCGGCTTTCCCGCCCCGAGCGCCTGGCCCACCACCGGCGAGGTGGACATCGCCAGGGCCGCGGCCGGGATGCCGCAGACCTCGGTGATGCGCGAGCCGATCGTGAAGGCGCCCATGACCGTGGCGCCCAGCGAGTTGATCATGGCCTGCAGCGCCAGGAACCCCAGCGAATTGCTGCACATGCTGACGCCGGCCGGCGTGCCGATGCGGAAGATCTGCCGGATGATCGCCTTGTTCGGGCGGAAGTCCGCCGGCGTGAGGCGCAGACCCGAACGGCCGCGGCTCAACAGCACGGCGCAGCAGACCGCCGTCAATATCTCCGAAAAGGCGCTGACCGTCGCCGCGCCGCGAATGCCCATGGCCGGCACCGGTCCCCATCCGAAAATGAGCAGCGGCGACAGGCCGAAGTTCAGGACATTCGTGCAAAGGCCCACGATCACCATGGTCACCGTGTCGCCGAGCGCGCGCAAAGCCGAGCCGTACGCGATGTTGATCGCGATGAACGGCATGCCGATCAGGAGGATTCGAAGGAAGGCCAGCGCCTGCGGCTTGACCTCGGCCGGCGTCTGCAGCAGGCTGAGCACCTGCGGCGCGAAGATGAACATCAGCACCGCCATCGCGGTGGTCACGAGGGTGAGCAGAAGCATCGTCTGCCCCGCGGCCTTGTCCGCGTCGCGAGGGCGTTTCGCGCCGGTGTGCTGCGCGACCAGCGCCGTGCCGCCGCTGCCGAAACCGGTTCCAAAGGCGACCACGATGAAGGTCAAAGCGGCCGTCGGGCCGACCGCCGCCAGCGCTTCACGGGCCCCGACCCGCAACTTGCCCAGCCAGAAGGCGTCCACGAGGCTGTAGAGGCTGTTGAGGGTCATGCCGGCCAGGATGGGCAGGGCCATCCTGATCAGCGTGCGCGGGAGCGATCCTTGAGTCAGGTCGCGCCTCTGTTCGTCCATGGGGGTTGATGCTGACATCCTTCTAGTTTACACGGCATCATCCCTGGACGCAATTCGTGCCGCACAGCGCGGACGGCATTGGCCGTTACTGTCTCTCCGGGGCATCACGGCACGCGCCGGTGTCCGTCCGAATCTCCGTCGCGGGCGGCGTTCGGAGGCAGGCTTCTGGCCTGTCGCAGCGCCTCGTCGCCGAACCGGCCGCGGGCGCGGTCTATGGCCTGGGAGAGCCGCTTTTGTTTCTCGGACCGGGGATTTTCCCGGGGCTGGTCGAACAGCGTGCGCTGCTTCGGGCCGGGCGGCTCGAAGCCGGAGACGCTCACGCCGATGAGGCGGACCTTTTTGCCTCGGCGCGCGATGCGCTCGAAGTTCGCCCAGGCGACGGCGTAGATCGCCGGGGCGAAATCCACCGGCTCCTCCACCGTCTTCGCGCGGGTGTACGTGAGAAAGCCTTCCAGGCGAATCTTGGTCGTGATGGTGCGCCCTTTCTTGTCCGCCGCGCGCAGCCGCGCGGCGACGCTTTCGCAAAGCTGCATCAGCGTGGACATAAGCAGTTTTTCGTCGCCGGTGTCCTCGTCGAAGGTGCACTCGTTGCCGATGGACTTCACGTCCTCCGTCGCGTCCACGGGCCGGTCGTCCATCCCGTGCGCGTGCTCCCAGAGTTCCTGCCCCATCTTGCCGAACTCGCGGGTCAACGCGGCTGGGTCGCAATCGGCGATATCGCCGATGGTGACGAAACCTCTGCGGGCCAGGACTTCTTTCGTCTTCTCGCCCACGCCCCAAAGGCGCCCCATCGGCAGCGGGCGCAGGAAGGATTCCGCCTGGCCCGGCTCGACGATGACGATCCCGCGCGGCTTCTTCATGTCGGAGGCGATCTTGGCCGTCATCTTGTTCGGCGCGATGCCGATGGACGCAGTCAGTTGCGTCTCCTCGGTGATGCGCTGCTGAATCCGCCCCGCCAGCGCGCGCTTTGAGCCGAAGAGATGCAGCGAGCAGGTGACATCGAGAAAGCATTCGTCCAGCCCCGTCTGCTCGATGTCCGGCGTGAACTCCTCCAGCAGTTTGAGGACCTGGCGCGAAGCCTCCTCATACGCCTCCATGCGGGGCGGGACGAAACATCCCTGCGGGCAGAGGCGCCAGGCCTGGCTGATGGGCATGGCGCTGCGGATGCCGAACTTGCGCGCCTCGTAGGAACAGGTGGCGGCGACGCCGCGCCCCTTGCCGCCCTTCGGGTCCGCGCCGACGATGACCGGCTTGCCGCGCAGTGCAGGATTGTCGCGCTGCTCGATGGCCGCGAAGAAAGCGTCCATGTCCACGTGGACGATCACCCGTTCGCCCGCGGCCATCGTTTTCTCCCGCGTCTCGTCATCGTGCCCCGGAACCCCTGCCTCACTCTACCGGACGATGCAGGAGTTGACAAGCACGGCGGCCTGCACAGGTCAAGGTTGTGCAGGAGCGGGAATGATCTGCACCACGAAGCGAAGACAGAACTTCTCCATAGCCTTGGGCTCCGGCCAGACCGTTATCACCAACCCATCCACAGCATCTCGTGGAAAGCGAATCGGTATTACGGACCCATCCGGCAAAGTGACCGGCACGACCGCCTGCCGCTCGACTTGCTCTTGCGTGAGCGGCACGACCATAGTGTACTTCGCAGGGTATAGGGTATTGCGGATGATTGCCGGCGGGAAGACATTCGCCTCGACGGCATGCTTGACGCAGAAGTGCCGCTCGACCATCCCTGTTTCGGTTTTGTCTGTGACGTGGATGGTCCCGGGACTATCGCAGAACCGGCACTTGCCGCCTGCTTCCGATTCCTTCCCGATCGTTCGCATAAGATATGGTATGCGGCCGCCCTTCAGCACATTCGCCCATACCGAGGGCGTCTCGCGGAATTTCCATCCCAGGCTCGGTCGCGCACTGTCCCTGATGTAGCGCACCAGCGCCGCCCAGTTCTTGAAACCGTACTCCCGCGCCAGCGCGTGCTGCGCTTCGGAGAGGGTGACCTTGGCTTTCAGGACGTCCGGATCGGAGACTGCGGCGAAGCGGGCGAGATGCCGCAGGATGCGGCAGGCCGAGGCATCGCCCTGCCTGTGGGCTTTGAGCAGGTCCTTGGCTTGCTTGCGGAGCTGTTCGAGGTTGGGGCGGTCAGGCAGCGATAGGCTCATGCGGCGCCTTCTTTCCACAATCGCCCGCGGTCTGCAAGGTCAGGCGGAAAAGAAGGTTCGCCGGATTTTCCGCTCAGGTGGGCTCGGCCCTTTCCGCAGACCAGGAGGCGCCCCTTGCGCCGAGGCCATGGTAATCCCGGTCGCGGTCGGTGTCAAGAAAATAAATTGCGGCCTGACTTACCCGATCCACAAGCCTTCCACGCGGACTTG
Source organism: Candidatus Brocadiia bacterium (assembly GCA_052139675.1). Taxonomy (GTDB): domain Bacteria; phylum Planctomycetota; class Brocadiia; order CAIUPP01; family CAIUPP01; genus JBEKCB01. The sequence goes on from JBKQWE010000042.1 coordinate 6,368, forward strand.
CAAGCCGCCCGGCGTGCGGTTCAGGTAATTCACCAGCCCGCTGTGCCGCCACTGCAGCATGCACATCGTCGGCTGGAAATAGTAGCGCATCCCGATGTTGATGTCGCAGCGGGCGCGCTGGATCAAGCCTTCGTATCCTTCGGCGATGTAATATCCCAGGTCTTTGAAGCCGTGCTGGCGCGGGCGCAGCGGGCCGGTGACGCACCAGACGATGACGCCGGTGCGAGGGTCCACCTGCATCGCCACGCCGCAGTGAGTGATGGGGCAGCCGCACGACATCCCCAGCGGCCGGCCGATCAGCGTGTCGCCGGGCTTGATGTCCATCTCGCGCGTGATGAGCGGATTGTGCGGCAGGATGATCTCGCGCGGGCCGGGTTCTTCGGGGAAGTGGTCCAGGTAGAAGTCGAACTCGCGGCCGAGGCTGTCCCGCCAGGCCGCCGCGGGCGCACCGGTTGCCGTTGCGCTCTTGGCGCAAGCGCCGCACGACGAAAGCGTGAGCGGCTCAGCCGTCGCCGCTCCCGCCGCCGCTTTCGGCTGCGCGGGAGAACGGTCGCTCGAGAGTTGAATGCAACGCTTGATCAAGTCCGGCTCGCTGACCAGCCGATCGGCGAATGCCGAGCAGGTGCGAAAACCGCACACTCCGCAGTCCAGCCCCGGCAAATCCTTCACCGTCACGCTCATGTTGCGCTCCTCTTTATCAACCGCGCGTCCATGGAACCCGCGCGCCGGAAAACCCTTGCGCTATGCAGGCACAGGCATACGGGTAACGGCAGGCCGCAACGCCGCCACGGCCTGCGGAAGAACTTGTAACAGCCGCTCTACTTCGGCCTCGGTGGTGAAGCGGCCCAGCGTCACGCGCAGCGAGCCGCGCGCCCGAACCGCATCGAACCCCATCGCCAGCAGGACGTACGAGGGTTCACCCGCATGGTTTGAGCCGCACGCGCTCCCCGTCGAGACCGCGATTTTTGCCTCGTCCAGCGCCAGGAGCAGCCTGATCGCTTCGCCTTCCTGCCCCGCGAACCCCAGGCAGATGTGGCCCGGCAACCGCTGAAACCGATGGCCGATGAGGTAAGCGTTGGGGATCAGGGCTGCGACGGCTTCGATGATGCGGTCGCGCAGATTCACCAGCCGGGCCGCCTGGCCGGACATTTCGGCGCGGGCGATCTCGGCGGCCTGTCCCAGCCCGACGATACCGGCCACGTTATGAGTGGCGGAGCGCAAGCCGCCCTCCTGCCCGCCGCCGTGAACGAGCGGCTCCAGCCGGACGCCCTTGCGCACATAAAGCGCGCCTACGCCTTGCGGGCCGTAAAGTTTGTGCGCCGAAAGCGAGAGCAAGTCCACCGGTTGAGTCTGTACGTCCAGCGGCAATTTGCCCGCCGCCTGCACGGCGTCGGTATGGAAGAGCGCGCCGTGCTCGTGCGCGATTCGGCCCAATTCGGTGATCGGCTGAAGCGTCCCGACGACGTTGTTCGCCGCCATGATCGAGACCAGCCGGGTGTTCGGCCGCAGCGCGCCCGCCAGCGCCGCCGGATCCACGATCCCGTCCCCGCCCACGGGCAGATAAGTGGTTTCAAGGCCGCGCCGCCGGAGGTAGCGGCACGTCTCCAGGATCGCCGGGTGCTCGATGGCGCTGGTGACGACGTGGCAGTCGCGCTCGCCCGCGGCCTCGACCGCGCCGACGAGCGCCATGTTGTCCGCCTCCGTGCCGCTGGCGGTGAACACAATCTCGCCGGGCGCGGCATGCAGCAAGTCAGCCACCTGCCGGCGCGCGTGGTCTACCGCTTCGTTCGCCTGCCGCCCGGCCCAGTGCCAACTGGACGCGTTGCCGAACCGCTCGCCCAGCCAGCGCCGCATGGCCTGGGCGACGCGCGGGTCGAGCGGCGTGGTCGCGGCGTTGTCCAGGTAAATCCGTTCAGGCATCTCACTCGCCCCGATAGAAAAGCTGGTTCTCGAGCGGCCGCACCACGCCGAAGTGCGATTGCCAGCCGACTTCCTTTTTGCCCACGCAGATCGTGCAGGTGCCGACGGGCGGGTTCCCGCGCAACAGCAGATGCTCGCCGGCGTCGGGGGTGGCGTGGACGTGCTCGACCAGCGGATCAATCCCGATGCCGTACAGCGCGTTCACCTCGCGGATCCGCACCGACGGCGCGACGTCCTGGATGCGCGCGCGGAACACTTCGCGTTCCGCCTGCGAGACGCGGTCTATCTTGGTGACGACGGCCACGTCGGCCAGCGAGAGCATCGGCCCGACCTTGAGCGGCAGGTTCATCCCGCTCGTCGCCTCCAGGACCACCATCCCGAGTCCACCGTCCACGTAGGGCGAGCAGCGCAGGCACAGCCCGGCCGTCTCCACGAGCAGCACGCCGCAGTCCGCCTTGCGCGCCCAGTTGAGCGCATCGCCCAGCACCATCACGTTGCAGTGGTCGGGGCACAGCTCGCCCGAATAGACCTTGCGCGTGGGGATGCCGAACTCCTGGGCGAGCTGCTCGTCCTCCTCGGCGTATTGCACGTCAATCTTCAGGAAGGCGGCGCGCAGGCCGCCCTGCAGGAGCTTGCGGATCATGTGACGCAGCACGGAGGTTTTGCCGGTCGTGGCCGGCCCGGCGCAGATGACCAGTTTCATGCCCAGCCCTCCATCTCGCGCGCCGTCAGCCGCGCGCCGGAGCGAATGGTGTTGCGCAAGCGGGAGAGCATATCGTCCAGGTGGCTCACTTTCACCGAGAATTCGCGCTCTTCCGCGTCGGTGTGCAGGACCTTGGTGACCGTGCCGCTCTGCATCACGATGCGATAGTCCGAAAGCAGCGCGATGCGCGGATCGTGCGTGACGAAGATGAAAATCTTGCGGTACTCGCGCAGCAACTCCAGCGCCCGCGTGCGATGGATGCCGGCGTTTTCGACCTCGTCGAGCAGCACGATCGGCGTGTTGCAGATGATCGTCGCGTCGGCGATGAGGAGCGCGCGCGTCTGGCCGCCGGAGAGCTCCGTCATGCGGCTCTCGACGAGGATCGGCTCGCCCGTCAACTGGTTGGCGAAACTCAGCGTGCGCTCCAGCATCTTCTCGATCTGCGAGCCGGCCGCGCTGCGGATGCGCGCATGGGTGAGCAGGAATTCGCGGACGGGCAGGTCGGAGAGGAACGTGGTGTGCTGCGTGATCAGGGCGATGGGATTGCGCGCCGGGTCGTCGCGGTATTCCTCCGGAGGGCGCGTGCCGTTGATGAGGATGCGCCGGCCCGTCGGCGTATTGGCGTCGGCGAACAGCTCGATGTCGTTGATGAGCGTGGTCTTGCCGGAGCCGGTCGGCCCGACGATGCTGACCACGTCGCCCATCCGCAGGTCAAGGCGCCGCACGGGCTCGGGCGCGCCGGACTTGCCGTGCCCGCCGAGGATCGTGATGGTCTCGATCACATTAGTCTCCTTTTCCGATAGGGTGAGTCACATATCAAGTCCAAAAAAGCCGCCTAGTGTTTAGTTGCGTAAATTGGCGTACCAATTTACGCAACTAAACACGGTCCAACGGAACGCATAACCCAATACAACGGCGCGGCTTATCGCGGTCATGCTTACTTGCGGAAATAGGACGCCTATTTCCGCAAGTAAGCACTAGGACACGTCGGCCAGCGTTGTGCTTTCGAGTTTATCCGCCACGTAATCGCGGATCTGCTTGAACACGCGGACGAGGCTCTTTTCCTTTTCGATCGGCGTGGACTCGTAGAAGTACTGGCTGACCGATTCCGTCGGCGCGAGCGCTCCGTCGAAGAGGCGGATGACTTCGGCCAGCGTGATTTTATCCGCGCGCTTGGCCAGCCGGTAGCCGCCGTGCTGGCCTTTGCAGCTTCGCAGGTACTTGGCGCGCTTGAGGGCGAGCAGAATCTGCTCGAGGAATTTGCGCGGAATGTCCTGCGCGTCCGCGATCGTCTCGACCGAGACGAAGCCGTCCGCGTTGTGGCGGCTCAGATAGACCAAAGCCAGCAGGGCGTATTCGCTGCGAAAGGTGAGCTTCATCGCCGGTCCTTCTTATATGACTATCCTGATGGGAATTGTAGCGTAAGCATGGTCGCCTGTCAAGTATTATTTTGCCGCGCCCTGCTGAATTCCGCTGTGCGGCGGCCACAGGGATCACACGGTCCCGATCGTCCAAAATGCTTGACACGCCGGCAACAGCCTGATACGGTCGAGCGTGAGGAAGTGGAACAGGGCGCCCGCGCCGGCGGGGTCCGCTTCCGGGGCTCACGCCGTTTGCTGTCTCCGGGCACGAGACGATTCCGACACACGCGCGCCGGGCGATTCATAGTCGAGTCGCCGCTCCGCGTCCCACCGGCGAGCCTCCACCCGGACCGGCGCGGCGTTCACGGCGAGGAGGGAAGCCGATCATGAGGAAAGGCAAGTTGAAGACCGGCGGGCGCGTCAACGCGCTGATCCTGCTGGGACCGGGGTTTGAGGACTCGGAGTTTTTCTACCCATATTACCGGCTGCTGGAGGCGGGCATCGAAGTGGACGTGGCCGGTCCCGTGAAGGGAGCGGTGACCGGCAAGCACGGGTACAGTTTCGACGCGAAGCTGACGTTCGCGGAAGCGACGCGGCGGCGGTACGGCGTGCTGGTAATCCCCGGAGGCAAGGGCCCGGAAACGGTTCGCCTGGACAAGGACGCGGTGCGGATTGCGCGGAACATGGTCCGGGAGGGCAAGCTCGTCGCCGCGATCTGTCATGGGCCGCAAGTCCTGATCTCCGCCGACGTGCTGCGCGGTCACAAGGCCACTTGCTGGCAAGGCATCCGCGACGATCTGAAACAGGCGGGCGCCGCGTATCGCGACGCGGAGGTGGTGGTGGACGGCCATCTGATCACATCGCGCTGTCCGGAGGACCTGCCGGCTTTCTGCCGGGAGCTCTTCAGGGCGCTCGGCTCGTAGCAGACAGCCGGTGAAGTCAGAATCCTGAAACCCATGGAGATGAAGCCATGAAGAAGAACCCGTTACAGCGCCTCTCCGAGATGGGACAGTCCGTGTGGCTGGACTACCTGAGCAGAAGCCTGATTACGTCGGGTAAGCTCAAGGCGCTGATCGCCGAGGACGCGCTGCGGGGCATGACCTCGAATCCCAGCATTTTCGAGAAATCCATTGACGGCAGCAACGATTACGACGGTGAAATCCGCGCCATGGCGCAGGCCGGCAGGAGCGTCCCGGAGATTTACCAGGCGCTGACCGTCCGCGACGTGCAGATGGCCGCCGACGTTTTCAGGCCCGTTTATGACCGCTTGAACGGCGCGGACGGGTACGTCAGCCTCGAAGTGAATCCGCACCTGGCCCGCGACACGGAGGGAACCGTCAAGGAAGCGCGCCGGCTCTGGGCGGCCGTGGGCCGGCCCAACATCTTCATCAAAATTCCCGCCACCCGCGAAGGGCTCCCGGCGATCACTCAGTGCCTGAGCGAGGGGATCAACATCAATGTGACGCTCCTCTTCGGCCTGCCGCGCTACCGCGAGGTGGCCGAGGCCCATCTCAGCGGAATCGAGAAACTCATTCAGCAAGGCGGGAAGGCCGAACGAGTGGCATCGGTGGCCAGCTTCTTTCTCAGCCGCATCGACGTCCTCGTGGACCCGCTCCTGAAGGAGCAGATGAAAGCGCGCGGCCCAAAGGCCGAACTCGCGCGCCGCCTGCGCGGACAGGCGGCGATTGCGAGCGCCCGGCTGGCATATCAGATCTACAAGGAGATAGTTGGTTCGACCCGCTTTTCCAGGATCGAGCAGGCCGGGGCGCGGCCGCAGCGCGTTCTGTGGGCAAGCACCAGCACCAAAGATCCCGAATACAGCGACGTGAAATACGTGGAGGCGCTCATCGGCCCCAACACGGTCAATACCGTTCCCATGGAGACCCTGGAGGCCTACCGCGATCACGGCGATCCCGAACCCCGTCTCGAGCGCGACCTCGATCTGGCCCGCGAGGTGATGGAGAAATTGCCCGACCTCGGAATCGCCGTTGATGCCGTGACGCAGCGACTCGAGGAGGACGGAATCGAGGCGTTCAACAAGCCGTTCGACAAGCTGATGGAGACCCTGGCGCAAAAGTCACGCCGGCACGCGGCGAGCGCCTCCTGAAGCCGTTGAAGGCCGGTAATGGGGAGATCGGGGCCGGCCCCGGAAACGACGGCGGCGTTATCCTGCCTCATACGGCTAACGCGGATCGGGCTGAGCGCGCTTCAGCCTCGCCTTGCCGAGGATCCACATGGCGGGGCGCCAGTTCGTAAAGCCCGACTGCGCCAGGTTCAGCCCGACAAAGGCTGTGAGCCACAGCCAGCGCGGGTCATGAAAATGCGCCAGCGCCACGCTCAAGAGCGCAAACACCCCGGCCATGAGGCGCAAGCCTCGTTCGACGGTCATCGGTTTGTGGCGGGGCTGAGAAGAGGACCGTGAGCGCCTGCCGCTATCCTGGTTCCTGTCGGACGTTGCTTGACGCGGTCCGGCGCGTGTCATAGGGTGCAGTCAGCAAGCGCGCAGTTGCGCCCGACGGAATCAGGGCAGATAGGCTTTGGAGACATACTCGAGAATCATGCGCTGGGTGTTGAAAAAGGAACCGTTCAAGGCGATGCAGTGAATCATGATGTTCATGAACCGTGCGCGGTCCTGATAAAATGTGGGGACCACGACTTTTTCGAGTTTCTCGTACAGCAGGCCGGCGTGCGCGGAAATGTCCGCCGGGGCGCTGGAAGCGCGCGAGTCATCGCCGATCGCCCAGCCGGTGATGCCTTCGATGCAGCCTTCGATCCACCAGCCGTCGAGGATGCTGAACGACGGGACGCCGTTCAGCGCGGCCTTCATGCCGCTGGTCCCCGATGCCTCCAGCGGGGGTTCGGGTGTGTTGAGCCAAACGTCCACTCCCGCTGAGAGAGCGCGACCCAGTTCCACATTGTAGTTGGGCAGAAAGACCAGCCGGACGACATCCCCGAGTTCCTGCCGGGCCCGGGTGATCCGTTGGATAATCTGCTTTCCTCCGTCGTCGCGGGGATGCGCCTTGCCGGCGTAGATCACCTGCAGCCGTCCTACGCGGGATGAGATGTCTTTCAGCCTGGGAATGTCCTGGAGGAGCAGCGCCGGCCGCTTGTAGCCGGTGATGCGCCGGGCGAATCCCAGCGTGAGCACCATCGGGTCCATCTCCGCGCCGGTCTGCTGTTTGACGATCTCAAATAACTGAGACTTGGCGATAACGTGGGCGTCCCAGATCGCCTGCCTGGGAATGTTCAGGGCGTGCCGCAGGCTGAAGTTGTTCTCTCTCCAGGCGGGCGTGTAGCGGTCGAAGAGCTCCTGGAAAGGCTTCGAGGTCCAGGTCACGGCATGGACGCCGTTGGTGATGGAATCAATGTCGCTCACCGCGTACATCAGGCGTGAGACCTCACCGTGCTTCCGGGCCACTCCATTGACGTAATGGCTCAGGTTCAGCGCGATGTAGGGCATGTTCAGCGCTTCGCCGATCGCGTAGATTCCTTTCATCCAAAGTATTTCATGCTGGCCGAGCGCGCGCGTGACCATGTCAATGGGGAACTAGTCGCGGGGCAACGAATACACAGCGAAATGGCCGGTAGTATTCAGTCAGCGGAAGCTGCGCGCCCAAACTACCGCGTGGGCAATCCTCGTGCCTGCCGCGCGCTCACAGCGTGACAACGCTGCGAGACGCACGTTCCCACGTTCGTCCTCGGCTGTTGACCTTTTGCCAACGCATTGTCATAATCCCTCAGCGGAGATCGTGCTGGACCTCGTGCCGCGAGGAGGGCAAATGGCACCTTGGACTCATCCTGGGGGTAAGCTCCGCGAGAAGGGCGCGGAGGCGCTGTCCGAAGCGGAACTGCTGGCTGTCCTCATTGGCACAGGCATTCCCGGCCATAGCGCCGTGCAGATCGCTGATGACGTCCTGGAACGGTTCGGCAGTCTGTCCTCCCTAGGAGGCCGGCCGCTGGAAGACCTCTTGACCTTCAAGGGCCTTTCGGACAGAAAGATCGTCCGCATTGCCGCTGCCTTCGAAATCGCGCGCCGCGTGGGGAGAACACGTCCTTGAAGAAATCTAAGCTCACTGAGAAGCCTTCCCGCGTTCCCGACATCGGCCAGGCGCAAAAGGAAATGGCTATCACCACGTACCTGGCCGAGATCGGCAATCTCGCCAACGAATCTGCGAAGTCTCACCGTTTCACCGTGCTCTTGAATGCTCTGCTTGGCCTTCAACCCGGATTCATCGAGCAGTACGTGGAAGGGATCGAGAAGTACGTCCGGGTGCCGGAGAAGGACCGGATTCTCCGGGGCCGCGCCGATCAGCTCTCCGGCAACCTGATTATCGAATTCGAGCGCGATCTTTCAGGAAAGCCGAAACTGGCTGAAGCCGAGACGCAGTTGCGGCAGTACGCCGCCGGCGCTTGGGCGGCCGAGCCGCCCAACGCTCGCACGAAGTTCGTTTGCATTGCTGCCGACGGGCGTCGCTTCAGGGCGTATGTGCCGATCCTTGCCGATTCCGCTGCGCGGTCGCCGTTGCCGGAGCAGGTCCAACTGAAACTGATCGAGAACCTCGACGCCGCCAAGTGCGGCTGGCAGGAGTTCTATTACTTCCTCGACCGCCATCTGCTTCGGCGCGAGATTCTGCATCCGACGACATCCTCCATCGTCAAAGACTTCGGCCCCGAAAGCCACGCCTTCCTGGTCGCCGAGCAAGCTATCCTCGCCCGCTGGGAGGCATTGCGCGAGCAGCCGGATTTCGCCGTCCTCTACGATGCGTGGAACCGCTACCTGCGCATCGTTTACGGAAGCCCGCAGGGCGATCATGAGCTTTTCGCGCGCCATACCTACCTGGCCTCGCTCGCCAAGCTCATGGTCTGGTCCCGCCTTGGCCCGGAAGATCGGCAGGCGACCGAGGCGGACATCCTGTCCGTCCTCGAAGGCAGTTGGTTCCGTGACCAGTTGAGCATCGAGAACTTCCTTGAGGAGGATTTCTTCTCCTGGCTGGCCCGCAAGGAGGCTCGCGCAACCGCGCTCGAAGTCTCGCAGATGCTCCTCGCATTGCTTCGGAACTACAACCTGCGCGAGATTTCGGAAGACGTGCTCAAGTCCCTGTACGAGGGACTGGTGGACCCCACAACGCGGCATGACCTGGGCGAATACTACACGCCGGATTGGCTCGCCGGACGCATGGTCCGGCGCCTCCTCGCGCCAAACCCCGAAGCCAGCATGTTCGATCCCGCCTGCGGCAGTGGGACCTTCATCTACATGGCGATCCGCGAAAAGAAGCGCCTGCTCGGTGAGTCGGTAAAAACGCTCGACCACATTTTCGGCAACGTCGTCGGAATGGATATACACCCGCTCGCCTGCATCGTCGCCAAGGCCAACTACGTCCTGGCGCTTGGCGACCTGATGGCCCGCCGTAAGCGCAAGGTCTCTATTCCGGTGTATCTGGCCAACAGCATCCAGCCGCCGGAGAAGGAAGTGGGCACCAAAATGTGGCACGATATTGAGTGCTATCGTGCGCAGATCGAAGCGCATCACGTGTACATTCCGTCCTCGTTCATACTCGACAGCGAGAAGTACGACCACGCCGTTGAGGCCGCGCGCGACTTCGCCTTGCATTCCAAAGGCAAGAAGGCAGACTCAGAATCCTTCCTCAATTTTCTAAAGACACGGAGCCCCGATCTCTTAGGCAACAAGGAAGAAGCAGAGACGCTGTTTTCGGTCGCCGAAACGCTCAAGGATTTGATCGAGGCCGGGCGGGACACCATCTGGGCCTTCGTCTTGAAGAACATTTACAGGCCGCTTTTCCTCAAAGGGCGCTTCGACATCATCATGGGCAATCCGCCCTGGCTCTCGTACCGCTACGTCGAGCGGTCCGAGTATCAAAGTTTCCTGAAGCGGCAAATCGTTACGGAATATGAACTTGTAAAGCAACGCGCAGAACTCATAACGCATCTTGAACTCGGAACGCTCTTTCTGGCTCGGTCGGCGGATCTTTACCTGAAGCCGGAAGGCCGGATCGGTTTCGTCCTTCCCAAGAGCATCTTCAGCGCCGATCAGCACGAGGCGCTTCGCTCCGGTAGAATCCGCAAGGTCTCGCTTCGGCCGGCTGAATTGTGGGACCTGGAACAGGTCTCGCCGCTGTTCAATATCTCCTCCTGCGTCTATTTCGGCCATAAGACCAATGAGCCGGCAACCCGGCCGATTCCGGGCCAGGAGCTTTCCGGCGTCCTGGAGGCGCGGAACGCTTCACTTGAAGATGCCGAAAAGGAATTGACCTGCGAGGACAGTACTGTCCCGTTAAAATTCGCAAGGCGTCAGAAAACATCAACAACGATGTGAGTAGAACGACCATCATGAGCGTTTTCGATTTCAGCGCCAAGTGGGCCTTAGGCCATACTTTCGGGATTCTTCCCTCGAAAGGAATGGCCGATGAACGCCGGACGACTCGTCTTGGCCCAGATGCTCGATCTCCTGCCGATGCACGAATTTCACCGTTGCGTCCGACGATATCGCGGCAACTTCCACTGCCGGAGGTTCACCTGTTACGATCAGTTCCTTTGTCTGGCTTTCGCCCAGTTGACCCGCCGCGAGAGCCTGCGCGACATCGAGACGTGCCTTCGGGCCTTGGGCAAGAAGTTGTATCACGCCGGCCTGCGCGCCCGCGTGGCGCGAAACACGCTGGCCAAGGCCAACGAGAAGCGCGACTGGCGCATCTGGGCCGACTTGGCCCACGTGCTCATCGCCGAAGCGCGTCGGCTCTATGCGCAGGAATCCTTCGGGGTGGAGTTGAAGCAGACCGCCTACGCCTTCGACTCCACGACGATCGACTTGTGCCTTCGGCTCTTTCCCTGGGCGCACTTCCGCCGGCGAAAAGCGGCCATCAAGCTCCACACGCTGCTGGACCTGCGCGGCAGTATTCCGTGTTTCGTCCTTCTGACACATGGCAAAATCACCGATGTCCGCTCCCTCGATGCCTTGCCGTTGGAACCGGGGGCGTTCTACGTTTTCGACCGAGGCTACACCGATTTTGCCCGCCTGTATCGTTTCGTCCTGGCTTCGGCTTTCTTTGTGACGCGCGCCAAGCGAGGTCTGGACTTCCGCTGTGTCGAGTCGCGTCCGGTGGACAAGAAGACCGGTCTGCGCTGCGACCAGACCCTCCGCTTGAAAGGCCTTTTGACCTCGCGTCGCTGCCCGGCCCTTCTGCGCCGCATCGTCTATGTCGACCCGGAAACCGGCAAACGATTCGTCTTTCTGACGAACAACTTCGCCCTCGATCCCCTGACGATTGCGCAGCTCTATCACGCGCGCTGGAGGATCGAACTCTTCTTCAAATGGATCAAGCAATACCTTCACATCAAGGCCTTCTTCGGCACCTCCGAGAACGCCGTCAAGACGCAAGTCTGGATCGCGCTCTGCGTCTACCTCCTCGTGGCGATCCTGAAGAAGGAGCTTCGCCTCGACCGATCTCTCGGAGATATTCTGCAAATTCTCAGCCTCGCGCTTTTCGAGAAAACGCCCATTTTGCCGCTGCTTTCGCAGCCGGCAACGGCCATTCAGGACTGCGATGCGCTAAAGCAACCGTCATTGTTCGCTCTTTAACGGGACAGTACTGCTGCGAGGACGTGAAGTTTTCTTTGTCCACGATGGGCCGCCGGACCTACTGGTCGTCCGGCCGGCGCGTGTCACTGGCCGAAAGCTATTACAAGAAATCGTTCAATCAGGGCGCTTCGATTGTCCCGCGCTGCTTCTGGTTCGTGGAGCCGAAAAAATCTGAACTGGGTTTCGACGCGGCGTTGCCGGCGCTGATTTCCTCAGACCGCGCCCAGGAAGAGGCAAAGCCGGCGTACAAGGGCTGCGTAATCGAAGGGCGCGTAGAGAGCCGTTTCATTTACGCCACGCTCCTGCCGGTGGATATGGTCCCCTTCGGCGTTCTCCGGTTGCGCTTGGTAGTACTTCCGGCGAAGATATCCGGCGACGGATTCTCTATTCTCACCCCCGACCGCGCCAGATCAAGTGGTTATCTTCATCTCGCTGAATGGCTTGACAATGTCGAAGAGGAATGGAAGAAGCGGCGCGGGGCAAAGGCTAAGGACATGACGGCCGTCAATTGGCTCGATTATCGTCATAAGTTGACGCAGCAGAACCCCGGCGCACCTTACCGAGCGGTTTACGCGAATTCTGGGACTCATGTGTCTGCATGTGTTCTATCAACGCGTGTTTCTTCACAATCACCATTGGGCATGCTGAAACCCAGCGGATTGGTTCTTGACCATACAACATACTGCATGGAGACAAAATTCGAGAATCGAGCGCGATTCCTTGCTGCAATTTTGAACGCCTCCGTTGTTGACGCTGCGATCAAAGGAACACAGGCTCGCGGACTTTGGGGAGCAAGACACATTCACAAGAAGGTCCTCGACATTCCCATCCCGAAGTTCGACGAGGAGTCCAAGCAACATCATAGGCTGGCCGAAATCGCGGACGGATGCGCCGGGCGCGTTCAGAAGTGGATTGATTCCGGCGGGCCGGGAGAAATCCGCAGCATCGGCCTGCTGCGCTCGCGGGTCCGCGAGATGCTCCGAGAGGAACTCGCGGAGATTGACGGTATCGTCAAACCGATGTTGGGCTTGTAGTTCTGCAATGGAGGGCAACATGGCAGAGACAAGGGTTGACCTGAAACATCTCCTCGAAGACATACGCGACAGTTATCCCTGCACGGCGGAAGAAGCCATTCTTACGGAACTGGTCGCCAATGGCCTGGATTCCGGTTGCTCAAACATTGCCATCAAAATCGAGACCGGCCAGCGTCGTTTGACGTTCCTGGACAACGGCGAAGGAATGAACCAGCGCACGTTCGAGCAGTACCACGACATCGCTTCCACGAGCAAGGCTCGCGGCAAGGGGATCGGGTTTGCCGGCGTAGGCGCAAAACTCGCCCTCCTGGTTTGCAGCGAAGTGCTGACGGAAACGCGGCGCAAGGGCTCCTGCAATTGCAGCCGATGGTGGCTCGAAGACAGCTTCCGTGCGCCGTGGGAATCTGTGGGCGCGCTCGGCATCGTTCCGTCAGAGACGGGAACCGGCGTGCGCCTGCATTTTCATCGGGATGCGGATGCGCCGGAACTGCTCTCCATTGACGACGTAAAGAAGGCGATTCGCACTCATTTCTATCCGCTACTGGACGCCGAATTCGCCGAGGTCTTGAAGCACATCTACCCGCAAGGTGTTACCATTACGGTCAACGATGACCCCGTGATCCTGCCGGAAATGAAGCGAGAAGCGAGAACGCATTTCTTCGTGCGCGGCGGCAAACGGAAAAAGCTGCTGGGGATCGGGTTTCTGCTTCGGACGGCGGAAGAATTGAATGAAGACCAGCGCGGACTGGCCGTCAGCACTTACGGGAAGGTCATCAAGCGAGGTTGGGATTGGCTGGGTATCGTGCCGAAGAACTCGAACCGGCTGACGGGCGTTGTTGAAGTGCCGGAATTAGTGGAATGCCTGACCACGAACAAGAGTGATTTCATGCGCGATCCGAACAGCCTCCAAAAATACTACAAGTTCCGAAAGGCCATCCAGGACTCCATGTCGGACGTACTGAAGGTACTCGGCGAGGCGCCCGAGACGGAAGTTAAGGCCGACCGGGGAATGGAAAAGTTGCAGAAGGAAATAGACAAGGTCGTAGGCAACATTCTGCCTGAGTTCCCGGAGCTTGCTCCATTGTTCTGGAGGAAATCGCGGGGCACGCCGGAAGAAGGATTGCTGCCCGATGCCGATGGCACAGTCAACGCAAGGGTCGCCGAAGGGACCGACGAAGCCACCGGCGACCTGGGCGGACGCGGCGAGGGCGAAGGCGTGGAAGGGTCGCTGGACGGCGTCCTTGAAGGAAACCATCTTGAGAAATCCACGGAACCTGCTGAGCCGGCTAAGGAACTCGCCGCCCGCCGGAAACGGCCGGGCCTCATGATCGGCTTCGATGATGAAACAGGGGGCGAAACGATAGCCTGGCTGCGCGGAAGTACGCTTTACATCAATGCCCTGAACCCGGCATACAAACGGGTGAAGGACACGGCGGCCTCGAATGTCTACGTCATATTTGCGGTGGCGTCAACCCTTGGGACGAATGTTCAACAGGGCAGAACGCCTATGGAGTTCATGGAGAAATTCATGGTCGCGTGGGGTGATATGGCATGACACAGTATCCGGTTGTCCTCGAAGCAAAGGTGACGGATGCCGGGGTCGAGGTGAAGGCAACCACGTCCCTTGGCCGCGCCATGGGAGCGGCGAGGCCTTTGGAGGCTGACCTGCGGTGCATCGAGATTGACTACCAGACCACCCTCGCGGCGGTCAAAGGGGCGCTGTCCTCAGCGAGAGATGGGCGCTACCGCGATCCCAGAGCGTACTGGTTCGCAGGAAAGTACCTTGCGGAGTTCCTTGACAGGCTGCAGGGCCACGGATTCTACCTGGTGGAGAAGAACATCGCGCCCGCTACGCACCTTGGTATTTCAAGGGCATCGGTCGAAAAGATGATCGCCTTTTTTCACCGCTACCCGAATCCGTTCGAGATTGATACCTCTGTGCCGTGGTCAAAGTACCGGGACAACATAGAGGGCAGTATGAATACCGCCGATCCTGGCGCATGACTTTTAAGTGTAGTGGTGACCGATCAAGAACAACGTGCCAGCAGGGAGAGGATGCCCCATGAGTGAGCAATTATCCCCACGGCTCGAACAGGTGCGGCGGCGGCTCATGTCGGCCAGATAGCTGAACGGATGCCCTTCGATCAGTTCCACGTCGTTGAGGATGCCGCATCGCGCATGGCATCCTTCGATCAAGTCGTGGCTGAGGATCCGGTTGTCCGGGAATCGGCCGCCCAGCGTCGCGTGGAACGCCTGGATATCGTAGATGCCCTTTCCGGCAAAGGCGCCGCAGCCGAACAAATCCTGATAGATGTCCGCCGCTTCGCCGGTGTACGGGTCCAGTCCGACTTCACCCGCGAAAAGGCGGGAATAGGCCGACTTCTGCGCGTCAACCAGGCTGGCCGCCAGGCGCGGCTGAAGGATTCCATAACCCTTTTCGACGCATCGCGTGACCGGATTGATCCTGGGCCGGTTGAGCGGGTGGGCCATGGCGCCGATCATCTTCCACGCCGTATCGGGCGGGAGCTGCGTGTCTGCGTCAAGCGTGATGACGTACTTCACCGTGCGCAACGCCTCGACATCGCCCTCGATGACCGAGAACGCTTCCGGCGTCCCTTCGCGCACCCCGGTCGCGCTTGCGCGACAGAGGCGGTTGAGTTGCTCCAGCTTGCCCCGCTTGCGTTCATATCCCATCCAGCGCTGCTCGATGGGGTTCCATTGCCTCGGCCGGTGCAGCAATAAGAATGGGGTTTCGCCGTCGCTCGCGTAGCGCTGGTTCAGGCGGCGAATCCCGGCGAGGGCGGCATCCACGGAGGCCTGGTCGCCGGGCAAACGTTCTTCCGCCGCGTCGGGGAAGTCGGTCAGCAACGCGAAAAGAAGATTCGGAAGGCGGTTGGCCAGATAGCTGATTTCGAGGTTTTCTACCAGCCTTTCGGCGCTTTCCGGCGAGTCGAGGAAAGTCGGAACGACGACGATGGTCCGGTGCTCGTCCGGGACGCCTTCAGAGAAGTCCATCCTCGGCACCCGGCGTCGGCGGGCGCAGGCGGCGGCGATCCAGTTCACGAAGGTGACCGCCGGCCGCGAGAGAGCGATCAGCGACGCTGCGATTCCCAGGATGGCCCATGCCCAGGGTGCGCGCAGGTGGTGGCGCATCGTCAGAATAAGAGGGACCGTCAGGACCGCGGTCACCACGAGAATGGACAGCAGGTAGGTGGCGACGTCGCGCGCGGTACCCGGCGCGCTCATGGGCGCGGCCGCGAAGATGCGCGCGAGGCGCCGGCTCAAGGGCGGCCGATACTTCACCTCGCGCTCGAGTTCCGCGCGACCCTCGTCCAGCAGGAACCAGCCGACGTGTGATTCTCGCTGTTCCACACCCGCCTTTCGCCGCTCCGCAGCGAGCCGGACTGCCGCCTCCGCGATTTCTTCCTGGCGGAACGTGCTGCGTTCGGCCAGCGTCTCGACGACGTGCCGGTACTTGTCCCGCGTCTTGAAATCCATCTGGTCATGCACGCCCAGCGGGTCTCGCCGCAGCGCGGCCTCCGTCACGCTGAGCGATTCGACGAACTCCCGCCACGTGACTGCGCCGATCCTGCGCAGGCTGGTGATGCTGCTGCCGATCGAGACCTGATCGGCCGCCTCTTCCCGGCTTTCCGCCTGCTGGATCAACTCGATGGTCTGTCCGCGCTCCGAGAGCTTCTGCTCGATCCAGTTGATGACCAGCCCAAGCGCCGGGGATTCCCCTTCGACGTTGGCAACGAACTCGGCAATGAACGGGGCCCGCATGGGCGGATCGGCGCGAACGAATTCGGCCAGTTCGGTAATCAAAGCCTCCGGCGACTGAGGTTCTCGATCAGCGCCAGGCGCGCCATCACCGGCACGGCCCACAGCTCTCCGAGGTTCAGAGGCGCGACGGTCTGGTAGGCTTGGACGAAACGCGTGAGGTTATCCACGTCCACGCGCCCGTCGGTGTGGATGACCAGTTCCAGCGCAAGGTCATAGACGCAGGGGAATCCCTTGAGCGGGCCGGCGCGCAAACGAGGCAGCTCCCGGCTGTAACCGGGCGGAAAGACGTCTCGCGCGACGGCGATCTGTTCCTCGATCAGGTAAAAGTTATCGAGGAGCCATTCGGCCGCCTGCGGGAGATGCCGGCTCCGGTGGACCGCTTCCGAGACAACCCGATGGGCTTCGCGGACGATGGCTTCATTCTCCGCGAGGCGATGGAGCAGTCTTTCGGGACCGGGCTTTGGGTCCACCCGATGGCTGGAGGCCACCGCCCTGGCGTGCGCATCGAACTGAGCGGGGCTGAAAATCTCGGCGCGGAGCGGCACCTCTCCGGCGCCCCGCGCGTCAGGAGCCCGCCGCGTCTGCCGGCGCGAGAGGATCGCCGCGGTTCTTTCGAGCGCAGAGAGTATCCCCATGCCGCCCCCGCTCCGACATCGTCGCGCGCCCCGTGCCGCCACACTTTCACAATAGCATCCCATGCCACGCCGTTCAAGCAAGACCGCGCCGGCGACTCCGCGCACAAAACGGCTGCGGCCGACGGTTCTTGTTTGACTCGTTCAGATGGAATGATACAATCGGTTATGGGGCTTGGGGATTTCGAGGGGACGAAAGTGGGGCTTCTGCGCGGAGCGAATTTCCAATCAAGTAAGGGAAGAGACATTGTCTCCGCGTTGAGCCGGAAAGGGGGTGAGCGCGGATGATCCGCAAAGTCAAAGGGGGTTATCAGGTCCTCAGCGAGAAGGGCAAGAACCTGGGCGGACCTTACGCGACGCGGGCCGAGGCGGAGAAGCGACTGGCCCAGGTCGAGATGTTCAAGCACATGAAAAAGAAAAGTGCAAAGTAAGAGTGATGAAGGGCATCATTACCCATTGTTCCGATCTCTGACTTTTTAGGAGCCGCTCCATGCCCGAGAGAAACGTCATCCAGCGAGCTCAACGCGAGAAGCGCAAGGGGCGCGCGCCGAGCACGCAGGCGGGAGAGTTCGTCCGGGAGGAAATCCGGCACGTGCGCGAAGGCGTCCACGGAGCGCGTTCGATCAAGCAGGCGATCGCCATCGGACTGTCGAAGGCGCGCCGGGCCGGCGTGGACCTGCCGCCGCCGAAGAAGGGAAAGGTTTCCGAGCGCACTCGCGAGAGCGCCGCGCGCGCCTTCGCGCTCGGACACGGCGCGCCGTACCGCCGGCCGCCGTCGGCGAAGCGGAAGGTGGCCATCCTTCGGGCGCTGAAGCGCGAACCGAAGGGCACGGCATCGCCCGAGGCGCTCTCGCGCCAGGCGCGCGCGGCCGCCGCGAAACGGAGCGCCGCGGAGCGTTCCGAAGCGGCCCGGCAGGCGGTGCGCACGAAGGGGCCGGCCGAGCGAGCCGCAGCCGCCCGGAAAGCGGTCCGCACGAAAGGCCCCGCCGGCCGTTCCGCCGCCGCGCGGAAGGCCGCACGAACGCGGGCCCGGCGCGGCTGATGCGGGTTCTCCATCTTGACAGGTTCGCTGCGTGGGGTAAGCTATTAATAGAGGTGAAGATGGGGTTTGCGCGCATTTCGGGAGGGCAAATCATGAACATTACAAAACTGTTGGCTGGAGCCGTAGTGGCGGGAAGCCTTTTCGCAGCCGGTTGCGTGGTGCGTGCGCCGGCGCCGGAAATGGAAGTTGGCGTTGGGGTAGATCAACCGGCGCCACAGGCGGATGTGATGGTCGCCGCGCCGGGCCCGGAATTTGATTTTTGGTTCCCTGGATGGTGGGGATGGGAAGGCGGCCGCTGGTTCTGGCACGGTGGCTATTGGGGACACAGGCCGCACGCGGGCGCAGAATGGGTTCCACATAGTTGGGCTCGCGGCCCTCACGGCGGTTGGGTTCACAGCGGCGGTCACTGGCGCTGAGCGTCCTGGCGAGCCTGCGTCGGATTCCTTGACCCGCAGCTTGGGAGATTCCGCTTAAGAGGAGAAAGGCCAGCGATGGACATCGCGAAACTGTTCGAATTCGCCCATGCGAAGAACGCGTCGGACCTGATCCTGAAAGCCGGTTCGCCGCCGACTCTGCGTATTGACGGGGAGATGCGCTCAGTGAAGACCGACGCGTTGACGGCGGAGCAGACCAAGCAACTCATCTACGCGACACTCAACGAGAGCCAGGTCAAGCGGTTCGAGGCCGACCACGAGCTGGATTTTTCGCTCTTCCTCATGGGCCCGCAGCATTGTCGCGGGAACGTGTTTCTCCAGCGCGGGCTCGTCGGGGCCGCATTCCGACTCATCCCTCAACATCTGCCCAAACTTGCCGAACTCGGTCTGCCGCCGGTCATCGAGGAACTCTGCATGGCCCCGCAGGGACTCATCCTCGTCACCGGACCGACCGGCCACGGCAAATCCACCACGCAGGCGGCCATGATCGACGTCATCAATGAGCGGCGTCATGCCCACGTCGTGACGGTGGAAGACCCGCTGGAGTTCATCCACGAGAGCAAGAAATCGCTCATTGAGCAGCGGGAGGTCGGCCTCGACACGAAGAGCTTCGCGGAGGCTTTGCGCCATGTGCTGCGCCAGGCGCCCGATGTGATCCTGATCGGCGAGATCCGCGACCGGGAAACCGTTTCCATCGCGCTGACGGCCGCTGAGACCGGCCATCTGGTCATCACCACGCTTCACACCAACGACGCGTTGCAATCCATTGACCGGCTCGTAGATGTTTACCCGCCGCATCAGCAGAGCCAGGTGCGGTCTCAACTGGCGCTGTGCCTTCTGGCGGTGATCGCCCAGCGGCTGTTGCCGCGGGCGGACGGGAAGGGCCGCGTCTTGGCCATCGAGTTGCTCCTGAACAACGCCGCCTCCGCGAATCTGATCCGGGAGGGCAAAACCTTTAACATCTATACGGTGCTGGAGACGAACGCGAGTGCGGGGATGTGCACGATGGACGCGAGCCTCAGGCAGCTCTGCCTGCAGGGAATCGTCACGCGCGAGGAAGCGCGCCGGCGCATGAAGAACCCGGATCAACTCACCATGAGCGACGTCGTTCCCACAGCAGCCGGCCAGGAAGCTCGGAATCCAGACGGGGCCGACCCGGCGAAGGAAGGGAAACGCTGAAGGGGCGCATCGCCGCGAATGCGGGCTAACTGAATAGGAGGGTCTTATGAGTATTCTCCGCTGGGCGTTGATCTTCTTTATCGTCGCCATCGTCGCGGCCATCTTCGGATTCGGCAACATCGCCGCTGCCGCGACGGACGTCGCTCGAATCTTATTTTTCATATTCATCGTGGTCTTCCTGCTGCTGATGATCGGCTGGCTGATTCGGGGCAAAGGGCCGCCTCCGGTCTAGCGATTGAACAACGCTGGCTCGTGCTGAGCTTGGCCGGTTGATGCGGGACAAAGACGCGAAGAAGACGGAACGCGTAATGGCGGCCTTGCTCAAAATGAAGAAGCTCGATATCGTTGCTCTAAAGCAGGCATACGAGTCATAGGGCATCGCACGGTGCGGCGCTCTCGTTCATTACGGGGCAAGCAAAGGGGGACAGCATCATGGGCAAATGGGGACGTCGTTCCATCGGCATGTTCGGTCCGCGATTGATCAGGCTGGTCGCCTGCATCGTGCTCATCGCACTGCTGCCGATGGCCATGGGCTGCTACGGTTCGTTCCCGATCACGCACACCATCTACAAGTTCAACGGCGAAGTCACCAGATTTCGCCTCGTGCATACGATCGTCTTCTGGGTGTTCATCATCATCCCCGTCTATTGGATCGGGATACTGGCGGATGCCATTGTGCTGAATCTGATCGAGTTCTGGACAGGCGAGTCGGCGACGGTGTCCAGCCAGACCCTTCCGGACGGAACGCGCGTCACGCTGGAGCCGTCCGCCGATGGAAAGGAGGCTGTGCTCATCGCTTCGCGCGATGGCAAGGTGCTGCAAAGCGTCCACTTTATCAGGATTTCCGAAAAAGAGGTCCAAGTGTTCGATGACGCCGGCCGTAAACTCGGCAGCGTGGTCCGCTCGGCTTCGTCCGGCCTGATCCTCACGGACGCTCAAGGGGCGAGCGTGCGCACGATCAGCGCCGGGGAGATTTCGGATTTCCGGAAAGCGATGGAGCAACTCCACCCGACACCGGCGCCCCAAGTGGCCGCCCCCGGGTAATTCTGGGTTGAGAGATGGCGAGGCGTGCGGCAGGGTATGTCTCCGACATAAGGCACGCGGTTGAACCTTCGTACTCTTTGAAAAAGGAACCGGCAATGGCAGAGCAACCTGGCGCATCTGAGAAACGCGTTGAAAAGCCCGGCACGCCGCAGAATGCCGCCGCACCGGACAAGACGCCTGTGAAACCCGCCGCGCCGGAAAAAGCGTCCGAAAAAGCCGCGGCGCCAGGCAAGGCGCCTGAGAAAGCCATGCCGCCGGGCAAGACCGAGGAGAAAGCCGGTGCGCCGGCGAAGAACGACGAGAAGGTGGAAGCGCTTGAGAAGCGCATCCGGGAATTGGAGGAGCAGAACGGCCGGATGAAGTGGACCTCAGCGCTGGCCGTGGTAGCGCTGGCGTGCGCGGTCATCGCAATGGTGTGCGCCGTTACGCTCAATCGCCCGGCGCCGCCGCCCAAGGTCATTCAGGCGGAGGGAATTCAATTGAACGACCCGCAGGGGCGGTTTCGCGCCGAAATCGGAAACTGTGATTCCGGTTGGGGACTTTGCCTCTTCGACAGGGAGGCCGCTGAAGGTCAAACCGGGAGCGGCGCCGTAGCCGCATCTCCTCGAATCGAAATCCGGCTCGCCAAGGAGGACAATCGCATCATCGTTCGAGGACCAGCAAAGCAGAAGAGTGCCGTTGACCTGGGCGTAAACAAACTCGGCTGGCCCTGCATAACTTTGTTCGACAAGGAAACCGCAGCCCGGCGCGCGGCGTTGGGTGAAACGGAAATTCCCTCCGAGGGCAAACTCGAAAAGCGCGCTCCCGATTCAATGGTTCTGAACGACACGCAGGGTAATCCCGTCTGGAAGGCCGGGGAGACTGCCACTGATTTTGCGCCGGCGCCGCCCGCGCCACCGGCCAAGTGATGGCGCCCGCACCGAGAAATGGCTGAAAAGACGACATGCGCCCTTCGTCCGTTGTGAAGAGACAACGGACGAAGGGCGCGCGTGATTCATCTATTCACAGATGGCTCTGAATCTTCTCGAGGACGTCCCTTGCCGCTTGTTCATCGCCCCAGAATCCGGCCCGGATAGTGATAACCAATGATGTTCGGACTCTGCGCAGATTCGTCTTTCAAGCATCGTCAGTGAGGATGAGTCCAATGGCGGTCTATATCGCTGGGCAGTATGTAGACGATTGGGAATAGGACATAGAGAGCGAGGCTCAGAGCGGGGTTGACAAAAGCCAGGAGCACCGCACAGCCGCTCATCAGCATTCCCCTCAGAATCCGCCGCTTTCCCTTGCGCACGAGTTCCGGTTCGAGATTGTCGCCCACGAGACGGTGGCCGCTTGTGGCATAGGCCCATTGCCAATAAAGAGTCAGTCCCAACGCCATGAGATTACAACCGTAGACCACTGCCGCGATTCGATGTCGCGGATAATCTCCCAGGAGATCTGTCGAAAACGGCAGAAACACCACAATGAAGAGAAAGAGCAGATTGATCCAAAGAAAGTAGCGGTCCGTGCGCTTGAGGAAATGGGTATAGCCGTGATGCGCGATCCAGAAAAAACCAAGAATCAGAAAGCTCATCGCAAAAGTCAGGAATTTTGGCCACAGGTCCAGCAGGGTTTGCGCCAAAACTCCTTGATTGACCAGCGGCTCGGAGAGTTTGGGGATCTTTACATCCAGGACCAGAAGGGTCATCGCAAATGCGAAAATGCCGTCGCTCAGCGCCTCGATCCGCTGCTTGCCCAGCCCTTCGACGTTTTCCGCAGGGCTTGAAGGAATCATGCATTCTCCGGTTTCTTTACGGTCGCCTTCAAGTTACACGAACGGCCTTCATCCCGTGCGGCGTACCCGACGCACCGTGCGGCGTACCCGACGCACCGCCCGCCGTGTTCGACGTACTCTTCGTCGGCATTGAAATTCCCTCCTCGGGCTTCGAGCGAGACGTGCTTGGCTGCGCGCTGAACCGTTTGCCCCTTCCCACAGGCGAAACCCGCCCCGGAAAGCGTTGGTGTTGTCACCCGCGCGGCAACCGGGCGGCAACCGTTTCAACTTGTGAATGTTGCCGCCGCCCAGGACCACGTCTTCCGGTTCGAGAGCGGTGATCAGGCGTTCCACTGCATCCGCGACATAACGGCGCCATTTCTTCTTGCCATGCTTCTTCAGCCCCCGAATCCCAATATAGTCCTCGAAGGTGGCCTTCTTATACGGCAGGTGGCCCAGCTCCATTGGCTCGACGACCCCATCCACGATCATGGCCGATCCAACGCCGGTGCCAAGGCCCAGAAAAAGCATCTTGCCCCGCCGGTAACTTCCCAATGCCTGCATGGCCGCATCGTTCACGACCTTGACCGGTCGTTGGAATGCGGCTTCGAAATTGAACCCAACCCAGCCTTTCCCGAGATTCCACGGTTCGGCAATCGGCCGGTTCCGGAGCACAGGTCCGGGGTATCCAATGGAGACCGCATCATATTTCCAATCCGCCACGAGTTTGAGAACGCCGGAAACCATCCGCTTTGGCGTCAGCGCCGGACCTGATACGAACTTGCGCTTGGCGTGTTGACCGGTGGCAAGGACCTTAACGTGGGTTCCGCCGATATCAATGACGAGCACGTTCATTTTGACATGCCGGCACGCATGGCCTGCACAGCGCGGACCCAGACGACAAAAGCCCCGACGAGTTCCTTGATCTTCTCGCGCGTCTTGGCGTCGGTCACGCGGCCGCTCTCATCAATCCGCTCGTGGGCGGTGGGGATCATTACTTCCGGCTTATTCAGCGGGTACATGTTCAGAAAGACAAAGCACTGGCGGAGGTGGTACTGAGCCCGAGCCGTGCCGAACAGGGACATGGAAGCGCCCATGATCGCCACCGGCTTGCCTTCGAGAGAGTTGTCGCCATAGGGCCTTGAGGCGACGTCGAGAGCATTCTTCAGAACGCCGGGAATCGAGTAGTTGTTCTCGGGCGTTGCCATGAGAATTCCGTCGGCGGCTCGGATCTTGGATTTGAATTCCTTGACCTTGGCCGTGGGCGAGGCCTCCAGGTCCTGGTTGAAGAGCGGCAGGCCCTCGAGGTCATAGATCTCCAGGGCGGCATCAGCGGGAACATACTCCTGCGCGGCCCGAAGGATGGCCCTATTGTACGATCCTTTGCGCAGGCTGCCGGCGAATCCCAGAATCGTTAGTTTCTTCATGGCGCGCTCCCTGGAATGGTCCGCCCAAATGACTGCAGGATTTCACCTGTCGAAACCGCCGCCAATTGCCGAAGCAGCAGGCGCCTTCCTACTTGCGTTTGATGAAAGTTCCGGCTTCGTATTCCTCGAAGGCCACGCGCAACTCCTCCTGGGTATTCATGACGATGGGACCGTACCAGGCGACCGGTTGGCCGATGGGCTTGCCGGAGATGAGCAGGAACCGCACCGGAAGCTGTCGGGTCGCGACGGCCACCTCGTCCCCGTCCCCATAGAGAACCAGGTTCTCCACGCCGCACATGCACCGTTGCGGGAAATCGAAGTAGTTCAGGCCTACCGCCTCATGGGCGTAAGCCTCGCGCCCCGGGTCGAAATACCCTTCGCCGTCAACGACATAGGCGAAGACGTTGTGCCCGCGCTTGACCGGGTGGGTGAAGGTCGTCTCCGCCGGCATTGAAACGTCCAGATACTCAGGCGCGACGACAACGTCCTGAACCGGTCCTCTCACTCCGTCCACTTCTCCGCAGATGACTTTGACCTTGACGTTTCCCCTAAGGGCTGCCTCCGGAATCTCCCGGGCAGTGATGCCTCTGTAACGAGGGGCCATCATCTTGTCCGATGCGGGAAGGTTCGCCCACAACTGGAACCCCCACATGAGGCCGTCGTCCCTTCCCTTGGGCATCTCCTGGTGAATGATCCCGCTGCCGGCGGTCATCCACTGAACGTCGCCGGAGTTGATGACCCCGCTGTTGCCCATGCTGTCGCCATGCTCGACGCGGCCCTGGTGGACGTAGGTGATCGTCTCGATTCCGCGGTGCGGATGCCAGGGGAAGCCTTTCAGGTAATGCTGCGGATTGTCGGAATGGAAATCGTCGAGCAGCAGGAACGGGTCGAAGAGCGGCACTTCGTTGTAGCCCAGCGCCCGTTTCAGGTGCACGCCTGCGCCCTCCAGCGTCGGCTTGCTCTTCCAGAGCTTGCGGATTTTCCGGACGGATTTCATCGGGACCTCCTTGACTTGTATGAGCGATTCAGCGCGCTCAAAGAGCCTGGAACCGGGGCTCTTCACTTCGGGCGCGTTCACGTCTTCAACTTCCTTTCGCGGCAAAAGCGTCCATCGCCCGCGCCGAGTAGACGAGCGCTGCGCCCGCGTTCACAGTGATCGCGACGCCGAGCGCTTCCATGACCTCTTCGCGCGTCGCGCCGTTCTTCGCGGCCGCGTCGGAGTGGAACGTGATGCAGCCGTCGCATTGGCGGGTGACGGCGACGGCCAGCGCGATGAGTTCGCGCGTCTTGGCATCCAGATGCGCCGTCTTCGCGCCGGCGCCGCTCAATTGTCCGTAGCCGCGCACGGTATCGGGGCTGAGTTTTGCCATCTCGCCGATCGCGGCGCCGAGTTGCTTCTGGTACTCATTCCATTCCAGCATCATGGTCCGTCTCCCCATTACGGAGCGACCAGCACCCAGCCGGCTTCGAGCCTGGTCGGATACGTTCGGATGGATTCCGTGCGGACGTGCCCCATCAGCATGCCGACGTTCTGCATGAACGCGCCCATCAGGGGCGGCGGGACCTCGCCGCCGAAATCCTCCGGAACCGGGCCGGAGAGCGATTCGCCGGTGGTCACGTCGAACTGGGCGCAGTGCATGGCGCAGGTCAGATACGTGCCGTCGAGCGTGCCCATGTCGAGCGGCGCATTCATGTGGCCGCAGCGCCGCTGGACGGCGTAATACTTTCCGCCGCAGTTGCAGACGACGATCTCGTTCCCTTCCAGTTCCACGGCTTTCATCCCGCCGGGCGCCACCTCATCGGCGCCGATCGCCCGGATGAATTTGTTACTCAAGGCCCACCTCCTTCGGCGGCAGTTGGGGCAGCTTGTCAGGGTCCATAACGTCCTGATGCACGAAGAGGCCGCACCAGCAGCGCTGGATCGCGTCGAAATGCTTCCGGTGGAATGGGATGCACGGGCAGACGATCTGCATGTCGCGCGCGCGGTCGCGCCGCAACGGCTGGCAGGGGCAGAAGGGGATGCCGTGCTTGCCTTCCAGCATCACTTCCTGTTCGAGCAGGAAATCCATCAGCTCCGCGTCGGGCGTGAATTTGAAGCCCAGCGGCCCGACGACCTTTTCGTAGAAGTAATGCAGCGCCTTCTTCCGGGATTCGGTGTTCATGCAGCACCGCCTCCCAGGCCCAGCGCGCTCGAATAGCGCTCCGGCTGGTAGCCCACGATGACTTCGTCGGCGATCTTAACGAAGGGGAAGCCGCTGGCGCCCGCGGCGTCAAGCTCCTGCGTGATTCTTTTTTGGGTTCCTTCATCGGCGAGGTCGTAATCAACGTAATCGAACGGGACTTTGTGGTCGGCGAAGAATTTCTTCGTCTTGCGGCACCAGGGACATGTCGAGAGCGTATACATGCTGACCTTCTTCATGACCGCCTCCTTTCAACCGAGATTGACGAACAATTTGCCGGCTTCGGACTTCGTGGGATAGATCGCAACGCCAAGTTCGGGCGCGTCGAGGAACTTGCCGGTGCGAACATCGAACCGCCAGTCGTGGCACGGGCAGGTGAGCGTGTGGCCCGCCAGCTTCCCCATGAACAGCGGACACGCCATGTGCGCGCACTTGCCGGAAACGGCGTAGACCGCGTTGCCGACACGCGCCAGAAGCACATGCACTCCCAGCGGATACGCCGGCGCCATGCGGCCTTCCTGCAATGCGGAATCGTCCAATGCGTAGGTCCAGTTCGCCATGTTCTTCGTTCCTCCTGTTAGACTTGCGCCACGCCCCCGTCCACGCACAGTTCGATGCCGGTGACGAAACTGCTCTCGTCCGAGGCGAGGAAGACCGCCGCGCTGGCGATCTCCTCCGGCTTGCCCAGGCGGCCCATGGGCACCATGGAGGTAAGCTGCGCGGCATTTTCTTTGTGCAATCCGGCAAGCATCGGCGTATCAGTCGGCCCGGGACTGATGGCGTTCACCCGAATCCGCCGCTCTTTCAGGTCGGTCGTCCAGCATCGCACGAAGGAGCGAACCGCCGCCTTCGTCGCGCTGTAAACGCTGGCGGCGGGAAGGCCCTTGACGCTGGCGCCCGAGGCCGTCAGGATGATGGAGCCGCCGTCGTTAAACAGCGGCAACGCTTTCTGCACGGTGAAGAGCGCGCCGCGGACGTTGAGGTTGAAAACCTTGTCGAAGTGTTCCTCCGTGATCGAGCCCAGAGGGACGAACTCGGCGACGCCCGCGTTCGCGAAGAGGACATCAATCCGCTTCTTCCGTTGCTTCACCGTCGAGTACAATCGGTCCAGGTCGGCCAGATTGGAGGCATCGCCCTGCACGGCGGCGACATTCGCGCCGATCTGTTTCACGGCCGCGTCGAGTTCAGGCTGACGCCGGCCGGTGATGAAGACAAATGCGCCCTCCGCGACGAAACGTTTTGCCGTCGCCAGACCGATGCCACTGTTACCGCCGGTGATTACGGCGACTTTCCCTTTCAGTTTTTCCATGACTACGGCCCCCTTTGAATGAACTGCCGATTCATCCCCCTCAGTGCTTGGCGAATGCTCCCGCCAGTTGTCCGACCAGACCGGCAAAAGGCATATCCAGAGCCGCATACACTTCGCCGGCCTTTGGGCTGGCATTGTCCTTGAGCATTTCCACGACCGCGGTGGCATAGTCGGTGACGATCACTCCCGCCTGCACCATGCGCAGCAGACCGGTGACGCGCTTGGTTTCGCTGAAAGTGCCGGACGCGTCAATCACGCCGTATGCGTCGTAGCCGATCCCGGTCGCATAGATCGCGGGAAAAGCCAGGCAGACTTCGGTTGAAACGCCGGCGATGATGAGCTTCTTGCGGCCGGCCGCCTTCACCGCCTTGGCGAACCGGGCATCATCAAACGCATTGACCGTCGTCCGCGCAATGATCGGAACCCGTGGCAGGGCTTCCGCCAGCTCCGGAATGGTAGGCCCCCATATCTCCGGCGAGGTGGCGGTCACGATGATCGGCACGCCCAAAACCATGGCCGCCTTCGCCAGCGCGACGACATTGTGCCTCAACTCCGCCACGGGGATGTCCCTGACCCCGGTGAACAACCCGACTTGATGGTCAACGAGAAGCAAGGCGGCGTTTTCCGGTGTAAGTCGCTCCTGGTATTTATTGGGAATCCTGGCAGCCATGACACGCACCTCCCGTTGCCCTGGTCCGGAGTGGCTTTGCAGGCGCGCCCCAGCGCGCCCATCCCCATATCCACCCTAATTCGTCGCAGAGCCCCTGTCAATACCCGCGGGCGATTTATTCTTCGGTGGCGCGCGCCTTGACTCGCCCCGAATTGTGCGCTGTAATAAACACGGGCAGGTTTTTCGCCGGGGCGGGCGGCAGGAGGGGATCGTGGATTCCGCTGCGCAACCCTCTATTTCGCGCCCTCTGGATCGCGCAGACCGGTTCCGTCGCCGGCTCGCGGATGTATGATGTCGGCAAGGCGTGGCTCAGCGCGGCCGATTCCTGCCTGTAGATTTAAGGCCCTGGAGACCGTGGCGCAAGGCAGATAGCGGGTGCCGGAAGAGCATCCGCGGACCGGAGTAACGCATCACCTCTCTCATCTGTTTTCGTCGTGCCGGCTGACCAATGCTCTACAGATGTGCAAGTGCGGAGGCCATCAACTTGCAAAACGGAAGGCGCAGCGGCTTCCGGGGATATCTGCTCGTCCTGTCGCGCGCAGTACTCTGCGCGCTCTGGTCGTTTGCCAATTCGGTTGCCTCCAACAAATGTGAACCGTCTGGCATTAGAGCACTTTAATTATTAATGGCTACGATGTATAATGAACAGCCATGAAACCAACATCCATAGATCTGCGTGAGCGAATCGTGGGGGCGCGTCTGAAGGACGGCCAGTCCATGGGACAAATCGCCGAGCGTTTCGGAATGGCCAAGGGGACAGTGCAGAATATCCTCGAGCGCTATCGAGACGCCGGCACGGCTGCCCCTAAACCTCCGAATGCCGGACGCAAGGCGGCCTTCAGGGGCGCGTTGTTGAAGCGGCTGGAGCAGGATGTGCTCGACCATCCCGACGCGACGCTGGTCCAACTGCGTGATCGCAGCGGCGTGGCCGTATCGCTCGTCACCGTGCATAACACCCTGAGGCGGATGGGATTCACGCTAAAAAAAAGTCTATGCGCGCCGCGGAACAACGCCGGGAGGATGTCGCTCGACAACGCCGCCTCTGGAAAGAGAAGATCGCGGGCATTGATCCTTCGCGCTTCGTCTTCCTCGACGAAACCGGCGCAAAGACGAACATGACCCGTCTCTACGCACGCGCCCGCAAGGGAGAACGCGCCACCGC
>JBKQWE010000043.1:0-24450 GCA_052139675.1 Candidatus Brocadiia bacterium
TGCTGACGGATCTTGCCGGCTGCCAGGAGGCACGTTCGCCGCGCGATGATCACGCTCAAGCCATCGCGATTCAGGCTTTCGACCAGGCCCCGCTCGAATTCTTCCGGCGCCGCCACCGGATCGACGACCGTGACGTTCCGGATCCCCAGCCCGCGGATGAGGTCCTCGAAGACGACCTTGCCGGCCTGGCTGTGGTCAAGCGCGCGCCCCGTGCCGGGATGTTCTTGCAGGCCGGTCATGGCCGTTGTGCTGTTGTCGAGGATCAGGACCACGTGGCCCCCCGGCGGCGGATTGTAGACCATCTCCACGAGACCTGGGATGCCGCTGTGCACGAAGGTGCTGTCGCCGATGACGCTCACCACGAGCCGGGCCTGCTCCGGCGGCAGCACATGCCGCAGGCCGAGGCCGACGCCGATGCTCGCGCCCATGCAGACGCAGGAGTCCATCGCCTGGAACGGCGGCAGCACGCCGAGCGTATAGCAGCCGATGTCGCCGGCGACGATGCACTTGAGCTTGCCGAGCGTCTCGAACACGGCGCGGTGCGGGCAACCGGGGCAGAGCTGCGGCGGCTTGCCGGGCGGCGGCGAGAATTCTTCGCTGCCGTCGCCGGCCAGGATCCGCCGGACGCGCTCGACGTTCAGCTCGCCGAAGCGGTACATCTCCGGCTTGCCCTCGACGGCGATGCCCGCCGCGCGGAGGGAATCCGCCAGCCAGGGATCGCCCTCCTCGATCACGATGCAGCGCCGGACGCTCTGCGCGAAGCGGCGGACCTTCTCGACCGGCAGGGGATAAGTCAGGCCGAGCTTCAGCACGGACGCCGCCGGCGCCGCCTCGCGCGCGTGCATGAACGCAATGCCGGAGGCGATGATGCCGAGCGCCGGGTCGCCGGGAAGGACGCGGTTCCATTCGCTCGATTCGTTCCAAAGGGCGATCTCCGCGAGCTTGCGCCTCAGCCGCTGATGCGCGGGGCGCGCATAGGCCGGAATCATCACGCGGCCGGGGATGTCGCGCTCGAAGTTCGGCGCGCCCGGCGGCGGCGCGAGCTTTCGCGTGCGGACGATGGTCTTGGAATGGCAGACTCGCGTGGTGATGCGCAGCAGCACCGGGATGCGCCAGCGCTCGGAGACCTCGATGGCCGCCGCGGTGAAATCGTACGCCTCCTGCGAGTCCGAAGGCTCCAGCATCGGCACGCCGGCGGCGACGGCGTAGTGCCGGTTGTCCTGCTCGTTCTGGCTCGAAGCCATGCCCGGGTCGTCGGCCGAGACCACGACCAGCGCGGCGGCCACGCCGGTGTACGCGGCGGTGAAGAGCGGGTCGGCGGCCACGTTCAGGCCGACGTGCTTCATCGTCACCAGCGCGCGCGCATTGCCGAACGCGGCGCCGAGGGCGACCTCCAGCGCCACTTTCTCATTCGGCGCCCACTGCGCCCGCCCGCCCAGTTCCGAGAAACGCTCGAGGATCTCGGTGGAAGGCGTGCCCGGATAGCCCGTGCCCAGCGCGACGCCCGCATCGCGGGCCGCCAGGGCGATCGCCTCATCGCCGCTCAACAGCAGTCGCTCGGTCTCGCTCATGATGCGAAGGATTCTGTCTTTAGCGGCCGGTTCTGTCAAGGGGAACTCGCGCGGCGAGGCCTGGCGGCACACATCCGGCCGGCTTTTCGCGGTCAGCGCGCTTCCTCTTTGCTCTCAACGGGTCGCAGCGCGCCTTTGTAAATCCACGCCGTGTTGTGGCTATCAATGTCGGCGGGGTCATAGCCTCCGAAATACAGGGTCGTTCCCTTGTCTTCCGGAAACGGCGAGACTTCGATTGTCCGCGTGGACAGCAGACCTCGCGGAGAATTGGGCCTGGGATGGTTCGGATCGAAGACGCGGCCCTGTCCGTAGCTGCCGTCGGAGTGGCGGATGAGATACCATGCGCTCCGGCCGATGTCCGTGCCGTGGCCGCCGGGAGGGTTGATCCAAACCCCGAACAGGTGAACCTTCTCTCCGGTATCCGGGTCGGTCACCGGCAGAAAGTTGTTGTAGGCGCTCAGGCAGGGCCCGCGCAGCGCGGACACGCCGAAGGCTTTGGCAAAATAGGCATGGATGTCCAACTCAGTGGCGACCTCGAGCTTCGGGCTTGGGTCAATACGGTAAACCACTCCGGGATAGTTGCAGGTGCCCAGCAACACTTGATGCGCGCCGCCTTTGGGATCGGGAATGGCTGTCAGGCCGCGCATGATTTCCATTTCATCGCCTTGCTCCTGTATCTTGTGCGGCCAGCGCCAGAGCAATTCCCACGTCGGCTTTTCGCCGTCCACGCGGCGGAAAAGGCCGCCCGATGAAGCCGTTTCAGATAGGATTCCGCAGGCGGCGTAGAGCACGCCGTTGGCCTCGGCCATGCACATCACGCGACCCGTGCCGGAGAGTTCCGGCGCTTCGTTCCACCGGATACGGCCGCGCGCGGCGGGGTCGTAAACAGCCCTGAAAATGCTGCCGGTCCTGGCGGCGCCGGCGCCGCCAAAAAGGTATTGCACTTTGGTCGCCGCATCCACATGCGTGCAAAACGAACGTAATCCGCCGCGCAAGCCGTCCTGAATCATGCTTTCGTTCCACTTGCCGCTGGCATCATCGCGGGTCCAGGTTGCGGAGTTGGGCGAGGAGGGACTGGCAATCAGCAACGTGACAGGAGGGTCCAATTTGCCGCCGGAACCGTCCGTGGTGAAGGTAGCGGAGGTCATGGCGGCCAGGCGGATGACCCGCGGAAAGGCCCGGTCCACCCGCCACGGCGCACTGGCGGATTCTTTGACCAGGATTTCCGAACCCGTCCACGGCTGTTCCCCTTTGCCTTGAAAATACGGTCTGTCCGTCCAAACTTCGATGCTGGCAAACAGTTTGCCCTGGTGCTGAACCAAGCGCATCGTTTCCGTGCCCGCGATCCATTGTCCGCGATCATCTTGTGTCCCCATCGGGCAATCCTGGGTGAAACGCAGGTCGGTGAAGGCCCGGCTGGCCGAAACGGGAGGTTGGGCCGGCGCAGGAGTCGGCGGCGCATCAAGGAGATCCGGGGAAACGATGCCGGCAGAGGTTGCGGCGGGCATGGACTCCCTGGCCGGCAGGGTGATCTCGGGCTGAATCGCCGGCGGGCCTGGTGGTGCGCCATGCCCGGCATGGGGAAAGCATGAACTCAACAGGGCAATCGTCGCGAACAGCAAGCGCTTCGACATCTCGGCTCTCCTTCCACCTTTGCTTATGCGAAAAAACCGGCATTTGCCAGGCGGCAAATTTCCAGGTGAAGGTCGCCCTTCAAGTGTCGAATTCTGACCGTCTGAATCCGGCTTGTCAAGGGCCTTTTCGCAGCCATGGCGCCGGGCGGGCGTAATTCGTATAATCGCAGCCCGTCGCCGATGGCCGCTACAATCTTTGTATCCGGATGCGCGCCTTGCTCGACCTTGAAAAAGCGCTGAAGCAGTACTGGGGATACGGCTCGTTCCTGCCGCTCCAGAAGGAGGCCATGTCGGCGGTGGTCTCCGGGCAGGATTCCGTGGTGGTGCTGCCGACCGGCGGCGGCAAGTCGCTGTGCTTCCAGGCGCCGGCGGTGATCCTGCCGGGAATGGCCGTCATCGTCTCGCCGCTGATTGCGCTGATGAAGGACCAGGTGGATGGCCTGATCGAATGCGGCGTGTCGGCGGCGCGGCTGGACAGCTCGCTGACCGCGGCCGAGCAGAACGACGCCCTGGAGAAAATCCGCTGCCGCGCGCTGAAGCTGCTGTACGTCTCGCCGGAACGGCTCGTCTCCGCTCCCTTCATCGAGATGCTGAAGCGGATGAAGCCGTCCTTCATCGCGATTGACGAGGCGCACTGCATCAGCATGTGGGGCCATGACTTCCGGCCGGAGTACCGCCAGCTCGGGCAACTGCGCGACTTGTTCCCCAAAATGGCGATCCACGCCTATACGGCCACGGCCACCGAAAAGGTCCGCGCCGACGTCGCGCTGCAACTGCGGCTGGCCGATCCGAAAATCCTCGTCGGGTCTTTCGATCGGGCGAACCTGGTCTATCGAGTCGAGCGCCGCGAGAACCGGCTCGGGCAGGTCGGCGGGATCCTGGACCGGCACAAAGGCGAGTCGGCGCTGGTCTACTGCATTCGCCGGGTGGACGTGGACGAGCTCTGCGCCGGCCTCGCCGCAAAGGGCTTTCGCGCGCTGCCGTATCACGCCGGGATGGACGACCAGGCGCGCAAGACCAACCAGGACGCGTTCATCCGCGAGCGCGCGGACATCATCGTCGCGACCGTCGCGTTCGGCATGGGCATTGACAAGTCGAACGTCCGCTGCGTGATCCACGCCGGCATGCCGAAATCGCTCGAGCACTACCAGCAGGAAAGCGGCCGCGCCGGGCGCGACGGGTTGCCCGCCGAATGCATCCTGCTCTACTCCGGCGGCGACTACGGAGTCTGGCGGAGCATCCTGGAGAACACCGAGCCGGTCGCGCGGACGATCTCGCTGGAAAAGCTCAACCACATGTACTCGTACTGCACCTCCAGCGCCTGCCGCCGGCAGGAGATTCTGGGCTACTTCGGCCAGGCGCCGGCCAGGGACAACTGCGCCGCATGCGATGTCTGCCTCGGCGACGTGAAAGGGATGAAGGACTCGCTGGTGACCGCGCAGAAAATCCTCTCCTGCGTGGTCCGGCAGGGCGAGCGGTTCGGCGGCGATTACACGGCGCTGGTCCTCACCGGCTCCAGCGACGAACGGATTCTGCGGAACGGCCACGATCAGCTCTCGACGTACGGGTTGCTCAAGGATTTTTCCAAGCGCGCCGTCCGCGACTGGATCGAGCAACTGGCCTCGCAGGGATGCCTGGACCGCGTGGGCGAGTTCAAGGTGCTCGCGGTGACCGAGCAGGGCCGGCGCGTGCTCAAGGGCCTGCACACGCCGAACCTCCTGGAGCCGCCGAAGAAACGCGAGGCGAAGCAGAAGCGGCCGGCGAGGTCCGCGCGCGCCGCGAAGGTCTCGATGGAGGGCGTGGACGAGGAACTGTTCGAGGCGCTGCGCGCTCTGCGGCGCGAGATCGCCGACTCGAAGGGCATTCCCGCGTACGTCGTCTTCCACGACGCCGCGCTGCTCGATATGGCTCGGCGCAAGCCGACGACCGAGGCGGAATTGCTGGAAGTCTTCGGCCTGGGCGAACGCAAGGCGGCGCAGTACGGGCGAGAGTTCCTCAACGTCATCCGGGAAGCGGTTGGGAGGAAGTGATCGCGGCGGTGCGAGCGAGAGCGGTCCATAAAACACAACTCGCTTCGCCCTTGAGCGAGCGAAGCGAGTCGAAAGGCTCCTCGGCGAGGACTTGAACCTCGAACCTAGTGGTTAACAGCCACCCGCTCTACCGATTGAGCTACCGAGGAATCAGATTCCAAGTTCGCCGGACAGTTTATCAACTGGAAGCCGGTTTTTCAAGGCAGGGCGGATTACGATGCTGGTGGACTCGCACGCGCATCTGGACGACGGGCGGTTCTCGGCGGACCTGGGAGCGGTTCTGGACCGGGCGCGCGAGGCGGGCGTTGGGCGCATTGTGACGGTGGGAACCGGGCTGGCTTCGTGCGAGGCGGCCATTGCGCTGGCGCAGCGGAATCCGGGGTTTGTGTGCGCGGCGGTCGGGATTCATCCGCACGATGCGGCGGGCGTGGACGAGGCGGCGCTGGCGCGGCTGCTGGAGCTTGCGCGGAGTCCGGGCGTGGCGGCGATCGGCGAGACGGGGCTGGATTATCATTATGATCGTTCGCCGCGCGACGTCCAGCGGGCGGTCTTCGCGGCGCAGATTCGGATGTCCCTGCGGCTGAACCTGCCGGTGGTGGTCCATTGCCGCGAGGCGTACGCGGATTGCCTGGCGGTTCTGAAAGAGCATGCCGGAAGCGGGCTGCGCGGGGTGTTGCACTGCTTCGCGGGGGATCGGGCGACGGCGGAAACGCTGGTCGGAATGGGCTTTTTCCTCTCGTTCGCAGGACCGCTGACTTTCCCCAACGCCGGCAACCTGCGCGAGACGGCGCGGTTCGCGCCGATGGATCAATTGCTGATCGAGACGGATTGCCCCTATTTGGCGCCGCAACCGGTGCGGGGCCGGCGGAACGAGCCGTCTTTTGTGCGATATGTGGCGGAGGCGCTGGCAAATCTTCGCGGGATGACCGCCGAAGAGGTCGCTGCGCGGACGGCGGCCAATGCGGCGCGGCTTTTCGGGCCGGCGGAGCGGCCTTGATAAAAATTTTGGGGGACCGGCACTTGCAATTTTCCAGACTTCTGATAAAATACTACCATCGCATTTGGGCTCGGCGCCAAACGCGGCGCCGGGGGCGCAGTCTGCTGGGTGTTCCGCAGCATTCGTAAAGCGTCCGGTATCCTTGGAACTCGCGCAAGTCTGGTCCCCGGGGCGGACAGTATGAAACTGTCCGATCACATGCCCGTCTGTTCTCTGCGTGAGGCCGCGGTACATGGGTGAAA
This sequence comes from Candidatus Brocadiia bacterium, assembly GCA_052139675.1. Taxonomy (GTDB): domain Bacteria; phylum Planctomycetota; class Brocadiia; order CAIUPP01; family CAIUPP01; genus JBEKCB01. The sequence continues at coordinate 6,475 of JBKQWE010000043.1, forward strand.
GTGGCGCGAGACTGGAGACGATGGAACGGCCTTCGCCGGTCGTCTACTTCCTCGTGAAGGTTTACTCGGTCGCGGCGAATACTTTCATCGAGGGCGTCCGGCAGCCGGTGTACGGCGCCATCGTCGGCGCGGCGGCCGCGATGATCCTGGTCAGCCCCTACGTCACAATGTTCACGATGATGCAGTCCCAGAAGTTCATCAGCGACATGGGGTTGGCCACGCTGATGCTCGCCGGGCTGCTCGTCGGGGCGTTCACCGCTTCAAACGTCATCTCGCAGGAAATTGACAACCGGACGGTGCTGACGGTGATCTCGAAGCCGGTCGGCCGGTCGGAGTTCATTCTCGGCAAGTTCCTCGGGGTCATGGCCGGACTGGTCATCGCGGTTTATCTGCTTTCGCTCGCGCTGGTCCTCACGGTCAGCGGCGGCGCGCTGGAGGGGGACCTTGAGACGGAACTGAGCATCTGGATTGTGCTTTCCGTCTTCGGCTGCATGTTCCTGGCGGTCTGCTACGGCCTCTACCACAACTTTTTTCATGACCGTCCGTTCGCGAGCCGGGCGATCGGGGCGGCGATTCCGCTGCTGACGATCTGCTTCGTCGTTTTCGGTTTCGTGGACACGCGCGCGCTGAAGGATAATTGGGGCGCGTTCGGCAAAGGGATCAACCTGGATGTCGTCCGCGCGTGCATCATGTGCTGCTGGGCGATCCTGCTCATGGCCGCTTTTGCGGTGGCGGTCTCGACGCGCCTGAGCGTGGTGGTCAACGTGGCCGTGTGCTCCGGCATGTTCCTGCTGGGGCTCCTCTCGCAGTATCTGTTCATTCAACTGGGGGCCAGCGCGCCGAAGCTGAAATGGCTGGCGGGCATCCTCTACGCGCTCATACCGAACCTGCAGGTGTTCTGGGTCTCCGACACTCTGAATGCGGGCATTCCCGTGCCGGTGATCCTGGTGATTTATACGGGGATCTACGCGTTCTTTTTCATCAGCGCTTTCCTGTTCCTGGGGATGCTGTTGTTCCAGGAGCGGCAGGTGGCATAGAAGACGCTCGGCGGGCCGTGTGGAAAGCGGCCGGTTGAATAGCGGGTTACGCGGACGGACTGAAGAGGAGGAGTGCAAAGTGGCAAGGCTCGATCGGAAGCCGGCTGAACATGTGGCCGTTGCCGGTCTGATTGTACAATTGATCGGCGTGATCTTCTGCGGGGTGATTTGCTGGCGCACGGGATGCTCGTGCACGTACGTTCTGAGCTGCCAGCTTTTCATCGGCGCCATGGTCTGGCTGATCTCGCTGATCCGGATGCGCCAGGTCGGGCTGGCTGAAGAAGAACAGATGGAGTGGGAGCGGATGGAGGCCGAACGCGCCGCCGGCGGCGCGCGCGGGCGGCTGTTCGATGAGGACGAGATTCAGGCGTTCACCGCTCGGAACCGGCTGCGGATCCTGAACAAGTACATCACGCCGGCCTTCTCGCTGGGCATCGGCCTGTGCCTGGCGGCCATCGTCGTGTTGTCGCTGTACTTCAACATCGTCGTGGTCCTGGTAGACAAGACCGGGATTGACATGGTCTGGATGATGTGCATCTTCGCGGTGACGACGTTCATCCTTTTCCTGTTCGCCAAATACGCCGCGGGGATGTCGCGGCAGCCCGAATGGCGCCCGTTGCGCGCCTGCGCCAGTTTCATGATGGTGAACACGCTGTTCTCCGCAGTGACCGTGATCTCGCACGGCGTGGCGCGATTCGGGATCGGGGACGGTTTCGACGACCCGTGCGCCTATGGGATGCTGGCCGTGATGGGCATCGTCGCGATTGAAATCCTCATCAACTTCGTCTTCGACTTCTATCGGCCGCGCGTCGAAGGCGTCGAAGAGCGGCCCGCCTACGACAGCCGCCTGCTGGGCATTCTGGTCATGCCCACCGGCCTGCTCAAGACGGTCTCTTCGACGCTCGACTACCAGTTCGGTTTCCGGGTGTCGCAGACCTGGCTTTATCGCTTCACGGAACAATGGATCGCCCCGCTGATCCTCTTCGATCTCGTCACGCTCTACCTGCTGAGCAGCTTCGTCGTCGTCGGGGCCGAGCAGCAGGGCGTCCTGGAGCGGCGCGGCGTGTTCGTGGCCCCGGTGCTGACGCCCGGCTTCCACTTCAAGCTGCCCTGGCCGATCGAGCGCGTCTATCGCTTCCCGGCCAACGAGGTCAAGACGATTTCCCTCGGGCATGCCGGCAGGGAAGCGGCAACCGACACGCTCCTCTGGACGAACCGGCACTACGAGAAAGAATACAACGTCATGGTCGCCCGGCGGGAAGCCGATAAGAATATCAGCGAGAAAGAGCTGCCGGTCAACCTGCTGGTGGCGACCACGACGATTCGCTACCGGATCGGCGACGTGAAGAAATGGTACTACTCCAGCCCCGAGCCGGAGCGGCTGTTGGAAGCGATCTGCGAGCGCGAACAGATCAAGTACCTGGCCGGCGTGGACCTCTTCGAAGTCATGTCCAAAGGCCGGGAGGAAGCCGGCAAGACACTGCGCGAGAACATGCAGCACGCGGCGGATGAAGTCGAGACGCGGCAGGGCAACGGGCTTGGGGTGGACATTCTTGCCGTCGGCGTCGAGGGCATGCACCCGCCGGTCGAGGGGGGCGTTCCGGAGGCGTTCCACGCGGTCATTGACGCGCAGACCGAACTGGAGACCACCCGGCTGGAAGCGGAGCAATTCAAAGAAGCGACCCTCGCCACCGCCAAGAGCGAGACGGCCATCGTCAAGCTGAACGCGCAGAGTTACTATACGACGCGCGTGTCCGTGGCGGAGGCCGAAGCCAAGCGCTTTGACGCGCAGAATACCGCCTATGGCACTTCCGCAGAGGTCTTCAAGGCGCGCGAGTACTTCAGCGCGCTGGAGAAGGGACTCCAGGATCCCGCCGCTGCCACGGCCGATCAGAAGGACGCGATTCCCCGCAAATTCGTCATCGGCGTGAGAGACATGGATCAGCGCGTCCGCCTGAACATGGAAGACCCGGTCGGCAGCGACATCGAACAGATCGAGTTCAACAAATAGGCCCGGAGAGAGGATTCACATGAGAAAGCACGTTTTGACGGTGATCGTGGGCGTGGTGGTCGGCGTAAGCCTGCTGCTGTACATGTTTGCGTTCCAGGTGCGGGAAAGCGAGGTCGCCGTGCTGTTGCGGTTCGGCAAAGCCTCGAGCGACCTGCCGCAGCCGGGGTATCATTTCAAATTGCCCTGGCCGATCGAGGAAGTCCGCAAGTTCGACTCGCGGATCAACGTGAGCGAGGGCCGTTTCGAGGAGACGCCTACCCGCGACAAGCGCAACATCACCCTCTCGCTCTGCGTGGGCTGGAGGGTTTCCGATCCTCTGGCGTTCAACCAGAACTTCGGGCGCATGGCCGAGGACGACCGGATGCAGCAGGCGTGGACCCGCGTCGAGGGCTACGTGCGCGACAGCGCCCTGGCGGTCATGGGCCAGCACGACCTGAACGAACTGGTCTCCGTGGACCGGGACAAGCTCAAGTACGACGCGATCGAGGACTCCATCCTGCAGGCCTCCAACGACAGGGCGCAAAAGACCTACGGGATCTCGTTCGTCCTGCTCAAGCTGCGCCGGCTCGAGCTGCCCGAGAGCGCCACGCAGAACGTTTACAAGCGGATGATCGCCGAGCGCAACCTGGAGGCCACCAAGATCCAGCAGGAAGGCCTTGCGAACGCCGCCGTCATCAGGGCCAACGCGACGACCGAGAAGGAAAAGCTCCTGGCGCGCGCCCGCAGCGAAGCCGAAGCGCTCAAGGGCCAGGGCGATGCCGAGGCGGCGCAGCATTTCGGAGTCTTTGCCAAGAACCCGGCGCTGGCCATCTATCTGCGCAAGATCCGCGCCCTCCAGGAGACCTTGAAGACGAAGACGACCATCATCGTGGACCCGACCATCCCGCCGTTCGACCTGTTCTCCCAGGGGTTCACCGGGACCATCAATCAACATAGCGTGACCGAGGCGCCGGCGGTTTCCCCGGGACCCAAGAACTAAGGACCCCAAGAGACGGAGGAGCAAGCCGTGGCTGAAGAACCCAAAAATCCCGTCCCGGAGCCGCCGGTCGGCGAACCCGCCGACATCCAGCCGGCGTTCGACGAGGCGAGCGCCTCACTGGCGGATGCGTTACGCACGAGCTTCCGCGTGCTCACGTTCATCATCGTGCTGCTGCTGGTCGTGTTCCTGCTGCAGGGCCTCTTCACCGTCCAGTCCGACCAGAAGGCGATCATCCTTCGGTTCGGCGCTTACGAAGAAGGTCAGGTCAAGGACCAGGGCATCCACTATGCCTTTCCCTATCCGATCGACCGGGTCGTGCCCATCTGGGTCAGGCCCCGCCAGCTCGAGGTCAACACGTTCTGGAGAATGATCGGCGAGCAGGAGAAGGAGTCGCGGATGGCCAAAGGCGCCGAGATCCCGAAGTCCGTGGAAGGCGCCGAAAACGCGGTCATGCTGACCGGCGACCTGAACATGCTGCAAGCCCAGTGGGACGTCACTTACCGCATTCGGCCGCAGGATAAGAAAGCCGTCGTGGATTACTACCGCATGATCGGCGAAGGCAAGACCGGCGAGCTCAACGAGGAGCGGCTGGTCCGCGGCGCCCTTCAGAGCGCCGCGATCCGCGAGACCGCCTCCATGAAGGTGTTCGACATTTACCCCCGGAACAAGGAGGTCCTCGTCGAGGCGGTGAAGAAGTCCCTCGGGGAGACCCTGGACCGGCTCCAGTGCGGACTGGAAGTGGAGCGGATTACGCTGCGGGAACTCCGGCCGCCGGACCAGGTCCGGCCGGCGTTCGATAATGTGCTGGCCACCTCGCAGGCGATGGCCGAGTTGCGCGTCAGCGCCAACCGCGAGCGCGAGAAGGTGCTCATCGAAACCGCCGGCGAGGTCGGCATTCAGCTCGGGAGCAGCCTCGAGAGCTGGTGGGCCGCGAAGGATGCCGGCAATACGGAAGAGATGCAGAAGATGGAAGACGAAATGTCGAAGACCTTCCTGCTCGCCGGCGGACAGGTGCAGACCATCCTCGCCGAGGCGAAGACGTACAAGAGCCAGGTGGTCGAGTCGGCCAAGGGCGATGCCTCGATCATGGACAGCCTGCTGAAGAACCCGGCCCAGATCCAGGTCTTCCTCGATCACGCGCGCGTGGACGCCCTGCAGGAAGTGCTCAACGCCTGCTATGAGAAGTATTACTACAATGCAGCCTCGGACAAGTCCCACAGGCTGCTCGAGCTCTGGCTCAACCGCCGGCCGGAACTGATCCGCGCGGCGACGAAACCCATCGAGTCTCGCTGAACCGGAGGAGAGGATTCTCATGAGCACAGCAAGCGGCCACATCCTGCACGAGGAGCACCACCTGAGTTCCGAACAGGAGCAGCGCCTGGTGGCGCTCTCGCTGATCGGGTCGTTTCTCGGCGCGGCGCTGATCATCAACTCGTTCATCGCCGACAAGATCTTCACCGACGCGCGCGCGGTCGCGGACCTCTCGGCGCTCCTCGGCGCGCTGCTCCTGGCCGCGCCGATCGTGGTCCGGGCGATCAGCGACCTCGTCCACGGCGAGCGCCACATGATCGAGCTCGTCGCCATCGCCGTGGTCGCCTGCATCGCCATCAACAAGTACCAGGAGGCCGGCGTGGTCAGCTTCCTGATGCTGTTCGCCGACCTGATCCAGCACCGCACCGCGCTGGGCGCCCGGCAGGCGATCGAGGGTTTGATCCGCATGACCCCGACCCGCGCCCACCTGCTGGAAGGCGGCGAGACGCGCGAGGTGGAGGCCGCTTCGCTCCACGCGACTCAGCACGTCCGCATCCGCCCGGGCGAAGTCGTCCCGACCGACGGCGAGATCGTCCTCGGCGCGACGACGATGAATGAGGCGAGCATCACCGGCGAATCCGTCCCCGTGGACAAAGGGCCCGGCGCGCAGATCTTTGCGGGCGCCGTCAACCTCACCGGCTCCATCGAGGCCGCCGTCACGCGCGTCGGCTCCGATACCACCCTCGGCCAGGTCCGCAGCCTCATCCTCGACGCCGAGAAGACCAAAATCCCGCTGATGCGCATCATTGACCAGTATATCCGCTGGTACACACCGGTGGTGATCATGGTCGCCTTCGTCACTCTGTTCTTCACGGAGAAGATGGACCGCGCCATCACCGTGCTGCTGGTCACCTGCCCGTGCGCCTTCGTCCTCGCGACGCCGACCGCCATGGTGGCTGCGTTGAGCGCCTCGGCGCGGCTGGGCATCCTCGTCAAAGACGTCGGCGACCTCGAGGCCGCCGGCCGCTTGAACGCCATCGCCTTCGACAAGACCGGCACGCTGACCACCGGTCAGCTCTCGGTCACCCGCCTGTCCCCGGCCCCTGCCGTGGACCCCTTGCGGATGCTGACGCTCGCCGCTGCGGCCGAGACGCACAGCAACCATCCCGTGGCGCAGGCCGTCGTCCGCGTCGCCCGGGAAGCCAAGATCGCCGTGCCCGAAGCCGTGGAGGTCCGCGAGGAAGCCGGCAAGGGCGTGACCTGCCGCGTCAACGGCGCCTCCGTCCTGATCGGGCGCGAGACCTGGCTGAAGGAGGAAGGGGTGGACTTCGCCGGTTTCGAGGTGCCCCCGCAGGAGATGGAAGGCTACAGCGTGCTGTTCATCTCCGAGAATAAGCGCGTGATCGGCTGGCTCGGCCTCGAGGACAAGGCGCGGCCCGAAGCCCGCAAGGCCACGGTGGAATTGCGGAAACTGGGCATCCGCCGCCTGACGATGTTCACCGGCGACCGCTGGTCCGTTGCGCGGCGCGTGGCCCTGGAACTCGGGTGCACCGAGGTCGAGGCCGAATGCCTCCCGGACCGCAAGCTCAGCATCGTGCACAAGATGAAGGCCGCCGGGCTGCACGTGGCGGTCGTCGGCGACGGCGTCAACGACGCTCCGGCCCTGGCCGCCGGCGATATCGGCATCGCCATGGGCGCCGCCGGCAGCGACATCGCCATCCATTCCGCCTCGATCGCGCTGATGTCCAACGACCTTTCGCGTCTGCCGTTCCTGGTCCGGCTCTCGCGGCGGACCCGCGCGATCGTCAACCAGAACCTGCTCTTTGCGCTGCTCTTCATCATCGTCGGCTTGACGCTGGCCATCACCGGAATCGTCGAGCCGATCACGGCCGCCGGACTGCACGTCGTCGGCTCGTTCATCGTCATCTTCAACAGCGCCCGGCTGGTGAGATTCGGCGAGGAATTGACGCCCTACACGGTGCCGCAGGAAACCGAGTAAGGGCTCGCTTTAAGGAGGACACGCTTGGCCGAAGAACGCCAGGTGGTGGTGGAGGCGGTCCAGCTCACCAAGTTGTTCCGCGATTTCTGGATGCGGCCCAAGGTCAAGGCGCTCGACCGGGTCGAGTTTCAGGTCTACCGCGGGGAGATCTTCGGCCTGCTCGGGCCGAACGGCTCGGGAAAGTCCACGCTGTTGAAAATCCTGCTCGGCCTGCTCTTTCCGACGACGGGCCGCGCCGCAGTCTTCGGCCGCGATCCGCGCAACCTCGCGATCAAGGACCGCATCGGCTTTATGCCGGAGGAGTCCTACCTTTACCGGTATCTGAATGCGGAGGAGACGCTCGACTTCTACGGGCGGCTTTTCAATCTCCCGGCCGCCGAGCGCCGCCACCGCGTGGAACTGCTCCTGGAGATGGTCGGGCTGACCCATCAGCGGAAGCGCCCGATCGTCGAATACTCCAAGGGCATGGCGCGGCGCATCGGCCTGGCCCAGGCATTGATCAACGACCCGGACCTGATCTTCCTGGATGAGCCGACGACCGGGCTGGATCCCACCGGCACGCGCGAGATCAAGGACCTCATCCTGGAGCTCCGGCGGCGCGGGAAGACCGTGCTGCTGTGCAGCCACCTGCTCGCCGACGTCGAAGACGTGTGCGACCGCGTCGCCATCCTCTACGGCGGCCGGCTGCGCCGCCTCGGGAGCGTGGATGAGCTGCTCAGCCTCCGCGCCAAGACGCAGATCACCACCGACCGGCTGAACCCGGCCACGATCGAGCAGGTGGTCAACCGGATCCACGAACTCGAAGGGCCGGCCATGGAAGTCTCCGTCCAGACGCCCCGCGACCGGCTGGAGACCTTCTTCCTTCACGTGGTCGAGGAAGCCCGCGCGGCGCGCCTGGAGACCTCCGGCGTGACCGTCGGCGCCAAGCCCTCCGCCTTTTTCTCCGGCATCGAGCGCGAGCAAAAGGCCGATGTCATCCTCGACGAACTCCTCAAGACGACCGCCGAGAGAGCCGCCGAGCCGAAAGAGACGCGCGAGGGGGAGGAACCGCCGGTGGTCGTCGTGCCGTTGCAGCCGGAGGCGAAGGGTGACGAGCAGATCCTCAGCGGACTGCTGAAGGAGTCCACTCCGGCCGCCGCTGCCCAGACCGGCGGCGCGAGCGCGCAGCGCTCCGCAGCGGAGCAGCGGCAGGTGGTGTTGCCCGCCAGCGGAGGCGGCGGGGACGACAGTCAAACGACGCAGGACGTGCTCAAGGACCTCCTCAAGACCGGGAAGCCCGGGTCGGACGAGGAGAATACCGAAGAGTCTCGAACCCGCAAGACGGAGCAGTAGAGATGGATTTCAGAGCCGCAGTGTACCAGGTCTGGACGATTGCCCGGCACTCGCTCGTTCAGGCGTTCCGCATGAAGATCGCCGTCGTCCTGATCGTCTTCATGCTCATCATGGTCCCATCCCTGCCGTTCCTGTTGCAGAGCGACAACACGCACGAAGGACTGCTGCGGATGCTGATCACCTATCAGATCTACCTGATCAGCTTCCTGCTGGGCGTCCTGACGCTCTTCCTCTCGGCGATCACGCTGAACACCGAGATCAAAAACCAGCACATCTTCCTCCTCGATCCGAAACCGGTGGCCCGGGGCACGCTCCTGCTCGGCAAGTGGTGCGGCGTGATGCTGATCAACCTGTTCCTCCTCGCCGCCATGATGGGCGCCACGTACGGATTCATGAGGTACCTGGGCCGGCAGTCGAAGGGAGAGTCGGAGGAGGGCTACAACCTCGTCCAGTGGGACGTCCTCACGGCCCGCCGGGCCGCGCAGCCTCCTCTGCCGCCGCTCGATGACTGGGTGCAAAAAGAGGTGAATGATATCGTAACGAAAGGCCAGGTGCCTGAGGGCAAGAGCATTCCGTGGGTTGAGAAAATCGTCCGCGAGCGCCTGGAAAAGGCCGCCTGGATCGTCGCGCCCGGCGGCGTGCAGAAATGGACCGTCTCGGGCATCCCGACGAACTTCAAGGGCGCGCTGGTCATTCGTTTCCGCCACTATGCGGACGGCCAGTTGTCCGACCCGGTCCTGCCGGGCAAGTTCACCATCAACGCGGGCGGACAGCCGTACGCGGAGGTCGAGGACGCCTTCTCCATCGGAAAACCGCGCAGTTTCGGCGTCCCGCCCGGCGTCGTGAAGCCCGATGGAACGGTGGAGATCACCTACGAGAACAAGTACGCGCCTCGGGACCCGAGTCAGCCTCCGGCCGTCCGGGCGGCGTTCCCGTACGAAGACGGGATCCAGGTGCTGTACCCGGCGGCGACGTTCGGGGAGAACCTCGTCCGCGCCGGGGTGATGATTTTCATACGGCTCGCCTTCATCGCCATCGTCGGAATCTGGGCGTCCACGTTCTTGTCCTTCCCGGTGGCCGTGCTGCTGAGCCTCGTCGTCTTCATGATCGGTTATGCGGCTGATTTCATTCTGACCGGTTTGATCGGACAACTGGTGATCTTCGGCCCCACCCTGGTGCCGCCCTGGGCGCCGCTGAATCCGGTGGACAGTGCGCTGCGCACTATCCTGAACTACTTCTTCATGCTGTTCCCCAACTTCAGCAAATTCGACGTGACGCCGCAGCTCTCCGAGGGCATGATCATCAGCCTGGGGACCCTGAGCTCCTGTTTCCTCTGGCTGATCATCGTGCGGGGCGGCATCCTGGCGCTGACCGGATGGCTCATTTTCAAACGGCGCGAGTTGGCGGGGACCAGCGCCGCGACCTGAGGCCTTCCTGCGCGCGGCGTCCGGCGGGCCCGCAGGCCGCCGGCGGGCGCGCAGTGTGGAGACGGTTGCTCGAATGTCCATACGTCAGATCATTCTGCTGTTCATGGTCCTCGTCTGCCTGGCGGGCGCGGCGTACGTAGGGCCCGCCTGCGACTACGACCAGGCGATACTCCGCGGCGAGGCGCCGATCGGGCCGGACCCGCAGAATCCCCAGGTCGTCCTTCTGACGCACGTGCTCGGCGGCTTCAAGGGTCTCATGGTGGACGCCCTCTGGCTGCGCGCCGGCGACCTGCAGGAACAAGGCAAATTCTGGGAGCTCTACCAGCTCTACACCTGGATGGGCAAGCTGGAACCAGGCATCGAGGAGATCTGGGACTTCAACGGCTGGAATATGGCCTACAATCTCGTCGCGGAGCTCGATGACAGCGAAGCGCGCTGGCAATGGGTCGAGCGGGCCATTCTGTGGCTGACCAACGAGGGGCTCAAGGCCAATCCGCGCTCCGCCAAAATCATGGAGCGGATCAGTTGGATCTACTGGCACAAGATCGGCCGCGACACGGATATGCATCACTTCTATTATAAGCACCGCCTGGCGCTCGTGATGCACCGCATTTTCCTGTCCCGCGAGGAGCAGGACATCCCCGCCATCGTGAAGGCGCCCAAAGAATTGAAGGGCCTCCTGGCTGACGCGGACGTGGCGGAGGCGCTGTCGCGTTTCGAGCTCAATCCGCCCGAGAAGCCGGTCCTCCAGATTAACGATGCCAAGGATCTGTTCGATTTTCCGCCCGCGATCGTGGACGTTCTGAAGGACCCGAAGTACGACGCCGCCCGCAAGAAAATCTTCGCCTACACCACCGCCCGCATCCTGCGCGAGCGGTATGGGATGCACGATCTCGACCTCATGGCCAAGATGGAGGAAAATTTCGGGAAGTTCGATTGGCGCCTGCCCGAGCCTCACGCCATCTATTGGGCCATGCTGGCCAAGAACGTCGAACCGATCCGAAACCAGTCTCGGCAGATCAACTACGACCGCCTGCTGATGTACAGCCTCCAGGCCACCTGCCGCCGCGGGCTGATCAGTTATCTCAGCCCCAATCCGAACTCCCCGCTGGTCACCACCTTCGACCTCAGCAAGATCAAGCCGATCGACGCGCTCTTCAGAGCAATGCTGGGGGAAAACCCCGAGGGCGACCGAGAGCATCCGAAATTCCGCGCCGCCGACTCCGTCCGCGACGGACATGTCCAGTTCCTCCAGGAGCAGGAATTGAACCTGTACTTCGCCGGTTTCGTGAACGAGGCGCAGAAGTATCACATGGAACTCTATAGGCTCTACGATAAGCCGCACCCGTACGAAGATCTCGAGCACGTCTGCGTCGGCAAGGTCGAGAAGCTCGTGGACGAATACGGCACCATGGACAAGATCCGCGCATTCGTGGATGACCTCGTCGTCAAGGCCTGCGTGGACCTGTGCCTGAACAAGGCGATCGAAGCCCACCAGCAGGAAAACCTGGCCAAGCGCGCGTGGGAGGCCTTCAGCAAATTCACGGAAGCCCAGCATGAAGGAAAGATCCGCGTGGCCAACGAGGCGCTTCCGACCTGGAAAGAAGTGCTGAAAGGCGACATCAGCCAGGTCCTTCAAAACCATTGCATCGGCTTTCCCCCTCAGCTCATCCCGGTCCTCCGCAACATGCTCCATGTTCCGCCGGGCGCGGAGATTGACAAGCTCAACGTCGGCGAAGCGATCACGCCCGAGATTCCGCCCTCGTCGCCGCCGCCGAAGTGACCCTGCGCTTCCGTGACGGCGCCTGGCGGCTCGCGCAGACCTGCGAAACGCCCGGTTCGTTCCGCCCGCCGCCTCAGATCTGTCGGTTGACGGTAGCTCCAGCGAATGATAAACTTGAGAGACACGCGGCACATTCAGCGGAGCCTTGGGTAGAATGAAACTGGCCGTCTCAGGCAAAGGAGGCGTGGGCAAGACCACTCTCGTGGCCATCTTGTCGCGCCTGATCGCTGCGGACGGCCACCAGGTCATTGCCATTGACGGCGACCCGACGAGCAACCTGGCTGCGGCGCTCGGCCTGCCGGCCGCGGTCCGGCCCGCGCCGATCCGGGAAATGAAAGAGCTGATCCAGGAGCGCACCGGCGCCGCCCCCGGCAGTTCGGGCGAGTACTTCAAGCTCAACCCCGACGTCTCCGATTTCCCGGAGAAGTTCGCCGTCGCGCATGAAGGCGTCCGGCTGATGGTCCTCGGCGGCATCACGAAGGGCGGCGGCGGCTGTGCCTGCCCGGAGAACGCGCTGCTCAAGACGCTGCTCGCGCACCTGCTGGTGATGCGCGAAGACGCCGTCATCGTGGACATGGAGGCCGGAATCGAGCACCTGGGCCGCGCCACCGTCGCGGCGGTGGACGCGCTGATCGTGGTCGTGGAGCCCGGCCGGCGCAGCGTCGAAGTCGCCGGGGCGATTCGCCGCCTCGCGCAGGAGATCGGGATTCGGAAAACGCTGGCGGTCGGAAACAAAGTCGCGACCGCCGAGCATCGCCGGTTCCTCGAAGAAGCCCTCGACGGCCTGCCGCTGCTGGGCTGCATCTCGCAGCATCCGGAACTGGCGCGCGCGGACCTCGAGGGACGGCCAGCGTTCGAAAGCGCGCCGGCGGCCGTGGAGGAGACGCGGCAGATTTATCGCAGCCTGTTGACGCAGATCGGCGAGGGTCGCGAAGCCGGCCCACGGCGCAATTGAATCGAGCGGATATCCATAGTGTTGTGTTTTGGAAATGAATTGCTTCATCCGCGCTCGAAGTTGTTTGAGAATCTTATCATGCGCAAGTTCGTCACCCTGAGCGAAGCGAAGGGTCTCACAGGCGCAGGTCTGGTCCGGCGTGTGAGATGCCTCGCTCCGCTCAGCATGACTCCGACAACGTAAGGTCTGGGTGAAACTCTACAATAGTTAGGACACTCACATGCCTGAAGAACAGCGCAAACCCGTGGACGGCGCCACGCAGCAGATGATTGAGAAGGCGCACCGCGACGGCGTCGAGACCGCCTGGGACCGGCACGCGGCGATGGAGCCCCAATGCAAGTTCGGCACCAGCGGCCTCTGCTGCCGGAACTGTTTCATGGGGCCATGCCGCGTCGTCGAGGGCGTGCCCGGCCAGGAGCGCGGCGTCTGCGGCGCCACGGCCAGCACGATCGTGTCGAGGAACTTCGCCCGCATGATCGCCGCCGGGACCGCCGCCCACAGCGATCACGGCCGCAGCGTCGCCGAGACGCTCCTGATGGCCGCCACCGGCAAGGCGCCGGACTACACCATCCGCGACGTCCAGAAGCTCAACGCCGTCGCGCGGCTTTACGGAATTGACCCCGCGGAGAAATCCACCGCGGCGCTGGCGGAAATCGTCGGGCTCACCGCGCTCTCCGAATTCGGAAAACACGAAGGCGAGCAGCGCTTCCTCAAGCGCGCGCCCGAGCCGCGGCAGAAAATCTGGAAAGAGAACGGCATCGCCCCGCGCGCCGTGGACCGCGAGGTGACCGAAGTGCTCCATCGCACCACCATGGGCGTGGACCAGGACTTCCGCACGATCCTCGCCCAGGCCAGCCGCTGCGCGCTGGCCGACGGCTGGGGCGGCTCGATGATCGCCACGGAGCTCCAGGACATCCTCTTCGGCACGCCCATCCCGCGCCAGGCGCGCGCCAACCTCGGCGTGCTGCGCGAGGACACCGTGAACATCATCATCCACGGCCACGAGCCGACGCTTTCCGAGATGATCGTCCTCGCCGCGCAGGACCCGAAACTCATCGCCAAGGCGAAGGCCGCCGGCGCGAAGGGCGGCATCACCGTCGCGGGGATGTGCTGCACCGCCAACGAGACCCTCATGCGCCACGGCGTGCCGATCGCCGGCAACTCGATGCAGCAGGAGCTCGCCCTGGCCACCGGCGCGGTCGAGGCCATGGTCGTGGACGTGCAGTGCATCATGCAGTCCATTGTGCGTGTCGCCCGGTCGTACCACAGCAAAATCATCACCACCTCGGCGAAGGCGCACATCACCGGCGCGCTGCACATGCAGTTCGACGAGCACCGCGCGCTCGAGGTCGCCAAGGAGATCGTCGAGCTCGCCATTGACAATCTCCAGAACCGCGGCAAAGTCGAGATCCCCTCCGAGGTCAACGACCTCGTGGTCGGCTTCAGCCATGAGACCATCCGCTACATGCTCGGCGGCCGGTTCCGCGCCTCGTATCGCCCGCTCAACGACAACATCATGAACGGCCGCATCCGGGGCATCGTCGGGGTCGTCGGGTGCAACTCGCCGAAGTTCTCCTGCGACTCGGCGAACTGGGACCTGGTCACCGAGCTGATCTCGAAGGACATCCTCGTCGTCCAGACCGGGTGCATGGCCATCGCCAGCGGCAAGCAGGGGCTGTTGCAACCGGAGATCAAGGAAAAGGCCGGGCCGGGCCTGCGCGAGATTTGCGACACGGTCGGCATCCCGCCGGTGCTCCATTCCGGATCGTGCGTGGACAATTCGCGCATCCTGATCGCCTGCTGCGAAATGGTCCGCGAGGGCGGCCTGGGCGCGGACCTGAGCGACCTGCCCGTCGCCGGCGTCGCGCCCGAGTGGATGAGCGAGAAGGCCGTCGCCATCGGGCAATACTTCGTCGCCTCCGGCGCGCTGGTCGTCTTCGGCATCGGGCTGCCCATCGAAGGCAGCCGCGAGGTCAACGATTACCTCACCGGCGGCATTGCCAAGGAGCTCGGCGGTCGCTGGGCCATCGAGCCGGACCCGAAGCGCATGGCGCAGGTCGTCCGGGAGCACATCGAGTCCAAGCGCGACGCGCTCGGCATCAACGAGAAGAAGGAACGCAAGCTGTTCGACATGGCGGATCGCCGCGAACTTAAAGTGTAAACCGCTTAAAGTGTAAACCGGGAGGAACGCATGTCCAAGCTGATCTGCTCTGCGGCCATCCGCGGCGCCTACAAGCACGTGGCGCGCGCCCAGAGCAAGCTCGACCAGATGATCGAAGCCAAAGGCGCCGACCAGAAAGTCGAATTGCCGAACACCGGCTATTACCTTCCGATCATCTATTCGATGACCGGGATCGCCATCAAGACCCTCGGCCAGATGCGCGAGGCGCTGACGCAAGCGAAGGAGCTGCTGCCGCCGGTCCCCGAGAAGAAGTTGTGGGTTCCCTATCTCGGCCACGCGCTCGACGCGGGCATGGCCACGCTCTGGGCGGAGGAAATCTTCGAGGCGTGCAAGTACCTCGACGACCCGATCCCGTACACGATGACCGAGGCGCCGCTGGACGGGCGCATCTGGCTCGGCGCGGCGGACGACAAGATCATGCGCGAGCGCGGCATCGAGTTCGTGGACGGCTCGGCGCCGGGTTTCGCCGCCTGCGTCGGGGCCTGCAAGACCACCGAGCAGGCCGTCAAGCTCGCGCGCCAGCTCCAGGAAAAGCGCCTCTACGTCTTCATGGCCGGCCACACGGACGGCAAGACGATGGCGGAGCAGCTCGCCGAGGGCGGCGTGCAGATGGGCTGGGACACGCGGCTCATCCCGTTCGGCAAGGACATTTCCGCTGCGATCTTCGCGCTCGGGTTCGCCTCCCGCGCGGCGCTTTCCTTCGGCGGCGTCCAGCCGGGCGATTACGCGCGTAACCTGCGCTACAATAAGAACCGCATCTTCGCGTTTGTGCTGGCGCTCGGCGAAGTGGACGACGAGAAATACGCCACCGCCGCCGGCGCGATCAACTACGGCTTCCCGACCATCGCGGAGACGGAAATCCCCGAAGTGCTGCCCACCGGCATCTGCACCTACGAGCACGTGGTCAGCGCCGTCCCGGTCGAGGAAATGGTCGAGCGCGCCATCAGCGTGCGCGGGCTGAAGATCAAGATCACCCACATTCCGATCCCCGTCGCGTACAGCCCGGCCTTCGAGGGCGAGCGCATCCGCAAGGAGGACATGCACTGCGAGATGGGCGGCCAGCGCACGCCGGCCTTCGAGTTCTGCACCATGCTGGACATGGAGCAGGTCAAGGACGGGCGCGTGGAGGTCTTCGGCCCGGACCTGGCCGACGTTAAGGAAGGCGGGCGCCTGCCGCTGGCGATCTGGATCGAGGTCGCCGGCCGCAAGATGCAGCCGGACTTCGAGCCGATCCTCGAGCGCCAGGTCCACCGCTTCCTCAACGAGGCGCAGGGCATCTTCCACATGGGCCAACGCGACACCATCTGGGTCCGCGTCAGCAAGCAGGCCAAGACCGCCGGCCTGAAGCTGGAGCACTTCGGCACGATCCTCCACGCCATGCTCCACGAGCAGTACAGCGCCATCGTGGACCGCATCCAGGTGAAGATCTACACCGACGAGAAGAAGATCCTCGAGTTGCGCGACGCGGCGCGGAAGATCTTCAAGGAGCGCGACGACCGTCTGGCCGGCATGACCGACGAGTCGGTGGAGACGTTCTACTCCTGCACGCTCTGCCAGTCGTTCGCGCCGAACCACGTCTGCATCATCACGCCCGAGCGCAGCGGCCTCTGCGGCGCGTACAACTGGCTCGACGGCCGCGCCGCCTTCGAGATCAATCCCACCGGCCCCAACCAGCCGATCGAGAAAGGCCGCGCCATCGAGGCGAAACTCGGGCAGTGGGACAAGGTCAACGAGTTCGTGCAGGGCAAGTCCAACCGCGCGATCGAACGCTTCAGCGCGTACAGCATGATCAAAGACCCGATGACCTCCTGCGGCTGCTTCGAGGCCATCTCCGCGATCCTGCCGAGCACCAACGGCATCATGATCGTGGACCGCGACTACCCGGAAATGACCCCGTGCGGCATGAAGTTCAGCACGCTCGCCGGCACGGTGGGCGGCGGACAGCAGACGCCGGGGTTCGTCGGACATTCCCGGCAGTACATTGTTTCCCCCAAGTTCATCTCCGGCGACGGCGGCCTGGCGCGCGTGGTCTGGATGCCGAAGAAGCTCAAGGAAACCCTCGGCGACAGCCTCACCCATCGCGCGAAGGACGCCGGCCTCGGCGAGGACTTCGCCGACAAGATCGCCGACGAGAGCGTCGCCACGTCCGAGGAAGAGGTGCTCGCGTATCTGACCCAGAAAGGGCATCCCGCCCTTTCGATGGAGTCCATGTTCTGAACGAGAGGCTACTCATGGCACATCGGCCGCGTCGCAATGCGCCGTCGGAGGAATCGGACGAGAAGCGTCTGGAGGGCCAGGTCTCGATAAGGCTGTTGAGGCAGCGCACGCTGCTCCTGACCGGGGAGATCAACCGGCGGTCGTCGCAGCGCCTCGTCGCGGAGTTGCTGCTCCTGGCCGCGGAAGGGCCGGATGAGCCGATCAAGCTCTTCATCAATTCCCCCGGCGGCGACGCCGACGCGGGGTTCGCGATTTTCGACGTCATCCGGTTCATCGAATCGCCGGTCAAGGCCGTCTCCGCCGGGCTGACCGCCAGCGCGGCGGTGATCGTGCTCCTGGCCTGCCCGAAGGAGCGCCGCCTGAGCCTGCCGAACGCGCGCTTCCTGATCCACCAGCCCAGCACCGGGATCCGCGGCAGCGCCGCCGACATCCAGATCGAGGCCTCCGAGATCCTCAAGCTGCGCGAGAAGGGCGATAAGCTGATCTCCGACGAGACCGGCCAGGCCATCGAAAAAGTGAAAAAAGATACGCACCGCAACTACTGGATGAGCGCCTCCGAGGCCAAGGAGTACGGCCTGGTGGGCAAGGTGATTTCGAGCTCCACCGAGATCTGACGCCCGAAGGCGGAAAGAAAGCCGACGAGCGCCGAATGTTCTCCTAATCGTAATTGTAATCCTAATCACTACTGTCCGGTTAAATCTCTAGGAATGACAACTGTTTTGTAACGTTGATCTCCGGATTTGAGATCGGGCCTTGTGAAAAGAGCTGTAAAACCGGGTCTTTTTGGAAAATCGTCACTTTGA
>JBKQWE010000044.1:0-7995 GCA_052139675.1 Candidatus Brocadiia bacterium
GCCGAAAGAGTGCTCGATGCTGAAATCGAAAACGACTGATTTCTGTCGCAACTCGCTCACGATTAACGCTTTGTGTCAAACTGCCGGAAGTTTAACCGGACAGTAGTGATTACGATTACGATTACGAGGTTGTGAAACCAGCTCTACTGATTTCTGATTTCTGATTGGGACGCGCAAGGCGCGGCTCAGAGATCAATCAGAAATCAGATATCAGATATCAGAAATCGCAAATCGTCCGTCACTGACTTATTCGTCACGCAAATTCGGAGACGCACGGCTGATGATCCATCTCCTCTGGCTCTCGCTGGCGATCCCGATCATCATCCACCTGGTGCATCGGCGGAAGGCGAAGCCGATGCCGTTCAGCACGCTGCGCTTTCTGCAGATGGTGGACCAGCGCGTGGCGCGGCGGCAGCGGCTGCGGGAACTGCTGCTGCTGGCGCTGCGGATGCTGCTGCTGGCCGCACTGATCGGGGCGCTCGAGCGGCCGATGCTCCACTCCGGCAGTTTCAAGGGCGCCGGCCTCCCGACGACCGTGGCGATCCTCCTCGACGATACCGCCTCGATGCAGGCGGTGAAGCAGGGCTCCAGCGCGTTCTCACGCGCGCGCGACGGCGCGCTCCAGGTGCTCGACGGCCTGAAGAACGAGGACTCCGCCGTGGTGACGCTGGCGACTTCGGCCGGCGACCCGCCCGAGCCGCCCACCACCGCGCTGCCCGAACTGCGCGCGAAGCTCTCGCGGATGGAATGCGGCTACGGCACCGCGGAACTAAGCGCGCCGCTGCGCCGCGCCATCGCCAGCCTTCAGCTCAGCTCGAACCCGGTCAAGGAAATCTACCTCCTCACCGACATGCAGAAGAACGCGTGGACGGAGGCGCTCAAGGACGCCGCCGCGCAGGCGCCGAAGGGCGTGCCGGTGTTCGTCGTGGACGTGGGCGCGGACGTGTCGGAGAACCTGGCGGTCAAGGACGTGGACTTCGGCATCAAGGCGAACGTCGCCGGCGCGCCGGCGACCTGCGGGTGCCGCGTCGAGAATGCCGGCTCGCAGCGGATGGAGCGCAAGGTCTCGCTCTTCATCGAGGGGCAGAAGGTCGCCGAGCAGGCCGCGGCGGTCAACGCCGGCGGCACGCAGACGCTGACCTTCCGCCACGTCTTCGACCGGCCGGGCGCGTTCAGCGGCTGCGTCGAGGTCGAGCCGGACGAGCTGCCCGCCGACAACCGGCGCTGGTTCACCGTTCAGGTCGTCGAGAAACTCCCCGTGCTGATCATTGACGGCGCGCCGTCGGTCATCGCGTACCGCGACGGCGCGTTCTTTCTCCGGCTGGCGCTGGAGGGAAGCGCCGTGGCGGGAAAGAAGCTTTCGCCGATCGAGACGCGCGTCGTGTCGGCGGCGGAGGCGGCGCAGCAGCGCTTCGAGGACTACCGCTGCATCGTCCTCGCCGACGTGCCGCGCGTCGAGGAGCGGCTGGCCGACCGGCTGAAGGACTACGTCAAGGCCGGCGGCGGGCTGCTGATCTTCTGCGGCGAGAAGGTGGACGCGGCGGCGTTCAACGTGGCGCTCGGGACGCCGGACCTCGGCGGCGCGGGCGTGCTGCTCCCGGCGCCGCTCGGCCCGGTGATGACCGCCTCGGAGAAGGAGCATCCCTTCTTCCAGGTCCAGCGCACCGACACGAGCCACCCGATCTTCCGCGACATCAGCGCCGAGACCGACCTGAGCACCGCGCGGGTCAGGAGTTTCCTCTCGACCGAGGTCCCGAAAGACAGCGGCGCCGCGGTGATCGCGCAGATGAACGGCGGCCCGCTCCTGCTCGAGCGCAAGTTCGGCGCGGGCGCCGTGGTCCTCTGCACAAGCTCGTGCACGCCCGTGTGGAACAACCTGCCGCTGAAGCCGTACTTCGTGCCGATCCTCCACCAGATCGTCTATTACCTCAGCCGCACCGGCGGCGACGCGGAACGCAGCACGCCGGCCGGGACGCCGTACCTGCTGAAGCTGCCGAACACGCCCGCGCCGGTGACGGTGGAGTTCTCGCTGCCGGCGAAGGACGCGAAGGAGAAGGCCGAATCGGTCCGCGAGGTGAAGAGCGCGCAGTCGGCCGGCGAGAACCTCGCGGCGCTCCGCGACACCGGCCGCCCCGGCATCTACAGCGCGGAATACCACATCACCGGCGCCGCTCAGCGGCAGCTCTTCGCGGTCAACACGCCGTCGGAGGAAACCGAGCTGACCCGGCTGCCGCTCGAAAAGGCGCGCGACTACCTCGACCGCGGGAACGTGGTCCTCGTCCCCGGCGCCGAGGCGATCGCGCCCGCCGTCCGGATCGAGCGGAACGGCGTGCCGCTCTGGGACTACCTGCTGCTGGCGACGATCGTTCTGGCGGTGTGCGAGTGTTTCGTCGGGAACGTGGTGCTCAAACGATGAGGCTGTTGTCATTCCGAGCGGAGCGAGGAATCTCATACGCAGCGCGCCGGCAACGGTTTAACGTGTGAGATGCTTCGCTGCGCTCAGCATGACATGGGCTGGACGCGTGTAAGTTATTTCGGGGACGCGATAGCAGGATGAGCGCGGCGGAATTCTTTATTCTGAAGCGGCGATGAGTAACTGGGAATTCACATTCACGGGCACCTGGCCGGCGGGGACCGTCGCGCTGATCGCCTTCGCGGCGGTCGCGCTGACGTTCCTCTTCTACCGCGCCAAGCGGGCGCAACTGTCGCGGCGCGCGTTCATTATCCTCACGGTGCTGCGGGCGCTGGTGATCGTGGCGACGGCGCTGTTCCTCATGAAGCCGGTGCTGCGCTTCAGCCGCAACGGCGCGGAGCGCAGCCAGGTGATCGTCCTGCAGGACGTCTCGCAGAGCATGGGCATCCACGACGCCATCGAGGGCCGCAGCCGGCTCGAGGCCGGGCTCTTCCTGCTGCGGGAGTCGCCGTACAAGATCCTCGATAAAATCTCCGACACGCACCCGGTGCGCTTCTTCACCTTCGGCAGCGTGACGGCGGAGGCGCAGCCCTCCGGCCAGTTCCAGGCGGATGAGCGCACGACCGCGCTCGGCGACGCGCTCAAGGAATCCGTCGCGCGCGTCGGGCAGCCGGCGACGGCGGCGGTGATCCTGCTCACCGACGGCGTTCCGACTTCCGGCGAGGACCCGCGCAAGGTCGCGCGCACGCTCGGCGTGCCCGTCTTCCCGATCGCCCTCGGCGGCCGGATGGCGGAGAAGGGAAAGTTCTTCGACATCGGCGTCGCCGGCGTCCCGCACAACCTGGAGTTGATCGTCAACAACATCGGGAAGATGAAATTCACGCTCTCGAACTTCGGCATCGAGGGCCTCACCGACGCCGAGCGCGCCATGACGATGACGCTGAGCTATAAAAACCAGGTCGTCGCGACCGCGCCGGTGCAGTTCCCCGCGCAGAACGGCTCGCGCGAGGCGGAGATGGAGTACACGCCCAAGGAGGTCGGCGTCCAGAAGCTGACCGTGGCGCTGCCGACGCTGCCGGGCGAGCCGATCACGGAGAACAACAGCCGCGAGTTCATCGTGCGCGTGGTCGAGCCGAGGATCCGCGTGCTGATCGTCGAGGGCGTCATCCGCAGCGAGTACCGCTTCCTGCGCAAGGTCCTCGGCAGCGACCCGACGATCCAGGTCACCAGCGTGATCAAGAAGGACAAGGAGGAGTTCTATCAGCAGGATTCCGACCCGGGCATTGACCTGAGCCGCGGGCTGCCGCGGAACAAGGAGGACTTCAAGAAGTTCGACGTCGTCATTCTCGGCGACATCGCGCGCGCGGAGTTCACCGACGAACAGTTGCAGGCGCTGAAGGAGTTCGTCTCCGGCGGGGCCGGGCTGCTGGCCATCGGCGGCTACCACGCGTACGGGCCGGGCGGCTACGCGGAGAGCCCGGTCGCCGACCTGCTCCCGCTGAAGATCCACGGGCCGGAGGACGGCCAGACCGCCGGCAACTTCGCGCCCGCGCTGACGCCGCTCGGCAGGGCGCACCCGGTCTTCGAGGGCTGCGAGAAGTTCTTCGAGGACTCCTCGAACCCGGCCGAGCCGGCCGCGGAGAAAAGCGCCGCCGCCATGGCGACGCTCGACGGCGCGAACCGCGTCGTCGGCGTCAAGCCCGGCGCGGAGGTCCTGATGGTCAACCCGAAGGAGACTCTTCCCGGCGGCAATGAAAGCATGCCCGTCGTCGCCGTGGAGCAATTCGGCGTCGGCCGCGTGCTGGCGCTGACCGCCGACACGACCTGGAAGTGGCGATTCCAGATGGAAGGGCATGGGCTGGATTCGCCGTACTATCGTTTCTGGCGCCAGTCCGTCCGCTGGGCGGCCGGGCGCAAGGACCAGGGCGGCCAGCGCGTGAAGGACCGCCTGATCGCGTGGCCGGACAAGCTGGAGTACGCGCTCGGCGAGCCGATGGCGATCGAGGCGCGCGTCCAGAGCGCCGACGGCGAGCCGCTGGACAATGCGAAGGTGGAGGTGGAAATCCAGAGCCCGACGCCCGGCGGCGCGGCGGCAACGCCTCCTGCTGCGCCGAAAAGCGCGGCCGGCGACGCGCCTGCCGCCAAGGCGGTGCTCGAACGCGACGCTCAGACGGTCGGGCAGTATCGCGGCAGCGTGTCGCCGAGCGCCGGCGGGATCGGCCGCGTGATCGTGACGGCCTCGGACAAGAACGGCGAGTTCGCCCGCGTGGAATTCGAGTTCTCCGTCGGGCAGACCGCCGGCGAATTCGACCGCGTGGACGTGGACGAGGTGCTGCTCCAGACGCTGGCGGCGGAGACCGGCGGCGAGTTCCACACGTTCGCGACCGCCGCGCAGATCCCCGAAGAACTCGATCAGCGGCAGCACCGCGTGATGTATCACGAGGAAAAAAACATCTGGAACGAGTGGGGCTTCGCGCTGGTGTTCCTGGCGTGCGCCTCCGCCGAATGGCTCTTGCGCAAACGCAATGCGCTGAATTAGACTCGGAAGAAAGAAAGACGATGGACGATGGACGATGGACGATTGGCATGGCTCGAACGTCTGTCGCCGGAGGCAGGACATTGCGGTGCTGCATCGTCGGGCTTCTGCTCATTTTCGCGGCGTGGCCGGCGGGTTTCGGCGCGGAGAAACTCGCCTGGCGCGACGCCGAGGTCGAACTGAGCGACGGGCGGACGGTCGCCGGGCAGGTCGCGCTCGTGAACGACCAGTTGATCATCCACAACGACGCGCAGGCGAAGAAGTACACCGTCCGGCTCGCCGAGATGAAGCAGCTCGAGTCGCTCGTCGAGAAGGAATCCATGGAGAAGAAGTGGTTCTTCAAGGAGGACGGCCGCGACGAGAAAGTCTACACCGGCGAGGTCTATCCCGTGCGCTATTTCAACACGCGCGTGACGTTCGGCGACGGGCGCACGCTCGAAGGGCACATCATCAGCACCACGGCGTTTCTCAAAGTCGGCGACGACGCGCCGGAGCGCCTGTTCCTGACCCGGCAGATCGAAGGCAAGGTCGGCCAGAAGCTCGACGACATCGTCTACGTCAAGCGCATCGCGCTCAAGGGCGAAGCCGCCGGCGTCCTGGGCAGCATCCGCGGGACGGTGCGCCTGCCCGCGGGCGAAAAGCTGGCGGCGGTCATCGCGATCAATTGCCAGGACGATACCGGCCTCACGGCCGAACTGGCCGGGGAAGGCGCGTTCAAGTTCACCGACTGCACGCGCGGCGCTTATGACCTGATCGTCCTCTCGGACCGCGCGATTTACGCCGGGTTCAGCGCCGAGAAGGCGGCCGACAGCGCGCGACTCGGCGCGGGGACGCTGAAGGAGATCTCCGACTGGTCGAAGAACGTCCGCGATTTCTTCGACTCGCACGACCCGCTCTACGGCGCCGGGAATTTGGAGCGCGCGTACGTCCTCATACGCATGGAGCGCGCGCGCGAGCGCCCGAACACGCTCCAGGCCGACACGATGTTCCGCCGCTACGAGGTGTGGCTGATGGCGAAGCCGGAGGACGAGTGGGTGATCGCGAAGCGCTTCGTCCTCCAGCGCGGCCTGAGCGCGGGCAAGGACATCCCGAGAGAGCGGATGGAAATCCGGCCCGAACTGGCCGGACAGAAGGTCAGCGCGGAGCGCAGCGATCTGACGCTTTCGCTGCAACTGGCCGGCGGCGCGGCCGCTTCCCGGCCGTCGAACTGAAAGGGCGCACATGGCTGCCAGGACCACGATGAGCAACGGTCAATCGCCCGAAGCCGCCGAAGTCGTCCGCGCCCGGCTGAACCGCGCGCGGCGGGCCTGGCGGCGGATGGACGTCGCCGCCGTCGTCCTGCGCGGCGCGGTCGTCGTCCTCGCCGCCTTCCTGGCCGCGCTGGCGCTGGACAACCTGCTGCGGCTGCCCGGCTTCGTGCGCCTGGTCCTGGGCCTGGCGTTCGTCGCGGGCGCGGTCTACTTCCTCGGCTTCAAAGTCCTCCATCGCCTGGCGCGCCGGCTCACCGACGAGATGGTCGCCGCGCACGTCGAGCGCAGCCATCCGGACCTCGACAATTACCTCATCAACGCGATCCTGCTGCAGAAGGCGGAGTTCGCGGACCCGATCACGCGCCGCATGGCCACCTCGCAACTCGGCGAAGCGGCGCGCGCGGTGGATTCGCTCACGCCCGCCGACCCCACGGGCCGCAAGGGCCTGCGGAAATGGGGCCTGATCGCGGGCGGGCTCTGCGTGGCGTCCGCCGTCTACGCCGTGGCGCTGCCGGCCTACTTCTCGAACGCGCTGCAGCGCTACGCCGCGCCGCAGAAATACATCCCGCCCGTCAGTGCGGTCATGCTGACCATCACGCCCGGGAACGCGGACAAGCTCCAGGGCGACTCGCTGGTCGTGGAGGCGCGCGGGCCGGCGAGCGTCTACGCCCGGAAGGCGGAGATCGCGTTCGAGGACCGCGCTTCCGGCCGGCGCGAGACGAAGCCGATGGCGTTCGACGGCGGTTTCTTCTCGTACGAGTTCGCCGGCCTGCAGAGCGACTTCAGCTACCGCGTCAGCGCGGGCGATTTCGTCAGCGACCGGTACGCCGTCACCGTCCGCACGCGGCCCGGCGTTCGAGAGGTCAAGCTCACGTACGTTTTCCCGGCGTACATGAACCTGCCCGACCAGGCCGAGCCGCCGAGCGCGATCGGGAACATCACCGCGCCGATCGGCACGCGGGTCCGCATCGAGGCTTCCGCCGACCGCCCGATCAAGTCCGCGCGGCTTTCCATCGGGACGATGGACGCCGCGCAATGGACGGACTCGCCGATGACCGTCTCGGGCGGGCAGGCCGCCCAGGGCGAAATCGAGGTCGCGCGCAGCGGGCGATATCGGGTCATCGTCCAGGACGCCGCGGACGTCCCGAACCAGCCGGTAGTGGCGCAGATCGTGGCGCTGCCGGACGACCCGCCGGTGGTGCGCGTGACGGATCCCGGGAAAGACATCACCCTCGACACCTCCGCGAAGCTCGCCGTCGCGGCGGTGGCCAAGGACGATTTCTCGCTTCAGGGGATGGCCTTCTTCATCCAGCGCGGCCCGGACAAGGAATGGGAGAAAGTCCGAAGCTGGTCGTACAAGGCGACCTCGCGCGAGACGCCGGAAGGCGTGGCGCTCGACCTGAAGCCGCTGAACCTCGCCGCCGGGACCGTGCTGAGCTACTACTTCCAGGCGTACGACGGCATGCCCGGCCGCGACGCGACGGCCGGCCGCAGCCGCACGTACACGGTGACCCTCGGCGACGCCGCGGCGGTCAAGCGGAAGTCGGAGCAGGCGCTCGAAGCGCTCCGCGCGCTGATCACCCGGCTGATCGCCCTGCAGAAGAGCAACCTGGCCGCCACGCGCGACGTGCGCGGCTGGGCCGAAACGGGGATGGAAGCCGCGCCGCACGGCCTGGCCGACCGCGCCGGCCCGCTCCGCAAAGCCGAGGAGGAAATCTACACGACCGCGGTCCAGACTGTGCGCGAGAACGCCGAGAACGCGGCGGTGGACCTGCTCGACGGCCTTTCCTCGATCG
>JBKQWE010000045.1:0-35194 GCA_052139675.1 Candidatus Brocadiia bacterium
GCCATGTCACAGCCAGGAACCCTTATCCAGCCAAGTGCAGCATTTACCAGACTTGCGAACTGCCGCATTCCACAGGGTTTCGCCCCTATGAAGCGACGCTCCAAGACGCGCCCAACGGGGCGCGCCAAGATGCACTCCTTCACGTCGCGCGGCGCTGTCGCAAGCTTGGCGCTGTGCCCGCTCGCGCCTGCGACTGTCGCGTCTTTCCGCGTGCCAACCTACGCTCCTACTCGTCGCGCGGCACCCCCTTGGAGGGCCTTTCGCGGCCCTCCAAACCTCCCGCGTCGTCCAGCACTTCAGAAGTCCTTGCGGACTTCTGAAGTGCTGGACTGAACGTTGTCCGTGCCGCGAAAGCGCGAAAGAGCCACGCTGCTACTGCTTTGCGCCCGTCAGGTTTTTCCCCGCGACCAGCGCGTCCAGTTCGTCGGTGAGGCTCTTCTTGAATCCGGCGCTCATGCCGCCGTGGACGGCCTGGACGAGCCCGTCTTTCCCGACGATAACCGTCAGCGGGATGTACGCGGCGCCATACTGATCGCCGACGGCGCCGCCCTTGTCGAGAGCCACCGTAACGTTCAACTTCTGCGCGGTCAGGAACTTCTGGATGGTCGCAGCGTCCTCATCCTGGTTTACGGCGTACAGGACGACGCCTTTGTCCTTATAGGCCGCGGCGACTTCCTCGACGATCGGCATGGATGCCCGGCACGGCGGGCACCACGAGGCCCAGAAGTCCAGGATGACGATCTCTTTGCCCTTGTGCTGCGAAAGCGTCATCTGGCCGCCGTCGAGCAGCGGCAGCTTAAAGTCGGGCGCCGGCGCGCCGGCCGAAATCTTATGGGACTCATCCGGCTCCGAGAAGCTGGCCACTTTCTGCGAGCCCTCGGGCGGAACGAACTTGAAGCGTTCGGCCGGCACGTCCGGGTTCATCGCCCACTTGTCGAAGCGGATCGCCACCGTCATTTGCACATCGGGCGGCACGCCTTCCATGCGTTTGAGCGATCTCGTCGCGTCCACCGTCGCTTTCAGGATCAGCGGCTGATTGTCGGCCGCGACCCAGACTTCCACGTCGGAATCCTCCTGAACGAATTTCACGCAGTGGTACTTGGCGCCAGCGATTTCCTCGTGCCCGGCGTAGCTCGTGCCGAGCACCCCTTCCATGATGGTGTCGTACGGGTTGCTCACCAGCAGGTTGTCCAGGAAGAGCGGGACGGCGGCGACGAGGGGAATCGCGTCCTTGGAACTGAACACCGCGCCGAGGTCCGCGGGAGCTTTGCCGGCGGTGTACTGCTTGAGGAGCGGGATGGACACGTACAGGTTCTTTCCGTCGCACACCAGCGTGCCGGTGATCGGCACGGTCTGCGCGCCGCCCAGTTCCCATGAGACGTAAGCGAGGTTGGGCCGGCGCACCGTCATGTGGACCGTGCTGGTCCGTTCGTTTTTCTTCGCGCCCGCCGTCTGCGTCAGCGTGTACGAGATGTCCACGCTGAGTCCCGTGGCTGCCTTGAAGTAGTCGCACATCTGCCGGATGACCTCGGTGGCTTTCGGGTCGAGCTTCGGCGCGGGCTTCTCGGCCGGGGACGTCGGCTGGGCCAGCGCGGCCGAGCAAAGCAACAGCATCGCGATGACCGCGGACAATCCTTTGCTCGCGCGCATGACAGTGCTCCTTTCGGGGTTCGTTGAATGCCGGCCTTGCGGCCGGCGGATAGCACTATCTTATCGTTCCCGGTCGAAACTGCAAGCCCCATTCGCCCGAATCCACCGCCGGGCGCGGCCATACTGCATTGGCCGCGCGAGCGCGCCGCGTGTATAATCATGGAGAACCCCAGGAGTCGGCCGATGGACATCGAGAAAAAACGCAGGCGGGTCGTCTGGATCAGCAAATACAACGGCGGGAGCATTGCCGTGTTCGGCGTGTTATGCCTGCTGTGTTCGTTTTTCCCGTTCGACCTGGTGGGAATATTGATCAGCCTGGCGCTGACGGTGGGCGGCTATATGGAACTGAGCGGCGGGCGCCGGCTGAAGCAGAGCAGGCCGGAGGCGGGTCGCTGGCTCGCGAGAAGTCAGCTCTTGCTCATGGCCGCGATCATCCTCTACTCCGCGTATAACCTGCTGCTGTACGATCCGGTGCGTGAAATGAAGAACGAGATCAACGATCTGCCGCCTGAAACTCGCACGCAACTCACGCAGGCGTTGGACGCGAAAGAGATGGAGGAATTGGTCCCCAGGATCTTCCGCGGCTTTTACCTCCTGCTGATCGGAGGCACGGTTCTCTACCAGGGCGGGCTTTGGCTGTATTACACGCGGGCCACGCGCAAGATCGAACAAGCGGCGGCAGAGTCGCAAGTAAAACTGTGAACGGAGATTCACATGGGACTCTGGGGCCGGCTGCTGGCCCGAATCCAACCCGAAGGCATTGTGTGGCCGGCGTCGGTGCTCTACAACGCCCTGAGCCGCGGCTTCATTTTTCAGGAGCATTACGGTCTGCTGATCGAGGAGATCGCCGCGTTGCGGCAAGAGGGCGCGCTGCTCGACGTGGGCGCCGGCCCGGCATGGCTGCTGATTCGCCTGCACGCGAAATGCCCGGCGATGCGGCTCGCCGGAGTGGATATTTCGAGCGCCATGGTCGCCCAGGCGCGCAGGAACATTGCGGCCTCCGACGCCGCCGGCCACGTCGAGGTGCAGGTGGGCTCCGCGGCGGCAATTCCGTTCGCGGACGCCTCCTTCGACCTGGTCGTCAGTTCCATCTCCGCGCACCACTGGAAGGATTTCGCCGGCGCGTTGAATGAAATCCACCGCGTGCTCCGCCCCGGCGGACGCGCGCTCATTTACGATCTCGTGAAAGTGATGCCGCAGGAGGTGCGCCGGGAAGCCGTCCGCCGCTTCGGATGGCTGCGCATCGCCTTGTTGTGGCCGGGCATGTACGAGGAGCATTTCTACGGCGCCGACGAGCTGGTCTCCCTCGCGCGCGCAAGCCGGTTCGGGGACGGGCGGACGTCGTTCGCGGGAGTCCTGTGCCGGCTGGAGATGGTGAAAACGTGATTCCATTCGAAGAGTTGCGCGACTGCGCCTGCTGTCCGCGGGAATGCCATGCGCGGCGGTTGGACGGCGACCTCGGCTACTGCCGGACCGGCGCGGATTTCAGCGTCGGCGCGATCTGCGTCCATCGCGGCGAGGAGCCGGTCCTCGGCGGAGAGCGCGGCATCTGCAACATCTTCTTCACCCGCTGCAACCTGCAATGCCGCTATTGCCAGAACCGGCAGATCAGCCGGAACCGCGGCGAAATCCTCGAGCACCGCCTGCGCTTCGAGGAAGTCGTCGCGCGCGTCGAGCGCCTGCTCGAAGCCGGGACGAGGCACGTCGGGTTCGTCTCGCCTTCGCACTGCATCCCGCAGATGAAGGCGCTCATCGGCGCGCTCGAGAACCGCGGGCCGCGGCCGGTCTTCGTGATGAACACGAACGCGTACGACAAGGCCGACGTCCTCCGCACGCTTGAAGGCCAGGTGGATGTCTACCTGCCCGACCTGAAGTACATGGACCCGGTCCTGGCGGCGCGGTTTTCCGACGCGGCGGACTACCCCGAAGTCGCCGCCGACGCGCTGCGCGAGATGTACCGGCAGAAGGGATCGCACCTCATGCTGGACGCCGACGGGCTCGCGGAGTCGGGGCTGATCGTCCGCCACCTGGTCCTGCCCGGGCAGGTCGAGGACAGCAAGCGCTGCCTGCGCTTCATCGCGGAGGAGCTTTCGCCCGCCGTCCACGTGTCGCTGCTGGCGCAGTACATGCCGACGCCGGAGGTCGCCGACGATCCGGACTTCGGCCGCCGCCTCCGCCCCGAGGAGTACGCCGAGGTCGTCGCCGAGCTGGAACGCCTGGGGTTCTACCGCGGCTGGACGCAGGAGCTGGCGAGCGCCGGCCGCTACGCGCCGGACTTCGCGCAGGCCCATCCGTTCGAATTGTGAACACGCCGGAGAATGGCAGGGCGCGGCGCGCGGCGAAGCTCTGGAACTTCGGCGCGATCTCAGGTATGCTGTCAGGCCGGTGGCAAGCGCGTTCGGAGTCCGGTCCCGCAATTCGCGCCCTCGCCGGCGATCCGCGAGGGAGCGGCGGCATGAAGGAAAGTTCTTCGTGGATCACGCTAAGGAACTGATCCAGACGTACGGCTACTGGGCGCTGCTCATCGGGACGTTTTTGGAAGGTGAAACGATCCTGATCGTGGCCGGAGCCCTCGCCGGGCAGGGACTGCTGGAGTTGCCCTACGTGATCCTCAGTGCGCTGGCCGGAGGCATGGCGGGCGATCAGCTCCACTTCTTCATCGGGCGATACAAGGGCCAGTGGATCCTCTCCAAATTCGTGAACCAGCGCGAGCGCCTGGAGAAAGTGCTGCGGCTGGTGCAGCGGCACAGGATACTGCTGGTGCTGATCTTCCGCTTCATGTACGGTCTGCGGACGATCACGTCGTTCACGCTGGGGATGACGCGCATGCCCATCTGGCTCTACGCGCCGCTGAACGCCGTCGGCGCGGCGGTCTGGGCGGCCACGTTCGCCTCGGCCGGGTACCTTTTCGGATACGCCGTGCTGCCGATGTTCAAGCACTACCGGCTGAAGTTCCTCGCCGTGGTGTGCTTGGTGGCGATGGTCGCATGGCTGGTCAGGGTCTGGCGGGCGCGGTGGATCAGCCGGCGAAAGACGGCCTCCACCGCAGAACGCCCGACAACTTGAGGAAGCGAGCGAATGAATTCCAATCAGCGCGTGCATGCGGCGCTCAAAGGCGAGATTCCCGACCGCGTCCCGATCGGGGAATTCGCGGTGGATTTCGACACCGTCGAGAAGCTCCTCGGCCACGAGACATACCTGCGCGCCAAGGCGAAGTCTCAGATCGCGTTCTGGGAGCGCCGGTACGACGAGGTCGAGCAAAGCTATATCGCCGACCATATCGCGATGCACGAGAAGCTCGACCTCGACATCCTCGTCTTCGCGATGGCGACCTGGTGGATCCCCGAACCGACGGACGATGTGCCGCCGCGGAGAATTGACGACACCACCTGGAAGGACAAGTACGGCCGCGTCTACAAGTACTCCGACGCGACAGGGGACGTCACCGTCGTCGAGGACCCGGTGACGGCGGCCAGGGTTTTCCGCGTCGAGGAGTTCCTCCGCGCGCCGGAGGAGCGGAGGCTGAACGCGGCCTCGATGCGCGTCCTGCGCGCGGTCACGGACCGGTTCAAGGGAAAGAAATTCATCGCCGGCCCGAACGCCGGCGAGACGGGCGTGGTCCTGCTGGGCGACATGACCCGCGGCCTGATGGAGCTGCTCACGAATCCCGACACGGTCCGCGCCGCCGCCGAAAGCGCCTACCGCGACGCCACGCTCAACGATAAGAATTTCATCCAGCCCGACCACGACGGCATCATCTGGGGCCAGGACTGGGCGTTCAAGACCGGGCCGTTCTTCAACCCGCTCATGTTCCGCGAGGTCTTCATGCCCTGGATCCGCCGCCACGTCGAGTCCATTCACAAGGACTACGGCAAGCGCGTCATCAAGCACGCGTGCGGGAACAACTGGAAACTGCTCGACATGTTCGTCGAGATCGGCTACGACTGCTACCAGTCCATCCAGCCGACGGCGGAAATGGACATCGCCGAGGTCAAGAAGAAGTACGGGCGAAAGATCGCGCTGTGGGGCGGCGTGCCGGTGGAAGAAATGGTCGGCGGCACGGCGGAACAGGTGCGCCAGTCGGTCCGCAGGGCGATGAAGTTCGCCAAACCCGGCGGCGGTTTCATCCTCGGCACCAGCCACTCCATCGCTGTCGGCTCCAAGTACGACAATTTCATGGCGATGCTCGACGAGCACGCGAAGCTGGCGTCTTATCGGCAATAGCAGGCCGGAGCACCACGTGATCAAACGCGTCATCTGCGTCGTTGCGCTGCTGCTCCTCTGCAGCATCGGCCACTTCACGATCTTCTCTTCAGACACGACCTGGCATGAGTTTCTCTTCAAGGTGACGTACGTGCCGATCATTCTCGCCGCGTTGTGGTTCGGCGTGAGAGGCGGGCTGGTGACTTCGGTGGCGACGAGCGTGCTCTACCTCGTGCACGTGCAGCGCCTTACTCTTCCAGCAAATTGCTTCCTCTCGATGAACCTGAGTTACACGCTGGACATCGCGCTTTACAACGGCATCGCCCTGGTCACGGGGCTGCTGTCGCAGGCGCAGGTGCGGGCGCGGCAGCGCGCGGAGCGCCTGGCCGAGGAGCAGGCGTCGCTGCGGCGCGAGTTGGAGGCGTCGTACCAGACTCTGCAACGGCAGACCGAGGAACTCCTCGAAGTTTCGGAGCAACTGCGGCGGTCGGAGCGCCTGGCGGCGCTGGGAGAGCTGACCGCGAGCATCGCCCATGAAATCCGCAATCCGCTCGGCGGCATTTCCGGCGCGGCGGAGATCGTCGGGCGCGAAGGCGTCGCGCCCGAGGTGCGCGCCGAGTTCAGCGACATCCTCCGCAAGGAAACCGCGCGGCTCAACCAGGCCGTTCAGAACATCCTGAGCTTTGCGCGCGGCCGGAAGTCTGAGCTCCGCGAGACGGACCTCGGCGAGGTCGCCCGGCGCGTCGTGCGGCTCGTCGCCCGCGAAGCGCAACAGCATTCCGTCTCCATCGCGCAGGAAGTCCCGGCCGGGCTTCGGCTACAGACGGACCCGCTGCTCGTCGAACATATCCTGCTCAACCTGGTCCTCAACGCCGTGCAGGCGATGCCGGACGGCGGCGCCGTGACGCTCTCGGCGCGGAATCCGGCGCCCGGTTCCGTCGCGCTGACGGTCCGCGACACCGGTCCCGGCATCCCGGCCGAAGTTCAGGCGCAGATGTTCAAGCCGTTCTTCACCACCAAGCCCGGCGGCACCGGCCTGGGGCTGGCCATCGCGCGGCGCATCGCGCACGGCCTGGGCGGCGAAATCCGCCTGCAGTCCGAGCCCGGCCAAGGGGCCGAGTTCACTTTGGAAATCCCCGCACAATGAACAAGACGATCCTGCTGGTCGAAGACGATGCCAGCCTGCGGCGAGTGATGGAGTTCCAGCTCGCGGAGAAAGGCTACGCCGTCCGCACCGCCGGCGACGGCGAGCAGGCGCTCCGGCGCTTCCGAGAGGAGCCGCCGGACCTCGTGGTGACGGATATGACGCTGCCGCGCGTCGGCGGGCTTGAGTTGCTCCGCGCGGTCAAGCGCGAAGCGCCGCGCGTCCCGGTCATCGTCATCACCGCCTTCGGCACCATCGAGACCGCCGTCCAGGCGATGCGCGACGGCGCGTTTCATTACGTCACCAAGCCGATCAGCAACGAGGAACTCGCGCTCGTCGTCGCCAAGGCGCTCGACTACGGCGCGCTGAGCGAGGAAAACGTCCGGCTGCGCCGGGAACTCCACGAGCGGCACCAGCTCGGGAACATCCTCGGCGACTCAGCCGCGATGAAGCGCGTGGGCGACATGGTCGCGCGCGTGGCCGGCCGCGACGTGACGGTGCTGCTCGAGGGCGAATCGGGGACCGGCAAGGAGCTGATCGCGCGGGCGATCCATTACAACAGCGCGCGCGCCACCGGCCCGTTCGTGCCCGTCAACTGCGGCGCGATCCCGAAGGACCTCGTCGAGAGCGAGCTGTTCGGCGCGCGCAAGGGCGCGTTCACCGGCGCGACGCACGACCGCGCCGGGCAGTTCGAGCAGGCCGACCAGGGCACGATCTTCCTCGACGAGATCGTCGAGCTTCCTCCCGAGGCGCAGGTGAAGCTGCTGCGCGTCCTGCAGGACCGCGTCGTGACGCCGCTCGGCGCCGAGACGCCGATCCCGCTGGACGTCCGCGTCATCGCCGCGACCAACCGGTCGCTGGAGACGGCCGTCGCGGAAGGGGACCTCCGCGAGGACATCTTCTATCGGCTCAACGTCGTGACGATCTCCCTGCCGCCGCTGCGCGACCGGCGCGACGACATTCCGCTGCTCGTCCGCCACTTCCTCGAAAAGTTCGGTCAGCCGCATTGCAAGGTCTCGCCCGAGGCATGGGACATTCTCTCGCGCGGCCAGTGGCCCGGCAACGTGCGCCAGCTCGAAAACGCGATCCAGCGCGCTCTCGTCCTCCAGCGCAACCCTGGCGAGATCACCGCCGAAGACCTTCCGCCCGAACTCGCCGCGCCCTCGCCCAGGCCGTTGCTCGCCGGCATGCCTGGCGGCAGCCAAGGCGGCGAGTTTCCGGACGAGGGGATCAACCTGGAGGACAATGAGAAAGTCCTGATTCAGATGGCGCTGGCGAAGGCCGGCAACAATCAGACGCGCGCCGCGCAACTGCTCGGCATCAGCCGGCACGTGCTGCTGTATCGAATGCAGAAGTATGGACTGAGGTAGTTATAAGACAGTAGTTAGGAGCGCGGTCATTCCGAGCGAAGCGAGGAATCTCATACGCAGCGGCCGGCAGCGCTTTGCGGTGTGAGATGCTTCGCTGCGCTCAGCATGACGCAGTCATAGGTCATTTTTCCTAGTCCCCATACATACCGTTAGGAGCCACGATATAAAATGACACCCCCAACCAAGACCATCTGCGCTGCAGCAGTGATTATTCCGCCGCATGAAATCTGGCGGCCGATCCAGGCGATGCGGGCGCGGTACGACCGGCACTTCGCGCGCTGGATGCCGCACATCACGCTGGCCTTTCCGTTCCGGCCGAAGGAGGAATTCGAGTCGCTGGCGCCGCAGCTCGAGAAAGCGTGTGCTGACATCGAGCCCTTCGAGATCGAGCTGGCGGAATTCCGTTACTTCGATCACGGCCGCGACAGCTTCACACTGTGGCTGGAAGTGAAACCGCCGGAACCGTTGATCGCCCTGCAGTCCGCCTTGGTGTTGGTCGCGCCCGACTGCGACGACGTCGCGCTGTTCGCCGCCGGCTTCACACCGCACCTGAGCGTAGGCCAGGCGCGCGGCGAGCCGAACATGTCCAAGCTGCGCGAAACGCTCCAAACCAATTGGAAGCCGCTCCTCTTCCAAGTCTCCGAATTTTGCCTCGTCTGGCGAGGTGAAAAACCGCCCGATGACACGTTCCAGGTAGGCGGCAAAGTCCGGCTCGGTCAGCGTTCAAGCCCGTAATACTCGGTTGCGGATGAGCGATTAGCGAATCACGCGCGCTCCGTCTCTCCGCTGCGTCATTCACGCGCAGGCGAGAATGACGAGCACGCTTTTTCAACAGCCCGCAGTTACCTATTGTAGCGCGCCTGAATGGGGTTCGGGGCGCAATAAGTCCAGGCCCAGCCTTCACTCAAAAATCTTCCCCGGATTAAGTATGTCGTTTGGGTCAAGCGCTTTCTTCAGGCGCTTCATCAGGTCGAGTGAGACTTCGCTGACGGAGTAGCGCATGTATTGCTTGCGCTTGTGGCCGATGCCGTGCTCTCCACTGATGACGCCGCCTAAATCTTTTGTGACCTGGTAGAGGTCGGCGAGGATGCGTGGCAGCATTTCGTGCCACTGCTCGAGGGTATGCGCCGGGTTCTTGACCGGAGTTACGTGCAGGTTCCCGTCGCCGGCGTGTCCGTAGCACGGAATCTGGATGTCGTACTTCCCGGAGAGCCGGTCCAGTTCCGGGATGATCTTCGGGATGCTCGCCACCGGCACGCAGATGTCCTCGAGGCTCTGATGCGGGCTGACGACCATGAACGCCTCGGCGATGTTCCGGCGGACGCTCCAGATGCGCTCCTGCGTGGTGGCGTTGTCGGCGACGTAAACCTCGATGGCGCCGTTCTGCAGGCAGAGCTCGCCGGTGGCCTCGTATTCCTCCTCGAGCTGCGCGCGGCTGTTGCCGTCGAGCTCGATGAGCAGCATCGCCTCCGCCTGCTCGTACGGGATCCGCTCGTTGAGGTACTCGCACGAGGCGCGGGCGGAGCGCTTGTCCATGAACTCGATCGCCGTCGGCACGACCCGCGCGCGGGTGATGATCGTCGGCACCATGCGGATGGCGCTCTCGGCGTCGCGGAAGAGGACGAGCAGGTCCACGACGCGCGTCGGGCGCGGAATCAGCTTGAGGATGATTTTCGTGACGATGCCGAGCGTGCCCTCGGAGCCGACCATCAGGCCGACCATGTCGTAGCCGGTGACGTTCTTGACGAGCTTGCCGCCGAATTCGGCGATCTCGCCTTCGGGCGTGACGACCTGCAGGCCCAGCACGTACCGGCCGGTGACGCCGTACTTGACCGCCTTGCCGCCGCCGGCGTTCTCGGCGACGTTGCCGCCGATGAAGCAGCTCTGCAGGCTCATCGGATAGCCGGCGAAGAACAGCCCGTACTCCTTCACCGCGGAGTCAATGTCGTTGGTGACGACGCCCGGCTCGACGACGGCGACCATGTTGGCCGTGTCTATTTCGAGGATGCTGTTCATCCGGTCGAGCGCCAGGACGATGCCGCCGCAGACCGGGACGGCGCCGCCGGAGAGACCCGTTCCGCCGCCGCGCGGCGTGACCGGGATGCGCGCGCGGTTGGCGAGCTTCATGATCGCCGCGATCTCCTCGGCGGTCCGCGGCCGCACGACCGCTTCGGGCATGGCGTGATACTGCTTCTCGGCGACTTCATCATGGGAGTACGGTTCGAGCTGCTCGGCGTCGCCGTGAATGACGAACCGCGCGCCGACGATTTCCCGAAGCTGCGCGACGATCTCCGGCGTCACTCGATCGTACTTCGGCACGCGACTTCCTTTTCAACTCAACGAACGGACTGGACACGATTACAGGATGCACAGGATAGTTTTTTCCTGAATCCGGTTGATCCTGTTATCCCGTCAAAGTCGTCGGTGTCGTCGTCGTTCCTCAATCTTGCGGATCAGCATCGGCAGGACTTCGAAGAGGTCCGCGACGATGCCGTAATCGGCGACCTTGAGAATCTGCGCGTCCGGGTTGCTGTTGATCGCGATGATGTGCTCGGCGGTCTTGATGCCGGCCAGATGCTGGATCGAGCCGGAGATGCCGGCGCAGAGATACAGCTTCGGCGAAACCGTTTTTCCGCTGAGCCCGACCTGGTGCGGATAGCTGATCCAGGCGCGGTCCACGGCATCGCGCGAGGCGCCGACGCCGGCGTTCAGCAGGACGGCGAGCTGATAGATCAGGTCGAAGTTCTCGCGCTTCTTCAGCCCGCGTCCGCCCGAGACGACGACCTCGGCCTCCTGGATATTGGCGCTGTCAGCCGCGGCCGGCTCGAAGCCCAGCCGGCGCACCCGGCTTGCCAGGAGTTCCGCCGGGACGGACTCGCGGATCACCGTCCCGCGTCGGGATTCGTCCCGCGCGGCGGCCTTCATGGAGCGCGGCCGGACGGTGGCCATCTGCGGCCGGTGCGAGGGCGACTTGATGGTCGCCATGATGTTGCCGCCGATGGCGGGGCGGATCTGGAGCAGGTTGCCGGTGTCGCTCTCGATTTCCAGATGCGTGCAATCGGCCGTCAGCCCCGCGCGGCACTTTACCGCGACGATCGGCATCAGCGTGCGGCCCGTCGTCGTCGCGCCCGCGATGAGGATTTCCGGCTTGTGTTTGCGGATGAGGTGTTCGAGCGCGCGCGCGTATGGCTCGGGCAGAAAGTGCTCGAGCGCGGGCGACTCGACGAGGATCACCTGGTCGGCGCCTCGGGAAATCAGTTCCCGCAGGCCCGCCTCGGCGGTTTTTCCGAGCATCACCGCCGAGAGCGGAACGCCGAGCCGGTCGGCCAGCCCGCGCCCGCGCGCGAGGAGTTCGTATGAGACCGGCTGGACGGCGGCGGACCTCTGCTCGCCGAGGATCCACACGCCCTTGAACTCCTTGCTCCGCTCCGGGCGAACATCCGAGGGCTTCGATGCGGAAGCGTTCATGCCGTTCCGTCCGTTTCCGTCTTTCGCGCTTTCGTATTACCTCGGTCGAGCAAATCCAATCTTTCGAGGTATGCGACGATTCCGTCCACGGCTTTTTCGAGTTCGGCCGGATCTTTCGGCACGCGGATTTCGCCGTCGCGCGCGACACGGGGCGACTCGATCTTCACCACGCGCGTCGGCGAGCCTTTCAGCCCGATGGAATCCGGCGCGGCGCCGATCTCATCCGGTCCCCAGACCGGAATCGCAACCTTGCGCGCGCGCTGTTTCCCGCGCAGGGTCGGCATCCGTGGGTACGCGATTTCCTTGACGACGGTGAGAAGACAGGGCGTCTGGATTTCGAGCGTCTCGTATCCGTCTTCGACGAGCCGCTTCACCACGGCGGAGCTGCCGCGCCATTCGAGGATGGCGCTGACGTACGTCGCGACGGGGAGGTCGAGCCAGGCGGCAATGCCCGGTCCGACCTGGCCGGTGTCGCCGTCGGTGGCGCGCTCGCCGCAGAGGATGAGGTCATACGGACCGATTCGGGAGATCGCTTTCGAGAGCGCGTAGGACGTAGCCCACGTATCGGACCCGGCGAAGGCGCGATGGGAGAGCAGCACGCCGTTCGTGCAGCCCATGGCGACGGCCTCGCGCAGCGCTTCCTCCGCCTTGGCAGGGCCCATCGAGAGCACGGTCGTCGTGCCGCCAGCAGGGCGGCCCTGAGTCGCGTCGAATGGGCCGCGCGACTCGGCGAGTTGGATTCCGGTCTCGATGGCGTAGAGGTCGAGCGGGTTGATGATGCTCTCGACGCCCTCGCGGATCATCGTGCCGGTCTCGGGATCCATTTTGACCTTGCTGGTCTCCGGGACCTGCTTGATCGGGATAATGATGTGCATCATGCCCGTCCGGTAGTTATGTCATAAGACGCGTAATTACAAGATGTTACAACGCGCTGGGTTCGTTTGTTCAAATCGCCCGTGTGCGTCTTATCCTCTTCCGCCTCAGCATCTTGCGACACTGCTTGTATAACATAATATTTCTGATATGTCAAGCGCAAACTGCGCTTATCCTGCATAATTTTTCTAATTTCTCATTTATGTCCGTACGTCGCGCTGCCGCGGGTGCGGAGGATGAGCATCGGCCCGTCCGGGACGACGGCCCAGCGCGCGTGCTTCTCGCCGAACCGGGCGAGCAAATCGGCGACGCCTTTTTCCACGGAGTCCACGCAGCGGAAATGATAGCGCTCCAGTTTTTCCCTGGGGACGCCCTGCGTGTAAATCCACGTCGGATTCCGGCGCATGACCTGGTACACCTCCTGCGCGCACCACTGGTCCGGGATGAAGAACTCCTTGTCCATCAGCCGCTGGAGGAACCGCGCGGGCGTATCCACCATGTTGAAGACTTCCTCGCACTCGGGATTGCCGACGCCCTCGTAGCAGGCGGAGGCGGTGAGGACGATGCCGCCGGTCTTGAGGCCGGGCGTGGCGGCGACCATGCTCTTGACGGTCTGGTAGAGGTTGCAGTCGGCCGGCGCGCCGGCGTTGGTGGTGACGATGAAGTCGAGCGGCTCGTCGAGCGTCCGGATGCACTGCGCGGCGAGGAACTCGCAGCCGCGGCGGTGCGCCTCGACCGGATGCCCGGCGAAAACGCCGGTGATCTTCTTCGACAGGCTCAGCGTCACGTTCACCATGAAGTCCGCGCCGGTGCGGTTCATGATCTCGAGCGCGGCCTCGTGGAACGGATTGCCTTCGAGGACGCCGTAAGCGACCTTCCCGTGCGCGACCATTTCCGGCCCGTGCATGTACTTGACGGTCTCAATGGAGGAAATGCCCGGCAGGATCGCCTTGCGGCCGCCGGAGAAACCCGCCCACATGTGCGGCTCGATGAAGCCGGTGAGGATTTTCAGGTCGGCGTCCAGGTACTGCCGGTTGACGTACACCGGCACGCCGTCGCCGATCTTGCCGACGAAGGCCATGTCCGCCTCGCGCTTGCAGAAGTGGTTGACGACGCGGTAATCGCGCGCGATGTCCTCGCCGAGGAGATGGACGGCCTCGGCGCCCTCGTTCGGGCGATGGGTGCCCGTCGCGATCAGGAGGAGGATTTTCTCCCGAGCGATGCCGGCCTCCTCGAGAACCTTCAGGATCGGCGGCAGCAGCGTGGCGTTCGGCACCGGCCGCGTGATGTCGCTGACGACGATACAGGCCGTCTTCCTGCCGGCGGCGATCTCCGACAGCGGTGGCGAGCCGATCGGCTCGCGCAGCATCTTGCCGATGGACGCCTTGGCATTGCGGAGCACGGGCGCTTTTGTGGGTTCCAGCACGCCGACGAAGCCCGGCGTCTCCGGCAGGTTCACGTTCAGCCCGCGAAAGCCGTATTTCAATTTTATTTTCATGCCGCAATTCTAACGCGAAGGCAGGCCGAATCGCAACGTCTCGACGGAAACGGCACGCGGACGGCGGCTGTCCTAATGATCGGCTCGAAGAGACAGAAGAGAGAGCGCTTCCGCTATTATCTCCTGATCCTACTGGGTCTGGAAGACCAGAAGATACGGAACAGCCTTGTGCCCGTCGGTGTCTGTGAAGCTGGTGTAGGGCGGGGAGTTGAGCCAGATGACGTACGTCTTCTTCGGCTCAAGCTTGACGTCCACCACACAGGTC
The DNA here is from genome assembly GCA_052139675.1 of Candidatus Brocadiia bacterium. Classification (GTDB taxonomy): domain Bacteria; phylum Planctomycetota; class Brocadiia; order CAIUPP01; family CAIUPP01; genus JBEKCB01. The sequence continues at coordinate 14,472 of JBKQWE010000045.1, forward strand.
TTCTTGTCATCCAGATACCTCGGCTTGCCAATGATCTGCGGGAACGTGCCCTTCGATATCTGCACCCAGGACCAGTTTCCGTCCGTCATCGGCTTGCTGAACGTAGCCGCGATCTGCGTTGTCGCAGCCGCGTCCACATTCTGATCGCCTGACATCGGAACCGTCTTGACCACTGACGGGGGCATGGACTTGACCGAGTATTCAGCCTTGACTGAAGGTTCCTGACCCAAGGCAGGCCAAACCGCAATCCACATTAGACATACCAGCGCCATGATCGCCTTGTTCATCTTCCTTCCTCCTTATTGAACCTAAATCCGTCTTCTTAACAACCCCATTATCCCTACTTGTTCAATGGACTAATGGAGCGCAGTGTGACCAGCTCGAAAGGGCGGATCGTGAAAGTCAATTGACCGTCGTGCATGGTGGCGGGGCTCACTATTGGGATCTCGAACTGCGGGCCCATGATGCAAAACTCGAAATCGATGTCGCCGGCTTTGGCCAGTTCCTCGATTTTGACCGTAACGGCGAAGCTCTGCGCCGGTTTGCCCGGGTACCAGAAGTGGGGCGGGAAAGCGTCCGATGTATAGTCTGTAATGCCGATGCCCCATGAGCCATCGGGATTCCGCGCGGCTGCGACCACGAGGCGTGGCTTGTTGTCGTGCGTCCACGTCATCTCGTTCTCCAGCGAGCTGACGGACTGCCGGAAGACAGCGCCTGCGTCGAATGTTTGGCCGAGTTGTCTTAGGTAATAATACGGCTCGAAAACCTTGAGCCATGCGTCGCCGGCGACGTTGCCGTTGTAATACGCCATGAGGCGGGTCCCGTTGTCTTTCGGATCGTCACTCAGGTAACCGATGAAATGAATCCAATAATTGACGCGGTGGTTCATGTCGGAGAGGAATGCCGCGGCCTCCGCCGAGGCGCGGAAGTAATCGCCGGGTTCCTCGGGCCCGCCCAGGCAGAATTCGGTCATCCAATAGTCCTTGCCGTCGCCGGCCAGGGCGTCCGCCCATCGCGCGTTGGCGCCGCCGTCGTAGTCGTGCGAGGCAATGCCGCCGAGCGCTTTCCAGGCGGCCTCATCCGCCTTGAGCGCCTCCACCTGGGCGAGTGCGGGAGCATTGCAACCGACCGATTCCGGGGCGATGATCCTCACCTCGTGCAGGCCGCGGGAATCGAGCGCGGCGCGCAGCAGCTTGGCGCTCCGGACGACGTCTTCGGGCGTGAACACGCAATCGTTGGGATCGTTCGGTTCGTTCTGAATGCCGGTCGCTTCGACGGCGATGTGGTCCTGCTCCCGCAAATCACGAATGAAAGCTGCGATGATCGCCGCGTGCTCCTCAAACTGGTCCGGCTTCAGATAGGGTTCGACGGCCTGCCCGTTTCCGTCCGGGCCCTTTCTGGGCAGCCGCTCCATTAAATAACTTGGTATGGCGCTGGGGCCGAGCACAAGGTGGGTGACGCCGGCCGCCTGCGCATCGCGGACAAGGGTGGCATCCGCGTCGGAAAACGCCGCCTTGAAATGGCGTTCGCCGGGCGCAGGCGCATAGTCTTTGAGATGGAACCAAATCCTCATGGTGTTGAACCGCGCTTCGCGCCAGACCAGGTCGTTGAGCTCCGCGCGCCGCTCGGGCGCAAGCCGCGCGTAGTCGCCACCCCCGTAACAGCTCGTGCCAAGCCCCGAGAAGGTTTGCCGAGGCTGGGAGTTTACGGTGATCGTCACACTGCTGACGTTTGCCGGCGCGTCGCCCATAACCGCGGGATCCGCCGCCCATGCCGCGGAGATGGAAATGAGGCTGCACATCGTCGTTATGAAGATTGTCGGCCCGATGTTCATGCCGCAATTCTAGCGCGAAGGTTGGCGGCTCGCAACTTCTCGGCGCTTATCGAGGTCGAAAACGCGGTTGACTTTGGGCACGTGCGGCGGTAGATTCGGCAACTACAAGGCGGGAATGTCGGAGCGGTGCGCAGCTTGGAGGATGCCATGAAACGCGAGTTTCACGTCATTATCGAAAAAGATAAGGCAGGCTTTTTTGTGGCGACCGTTCCCGAGCTGAGGGGGTGCCATACTCAGGCGAAATCGCTGGACTTGCTGATCAAGCGCGTGCGCGAAGCCATCGAATTATGTCTCGAAGTCGAATCCTCTCGACCGACCCAGTTCATCGGCCTTCAGACCGTTGAGGTCTGAGCATGCCCAAGCTTCCCCGCCTCAGCGGCCGCGATCTCATACGAGCCCTTAGCCGCACAGGCTTCCAAGTCATTCGCATCAAGGGCAGCCATCATTTCCTTCGCCACGCAGACGGCAGATGCACTGTCGTTCCAGTCCATTCCGGCGAAACCATCGGCCCCGGCCTTCTGAGCAAGATACTTCAGGATATTGAGTTCGAAGCTAATGACCTCATTTCCATTCTGAAATAAAATTCGTGACAGGTTGTCATCCCGCCTTAACACCCGCGGCCACCTTGCGGCCGAGGGCTTCGCAGTTCTGGAGATCGGCGGCGGTGGGCTGCCATTTGGCGAGGACGCCTTCGGCGGCAAGCGGGATGTTGCACGCGGCCAGGTGCGCCTCGATCTGCTTGACCGATTCGCCGCTCCAGCCGTAGGAGCCGAACGCCGCGCCGATCTTGTTCTGGAATTTGAGGCCCTTGAGGTCCTCGAGGATCGGCGTGATCGCCGGCAGCAGCCCGTTGTTCAGCGTCGGCGATCCGATGATGACCGCCTTGGCCTTGAAGATTTCCGTTACCACGTCGTTGCGGTCCGAGACGGCCATGTGGAAGAGCTTGAACGGCACGCCTTCGGCGGCGAGGCCCGCGCCGACCGCTTCGGCCATCCGGCGCGTGGCCTCCCACATCGTGTCGTAGAGCACCACCGCCGACGGCTCCGGTTTCCGCGCGGCCCATTCCTGGTACTTGCGGACGATCTGCATCGGGTCCTTCCGCCAGATGACGCCGTGGCTCGGCGCGATCATCTCAATCGGCAGATCCAGCTCCAGGACTTCGTCAATCTTCTTGGCCACGAGCTTGCTGAAAGGCGTGAGGATGTTGGCGTAGTACTTGATCGCCTCCTGGTCGAGCTCCGCCTCGTTGACCTGATCGTTGAACCGGAACGCCGTCGCGTAGTGCTGCCCGAAGGCGTCGTTCGGCATGAGGATGTTCCGGCCGGTGAGGTAGGTGAACATACTGTCGGGCCAGTGGAGCATCGCCGCCTCGATGAAGACGAGCTCGTCGCGGCCCAGGCGGATGCTGTAGCCATTCTGGACCGGCTTGAGCCTCCAGTGCTGGTGATAATGCCCCGGCAGGCTTTCGGCGCCGCGCTTCGAGACGACCACGGTGGCCTGCGGGCAGAGCTGCATCAGGGCCGGCAGGCTGCCGGAATGGTCCGGCTCGGAATGGTTGACCACCACGAATTCGATCCTGGCCGGATCAATGACCGTGCGGAGGTTCTCGATGAATTGCTCCTGGAACGGTCCCCAGACCGTGTCCACGAGCGCGACCTTGTCGTCCACGATCAGGTACGCGTTGTACGTCGTGCCGCGATGCGTGCTCAACTCGTAGCCGTGGAAATGGCGGATGCCCCAGTCCACGACGCCGACCCAGTGGACGCCTTTCTTCAGTTCCGTGCTCATCAGTTCCCCCGTGAAAAATTTCCACCCCTGTATATACAACATACATGGACGCGCTCGCCAGTTCAAGCGGGGCGGCGCTGGCTTGTTTGCGCGGCGCTCGCGTGCTACGATCTTTTTCAGGGCCGGGCAGCGCCGAACGGGCCGCCCTTCGACGCGGCTCAGGGCAGGCATCATCATCGGGGTATGGCATGAACAAGCGCGAATTGATGGACGCCTATTACCGGATGCAGCTCGCGCGCAATTTCGAGACACGCGTCGCCGAGCAATACACGAAGGGCCGCATCGGCGGCTTCTGCCATCTGTACTCGGGCGAGGAGGCGGTGGCCGTCGGCGCGCTGGTGCACCTGCGGAACGAAGATTACGTGATCGGCTCCTACCGCGACCACGCCTACTTCCTCATCCGCGGCGGCGACCCGCGAAAGGCGATGGCGGAACTCTTCGGCCATGCCGACGGCTGCTGCAAGGGCAAGGGCGGCTCGATGCACCTCTTCGACCGCGACATCAATTTCTTCGGCGGCTACGCCATCGTCGCCGGCATGTGCCCGATCGCCGTCGGGCTCGGCCTATCCGTCAGGAACAAGCAGGAGAACCGCGTGGTGCTGTGCTTCTTCGGCGACGGCGCGACCAATCAGGGCGTTTACCACGAGGCGCTCAACATGTCCTCGCTCTACCAGTTGCCCATCGTCTGGGTCTGCGAGAACAATGTCTACGCCATCGGCACGAGCGTCAACCGGTCCAGCGCGGAGAAGTCGCTCGCGCAGAAGGCGCGCGCCTACAACATGCCGACCGCCGTCGTCAACGGGATGGATTTCTTCAAGATGCATTCCGTGGCCGAGCGCGCCATCGCGCACGCGCGCGCCGGCCGCGGGCCCTGTTTCATCGAGGCGAAATGCTACCGCTTCCGCGGGCATTCCATGTCCGACCCGGCCACCTACCGCTCGCCCGAAGAGGTGGCGCTCTGGAGGAGGCGCGATCCGATCCCCAGGCTCAAGGCGGCCATCCAGCACGACTTCGAGGTGACGGAGGAGGAATTCGCGGAGGTGGATGAGAAGGTCCGCAAGCTGCTCGACGAGGCGGTCGCGTTCGCCGAGGCCGGCGCGGAATTGCCGGCGGAGAAGCTGTACGACGATTTGTACGTGGAGAATGGCCGATGACCGATGCGCCGCCGGTGTTTTAGGAGAGTGGCAAGGAATCTCGTATGTCATTCCCGCGAAAGCGGGAATCCACAACGGTGGCCGAACGCCTGGATTCCCGCCTTCGCGGGAATGACGTAACGGAGAAAAAGGACGGTATTCGGAGCGATTATGGCGACCATCAGCTACCGCGACGCGATCAACCAGGCGCTCTTCGAGGAGATGAGGCGCGACCCGTCCATGGTCGTCTTCGGCGAGGACGTGGCGCTCTACGAGGGATCGTTCAAGGTCACCCGCGGGCTGCTGAAGGAGTTCGGCTCGAAGCGCGTCTTCGACACGCCGATCTCGGAAGCGGCCATCGTCGGCATGGCGATCGGCCTGGCGATGGACGGCATGCGCCCCGTGCCCGAACTGATGACCGTCAATTTCGCCTACCTCGCGATGGACCAGATCCTGAACCACATGGCGCTCATGCGCTACATGTTCGGCGGGCAGGTCAAGCTGCCGATCACCATCCGCATGCCCGGCGGCGGCGGGCACCAGCTCGGCAGCCAGCACTCGCACAGCCTGGAGGTCCACTTCGTCCATACGCCGGGCCTGAAAGTCGTCTATCCCGCCACGCCCGCGGACGCGAAGGCGCTGCTCAAGGCCGCCATCCGCGACGATAACCCGGTGATCTTCCTCGAACACGAGGGACTGTACAATCTTCAGGGCGAAGTGCCCGACGGACTCGATGCGGCGGCCATCGGCCAGGCGGCCGTGCTGCGAGCGGGCCGGGACGTGACGCTCATCGGCTATGGCGCGATGACGCACGTCGCGCTCCAGGCGGCCGAGCGGCTCGCGCAGGAGAAGGTCGAGGCGGAGGTGATTGACCTGCGGACGCTTCGGCCGTGGGACGTGAAGACGGTGGCGCAATCCGTCGCGCGGACCCACCGCGCGGTGGTGGTCGAGGAACCGCCGCCGCATTGCGGCATCGGCGCGGAGGTGGCCGCGAACATCTGCGAGCAGGTCTTCGACGAACTCGACGCGCCGGTCGGGCGCGTTTCCGGCGCCGACGTTCCGCTGCCCTACGCGCGCGAACTGGAGCAGGCGTGCATCCCGCATGCGGAAGACGTCGTCGGGGCGGTTAAAAAGACTTTATCAGCTTAAACCACCAAGTGGCCAGGGCACGAAAGCATGTACGAAATTACGATGCCGAAACTTTCCGACAGCATGCAGGAAGGCAAGATCATCGCGTGGAAGGTCAAGCCCGGCGCCCGCGTCCGCGAGGGCGACGCGCTGGCCGAGATCGAGTCGGACAAAGCGACGATGGAACTGGAGTGCTTCCACAGCGGCGTCCTGTCAAAGGTCGTCCACGGCGACGGGAGCGAGGTGCCCGTCGGCGAGGTCATCGGCTATATTGACGCGGAAGAGAAGGGCGCCGCGCCGGAAAAACAGCAGGCTGCCGCCGCGCCGCCCGCGCAAGAGCCTGCACCGAAAAAGAAAGCCCCGGAAGCGCCCGCGTCGCAACCCGCTCCAGCGGCGGGAAGCGCCGAGCCGAAGAAGCAGATGGCTGCTGCCGCACCGCCCGCGCAAAAGCCCACGCCGAAGGGGAAAACCCCCGCACCGCAACCCTCGCCTGCGCCCAGCGCCGAGCCGCGAGCCGCCGCTTCGCCTCGCGCGCGCAAACTGGCGCAGGAGAAAGGAATTGACCTTGGCCAGGTCAAAGGCACCGGTCCCGGCGGGCGGATCATCGCGCAGGATGTCGAGGCGCTCTCGCCGGGCCGCGCATCGCCGGCGGAAAAGCCCGCCGCCACAGCCGCCGCGCCGGAGGGTCCGACGGCTGAACGACCGCCGGTGGAAACCCGTCCTGCGATCAAGCCGTCGCCCGACGAGGAACTGCCGGCCATTGACGTGACCGAGGACGAGGCCGAAGTCGTCGAGGCCGCGTACCGGCTGAAGACGCAGGCGCGCCGTGTGACCGCCGCCAAGCACGTCATCCCGCACTTCTACATCACGCGCAGTATCGTCGTCACGCGCCTCTTCGCCCGGAAAGAGGAACTCAAGCGGAAGTACGGCGCGACGATCACGCACCTCGTCATGCTTGCCGTCCTGAAGGCTCTGAAATCGCACCCCGAGGCCAACCGGAGCTACGACCGCGGCCGGATCATCAAGTGGAGGGGGATCAACCTGGGCCTGGCCGTGGACACCGACGAAGGGCTCACCGTCGCCGTCATTCGGAACGCGCAGGGGCTTTCGCTCGAGCAAATCGTCGAGCGCACCCGCGCGCTGGTCGAGGAGGCGCGGACGGGAAAGCTGTCGCCGGAGGAGCGCCGCCATCCGACCTTCACCGTCAGCAGCCTGGGCATGTTCGACGTGGAACAATTCGAGCCGATCATCAACCCGCCATCCGCCATCACGCTGGCCGTAGCGTCCGCCCTCGCCATGCCGGTCGTGGAAGGGGACAAGATCGTGGTGGGCCGCGTGATGAAACTGACGCTCTCCTGCGACCACCGGATCGTAGACGGCGTCACCGCCGCCCGGTTCCTGGCGGAGCTGAAACGGCTGCTGGAGAACGATGGGGAGTTGCTGGCGGAAAATTAGCTGCTAAGCAAACCTGTTTGTCATTCCCGCGCAGGCGGGAATCCAGAGCCGAAGAAGAAAACTTGGATTCCCGCTTGCGCGGGAATGACGTGCTTGAGACTTGCGCCGGACCCACAAGCCCCAGAGCGCGTTAATCAGGCGACACAGGCAACCTGCGCCGAATCACGCCTTGATCGGGAACTGGATCTCGGTGACGAATTCCTTCGGGTCGCCTTTGCCCTTGGAGTCGGGGCGCTTGAGGTAGACTTCGCGCGGCGGGCCGGCCACGTCCCAGCCTTCGGCGTCCAGCCAGGCGAGCATCTCGGTGTAATGCGCGGGGATCTGTTTGTACGGGCCTTTGACCTGCGAGGCGGCGACGGTCATGGCGGGGAGTTTCTTCACGCGGACTTTCGCGTCGCCCTGGGTCGCCGGGGCGACCGGCATGCAGACTTCGAACAGCGCCGAGGCCGGGTCGAATTCACTCGGCGGGCTGAGGAAGACGGTGAAGCCGGGGCCGGCGAGCTTGACTTTGTTCCGCGCCGCCCATTCGCCGAGCTCGTGATAAACCTTGCCGATCTCGTCGTGCGCGCCGGCGTGGTCCATCCAGATGACCGTCTGCTCCTTGAGCTGCTTCTTCTCCGGTGCCTGCATCTGTTTCTCCTCAATGGTGCACGATAAGCTTCTAGACCAAAGCCGAGAACTGGCTCTTCGGCACGCCGCATTCGGGGCAGGTCCAGTCGTCGGGAAGTTTCTCGAACGCGGTGCCCGGCGGGATATCGTTTTCCGGGTCGCCCTTGGCCGGATCGTAGATGTAACCGCACACGTCGCAGATGTACTTTTTCATCGTCTCCTCTCCGGCAAAGAGTTCCCGGCCCGCCGGGCCGACCGCTTGAGCATACAAAGTAGCGCCGGTTACTTCAAGATCATCTTCAAGTCTTCCTGCGGCGTGCTGATCGGCATGATGTTGAATTTCTCCGAGAGGACCTTGAGCGCGGCGGGCGTGACGAACGCCGGCAGTGTCGGGCCGAGCCGCATGTTCTTGATCCCCAGGTGCAGCAGCGTCAGGAGGATCGCGCAGGCCTTCTGCTCGTACCAGGAAAGGATCATCGAGAGCGGCAGGTCGTTGACGCCGCACTTGAACGCGCCGGCGAGCGCGACGGCGATCTGCACGGCGGAGTAGGCGTCGTTGCACTGCCCGACGTCGAGCAGGCGCGGAATCCCGCCGATGTCGCCGAAGTCGAGCTTGTTGAAGCGGTACTTGCCGCATGCGAGCGTGAGGATGACGCAGTCCTTCGGCACGGCCTGGGCGAAGTCGGTGTAGTAGTTGCGGCCGGGCTTGGCGCCGTCGCAGCCGCCGATGAGGAAGAACCGGCGGATGGCGCCGCTCTTCACCGCCTCGATCACCTTGCCCGCCACGCTCATCACCGCCTCGTGCCCGAAGCCGGTCAGGATGGTCTTCTCCGGCGCATCGGCCGCGAACCCGTCCTCCGCCAGCGCCGCCTGGATGACCGGCTGGAAGTCCCGCTCGGCGATGTGCGCCACGCCGGGCCAGCCGACCACGCCCGCGGTGAACAGCCGGTCCTCGTACGCCTTCTGCGGCTTCATGAGGCAGTTGGTGGTCATCAGGATGGCGCCGGGGAATTCGGAGAATTCCTTCTGCTGCTCCTGCCACGCGCCGCCGTAATTCCCGACGAGGTGCTTGTACTTCTTCAGGCCCGGATAGCCATGCGCCGGGAGCATCTCGCCGTGCGTGTAGACGTTGATCCCTTTGCCCTCGGTCTGCTTGAGCAGTTCCTCCAGGTCCTTGAGGTCGTGTCCGGAGACGACGATCGCCTTGCCCTTGACCGGCCGGATGCGCACGGCGGTCGGGACCGGATGGCCATACGCGCCGGTGTTCGCCGCGTCGAGCAGGCCCATGACCTTGAGGTTGATCTCGCCGACCTGCAGCGCCTTGCCGAGCAGCGCGCCGATCTCCGTCGGGTTCGTGCTCAGCCAGGAAAGCGTCTCGTGGAAGAATGAGTACACCTCGTCGCTTTCCTGCCCGAGAATCTGTGCGTGGTCCGCGTACGCCGCGACGCCTTTCAGGCCGTAAACGACGAGTTCCTGCAGGCCGGTGACGTCGTCGCCGAGCGACTGCTTGCGGCGCAGGATGGCGATCTCCTCAGCCTGGCGGTCCAGGCTCTGCGGGTCGGCCGCCGGCTGCCAGGTCGCCGGACCGGAGAGCGCCTCGGGCGTCTTGCCCGCGGCCTTGCAGGCGGTCTCGTATTCCGCCTTCACGCGCGCGCGCACTTTGGCGGCCTTGGCGATCATGCGGCGCAGGGCGGCCGGGTCGAAATTGACGTTGGTCAGCGTCGCGAAGACCGCCTCGACCGTGAAGACGTCCGCCTCATGGTCCTTCACGCCCAGTTTCCGCGCGCGCGCCGCGTACATCGAAAGGCCCTTGCACGCGTGGACCAGCAGGTCCTGCAAGCCTGCGACTTCCGGGTTCTTCCCGCACACTCCGCTGACCGTGCAACCGACTCCTTTCGCCGTCTGCTCGCACTGATAGCAAAACATTGCAGCTTCTCCCTTCTGAAAAAACGAAGCCCCAATCCGCTGAAATTCTCACCCGGCCCGCAGCATCGTCAGGAGCATCTTGAACTTCTTCACCGCCTGGACCGCGTGCGGGACGTTCGCCGGCATGACGACCAGTTGCCCCGCGCGCGCGTGCACCGCTTTGCCGCCGATGGCCAGTTGCGCCTCGCCGTCGAGGACCTGGATGAGCGCGTCATAGGGCGCGGAATGCTCGCTCAGGCCTTGACCCGCGTCGAATGCGAAGAGCGTCACCGTGCCGGCGGAGTTCTCCGCGATGGTCCGGCTGACGACGGACCGGGGCGCGTACGATATCAACTCCGCCAGAGTGTGCGCTTTCGCGGCCGGCAGTTTCCTTTTCCCGGCGCTGCGCCGGGATTTTTCCTGCGCCATGCGTTTGTCCCTTTCCAGATCAGCCCTTTTTCTCCGCGGGCGCCGATTTTCCGGTCCCCGGCGCGATGCCGAGGCACTTGTCCGCGTACTTGCACCACGAGGCGCAGCCCAAGTCCAGCCTCGGGTTCGGCGCCATCTCTCCGCAGCCCTTGCACTGGCGCCGGACATCGTCCTTCCAGAATTCCATCCGCGCGCCGCAGTGAGGGCAGGGCGCCTCGAAGATGTCCTCCGGCTTCCAGAACCTCATGTCCTGTCCGGGACATTGCATTGTGCCCATGGGAATCTCCTTGAACTAGCCGCGCGCCGCCCCGGCGACGCGGCAACAGTTGAAGAACTCTTCCGGGTCGGCGTCCTTGCGGATGCCGAGCCGGCTGAGCGAGAAATCGTATCGAATCGGGTCCCCAGGACAGATTAGCTGAAACGCTTCGGTAATCTCAAGCGCCGTCCGCATGTTCGCCGCGTTTCGACGGGTGAGGCCGAGCGTCCGGCAGATGCGATGAATGTGCACGTCCAGCGGCATGACCAGTCGCGCGGCGCCGACCGATTCCCATCCGCCCGGGTCCACCTCGTCGCGCCGCACCAGCCATCGCAGGAACAGGTTGAGGCGCTTGCACGCGCTGCCGTCAGCCGGCGAGGCCAGCAGGCTGCCGCACGCGCCGCCGGACGGCTCAGAAAGCTGCGCAACGAATGCGGAAAGCGCGCCGAGAACCGTCTCGTCAGAGTCGCCGAGCCCCGCCTCGAAACAGGCCAGCAGCGATCCGTGCCGATCGGACGCCCGCTTCGCGCCATAGAGCAGGGCGGCCATCTCTTCGCCGGTCGTGAACCGGTGCCGGAAGCCGCCGAAAGTCCTGAGCAGTACGCTCTCCGACGAGCGTTTCAGGAAGCGCGCCGGCGCGCCCATGCGATCCAGCACGCCGCGAACGCTCTTGAGAATCTGCGCGACGCGCCCGTACGCCAGCGACGAAGCGACCAGCGCGACGATCTCGCGGTCGCGCGGGTCGGGGTAATCCCACAGGAATTCCAGCGGGTCCGGATGGATCATCGCGCGGCGGTGGTATCGCGCGTGGAGATCGTCCAGACTGGTTTTCAGCGCCGCCGAGATCATGTCATCCGCTCCGACCAGCGCGATTCGACGACCTTGCCTTCGATGCTGACCGTCACGTCCCGAATCGGATAGTGGTTGCCCGAGGCCTCCAGCGCCGCCTCGGCGATCCGCTTCAGCCCGAAGCAGCAGGGGACTTCCATGTGGAGGACGGTGACGCTTCGGATGCCTGAACGTTTGAAGATCTCCGTCAATTTCTCGACGTAGATCGCCGGGTCGTCGAGCTTGGGACAGCCGATGACCACCGACCGGCCTTGGAGGAACTTCGAATGGAAGTCCGCCATGGCGAACGGCACGCAGTCCGCCGCCAGCAGCAGGTCCGCGCCCTTCAGGAACGGCGCCATCGGCGCGACCAGCTTGAGCTGCACCGGCCAGTGGCGCAGTTCCGACTCGGCCGCAGGGGACGCGCTTTCGGTCCCGGCGGCATGGCGAGGTTTCAACTCGCGCATGGCGCTTCCCGGGCAGACGTGCGGAGCCGCATCGTGCGCCGCCGGCGACTTGCGCGCGGCCTCGACGGCCTGCTCGTCGAATTCGTCCGCCTCGCGTTCCTCGATGGCGATTGCGCCCTCCGGGCATTCGCCCAGGCACGCGCCGAGGCCGTCGCAGTAGCTCTCGCTGACCAGGCGCGCCTTGCCGTCCGCGATCTTGATCGCGCCCTCGGCGCAGGCGCTCGCGCACTGGCCGCAGCCGGTGCATTTCTCCTCGTCAATCTTCACGATCTTGCGCTTCATCACGTCATCCCCGATCTAATCCTGCGAAAGCGGCCTTGGCGTCGCTCAGCCGCGTCCTGGACAAGTGTTTCCTGACCTGCGCGTTCAGGCTGCAGACGAGCTGCCCGAGAACGCACTTCTTTCCGCCGCACACCGGCACGCCAAGGAGGCAGTGGGCCGAGCTCAACGGACCTTCGATCGCCTCGTAAACCTGCAGCAGCGTCGTCCGCTCGGCGCCGTCGCGGAGATGGAAACCGCCGTGAGGCCCCGGCGCGGAAAGCACCAACCCGGCCTTCGCCAGCCGCTGGAGCACCTTCGCCAGGTGCGCCTCGGACACCTTGAACGTCGCCGCGATCTCCTTGGTCGTCAGCGGCCGCTCGCGCCGGTCCGCCAGGAGAACCATCGTGTGCAGCGCCAGGGACGCCGCTTCGGAAATTTTCAGGACCGTCGCCATTGAACTTCGCCCTTCCTGCAAAGCTTCAGAACGCTCGGCGCCGATCGCCGCTCGTTCCTTGCCAAATGTGGTATCACAGTACGATGATACCATAATTGGAGCGGATGTCAAGCGGGAAATGGGAAAATCTCGGACCGGGACTTGTAGAGAAGCGCTTGGATGAGGTCTTCAGAATCTCGTAATCGTAATCTTACTCGTAATCGTAATCGTAATCGTCCTTCCTTCTCAGTCGGACTAACGTCGAGCACGATTAGGATTATGATTACGATTACGAAGCCCAATTCTTTAAGACCTCGTAATCGTAATCTTGCTCGTAATCGCTCACCCACAGTGCCCCTGGGGCAAGCCGAAGGTGGGCAACCGCCGTTTTTCCGTCGCAGCTAAGACGAGCGGCGCGGTGTGCGGCTATTTCGCCGGCTCGGCCCGCCGGATGCTCTTGATGAGAACCACGCTGACCGGCACGTCGCCTTGACCGGTCTGGACTTTGGCTATCTTGTCAACGATATCCATGCCGTCAATGACCTTGCCGAAGGCCGCGTAGCCGAAAGTCCTCGGCGACTCGCCGGCATGGTTGAGGAACGCGTTGTCCACCGTGTTGATGAAGAACTGCGCCGTGGCGCTGTCCACCTCGCCGGTTCGAGCCATGGCGATGGTGCCGCGGGCGTTCTTCACGTCGGCGCGGGCTTCGTTCTTGATGGGCGGGTGCGTCTTTTTCTGGACCATATCGGCCGTGAAGCCGCCGCCCTGGATCATGAACTTCTCGATGACGCGATGGAAGATCGTGCCGTCGTAGAATTTCTCGTCCACGTATGACAGGAAGTTCTCGACCGTCTTCGGCGCCTTGTCGGGCCAGAGTTCAATCTTGATCGCGCCTTCGGAGGTCTCTACGACGACGACGGGATTGGCCATGTTTTTCTCTTCCGCTGCTGAAGAAGAAGTCCCGAATGACAGTGCGGCGCCGATGAGCGCGATGGGCAGGATGAGTCTCGACCGCATAAACGCCTCCTTGCAATAAGGGACCGGAACTTTCCGGCAGAGTCCGACCGAGCGCAGATATCGCAATCATAATCCGGCGCGCGGACGCGGTCAAGAGCGCCGGAACGGATTGCAATCGGCCGGCCCGGTATCTAGAATCTCCGGCGGTTCCGGGGTGACGATTGGAGGAGCGCGGCCCGTTGTCCTCGCAAAGCGCCAAGCTTGGGAATGCTTTTGCTGAGCCGGCCGCCGACGGCCGCCGCGGATGGATCGCCGCTGCGCTCGCCGCGGCGGTGCTGCTGGGGGTCTCCGTCGCGAAGTGGCAGGGCTTCGCCTATGCGATTTACCTGGAAGCGGTGATTTTCCAGTGCGGCGCGCTGGCGTTGTTCCTCCTCTGGGCGTGGCCGCGGCGGTTGCCGGTGGGTACCTGGCGCGCGCTTCATCCCGCGGCATACCTGTTCTGCGCGTACGCGGCGTTCTCGGTGGCGAGCAGTATATGGGCGCCGGAATCGCGGCTCGCGGCCATCGGCAGCCTGCCCATGTTTTTCGGCGCGGCCTGGGCGCTTGGGCTGGGACACCTGCTCTCCGGCCGCCGGCAAACTCGATTGATCCTGCGAGCGATGTTCGCCGCCGGAACGCTGGCGGCGCTGGCCGGCCTGCTGTACGTTCTGCTGTCGGGCGGCAAGTGGATTGGGCAAGTTCATGGCTTCAGGGACTTCTTCCGCATTTTATGGGAGAGAGGCGCTCTGCTGCAGGAGGGTCAAGGCCACCGGGCTTTTCTCGCGACGTTTCTCCTGCCGCCGCTCGTGCTGGGGCTGGCCGACCTCCTGACGCCGCTCATCACCCGGCCGGCGAAGCGCGGCGAGGCGCTGGCGCTGCCCGCCGCGGCGCTGTGGCCGTGCCTTCTGCTGATGCTGGGTGTGTTCGCGCTCTGCCAGGAGTGGGGCGGGCTGCTCGGGCTGATCGTCGGGCTGGCGTGCGTCGTCGCCGCGCAACTTTCAACCCGCGCGAGGTGGAGCATGCTGGCCGGCTTCGTCGGGCTGGCCGTTGCGGGCCTCATCTGCCTGAGCGCGGTTCCGGTCCTGCACGCGAGGCTGATGCGATCGCAGAACCAGGCCACACGCTGGTTCATGTGGCAGGGCGCGGTGCGCATGATCGCCGATCGCCCGGTCTTCGGCTGGGGCAGCGGCATGTTCCTGCTCCATTACCCGGATTACAAGCCGACCGCAGCGATGGAGCACGGCCTGCTGGGCAACATTACGATCTATCCCCACAATGAACTGCTCCTGGTTGCGACGGAAGGCGGAATCATCGCCTTGGGGTTGTATCTCGCCGGGCATTTCTTCGCCATCCGAGGGCATCTGCGGAAAGCGCAGGCGGAGGATGCGGCGCTGCGCATTGCGGCGTGGGCGGTGTTCGGCGGGTTCCTGGCGATGTTCACGAACGGGCTGGTGCAGATCTCGCTGCGGTACTGGGCGTCGGCGGCGGCATACTGGACGCTGCTCGGAATTATGATCGCCTCCGGGCGGGCCGAAAGTCCCGCGCCGGCCGGCGCGCGTCTCGGCAGCCGGGCGGATGCCCGGCTCCTGTTCGCCACCGCGTCGGCGATGGTCATCGCGGCGGCGGTGGGGGTCGTTTACAGCGGCGCGCGGGCGGAATGGCTGCTGCGGGGCGCGTTGAGCAAGCCTGGAATGCCGGCGGAGGAGCTTATCCGGAACGACATCGAGGCGGCGCGATTTTCGCGCTACGTGCCAGACTACCTGATCGCGCTTAGAAGTCGCGCGGAGTGGGACTGGCGTTCGGGCAAGGACACCGCCGCCATCGCCGATTACGAGGAAGTCGAGCGCGTCGCTCCCGGTTACTGGCCCGTCCGCAGGCTTCTCGCGACGTTGTATCTGAGCCGGGCCAGGAAAGTCGCCTCGGTTGACCGGCGGGCGGCGACGGCCGATTTCAACAAAGCCCAGGAGTGGATCGAGCGCTCCCTCCGTCAGAACCCGTACGATGCCGACTCGAGAATGCTTAACTCGGACTTGCTGCTCCAAGGCCCCGACCGGAACGTGCCCGCCGCGATGGAGGAACTCAGGACGGCGATCAAGGCGGACCCGAAGCGGATGGAACCGCGCTGCAGGCTGGCCGTACTCCTGGCGGGGTCCGGGCGGAAGCCGGAAGCGCTCGCGGCGCTGGACGAAGCCGCGGCGCTTTGCCCGCCCAAAGATCCCTGGGCGGCGCAGATCAGCAAGCTGCGAGACCAGATCGCGGCGAAGTGAGGCGGCTTCGCAAGCGTGTCGTTCCGGGATTACGCCGAATAATGTTTGGTCATTCCGAGCGGAGCGAGGAATCTCACACGCAGCGCGTCAGCAATGGTTTATGGTGTGAGATGCCTCGCCGTTCGGCCCTGAGCTCACGGCCGAAGGGCTGCGCTCAGCATGACGCCGGCTGAACTTATCTATGTTATTTCGCGACAGTAAGCCAACGCGGCGCAGCGAGAGCGCTTACTTCAGCAGCTTTTCGATGGCCGGGACCCAGGCGGCGCGCGCCTGGTTCAGCCAGCCGCGCTCGTCGCCGAGCCGCTTGCGCGCCAGGTCCAGCCCCAGGTTTCCCGTCGCGCCGAGATGGGTCTTCTTGCGGATGTTCGCGCGCGGGTCCTCCATCACCGTCTTCTCGAGCGAGCGCGCCACCTGCTGGTAAGCGTCGCGGAAAGGCGCGCCGCCTTTGACCATGTCGAGCACGCGGTCGGTGGCGAAGACCTCCGGCGTGAACGCGGCGACGCAGCGCTTCTCGTCCACCGTGAGCTTCGACAGGCCGAGCCCGCAGACCTGCAACGCAGCCTGCGTGATCTCCACTCCGGTCATCAGCGGCCGCTTCGTCTCCTGGAAGTCGCGGTGGTAGCCGCTGATCAGCGGGCGGACGATCTCCATCACCTGCAAGTGGCAGGCGATCACGACGGCGGTCTTCGCGCGGGTGAGCTCGAAGAGCGCCGGGTTGCGCTTCTGCGGCATCAGGCTGCTGCCGCCGCAGAGGTCCTGCGGCAGGACGAAGTACCCGAATTCCGGCATGGACCAGAAGATGATGTCGTTGGCCATTTTGCTGAGGTCGAGCATGATCTGCGAGAGCGCGGAGAGGGCGATGGCTTCGACCTTGCCGCGGGAGTTGTTGGCGTAGAGGGCGTTGTTCTGCACGCGCGCGAAGCCGAGCAGGTCGGAGACCATCTGGCGGTCAATGTCGAGGTTGACTCCGTAGCTCGCGGCGGAGCCGAGCGGGCACTGGTCGGCGACCTGGTACGCGGCGCGCAGGAGCGCCAGGTCGTCCAGCAGCGATTCGGCGATGGCGCCGGCCCAGAGCCCGACGGAACTGGGCATCGCGCGCTGGTAGTGCGTGCGGCCGACGATCGGCACGTCCTTGTGCCTCTCGGCGAAGTCCGCGAGCAGGCCGCCCATGTCGCAGGCGAGCTCGAAGAGCGTCAGCAGCTTGTCGCGCATGTAGAGGCGCAGGTCGAGGAGCACCTGGTCGTTGCGCGAGCGCGCCGTGTGGAGCTTTTTGCCGACCTCGCCCAGGCGCTTCGTCAGGTCGCCTTCGACGGCGGTGTGGACGTCCTCCTCCGCGGGCAGAATCGCGAACTCGTCGCGCGCGTGCAGCGCGACGATCTCCACGAGGCGCTTCTGGAGGCGTTCGTACTCGTCGCGCGTCAGGATGCCGATCTTCGCGAGCATCGCCGCATGGGCGATCGAGCCGACGCAGTCCCAGCGGACCAGCTCCAGGTCCAGCTTGTAATCATCGCCCACCGTGAAGCGCTCGACGACCTTGTTGAGCTCGTATCCTTTGTCCCACAGCTTGCCCATCTTCTTCCTCCTCATTCGATCGGGTGGCGAGGTATTTTCCGTCAGCGGCGGGCCGATGTCAAGCGGCGATCGGCTTAACCCGGCCATGGGCGAAGGGCTATTGAGACGAGCCGCCGCCCCTGCTATAATGTCGCGAGTCGTCCGGCCAGTCGCCCGGACGCCCGTCGCTTTCCCTTGCCCCATTCTGAAGGAACGAAGGCTGATGAGCAAGATCAAGGAAGTTTCAGCGCCGGTGCTCCTCGCGGACGTTTTCCCGCACACCATGCCGCCGCACATCGTCTTCGACGATCCGATCCATGCGGAGCTGGACGGCAAGTCGTACGTCATCCATCCGGCCGACCTCAAGGCGCGCGATATCCGCATCACCGATACGACGTTCCGCGACGGCCAGCAGGCCCGGCCGCCGTACACCGTCAAGCAGATTCTGGAACTCTTCGACCTGATCTCCCGGCTGAGCGGGCCGCGCGGCGTCATCCGGCAGACCGAGTTCTTCCTCTACAGCGCCAAGGACCAGGAGGCGGTGCAGAAGTGCCTCGACCGCGGCTACCGCTATCCGGAGATCACCGGCTGGATCCGCGCGGACCCGGGCGACCTGGGACTGGTCCGGAAGATGGGCCTGAAAGAGACTGGGCTGCTCACCTCGTGCTCGGACTACCACATCTTCATGAAGCTGCGGCTCGACCGGCGCAAGGCGCTCGACCGCTACACGGGCATCGTGAAGGCCGCGCTCGACCAGGGCATCCGGCCGCGCTGCCACCTCGAAGACGTCACGCGCGCCGACATCGAAGGGTTCGTGATCCCGTACGTCGAGGAGCTGATGCGCATTTCGGAGCAGGTGGAAGATTCCCTCAAGGTTAAGATCCGGCTGTGCGACACGATGGGCTTCGGCGTCTCCTATCCGGGCGCGGCGCTGCCGCGGAGCGTGCCGAAACTGGTCCTCGCGATGATCCACAAGGCGGGCGTGCCGGGCGACCAGCTCGAGTGGCACGGCCACAACGATTTCCACAAGGCGCTGATCAACGGCGCGACCGCATGGCTCTACGGCTGCGACGCGCTCAACTGCACGCTGATCGGCATCGGCGAGCGCACCGGCAACCCGCCGCTCGAAGGGGCGCTGATGGAATACATCGGCCTGAAGGGCGACATGTGCGGGATTGACACGACGATCATCACCGAGATCGCGCAGTTCTACCGCTCCATCGGCACGCGCATCTCCGTGCGCTACCCGTTCGTCGGCGACGACTTCCACAAAACGCGCGCCGGCATCCACGCCGACGGGCTCGCGCGCGACGAGAGGATCTACAACATCTTCGACACCGAGAAACTCCTGAAGCGCCCGCCGGAGATCGTCATCACCGACAAGTCCGGCGCCGACGGCGTGTACCTGTGGGTCAATAATTTCCTCGGCCTAGTCGGCGAGGAGCGGATCAAGAAAACCCACCTCGTAAAAATCATGCGGTGGGTGGCGGACCAGTACGAGAAGGAAGGCCGCATCACGAACATCTCCGACCGCGAGATGGCCGAGCAGGTCCGCGAGCATCTGCCTGCGGCGTACGAAAAAGCGCAGAAGGCCGGCCGGTTCCAATACACGCATCACGAGGAATAGGCCGGGCGAGCGACCGGGTGCTTAGGAGCCGTTGAAAAATGCTCCTCGTCATTCCCGCTTTCGCGGGAATGACCGAGTGGAGCTGACCACAGGGAAGCCTCGCACCCTAAGCCACTGCCGGTGCGCTGGGTATGAGATTCCTCGCTGCGCTCGGAATGACTGCGTGTTACCGAAGTTCCTTCTGAATCGCCGCGCTAAATTTCCTTGAGCTCGTACTCGCGCGTCCCGATGCCGAGCTTCTCGGCATATTCGAACTGGCTCGTGTAATTGGACTCGGGCCACCATTTCGCCCAGATGTCCTCGCCGTAGCGCTCCCGCGTCAGGTCCGCAGCGGCCTTGTCCGCCGCCACGATGTCCGTCGAGGCGACGATGCCGATGTTCGGCCGCTCCGCCTTTTGCTTGTTCCCCATGCAGTCGCAGTTCTTCGTCACGTGCGTGATGAAATTCAGGTAGCCGACGCGGCCGGCCTTGTTCTCGAGGAAGCCGAGCACGTGCTCGCAGACTTTCTCGATCAGCTCCGGCCCGAGCGTTGACCAGTCGAAGCCGATGGCGTCGAACGGGCAGAGCGCCAGGCACTCGCCGCAGCCGATGCACTTCTCGGGCTCGAGCGCCACGCGTTCGAGTTTTCCCCTCAGCGACAGCGCGTCGGTCGGGCACCAGCGGACGCAGGTGCCGCACGACTTGCACTTCTTTTCGTCGAACTTCGGATGGCCGCCCTGGTGCTGGGCGAGCTTTCCGGCGCGCGCGGCGCAGCCCATGCCGACGTTCTTGATGCTCCCACCGAAGCCCGTCGCCAAGTGGCCCTTCACGTGCGTCAGCACCACCGCGCTGGGGGCCTGGTGCAGGGCCGACGCGATGCGGACTTCCTTGAACCGCCGGCCGCCCGCGATCGGCACGGTGACCTGGTCCGCTCCATGAAGCCCGTCGGCGATGATGACGTGCGCGCGCACCGCGTCGAACGTGAAGCCGTGCTCCGCCGCCTGCAAAAGGTGGTCCACTGCGTTGCTGCGGTGGCCGCGGTAAAGCGTGTTCGTGTCGGTCAGGAACGGCTGGCCGCCGGCGCGGCGGACCCAGTCGGCGACGGCAGCGCAGATCGGCGGCTGGATGTAACCGATGCCCTGCCCCTCGCCGAAGTGCGTCTTGAGCGCGCAGGGACGGCCTTTCTGGATCATTTTAGCGAACTGCGCCGCATCCGCGAGCTGCACCGCTTTTTCGGCCTGGGATTCCAGGCTCTCCGCGTCCGCCACGGGCGCGAAAAAGACCTTCGCCTTCTTCATCTGTATCCTCCAAGTAAGAGACGTGCCCGGCCGCGTATTCTAACCCTCCGAAAGGCGCAGCGCAAGGCTTGACAAAATGTTTGCCAACCCTTATGATCTTAGGGAAGGCTAACATTACGGGACCGAAGGAGGAACCATGGCCAGGGCGGCGCCGCTGAGCGAGAGCCTCGGCGACTATCTCGAGTGCATCTACCACCTGGTGAAAACCGGGCCGGTGGCGCGGGTGCGGGACATCGCGGAGCGGATGAACGTCCAGATGTCCTCGGTCACCGGCGCGCTGAAATCGCTCGCGGAGAAGGAGCTGATCAACTACGAGCCGTACGGCCTGATCACCCTCACGCCGCGCGGCCAGAAGGCCGCCCGCGAGCTGGTGCGGCGGCACGAGGCGCTGACGCAGTTTCTCGTGCGGGTCCTGTCGGTGGACCCGGCCGCCGCCGGCCGCAATGCCTGTCACATGGAGCACGCCATCGAGCCGCAGG
>JBKQWE010000046.1:0-14724 GCA_052139675.1 Candidatus Brocadiia bacterium
GCCGAAAGAGTGCTCGATGCTGAAATCGAAAACGACTGATTTCTGTCGCAACTCGCTCACGATTAACGCTTTGTGTCAAACTGCCGGAAGTTTAACCGGACAGTAGTGATTACGATTACGATTACGAACGTGGACGGGCTGAGCACGTTATTTCGGTTATGAAACAGGCTCGGGAGCGGCTTTCAGTAGGTCCACGATTCCGAATCCGGCAAGGGGCGCCGTGACTGCGCGTCCCAGTCGGATGGAACCGTCCACGAGTTGCGTCCAGGCCGTATCGGGCATCCGCTGCACGGCGGGAAACCGTCCGCGCCGTTCCGCAGGATGCGCGCGGCGATCTCGAAGCAGTCCCGGAGCCGGAAGAGCGTCACGCGGCTGTGGCCGATCAGCCGCATCCGGTCCAGCCCGCGGGCGCGCATCTCGCGGTGGTACTGGCCGAGCCGGGTGAACGGGCAGTTCCCATCGCGCCAGCCCCAGGTGCGGCCCATCACGCTGCGGCCGTCGGGCAGCCTCACCGGATACGCCTCCGTCCGCGGACCCAGGCACGGCGAGCCGACCGTCGTCTCCACCACGTGGTGAAACGTATTGGTCCCGTACCCGACGCCGAGGAGCAGGCCGTAGCCGCCGTCCTTCCAGAGGAGTCCGAGCGGCGACTCCGGCCCCATCGTCAGGGTCCGGTGATGGAACTGGGTGTAGCGCCGCGCGTTCTTCCCCCACGCGGCGAAGGCGTGCGTCGGCGCCAGGCTGCGCAGGACATCGGGCATCCGCCAGAACAGGTCCGGGATCGCGCCGTTCGTGGTCGGCGTTTCCCGTGGATCAAAATAGCCCGGCTGCCCTTCCTCGAACGCGCGGCCGTGGTTGAACGACGGGAACAGGAGCGTGCCCTCCGGCGTGATGACTTCCATGAGCGCGGCGATGACCGTGCGCGCGCCGCCCTCGACGCGGCCGAAGCTCTTCAGCGAGGAATGCACCATCACGCCCGCGCCGGCCGTCAGCCCGAGTTCGCGCAGCCCGGCGACGATGTCCGCGCCGGTCACCGTCGGGACAGGGGATGTCTCAGCCTTATCAACCGTCATAGCAGCCTTTCCTCTGAACAGTAGCCGGCAGCAGGCAACGGCAGAGCTTTTCGTTGCGCCCCACTACATTATATCATGCGCCGGCGGCACGCGAAATGGACTGCGCCCGTTCACGATCCCGGGCCATGCCGCTTTTCCCAGGCGAGGAAGATTCGGCGCGTCTCTTCAGCGGTTCGCCGCCGGCTGCCCAGGGTTTCCTGCAGGAACGTCCGGCAAAGCGCTTCGTAGCTCGCGTCCCGTGGCGCGCGGGCGGACAGCCTTTTACCGAAGCTGAAAACCGCTTCATGCGCCGCGGCGCCGTCGGAATAGAAAACCTTGCGGATGACCCGCCGAGAGGAGGAACGTTCGATGCCCACGAAGACGAACAGATTGATCGCGCGAAACTGCGCTTCGGGAACGCCGTTGCTGCCGCATATCTGGTCATGCACTTCGACTAGTTCGTCGGCGTGCATGGTCCCCACCAGCATGTGACCCTGCCGCGAAAGCGCGAAGAACTCCCGCAGGTCCCGCCCCCAGAGATAGTCGGACACATCATGGTCGCTGATCTCGTGCGATATGACGCAGCGCGCAGCGCCGTCGCGCTGTTTGATCTTTCCGGGCAGCGCCAGGGCAAAGGGAAGGTTGCCCGGCGCGAAGCTGAGCAAGGCTTGCAGGGTCGTCGTCTTGCCGACGCCGCCCGGTCCTGCGCCTACGATGAATGACGCGCCGCGCGAAATGTGGGAGATGAGCCACGCCGCCAGCTCGAGGTCGAGCGTCCCCAATGCGATCAGGTCCGGCAAGGAGGAAGGACCGCCTTTCTGCCCGGAATGGCCCAGTTTATTAAGGATCATCGCATCGTGAGAATCCTGCGCGCGCAGTGAGTCTCTGGTCATACTGCCTCCGGGTTCAGGGAAGGTCATCCGTTGCCGCCCCATGCGATAAAATTATAGCATGCGCCTCGGGCATTCTGCATCCGCCGCATTCGGATGTCCTTGACGGTCGCGGCATCGGGCGATAGAGTGGCGCGCGGCCGGCGAGCTTGGCCTCTCAATCATGGAGCGACGAAGAGGTATGCAGAACGTCACGCTGGAAATGAGTCTCAAGCCGTTCAAATCGGTGGATGCCGCGTACGTGGCCAGGGTCTGCGAGAAGATCTTCCGGCAGTGGCGCGGGCTGGCGGCGGAGGCGGAAACCGTTTCGGTCATGCTCTGGACGGCGGACGGCTCGGAGATTCTCGACTACAAGGGGCGCATGGACGACCGGATCGAATGGGCCCGCTACATCGGCGGCGCGAATCCGCCGCCGCCCGAGCCGGGCAAGCCGCCGCGCACCGACCTGCACGGCGCGAATTATCTGTATATGCCGAACCCTCCGGAGATCACTTACGCCACGCTCAAGCGGATCGTGGCGACGCTGAAGGAGGTCGGCCGCCGCGTGCTCGACAAGCCCATCCGGGTCGGCGCGACCTTCGATCCCGGCCCGGAGTTCGCCAAGTCGCCGTTCAAGTACCAGCGCCACCGCGAGATTTGCATGGGCAATACCATGGGCTACACGCTCTGGGTCTGCTGCTATGCCACGCTGAACGAGGACCACGAGCCCTACGCCGGGTGGCCGCAGGGCATTCCGCAGGGCACGCCGTTCGGCACGTTCTTCGGACGCCAGTGTCAGCATTTCCTGGCCGATCTGGACTTCGACTTCATCTGGTTCTCGAATGGATTCGGCTTCGGCCGCGACACTTGGAACGCCACCGGGGCGGTCTTCGACGGCGAGACGTTCCACACCGAACGGGTCAAGGAGATCCGCGACGTCACGCTCGCTTTCTGGCGGCTGTTCCGCGCCGAGTGTCCGCAATTCCAGGTCCAGACGCGCGGCACCAACATGTCCACCGGCGTGGACCTGGCCAGCGACGCCGTGCCGCTGAAGGCGATCTACGAGGGCGGCTTCAACATGCTGCCGCCGCCGAACTCGCCTTGGGCGGCGCTGGACGGCGATTTCGGAATCGAGCTGGCCGGCTACATGTCCCACATCGCCAAGCTGCCGGACCGGCGCTACATGTTCCGCTACTACGTTCACGATCCCTGGTGGCTCAACAGCCCGTGGCTCGACCGCTACGGCCGCCAGCCGCACGACATCTACCTGCCGCTGTCGGTCGCGCGCATTGACGCCGCCGGCCGCGTCTGCCCGCCGACGCACGTGAGCTTCCTGACGATTGACGATTCCTACGGCAACCTGCCCGACCAGTGCCCGAACGAAGTCGTCCCGCACGTGCTGCACGCCTTGGCCACGGCGCCCGATCAGCCGTCGCCGCTGGTCTGGGTCTATCCGTTCGACGAGTACCACGAGATTCTCGACCGGCACGAAGACCGGGTGCCGGAGCCCTACTTCGGCGACTGGTTCATTCGCGGCGCCATCAACAACGGGCTGCCGCTGAACAGCGTGGTCGCCACCGACCACTTCATCCGGTCGCGCGCGGCCCGGCCGGAGTTGTACGATCAGAGCGTCATCGTCACGCCCGTGCCCGACGCCGGCAGCGCGCTCGAAGCCGACCTGCTGCAGTTCGTCCAGACCGGCGGACAGGCGATCCTGTACGGCCCGACGCGCCACGCCGGCCAAAGGCTGCGCGACCTGCTGGGCGTCAAGCTCGCCGCGCCGCTGGCCGGGGAACTGGACATGCGGGTGGACATCGCAATTGACCGCATCCGCCGCGGCGGCTATGCCGGGAAGATCTGCCATCGCGAGGTGCTCTGCGCCGGCGGCATGGAAGAGATTCCAGCCGGAAGCGCTCCCGGCGTGACCGTCTATGCCACGGCCGGCCGGGACCGCGAGACGCGCGTCGCCGCGCTGGCCCGGCGCGACGCCGCCTGGAACGGCGGCACGCTCGCCTGGGTCCGCGGCACCAGCAGCAACAGCCTGATACCGGGTCAGGCCCTGCCGCAGCCGGACGACAGCACGCAGCGGTTCAACGGCGAAATCCTCATGCGGCTGATGCTCAGCGAACTCGGCTGCACCTTTGGTTTCGTCAAGGCCGCCGTGGACCTTCGCAGCCCGTACAACCTGGTGTCGCGCCGCGACAACGGCTTCTACTTCTCCGGTTACGCGCCGAACACCACCGTGGTCCAGCGGCTGCGGTTCCCGCAGGGAGCGCCGCTGATGATCGGGCTGGAGACGGAGATCGTCGCCGGCTGCGCCACCTATTCCATGGCGCGCTCGTGGCATTACGAATGCCGCGTCTTCGTCGAGCAGGAGGCCGACAGCATCCTCTCCTGCGTTGAGCAGCCCACGGTGATGGTGGGACTGCACCGGCGGCTTTACCTGACGGGATTCCGCGACGCCACGCTCAGCGTTTTCCTGCCCGAGGGGATCGAAGCCGGCCAGGTGGAGATGCTGTTGAATCCCCGCGATCCGGCCAATATTCTGCTGACCGAGGAGGAGCAATCTTTCGTGCCCTTCGAGCCGGTGGCGGACAAACACGGACGGCACTTCCGGGCCCGCGGCGTGACCGGTTCGGTGCTGCTCTCCTGGTAGCGGCGACAACGGAGACGGGAGCGGAGACGATGGCGGCAGAGAAATCGCGGGCCGATAGGGACTTGGCGGCGCCGAACATCGCCCGCCTGCTGGCGGCTCTGCGACACGAAAAAGCGGACCGCGTGCCGAACTTCGAGATACTCATTGACAACCGGTCGCTGCGGCACATTCTCGGCTTGCCGCCGAAGGGCGTAAGAATCACGCTCTGGTCGGTCGAGTCCGAGGAGGCCGTCCGGGCGGCGCTGGCCGTCGGTCAGGATGCCGTCCCCTGCTCCATGACCTGGACGCTGCCTCAGAACGGCTGCGTCCGCTCGCACCAGGATGCGGAGCGGCACCTTCGCCCGCCCGACCCGTGCGAGGCCCGCGCGAAGCTCCAGCGTTACCTCGGCGCGACCGCCGGCACGAAGGTCGGCGTCTGCGCCCGCCTCAGCGCGCCCATGACGCTCACCTACATGGCGTTGGGGCCGGCGCCCATCGAATCGTTCATGGTCCTGCTCCACGACCAGCCCGACCTGGTCGAGCGGGTGATGGACGCCTTCCTGGACTACCACCTGCGGCTGATCGAGGCGATCGCCGACCTGCCCTACCACTTCTACTATATCGGCGACGACCTCTCCTCCTCGACCGGCCCGCTCATCAGTCCGGCCCTCCTGGAGCGGCTCTGGGCGCCGCGGGCTCAGCGGCTCGTTCGCGCGGCCCTGGCGACCGACCGCCCCGTCATCTTCCACTGCTGCGGGACGCTCGCGCCGATCCTTCCGTACCTGCTCAAGTGGGGCGTGCAAGCCGTCCATCCCATTCAGCCGATCGCCAACGACATCTTTGCCATCCGCGCCCGGTGCGGCGAGCGGCTCACGCTCGTGGGCAACATGGACGTGGACAGCGTCCTCAGCCGCGGCACGCCGGAATTCGTCCGCGCCGACGTCCGCGAGCACATCGAGCGCCTGGCCGGCGGCGGGTCCTACGTCGTCTGCTCCAGCCACTCGATCATAGACTCCATCCCGCCGGAGAACTACCTGACCATGGTGCGCGCGGCGCGCGAGTTCGGCTCGCACAGCCGCGGCGTTCCTTGACGCGGGCGGTCTCGGTCGTCAGAATAGGTCCCGTGTCGCACGGCAGCCCTCGAGGAGGAACTCGCTTGCAGCCGATCGTGCTTCCGGAACCCGAGAAAGACGGCGGGAAATCCGTCCTCGCCGCTCTCAGCGAGAGAAAAACCCACCGCGGCATCAGCCCCAAGCCGCTGCCGCCGCAGCTCCTCTCGAATCTCCTCTGGGCCGCCTACGGGTTCAACCGGACCGAGGGCGGGCTGCGCGGAAAGCCCGGGCGCACCGCGGCATCGGCCAGCAACTCGCAGGAAATTGACCTCTACGTCGTCCTGCCCGAAGGAGTTTACCTCTACGAGGCCGGCTCGAATCGCCTGGCGCCGGTCGCGGCCGGGGATTTCCGCGCCAGGTCCTGGTGGAACAGCGCGGAGACCGCGCCCGTGAACATCTTCTTCGTCGCCGACCTGGCGCGATACGTCAAGGAGGGCCAGCCGGACCCGCACATTGACGATCCCGAGGTGCAGAAGTCCTACTACTATGTCCTCACGGGCCTCATCGCCGCGAACATCTACCTGTTCGCGGCTTCGCAGGGCCTCGCGGCGTGGCTCCACAATTGCGACCGGGCGGGCACGCCGAAGGAGTTCAAGCTGCGGCCGCAGCAGCGCGTGCTGTTCGCCCAGACGGTGGGTTATCCGGCGCAGAGTTGAGTCGGCGCGCGGATCGGCATTTTCCCGGAAAGGATCGAACGATGAAATGCGCGCGAGTCGTAGCGGGAATCGCGGCGGCCTGGGCGCTGACGGCCGTCGCGGCGGGCGATGACCTGGCGTCGAAGAAGCCGGGCGACACCGTGCCGCTCGCCGGCGGAGAGGCCGTCGTCACGGCGATGGACGTCCTGCCGCTGGTCCGGAACGAGTTCAGCGACCGCTTCAAGTTCGACTGCTTCGGCGCGGCGAACCTCAACACGCTCCGCAAGCAGGAGAAGCTGGACGAAGTGGTTGCGCCCGGCAAGACGGAGTTCGAGAAGCAGGTGCTGCTCTCGCATTGGGCGCACAAGCGCGTCAAGCACTTCGGCGGGCCGCCGCCGAATGCGCCCGTGGACGCGCTGGGCATCCTCAAGTGCGTGGACGCCGACAAGACGTTCAACTGCGGCTACATCGCGGAGGTGCTGCGCGAGGGCCTGATGAGCATGGGCTACGTCTCCCGCCAGATCGGCCTGAAGGGCGCGCGGAGCGACGGCAACGGCGACGAGCACTCCGTCGTCGAGGTCTGGAGCAACCAGTACCGCAAGTGGATCATCCTGGACCCGACGCTGGACATGTACTTCCTCAAGGGCCGGACGCCGCTGAACTCCTTCGAATTGCGGCAGGAGTGGTTCTACAACAAGGGCAAGGGCCTCACCATCGTCATCGGCAACGATGCCGAGAGGCGCAGGACCGCCGACATGCCGATCAAGCGCGAGACGCACGCCGGCTTCGGCACGCTCGAGCTGAACGCGAACTCGCTCGGCAAGTTCCTGTACGTGGACTATGTCCCCGCGACGGTGGACGGCAAGCCGGACTACGGCCAGATGTTCATCACCAAGGACAAGCTGTGCGAGAGCGTGCCTTACCATACCCGCATCTGCCCGAAGGACCCGGCGACCGAGCCGTACTGGCCGATGCAGCAGGCGGCGCTGACGCTGATGCCGGGCGACGGCGCGGCGATTGACGTGACGGCCGAGACGATGACGCCCGACTTCGAGAAATTCCGCCACCGCGTTGACGGCGGCGCGTGGGCCGACGGTCTCCCGCCCGCCGAGTGGAAACTTCACAAGGGCCAGAACACGCTGGAAGTGCAGGCCGTCAATAAGTTCGGCGTCGAGGGCGCTGTCAGCAAGGCGGGCCTGGAACTGAAGTAGCCCGCTCACGGTGAAAAACTCCATCCCGGACCAGCCAGGGCGCGACGCAGCCGCCGCGGGTTCGCCGGATCATCCGGCGGCGCAGCGGAAGCTCTGGCGCGCCGGCACGCTCACCTACACCACCGGCGGGCTGGCGGTCCTGTTCTCCTGGCTGCTATGGGGCGACTTCGCCTGGTCCATGCGGGAGCGAGCGGTATACCCGGTGGTGCAGTTGCTGGTGAAGCGGTTCGGCGCGTCCGACAAGGTCCTGGCGCTGCTGCTCAGTTCTCTGCCGGCGGCCATGGGTTTCTTCCTGTCCCCGGTCATCAGCTACCGTTCCGATCGTCATCGGGGAAAATGGGGCCGGCGGATTCCCTACATCCTGGCTGCGACGCCGTTCGCGGCCCTGTTCATGGTGGGCCTGGCGTGCAGCGGCATCCTCGGCGACCTGGCTCGCCACCATCTGGGCGGCCGGCTGCCGAGCGGCCTGAATGTGCCTCTCACCATCTTCGGGATCCTCTGGGTCGGTTTCGAGTTTTCGGCGATCGTGGCCGGTTCGGTCCACAACGCGTTGACGAACGACGTGGTCCCCACGCCGTTGTTGGGGCGGTTCTACGGGCTGTTCCGCATTGTGAGCCTTCTGGCGGGGATCATCTTCAGCTACTGGCTCCTGGGGGAATCCGAGAAGCATTGCGAATGGCTGTTCCTGGGGATTGCGGTCCTCTACGGCGTCGGCGTCGTCATGATGTGCCTCAAGGTCAAAGAGGGGTTGTACCCGCCTCCTCCGGAAGCCAGGCCGGGTGAGCGGAGGAACTCCGGGACTGCCGTGAGAGGGTATTTCAGGGAGTGCTTCAGCAAACCCTACTACCTCTGGGTGTTCCTGGCCATGACCGTAGGCGGGCTGGCGAACATGCCGATCAACCTCTTCAGCGTCCCGTTCTGCAAGAGCCTGGACATCAGCATGACGCGCTTTGGAAAATACAGCGCCTTGTCCTTTGTGTTTTCCCTGGCTCTGGCATACCCCCTCGGCGTGCTGGTGGATCGCTTCCATCCGCTGCGCCTCGGAATCGTCAGCCTGCTGCTGTACGCCCTCACGACGCTGGGAGGATTTTTCTACGCGACGACGCCGACAGGATTCCTGATCGCGACGGTGGCGCACAGCGTTGCGGCCGGCACGTACGGCACCGTGGTCGGCTCACTGGGGCTGCGGCTGCTCCCGCATTCCAGGTTCGCGCAGTTCGCCTCAGCGGGGGGACTGATCGGTTCTGCGGCCAGTATCGTGCTGCCTTTGCTTTTCGGTTGCGTCCTGGACCGGAGTGGGCACCAGTACCGTTACACCTTTCTCATGACTTCCGGCATGGCGTTCGTGGGGACGATACTCTTGATTGCCGTTCATGCCAGGTTCATGCGCCTCGGCGGGCCGGAGCGTTACGTCGCGCCGGAATGAGGTGCATTTGGGAAACGTGATTCGAAGGTGGCGTTCTGGAAGAACATTATATACGTTCACCTCGCGTCATGCTGAGCGCAGCGAAGCATCTCACACCTTAAACCGTTGCCAACGCGCTGCGTATGAGATTCCTCGCTTCGCTCGGAATGACAGCCCATAATGCAACTTATTTACGGGACGCCGCACTAAAGCCCCTTGATCAATTCCGTGAAGTCCTGCCCCTTCGCGTATCCCCGCTTCCGATAAAATTCCACGGCCCTGGTCCCTGTTTTGGAGTAAACCAGGAAGAAATACTTGCCGTCCTTTTTTGCAGTCCTTTCGAGTTCATCCATCAGCGCCGAGCCGACACCCTGGCCGCGCGCATCCTTCCGGACCGCAAACCACCATCCGATAACGCCGCGCTTGAGCGGCTCGACCACGCTGCACGCCAGGATTCTTCCTCCGCGCTCGGCGACCAGGAAGTATTTTCCCAGGCAACCGCTGAGGACCGTAGCGGTCGGATACCAGTTGCTGGCGCCCGCCAGTTCTCTCGTGTGGAGAACTCGTGCGCATTCTCTCAAATCTTCCCACCGCGCCTGCCGGATCACAATATCATCGGCCGGTGATGCGGCGGGTTTCGGCGAGCGCGTTGAGCGACCCATGTTGGCGGCCCTCCATTTTGCGCGCATCTTACCACAAGCCGCTGAACGGCGCGATTCGGCCTTGACAAGCGGGATTCCGTTGCTCAGAATGCGGCATCGTCTGCGTTCTTCCAAACCGGTTTTCACGGAGAGTCCGATGGCACACTTCATGCGCTTTGCGGTCGCGGTCGTACTGGCCGGTCTCATGGCTTATCCGGCCATGGCGCGGGAGCCTTCGGCGACGGAGGTCCAACTGCTCAAGGGCGATGTTGACGCCCGCATCGCCGCGGCCAAGAAGCTGGCCATCGAAAAGGACCCGGCGACGGCCGAGTCGCTGACGGTGGCGCTCAAGGACGACGAGCCGCTGGTCAGGCGGTTCGCCATCTACGGCCTGCAGCGCATCGGCGATCCGGCGGCGGCGACGGCGATCGAGCCGCTGACGAAAGACAAGGACTCGTGGGTCCGGCGCACGGCGATCAAAGCGCTGGGCCGGCTCTATTCCAAGCCGTCCGTGCCGGCGCTGCTGGAGGCGCTCAAGGACGAAGACCCGCTGGTCCGCGTCAGCGCGTTCGTCGCGCTGAGCCTCATCGGCGACCCCGGCTCGCAGAAAGCCGTCGTTGAAGCGGCCGGCGATCCGCGCCTCTGGGCCGAGCTGCGCGTCGGCGACCAGGCGCTGGTCCTCGAGGCGTTCGGGCAGCCGCGCTTCACCGATCCGGCGATCCAGGCGCTGCTCGTGAAGCTCCTCGATTACGAGCGGATGCCGCACCCGGAATTCGAGAAGCTCACCGACCAGCAGCGCCAGGGCGCGCTCCTGCAGATCCCCAACGAGGCCGCATGCCTGCTGGCCATGAAATTCCACGACGCCTCGGGCGAGCCATGGCTCGTCAAGGGCGTCGAGAACATCAACGACGACGGCATGATGCAGTCCTCGATGCGGGCGCTGGGCGCGCTCAAATCGAAGGCGGGCATTCCGGCCATCGTCAAGCTGCTGGAACGGGCGTGGACTCCGTCGCTCGAGTCCTTCATGAACAACGACCGCTACTGCATCGAGGCGCTGGGCCGGATCGGCGACCCGGCGGCCGTGGCGCCGCTGGAAAAGTTCCTCGCGCATCCGGACTATCGTCTGCGGCGTTGCGCCGCCGCGGCTCTGGAGAAGATTGACGGGCAGAAGCGCGAAGTCGCCCCCGACGGGCCGGCCGCGGTGATCCCGACGATCGCCGACAAGGACCTCGCCACGCCGGGCGGCAAGCGGCCGCCGCAGTTCATCGTCCTCGCCGTGGACGACTGCGCGAACCTCGAGGGCGTCGAAGCCATGCTCGACATCTGCCAGACGCTCCAGGCCCAGGGCTCGAAGGCCGTCTTCACGCTGTACCTCGCCCCGCTGATCTCCGGCGACTCGCAGACCGACGACCTGGAGAAGAAGAAGGTCATCTACCAGACCCTTTTCGACATGGGCTGCGAGATCGCCCACCACACGCTGCACCACAACCCGAGCTGGCAGTCTCTGTCGAGGGACCTGCAGGTCCAGGAAATCGAGGGCTGCACCCAATGGGACCGCGAGAACATCGTCGGCTTCACGCGGCCGTTCTCGTTCAAGAGCCCCGGCGGCGTGCGCGGCGCGCCCCAGGACATGGAGTTTACGCGCGACCTCCTCGAGCGGCAGGATTTCATCTACAGCGGCGGCCGCGGCGCGCATCCCAACGACCAGAAGTGGCCGGCGCCGGGCCTGTGGCCGATGCGGGTGCCGACCGGCAGCCTCGACTCCAACGCCCCGCCGGTCCACGCCGTCATCACCGACGGAATTCGCTCCGATTACCCCGGCCGGTTCGACTTCGAGCTGGCCGACGGCGTGGCGATGTGGAAGGCCAACTTCGAGTACCACTACAATCATCCGCGGCGGCCGATCATCGGGACCAACGCCTTCCACGACTGGGCGCTGAGGCGCCTGAGCGACCCGAACGACACCGGCCCCGCCCGCAACGAGGCGAAGATCCTGAAGGCGTTCCTCCTCGACGTGCTGGTGACGAACAAGGACAAGTACCCGGACACGTACTGCGTGACTCTCCGCCAGGTCGTCGAGTACGTGAACACCCACGGCGACCTGAAGCAGACGCTGGGCATCGGCAACGGCCAGGACAGCCGCAACCCGGTCAAGCCGAGCGTGGAGTAGCGTGGCCTCTTCACACAGGAATCGGACACCGACCATGACAGAGGAATTCGACGGCGCAAAATGGA
This sequence comes from Candidatus Brocadiia bacterium, assembly GCA_052139675.1. Lineage (GTDB taxonomy): Bacteria > Planctomycetota > Brocadiia > CAIUPP01 > CAIUPP01 > JBEKCB01. Next base: position 11,796 of record JBKQWE010000046.1, read on the forward strand.
TCTGGCTCCCGCAGGCGGAGCCGGTGGTAAACCAGTACGTGAACTTCCGGCGCGCGTTCACGCTCAAGCGGGCGCCGGCCGCCGCGGCGGCTTTCATCTCAGTGGATACCGACTTCGTGCTTTACGTGAACGGCGCGGAGGCGGCGCGCGGGCAGTTCAGCGATTTCCCGCAGCGGAAGACGTTCACCCGCGTGAACCTCGCCGGCAGGCTGCGCGCGGGCGGGAACGTCGTCGCCGTCCTGGCCTATTACAAAGGGGCGAATTTCAGCACCTATCGCACGGGCCGGCCGGGGATGATCTTCGCGCTGAAGACGGGCGGGACGCGCGTGGTCAGCGACGCGCGCTGGCAGGCGCGGCAGTCGCCGGCCTTCCGGTCGGGGGACATTCCGAAGCTCAGCTTGCAACTCGGCTTCACCGCCGAGTTCGACGCGCGGCGCGAGGACGGCTGGCTGCGGCCCGGTTACGCGCCGAAGGGATGGCGCGCGGCGCAGGAACTCGCCGGCCCGACCGACGGCTTCTGGAAGGAACTGCTCCCGCGCCCCGTGCCGTCGCTGCGGATTCTCCCGCCTCTGACGGCGGACCTGGTGATGCAGGGCGACCTCTACCGCCGCGGCGAAGCCGCCTCGGTCGCCGAGACGATGGAGAGCGACGCGCTGGTGACGCGCCCGCAGGAGGAAGTGTTCAAGGGCGTGCCGCAGCCGGAGGTCCATTACGTCCGCATCCCGCCGATGCCCGCCGACGCGCTGCGGCAGCCGGACGACCAGCGGGCGATGCTGCTCCCGCCGAAGGACGCCGACGGCCGCTTCCTGGTCATTGACCTGGGGCGCGAGGAAGCCGGGCTGCTGGTTTTCCACCTGGACGCGCCGGCGGGGACGGTGCTGGACATCGCGCACGGCGAACACCTCGATGACGGCCGGGTGCGCGCGCACGTCGAAAGCCGCCACTTCGCCGATCGTTACATCTGCGCCGAGGGCGAGAACCGTTTCACGCTGCCGCGCCGCCTCGGCCTGCGCTACCTCCAGTTCAACTTTACCCGATTCCACCGGCCCATCCGCCTGGATTACCTCGGGCTGCTGCCCACCGAGCTGCCGCTGGCGGAGTCGGGCGCTTTCGAGTCCTCCGACGCCCTGGCCGACCGCATCTCCGCCGTCGGCCGCCGCACGCTGGAACTCTGCATGCACGAGCATTACGAGGACTGCCCCTGGCGCGAGCAGTCGCTCTACGCCGGCGACGGGCGCAACCAGGCGCTGTACGGCTACTACGCCTTCGGCAACTACGACTTCGCCGCCGCGTGCTACGACCTGCTCGGGCGCGGCCTGCGGCCGGACGGCATGCTCGAGCTGACCGCGCCGGCCAAGCCCAGGGTGGTCATCCCCTGCTACAGCCTGATCTGGATTACCGCGCTGGCCGAGCACTGGCTCTACAGCGGCGACTCGACGCTGTTCGAGACTTTCGCCGGCCAGATCGAGCGGATGCTCGCCGACTCGCTGGCGAAGGATTTCGACGCGTCCCTCGGACTTTATCGGCCGCCGGGCGGGCCGCAGACGTGGCAGCTCTACGAGTGGGCGGACTCGCTCGCGGGGTTCAAGTTCGGGAACGACTATCCCGGCGAACGCTTCGACGCGCCGTACAATCTCTATCTGCACGAGGCGCTGCGGAGCTACGAATGGATGCTCGACCGCGCCGGACAGAAGGAGAAAGCGCGGGCGGTCGAGGCGCAGCGTCGCGCGCTGGGCGCGGCCATCCTGCGCGGCTTCTGGGACGAGAAGCAGGGCGCGCTGGCCGCGTTCCTCGAGCGCGGCAAGCGATGGCATTACTGCGACCTGGTGCAGACGATGGCGTTGAGCGAGGAGCTGGTCCCGGCGCGGCGCGTCCGGCGCGTCATGCAGGGACTGATGGCCCGCCGCTGGCCGCGGATGACCTTCTACACTCGGCTCTACGAGGTGACGGGGCTGCGCCGCCTCGGCCCGGACGCCCGGCGCTTCATCGCTCGCGGCATCGCGGAGGACTGGGCGGCGATGCTGCTGGTCGGCGCGACCAGTTTCTGGGAGACCGACCTGGGCGGAAAGGATTTCTCGCGCGCCGCCAGCCTCTGCCACGCGTGGAGCGCGCTGCCGGTCTATTACTACGGCGCGTGGGTGCTGGGCATGCGGCCGCTGGAGCCCGGGTTCGCGCGCTTCGCCATCGCGCCCTACCCGGACCGGTTCCTGGAAGCCAGAGGCGCGGTCCCCACTCCGGCCGGCCCGATCCGCATCGAGTGGCGGCGGACGGACGCCGGCCTGGTCGTCACCGTCGAGGGTCCCAAGAACCTGGCGCCGACGCTGGAGCCATACCCCGAAGCGCCCGTCGCCGAAGCGACGTACAACGGGCGTCGTCTGAAGTAAGCCCGCCATCGGCCTTGGCGCAAGTTCCTTGCGACATTACGCTTAGGACGCGCCGGGTTCGTTTTTTCATGTCGCCCCCTGCGCGGCTTCTGCCCGGTCCGCAGCATCCGGCGACTGTCCTGGTGCGGGTGGCAGGGCTTCGTTCGGCAAAGCGCATTCCACTTCACGCCCTTCCGCTACCGTGGCCTGAACGGTGAGGTCGGACCCGTCCGCGGGCGTGCGTCCGTTCGCAGTGGCGCCGTCAGGCGCTTCCTGCGATACGCTTGCGGGCGCTCTGCAAACATCTCCCGCATCCGTCTGAACCGTCACCTCCGCCACGACCGGCGGCGGCACATCCTCGCCCGCGCGCAGCCGCTGCATGCGCTCGATCTCGTGAAGGATCTTGAGGAACTGGTTCGTCAGGCGCGTATCGTACAGGTCAATGAGCTTGACCATCCGCTCGAACACCTCCGCTCGGAAGGCTACGCCCCTTTTGCCCCAACGGCGTTCCTGCTGCAACCGATCCCAATGCTCCTCATTCAGGAGCTCGTTGGGTTCCTCCCACG
>JBKQWE010000047.1:0-16690 GCA_052139675.1 Candidatus Brocadiia bacterium
ATCGGCGGCGTGCGGTACTGGACGTTCCGGCACAACATCTATTCCACGAACTGGTCGCCCGAGTTCCTCAGAGGCGGCTGGGGGCCGGATATCTGCCAGGTGCCTGATGTGACGGTCGAGAACTGCACCATCTTCTCGGTGGCCTGGTCCTGCATCGGCCTGCGCGGCAAGGAATCCACCAACGGATTGATCTTCAATAACATCCTCTGCGACGCGGAGCGGGCCGTCCTGGACGGCGACGAGCACTTCAGTCCCTCCAACCCGGTCATCGAGTACAACCTGACCCACGATACCCGCGCGCTCGACGGCGCGACGAACATCAACGGCAAGGATCCGCTCTTCGTGGATCCGGACAGCCGGAATTTCCGCCTGCGCAAAGGCAGCCCGGCCATCGGAGCGGGCAAGGACGGCGTGACGGTCGGGGCGATGGAATGGCCCAACGTCTGGTACGTGGACCCGCGCCATCCGGCGGCCTCGGACCATCCGGGCTGGGGCTATCCGGGCGTGCCGCTGGCGACGCTGGAGAGGGCGTGCGCGCTCGCGCAGCCGGGCGAGACGATCGTGCTGCGCGGCGGCGTGTACCGCGAGATGCTTCGCCCCGCCTGCGACGGCGTGACCATCAAGGCGATGGAGGGCGAGAAGGTGACGATCAGCGGCGCGAACGTGGTCACGAATTGGATGCGCGACGAGGGCGGCGGTTGGTCCACGTATGCGCTCCGAGCGCCGAGGAAAATGCTCCGCGACGGCCAGCCGTGGACCGACTTCACCTATATCAAGACCGGCAACGCCGGCCGGATCCTCCTTAAGACCGGCGGCGACCCGCGGCTGCACCTCTTCGAGGCGGTGGTGCGGCGAAGCGGGATCAACCTCGACGGCCGAAAGGACGTGAAAGTCGAGGGCATCACGGTGGTTGATACTCTGGGCGAGCCGGCCGACGCGGAGTAGACCGAAGGATCCGATCTCTGATCCGCGCCGCGCGAGCGGCCATTCAGTAACAGGAGGAGAAAGCATGAAGAAGACGATTGGGCTGTGCGTCGCCGGGCTTGCGCTGACGGCGACTCTCTGCCAGGCGCAGCCGGCGCTGGATCCGGCCGCCCTGGGCATGACGCTCACGAAGATGAGCGAGGCGAAGCAGAAAGTGTGGCTCTCGCGCTGGGACCAGCAGATTTCCGGCGAGTCCAAGGGCTACCGCATGTGCGATCGCGCCCTGGGCGAGGACATCGCCTGGACAGTGGCGCCCATGTTGGACGGCTTCTACAACGGTTACATGGCCACGAAGAACACGAAGTACGTGGACATGCTCGTGGACTGGACGGACTCCATGATCAAGCGAGCCGTGAAGGAGCCGGACGGTTACGTCGGCTGGCCCTCGAAAGCCGCGGCCGGAACCGTGGTGGACAAACTGGACGACTACAATGCCGACAGCTTCCTCAGCGACGCGATGGCGTTCCGCCCGATCGTCCTGATGGCCGGCGAGATGGTCAAGAACCCCGCGCTGAAGGAGAAGTACGGCGCAAAGGGCGAGAGCTACCTGAAGTTCGCCGATCAGATTTACGCCAAGTGGGTGGAGCGCGGCGGCTGGCGGGAGACCAAGGGCGGCGGCATGATCTCCGTGACCCTGCCGTACGGGATGGACCCGACCAACAAGAAGTGGATTGATTTCGACACCCGGAACGCGCCCGGGCACGGATTCTCGCACCCGGACAACAAGTCCAACGAGGTCGCCCGCTGGATGCTCGCGATGTGGGACGTGACGGGCAAGCCGGAATTCAAGGAGCGCGCGGAGAAGTGGTTCAAACTGATGAAGAGCCGGATGAAGCCCAAGGACGACGGCACCTACGAGATCTGGAACTACTGGCAGCCGGCCGGCCCGTGGGATTACAAGGCCGACGGCAGCCCGAAGCACTGGATCGGCGTCCATCCCCACGGCGGGTATTACTGGGTTGACACCCGCGCCATCGTCGCGGCCTATATGCATGGATTGATCTTCACCAAAGCGGAGATTGACCGCCTGATCGCGACGGCCAAGACCAGTTGGATGGACGGCGATCCCGGCAGCCCGATGGCTGGAATGGAGATCTCGGTCCAGCCGGCCAGCGGTACGGCGAAAGAGATCTACGCCTGCTTCCCGAACTCGAAGACCTCGAAGCCGACCTCCGCGGGCGCCGGCGCTTTGAATGGCACGGTTGTCAGTGCGGAGTGGGACACGAAAACGAACAAGGGCAGGATTGTCGTCCGTCCCAAAGACGCGCAGGCCACTGTGACGGTCAATACTGAAAAGAACACGAAGGTGCAGGTCCTGCGGATGTGGTCCGGGCTGGCGCCCTTTGACGTTGAGATCCAGAAGCACTTCGAGACAACCGAGCAGCCGGATAGCTGGGGCGGGATGGGCGAGGTGCCGTACTATCTCATGCTCCAGTCGAAGTTCGCGCGGTGAGCAGGGGCTTTGCCGTAGAATGAAACGCGGAGGCACGACCACGGGCGGCCCCAGGGCCGCCCGTGCTGTTGAGCGGCATGGCAGAGACGCCGCCTTACAGACGGATTGACGCGGCGCAGCTCGATGAGATGCAGCAGTTGGAGCATCCGACGCTGCGCATCCGCTGGTGGATCGTGCTGCCGTTCGCGATCCTCCTGTCCGCAGCCCAGGCCGCACTCAATCTCCGCTTTGAGAACGGCGCGACGGAAATCTCCCTCATCGCCACCCAGATCTCGATCATCGCCTTCGTTTTCCTGATCCTGTTGTCGCTCGTCCTGAACCCGCTGCTCCGGCTGACGGGCGTGATGGAGCCCTTCAACCGCGGCGAAATCATGACGCTCTTTGCGGCGCTCTGCGTCTCGGCCGGCATCAGTTCCTACGGCCTGGTGGACCAGTTGGTGCCGCTGATCGCCACACCGTTCAACTCCGAATACGCCACGCCGCAGAGCGGCTGGAATAAAGATGTGGTCCCGCATCTCAACCGGGCCCTCTACATTACCGATATGGCGCGCATCAAGGAGTACCGCGAAGGCTTCCCGTCGGCGGAAGGGCTGTGGGGAAAAATCCCCTGGTCGCTGTGGATCAAGCCGCTGGCGCTCTGGATGATTTTTGTCTTCGCGGTCTATGGCGTATTTTACGGGTTGGCGATGCTGCTGTACGACTCGTGGGCGCGGCGCGAGAAGCTGATATTTCCCCTCGCCCGGCTTCCCGAGGACCTGATACACGACGAAGGCGCCGCCGCCGGCACCGTTTCCTCCACATTGCGCAGCGGCCTGTTCTGGATCGGTTTCCTGCTGGTCTTTCTCCTCCTGAGCTACAACGGCATCTGCCAGGCGGGGCTGGTCCGCGGTTTGAACCCGCTGACTCTCGGCATCAAGCAGGACCAGCTCAGGCAAATGCTGGCCAACTCCGTCTTCAAGGGCATCGCGGACGAGACGGAGTTCGGCCTGCGCTTCCTGATCATGTTCACGGCCATCGGGATCGGCTTTCTCATACCGCTGGAGATCTCCGCGAGCATCTGGATCTATTACCTGCTCGGCATGGGCATGTTCCTGTTAGCTTTCTGGACCGCCGCCGGCGCGACGATGGAGTCTTTCCAGAGTAACTGGCTTTACGAGAACCACTTCGTCTCAAGCCTGGGGGCGGGCGGACTGTTGGCGTACTCCGCAGCGGCGCTCGTCAAGATGGTGGCCGACCGCGCGGGCGCTCTTCGGCAGGCAGCCGCGGCGCAGGGTCGGAAGCTAAATGCTATTGACTGGGCCGTCAAACTGCCGGCCAGCATGGGCTGGGGCGGTTTGCTCTTCGCGGCATCGAGCGCGGTGGCCATCGGCTGGCTGGCGTGGTGCAAGGTGCCGTGGTATTGGGGTGCGGGCTTCATGGCGGTGATTGTGCTGGTCACGGTAGGGCTGATGCGCGTCGTCGCGGAGGGCGGCATCTACTGGTTCCACATCCATACGGGCCCGTTCCACTTGATCAAATCGTTCGGTGCGACGGAAGCGGTGCCGAAGGCCGTCCTGGCGCCGCTCATGCCGATTTTTTCGGTGCTGTTCCTGGACATCAAGACGTTCATGGCGCCCGCGGTGATGAACAGCTTCAAAATGCAGGATGAAACGCGCGCCGCGCGGCGGTGGTTCCACGCCATCGTGATCGCAGCGGTCCTGGCGACGGTCGTGGTATCGTTCGTCGTCATTTTGTACATTGCGTACCGCGTGGGCGCGAACCGAGCCGACGACTGGTTCTTCACCGTCGGGCCGCAGAGCCTGTTCGACAACACCCAGCTATTCGTCAGCGGCGGCGCGACCGGTTCCGGGCAGCACAACTGGATTTTCTATCTCATCGGCTCCGGCTGGGTCCTGTTGAGCATCGGCATGCGCCGCAAATTTTTCTGGTGGCTGCACCCGATCGGCCTGGTCATGCTGGCCAACCCCTTGATCGCGCAGCTTTGGTTCTCGTTCTTTCTCGGCTGGTGCTGCAAGAAACTGGCGGTGAGATACGGCGGGCGGCACATGTTCGCCAGGCTGCGGCCGGCGTTCATCGGGCTGATTTTCGGAGAGTTCGCGGCGTGTTTCATCTGGTCACTCATCGCTGTGACGATGCACCTGAACAAGATCTCCATAGACATTGACAGGTACTTTCCGTAAGACGGCGGAAGCGGTGAGAGAGCGGCAGTTTCCCAGGCGTGCCTTGTTTTCACAGAAGCATCAGAATATCCCCTGTTCTTGCGTGTCTGGAAGGTGTAGAATACCCTCAAGCAGGTTTGCGCTGGTCGCGAATCGTCGGTCATCCGGGAAATCTCGAGTTACTGAACTTAAATTGAGCGGAGCCGCATGCCTGACGGAAACCCTCGGTACAGGCCGAATACTCCCAAGGTCATCTACGAGACCTACGACGACGAGGTAGTCCTCATCAACATGGACAGCGGGAACTACTACAGCCTGAACCGGATGGCGGGGCATGTGTGGGCCGGCATTGAGCGGGGCGCCACGGCGCAGGAAATCGCGCAGGACGTGCGCCGCGACTATGCCTGCGACGGCGCCCAAGTCGAGGAGGAACTCCTCCGCTTCGTCAAAGAATTGCACCAGGAAGGCCTCATCGTGCCGGATGAAGAGGCGGCGCCTGCCCCTGCGGCGCCCGCCGCTGCGCCCGCCGCGCAGAGGCCCCCCTTTGATCCACCCGTCCTCCAGAAGTTCAGCGACATGGCCGATCTGCTCCTGCTGGACCCCATTCACGAGGTGGACGAAAACGGCTGGCCCCACCAGCTGCCGCCGCCCGGGAACTGACCGATGTCCGGCCTTTGCGCGGAACCACCCTTGTCCGCTCCGGCAGCGAACGCCGGCCCCGAAGCATTCTTCCAGACGCTTTGTGACACGTTCGAGCAAGCGGGCGCGCGGGCGGGATCGTCGGAGCGCTGGTTCATCATGGGCGGCGAGACCGTGAGGTTGCGTTTCGCCGGTCCTGCGCTGCAGCCGCTGATCGCGCCGGCGCTGGAGCATTTGGCTGTTGGCCCTGCGGATGCGCCGGCACTGACGGTCTGTTTCTGGGACAGCGCCTCGACGGGCACACGCATGCCGGCCCCGCCGTGGCCGACTACCGCCTACGGCCGGCGCGGGGAGATCATCGGCTACAACACCGAGCGTTTCCGCACCGTCTATCAGCACGGCGTCAACGCGCTCCACATGTTTGACGCGCACAGGCATACCGCGCTCTACTGGGTCGCCAGACCCGGTCAGATACCGTACTGGGAACGCAGTTTCCCCATGCGCACCATCCTGCACTGGTGGACGCAGGGCAGGGCGCTGCAGTTGATGCACGCCGGCGCGGTCGGCGGTCCGTCGGGCGGGGCTCTGATCGCCGGCAAAAGCGGTTCGGGGAAGACCACGACTACGCTTGCCTGCCTTGATGCCGGGATGATGTACGCCGGGGACGACTACGTCCTCACTCGTGTTGAGCCGGAGCCACTGGTCCATAGCCTGTACGGCACGGCCAAGCTCGCGCCGGACAACCTGCGCCGCTTCCCGCATCTGCGGCGGTTCGTGAGCAATCCCGACGGCCTTGAGAAAGAGAAGGCGATGATCTTCCTGAAGGACGCCTGCCCGGCGCAGTTGGCGCTCGGCTTCCCCGTTCGCGCCCTCCTGCTCCCGCACGTCACCGGCTGCCGCGACACGACGCTTCGGCGCGCTACGCCTATCGCCTGTCTCGAAGCCCTCGCGCCGACTACGATCTTCCATCTTCCCGGCGCCAGCCATGACGCCTTCCGGAAGATCTCCCTCTTTTCCAGGAGCGTCCCGGGATATATCCTTGATGCCGGCACCGACTTGGAGCAGATACCGCAGGTCATCCGGAGACTTCTCGAAGGCGGGCCGTCATGAGCGCAGGCAAGCCGTTGGTCAGCGTCATTATTCCGTCTTACAACGCGGCGCAATTCCTGCGCGAGGCAGTCGCCAGCGTCCGCGCTCAGGGATACAGCCCCATCGAGATCGTCGTCGTGGACGATGGCTCGACCGACAACACCGCAGAAATGATCCCATCGCTCGGCGAGGGCGTCCGCTATGTCCGGCAGGCCAATGCCGGCCCGGCAGCGGCGCGCAACCGCGGTTTGGGCGAGGCGCGCGGGGAGTGGATCGCGTTCCTCGATGCCGACGATCTCTGGCCTGAGGACAAACTGAACGTGCAAGGCGCGCGGCTGGAGGCCGATCCCTCGCTGGAGGTGGTGCTGGGCCGGGTTCAGTACCATCACGAACCCGGTGTGGAGAAGGCCGACCTCCGATATGAAGGCCCGGATGACACCCTCGTCAATGTTCACCTCGGCAGCGGCTTGTATCGGCGGACGGTGTTCGACAGGGTCGGACTCTTCAACCCCGCCCTGCGCTTCAGCGAGGACCACGACTGGTTCCTCCGCGCGCGGGAGCTCGCTGTGCGCATCACGATTCTGAGCCAGGTCACACTCCTCTACCGACTGCACGGGAAGAACATGACCCGCACCGAGCCGGCAGGAGACTTCAACCTCCTCAAAGTGCTCAAGGCGTCGCTCGATCGCCGCCGCGCGGTGGGAGGAGGCCAGGTTTGTCCCGTGCCTCGTTTCGCCGATTGCGACGAGGCCAACCGCAACCTGGTCAGTTGCATCGTCCCCGTGTGGAACTACGGGAAGTATATCGCCGCGGCCCTGCAGAGCATCCTGGATCAAACCTGGACGCGGAAGGAGATTATCGTCATTGACGACGGCTCGACCGACGACAGCGTTCAGGCCGCGCGCCGCGCCGCGCCCCAGGCGGCGGTCTATTCCCAGCCGAATGCCGGTCCGGGCGCGGCGCGTAACCGTGGTATCGAACTGGCCAAAGGGGCGTTCCTGGCCTTTCTCGATGCCGATGATCTGTGGTTCCCCGAAAGGCTCAGCCGACAGATGGCGGCCTTTGAAAAGGACCCGACGCTCGACATGGCGTTCGGGCACATGGAGCAGTTCTGCAGTCCGGAGCTGAGCGCCGTTGAGAAGGCGAAATGGGGCAACGTCGGAGGAGTCATGCCCGCGCGCCACGCCGGTGCGATGCTCATCCGCCGGGAGTCCTTCATGCGCGCCGGACTCTTTCCCACCCAGCGGCGCGTGGGGGAATTCGTCGAGTGGTACGCGCGGGCGCGCGACAAGGGCCTGCGCGAGGCGATCCTGCCCGACGTGGTCCTGCGGCGCCGCATACACGGTGGGAACACCGTTCTCCGCGAGCGTGCCGCTCATTCCGACTACGTCCATATCGTCAAGAGCGCCCTTGATCGCCGGCGGAAGGGGGCAACCTGATATTGTCCGTCCTGGCCGCCCGTCGCACGAGGCTGTCCCGCCCGGAAAAGGTCATCGGCGTATGGGGTCTGGCGCCCAATGGAAGAGCCGGAGGAGAGCGCCGGGGCGAACTGACGCCTTTGTTGGCATCTGAATTTGGGCGTCCTGCTTCGGCGCAGGACCGGGAGATGTTTACGATGTTCGGATATGGGCCTCGCGGCAACGCGTAGCGGCCATTCGGGGAAGCGAAGAAATGGCGAGTCCTCTCACCTTGGCGGGCGATTTCCGGCCCACGCCGACGCAGGAGTTGCTCCTGCGCGCTGCCTTGCTTTCCGGAGCCGAGGCCTCCGCTGCATGGAGTCAGTGGCGTGCTTGCGCCGATCTGGATCATCTTGATCCGGGTTCTTTTCGCCTGCTGCCGTTGCTCTACCACAATCTGAAGGCCCAAGGCGCCAGCGACCCGCTGATGAACAAGCTGAAGGGCATTCATCGCATGGCGTGGTGCAGGAATCAGGACCTGCTCGGGCGGTTCGCATTGCTGCTCAACGCCTTGCACAAGGAGCTCATCGGCACGATGGTTCTCAAAGGTGCGGCGGTGACACTGCTCCATTACCGTGATCATGGCCTGCGCCCGATGCAGGACCTGGATGTCCTCGTCCGCCCCGAAGCAGCGCCCGCGGCCATTGCGCTGCTGGAGCGGTTGGGCTGGAAGTCGCAGCGGGCGCTGCCCCAAGGCGGACGTGCGAGCTTCTTCGGAACGGTCCACTCCGTCTCTTTCGCTGATGCCGCAGGCCGCGAGTGCGACTTGCACTGGCATGTGTTGACCGAGTGCTGCTACCCGCGGGCCGACGACGACTTCTGGAAGGCGTCGGCCCCGCTCGACCTTCACGGCGTGCAAACGCGGGCCCTCTGCCCGGCAGACCAGTTGTTGCACGTCTGCGTTCACGGGGCCCGGTGGAACGCGGTCGTGCCGATCCGCTGGGTGGCCGATGCGATGATCATCCTGCGCACATCGCCTGCGCTCGACTGGCATCGCCTCGTCGCGCAGGCCCGCGAGCGGCGCATCGTCCTGCCGCTGCGCGAAACTCTGCAATACCTGCGGGACCGTCTCAACGCGCCCCTGCCGGCAGAAACCATGCAGGAGTTGGCATCGCTTCCGGTGCGGCCCGTCGATCGCATGGAATACCGCGTCCGCATTCGCCGGCCGGGCAGGCTGGGCTTCCTGCCTGAGGCGTGCCTTCGACACCTGGCCTACGGCCGCCCTCTTGGCCGGGGCGGTGTGGCCGTCAACTTCCTCACGCTGCCCCGCGCGCTGCAGCACTTCTGGCAGGCGGATCACCCGTGGCAGGTTCCGTATTGCGCCATCGCCAAGAGTTTGAAGCGAATAGCGCCGCGCAAGTTCTGAGCGGCATCGGGCCGCGCACCCTGCGCGACCGGGTAAGGTTCCCGTCCCCGGAATATCTGTTCATTCAGCATTCGCTTATAGAGCGCTTGCGCTGGTCCGGTCCGTTCGCCGTTTCCGACGGTGTGCGTCCCAGGGCTTTCTGACGCCTTGGCCGGCGCATATCTTTCGCAGCACTTCCACAAAGCGTCGGGCAACCTTGTCAGGAGAAACTTCAGTCATGCAATGCGCGATTTCAACGCTGCGGTCCTCGTTGAACCTGGCAGGGGCCTCCGCCATTGCCCGGGGGAGCGCTTCGGCGTCCGCAGGATCGTAGAGGGTCGCTGCAAAGCCGTCACGGACAGAGGCGGGAGCGCAGTTGCGTGACGCAATCACCGGCCGGCCAAATGAGAGCGCGATCATTGTTGCGCCTGATGTGTATTGACCTCTCCCGGCTGAGACGACCACGTCGCTCGCTTTCATGAGAGTTGCCAGGTCCTCTTCAGGAATCTTGCGAAAGTCACATATTATTTGCGGGTCAGCGGCGATCAGTTGCTGAATTTTCCGAGCATACTCTCCGTCGAAGGGCCAACCAGCGACGATGAGTCGGTCAGAGGGTCTCCTGCTCCGCCGAAAGGCGGCGATCACAGCGTCAATTCCTTTGTACGGACGAATAAGCCCGAAGACCAGAAAAACGAATGCCCCGGAAGGAATGCCCAGGCGTAAACGCGCTTCTTCCTTCCTGATGGTATCCCGATACACGCCCACGTAGCTCATATGCGGAACCACATAGCCGGGGCGTCGCAAACAGAATTCATGTTTTACGGCATCCAGCATTCGTTGGTCGTGCGCTATGACTGCATTTGCGAAAGCGAGGGTGACCACACGCCCCAGCCATTCCAGGCGCCGGTACTTCATATCGTGGGGATACAGGTTATGCGCCATCCACACTATCTTTGTTCGGCGCAGGCGAACCAGCAGCAGGAACAAGGAATAGCGCGCGAGGCCCTTCAGAAAACGCCAGCGCGAGGCGCCTCCGTAGTGGTAGCTCGGCCAGCCCAAGTGAAGAATATCATCCTTCTTGGCTCGGCGCAAAAGCCATAGCGGTCGAACGCCGGGCCACTCTTCGACTTGAAGCCGGCCCCACTTCCGAGCCCCGAACAACAAATCCAAATATGGATGCACGACAGGGGACCGGTCGGTGAAAACCGCCATGTGGATGGGCACGCCGGAGACCTGATACGCCGCTCGACCGTCAGAGCCGGCGCGCAAGGATACAGCGTTTCCTTCCGGCTCCGGCAGGCCCGGCTGTTCTGGCTGATGAATAGAGATGGCCACCGCTTACTGCTTTCCCTCGGTGTCTACCACGAGTGCTGCGACAAATCTTACACTTACCCGCTAAGAGCCGCAATAGGGCAGCACAACGACCGTAACGGTGGTTCCGGATGCCGCTGGCCCGGTTGACTTGGCGCATTGTGAATTGTTTAATGCGACAAGCAGCTGAGAGGTTTTTGCGAGGCCGGCTCGCGGTTCCCAGTGTGATACTGGAGCGAGGCCGGCATCTCGATTTCCGGTTTTCCGTAGGAGAGGGCACACTTGTCCGACGTCATTCGCCCCCCGCAGGCTCCCTGCTACCCCGACCTCAAAGGCAAGAGCGCGCTCGTGACGGGCGGCGGCAGCGGCATCGGACGTGGCATTTGCCTGCGTCTGGGCGCCGAAGGGATGCGCGTGTTCCTGTGCGGCCGGACCGAGAAGACCATTCAAGAAACCGCCGAGTTGGTGCGCGCCGAAGGAGGCGAGGCCGTGCCCTTCGTCGCAGACCTGTCGCAACCGGAGCAAATCGAGCGCCTGTTCAAACAACTCTACGTTGTGTGCAAATCGCTCGACCTGCTTGTCCACAATGCCGCCAAAAAGGGTGGCGGCCCACTGCAGACGCTCAACCTGGACTTGTGGCGGGCGTTCATGGCGACCAACCTCGACAGCGCCTTTCTTCTGACGAAGAAGGCGTGCGAGACGATGATCCCGCGCAAGTCCGGGAGCATTATCTTCATATCCACCATCGGCGGGTTACGCCCGCATTACGATATGGTCCCTTACGACACCAGTAAATCGGGCTTGGACGGTTTCATGCGCGCTGCGGCCATCGAGCTGGCGGAACAGGGCATACGGGTAAACGCCGTCGCGCCCGGGGCGATCTCGACGAGCGGCGCGGTCTTCAAGAAAGAGATCCCTTCGAGCCACCTCGCACACGCCCATGTACCCTTGAGGCGGAGGGGAGTTCCGGCGGAAATTGCAGCGTGCGTAGCCTTCCTGGCCAGCGCGCAGGCCGAATACATCGTCGGGCAGACGATCTATGTGGATGGCGGTGCAACGGTTCAACTGCACCCGCGCGGCAGCCCTATATGACGTGCCTGAGGAGCGGCACGATCAGCGCTGTCGCCCCTGGAGAGGACAGAATACGTGCAGACCGTTTCACGGATGGAATGCGCACGATGGAGCTGCCAGCCATGCTTTCGGGGCCGGGCTATGCACGCTGTAGAGTCAGACTGACGGCAGCGGCGGAGGGTATAACCACAAACAGCCCGGAAACACAGGGCTTCCAGGCTGTTTCAGCTTGGCGCGCCAGGGAGGAGTCGAACCCCCGACCGGCGGATTAGAAATCCGCTGCTCTATCCTGCTGAGCTACTGGCGCGAAAATGGGCATTGATGAACGCTGAAACACGGACGCGTCTCCAGGTCACGCGCTGCTCCCGGACCTGAAGAATTCGTCGTAGACGGCATTGATGGCGCGGGGCGCGTCGTTCTCCTTGATTCCGATGATCATGCTGATCTCGGAGGGGCCCTGGATGAGCATTTCGATGTTGATGCCGGCCCGCGCCAGCGCGCCGGTGACGCGGCTGGCGATGCCCACGGTTTTCCGCATGCCGATGCCGACGATGCTGAGAAGCGAGAGGTTGTACTCGACCGAGATCGCATCCGCGCCGAGTTCCCGCCGAACACGCTCCTCAATCCGCGCCACGGTGCGCTCGCTCAACTGGCTCTGCCGCAGCACGATGGTGATGCTGTCCACTCCCGACGGGGCGTGATCGAACGAGAGGTCTTCCTCCTCAAGGATCTGGAGGAGTTTTCGCCCGAATCCCTTCTCGCGATTCATCAGGTACTTGGCCACGTCAATCGCGCAGAACCCGCCGTCGCAGGCGACGCCGGTGACGTGGCCGGCTTCGCCTTCCGCGGAGAGGCTGACCCAGGTCCCGGGATGCTCGGGGCGGTTCGTGTTGAGGATGTGGATCGGGATGGCCGCCTCGAGGACGGGCAGCATGGCCTCGTCGTGGAAAACGGAGAACCCGCCGTAGGAGAGTTCACGCAGTTCCTGGTAGGTGAGCTTCTCGATGGAGACGGGGTTCTTGACGATCCGCGGGTCAGCCGCGGCGACGCCGTTCACGTCGGTGAAGTTCTCGTACGCCTCGGCCTGGACGGCGGCGGCGAGGATGGCGCCGGTGAGGTCCGAACCGCCGCGCGTGAAGGTCACGATGTGGCCGTCGCGCGAGTGCCCGAAGAAACCGGGGAAGACGATGATCCGCTTGGAATCCCGGAGCAGCGCGAGCCGGGAATAGGATTCCTCGAGGACCTGGGCGGAGCCGTATTCCTCGGAGACGATCAGTCCCGCTTCTTCGGGAGAGACGTATTCCGCGTCCAAGCCGGTGTGACGCAGGAAGGCGGTCATGAGCTGCGCGCAATACGCCTCGCCGGCGGCTTTGACCGCGTCCTCGAACCGTTTCCGGTGCGCCATGTCGCGTTCCAGCCGGAAGCAGAGATCCATGCGGAACGCCTTGGCCACTTCGGGCGGCAGTTCGAGTTCCTCGGCGATGGCCTGGTACCGAGCGATCACGCGCGAGACTTCGCCGCCGGCGTCGCGGCCGCTGAGCTTGAGACACGCGCATTGGATCAGCAGATCGGTGATTTTAACGTCCTCCCGGGAACGCTTGCCGGGCGCGGAGACGACGATGATCCGGCGCTGCGGATCGGAGACGATGAGTTCGCGGACTTTCCGGAACTGTTTGGCGTCGGCGAGAGAGGTTCCGCCGAACTTAGCGACTTTCATTATCGCACACCTCTGGCATTCGGCAATCTTCAGTCAGCAATCTGAAACAGGGTTATCTGCCCTCTGTATGCTGGAATGCGCCCGGATTGGCCGGCGGAAGCGTGTTGCGCGCCGCGCCCGAAGAAGGCGCACAGAGTCGAGATCAGGATAACGATACGACCCGCCGAGCGCAAGTCCTGCCCGAGCGGCCGATCGGAAGCCGGTCAAAGCACCGGCATGTCGGAGGAGATCATCCGCTCTTCGCGCGTGAGCCCGTGAATGGCGGTGAGCAGGGCGATGTCGTCCTCGGTCTGCTCGACCTTGCGCCGCGCGAACATGCGCTTCTGGGTGACGATGGCCTGTTCGAGCGGGACTTCGGTGACCTGGCCGAAGGACTTCGCGTAGTTGCAGAAGCTCGGGACGTTCTGTCCGACGTAGCCGTAGAGCATGCTCGATGCGCCGATGACCTTGCCGGTGAAGATACTCGTGTTGATGGCGCTCTTGCTGTAGTCGCCGATGACGCAGCCCAGGAATTGCATGCCGGTGTCCAGGCGGCGGCCACGGTGTTCGATGCGGACTTCGCCGTAGGTGTTCTTCAGGTCGCTGTTGCTGGTGCCCGCGCCGAGGTTCACCCACGACCCGACATAGCTGTGGCCGAGAAACCCGTGGTGTTGCTTGTTCGTGTACGGCTCGATGACGGACGCTTCGACTTCGCCGCCGATCTTGCAGGTGTGCCCGATGGAGACGAACTCCTTGACGGAGGCGCGCTCGATGATCCGGGAGCCGGGAGCGACGTAGAGCGGACCGCGGAAGCAGACGAAGTCCATCACCTGTACGCCGTCGTCAAGGACAATCGGGCCTTCGTCGGAATGGAAGACGGCCGTCGGCGGGATGGTGACGCCTTCGCCGGCGAAGACGCCCGGCTGGACCGCGCGGAACCGGCCGGCGGATATCCGCCGCTCGAGGTTCGCCGGAAAGAGTCCGGCGAGGTATTTGACCAGGTGGAACGTGTAGTCCAGGGTTTGAAACGGCGACGGCTTGCGCAGCGGCAGGCTGAGGCCCAGGAGCCAGGGCGTCACGCTGTCCGCGGTGAGGGCCGTCGGTACTTTTACGGCAGGGGAGACGAGCGCCGCGGCGACGCGCTGGCCGACGGCGCAGAGGAACGGCTGCGCTTCCGAGAGCATCCGGCTCAACGGCTCTGCATATCGGACGTCCGGGAGGACCGAGGCGTTGAGGAACAGAGTGGGGCCGTCGCCCGGCGGCGCCGGCTTGAAGGAACGCGCCGCGGTCTTCTGGAGGTAATTGCGCACGATATACCCGATGCGGTCCGAGGCGAGCCGGGCGACTTCGTGCAGGTTCCAGGCCGCGCACGTGACCGCAAAAGCAGGGCGGGTCAGCGTGATCGGCCGCATATCGTCGAGAAAATGGTCTTCGAAAAGGATCAGGTTTCCAGCCATGTTCGGTTCACTCCACCGTGACGCTCTTCGCCAGGTTCCGGGGGCGATCCACGTCGCAGCCCCTTCGGACGGCGATGTGATAGGCCAGCAATTGCAACGGGATCACCGCCAGGATCGGAACAAGCGGGTCGAGCGTCGAGGGCACGAAGAGCGTGCGCTCGGCCAGTTGCGGCAACTCGGCGTCGCCTTCCCGCGCGATGGCGATGATGCGCCCGCTGCGCGCGCGGATTTCCTGCACGTTGCTCATCATCTTCGAGAGGACCGCGGACTGCGCTGCGAGGACGACCGTCGGCATCCGCCGGTCCACCAGCGCAATCGGGCCATGCTTGAGCTCGGCGGCCGGGATGCCTTCGGCATGGACGTAGGAGATCTCTTTGAGCTTCAGCGCGCCTTCGAGCGCCACGGGATATTCATAGAGGCGGCCGACGTAGAGGAAGTTCGGGCAGTCGGCATACTCCTCGGCGATTTCGCGAATCTGCCCGTCGCACGCCAGCGCGGCGCGGGTCTGCTCGGGCAGCCTCTCGATGGCATCCAGCAATTGGATTCCCTCCGCCAGCGACATGCCGCGCAGGCGGCCCATGTGAATCGCCAGCAGCGCCAGCACGGTGATTTGACCGGTAAACGCCTTGGTGGAGGCGACTCCAATCTCCGGGCCGGCGTGGATGTAAATTCCCTGGCCGCACAAGCGGGCGATCGTGGAACCGACGACGTTGCAGATGCCGATCGCCGAGGCGCCGCGCAGCATGGCCTCGCGGACGCCGGCGAGCGTGTCGGCCGTCTCGCCGGACTGGCTGATGGCGATCACCATCGTGCCCGGCTCTACCATCGGATTGGCGTAGCGGAACTCCGCTGCGTAGCTGACCTCCGTCGGGATGCGGGCGAGGTTCTCCAGCAGGTATTTTCCGACCAGGCCTGCATGCCACGAGGTGCCGCATGCGAGGATGTGGCAGCGCTTCGCCTTCCGCAGCAGTTTCTCGTCCACGCCGCCCAGTTTCGCGGTTCCTTCGGAGTGCACGATGCGGCCGCGGAACGCATTGTGGATGGTCTCGGGCTGCTCGAAAATTTCCTTGACCATGAAATGCGCGTAGCCGCCGCGCTCGATGGCCGGCAGGTCGAAGGCGATCTGCTGGACCGTCTTGGCGATGGGCGTTGAGTTGAGGTCATGCGTCTCGAACCCGTCGGCGCGCAGCGCGGCCGCTTCGCCGTCTTCGAGGTAGACCACGCGCCGCGTGTGCGCCACGAGCGCCGACGGATCGCTCGCGACCATCATTTCATCCTTGCCGAGGCCCAGCACCATCGGGCTGCCGTGCCGCGCGGCCAGGATGAGGCCGGGCCGACGCGGCGAGATCGCGGCGATTCCGTACGTGCCTTCCAGCAGCTTCAGCGCGCCGAGGAAAGCGGCCTGGAAGTCGTTTTCCTCCTTGAACAGCTCCTCGATGAGATGCGCGATGACCTCGGTATCGGTCTGGCTTCGGAACTTGTGGCCGTGGGATTCCAGCTCGGCGCGGAGGGCTGAATAGTTCTCGATGATGCCGTTATGCACGATGGCGATCGTGCCGTCGCAGTCCGTATGCGGATGCGCGTTCTCAACGGTCGGCGCGCCGTGCGTCGCCCAGCGCGTATGGGCGATTCCGCCCCAGCAGGGATCAAGACCGGCATCCAGCTTCGGCGGCTCGGCGCCGGTGATGCGGCCGACCTGGCGGAAAACCTGAAGCCGGTCGCCGCAGGCCATCGCCATGCCCCAGGAATCGTATCCGCGATATTCGAGCCGCTTCAGGCTTTCGAGGAGCAAGCCGGTGCTCGCGCGCGGTCCGACGTAGCCGAAAATTCCGCACATGGAAACAATGCTGCCTGAAAAAAGAATATCGGGCGCGCCGCGCGAGCCGGCGTCACTTGAGTTCCACGGACCAATACGCCTGGTCGAGGAAGGTTTTCCAGGAACGGTATCGCCCGGACCGGAGCTTCAGATAGATCACGGGGCTTCGGCGCGGCTCCTGGGGCAGCCGGATCAGTTTCATGTGCGCCTCGC
>JBKQWE010000048.1:0-4873 GCA_052139675.1 Candidatus Brocadiia bacterium
GAAAGAGTGCTCGATGCTGAAATCGAAAACGACTGATTTCTGTCGCAACTCGCTCACGATTAACGCTTTGTGTCAAACTGCCGGAAGTTTAACCGGACAGTAGTGAATCTTACTCGTAATCGTAATCACTGTTTTCGTTCAACGCCGGACAAAGGCCGAGTACGATTATGATTACGATTACGATTACGATGAACAGCGCCGCATTCTTCAAGCCAGCCGCATCAGAACAAGGATCATGTCAATCGCCTTGATGCCGACGAACGGCAGCGCCAGGCCGCCGAGGCCGTAGATCAGCAGGTTCAACCGGAGGACCTTCTCTGCGCCGACGGGACGGTACTTGACGCCGCGCAGGGCCAGCGGGATGAGGAAGACGATGATCAGCGCGTTGAAGATCACCGCCGAGAGGATGGCGCTCTGCGGCGTGGCCAGGCGCATCAGGTTCAGCGCGTTGAGCGCGGGATACGTCGCCGCGAAGGCGGCCGGGATGATGGCGAAATACTTCGCCACGTCGTTGGCGATGCTGAACGTGGTCAGCGAGCCGCGCGTCATCAGCAACTGCTTGCCGATGCTCACGATCTCGATGAGCTTCGTCGGGTTCGAGTCGAGGTCCACGATGTTCCCGGCTTCCTTGGCCGCCTGCGTGCCGGTGTTCATCGCCACGGCGACGTCGGCCTGGGCGAGCGCGGGGGCGTCGTTGGTGCCGTCGCCGGTCATGGCGACCATGCGGCCGCCGGCCTGCGATTCGCGGATGTACTTCAGCTTCGCTTCGGGCGTGGCCTCGGCCAGGAAATCGTCCACGCCGGCCTCCGCCGCGATGGCCGCCGCCGTCAGCGGGTTGTCGCCGGTGATCATCACCGTCTTGATCCCCATGCGGCGCAACTCGAGGAACCGCTCGCGGATGCCGCCCTTGACGACGTCCTTGAGCCGGATGACGCCGAGCACCCGCGCGCCTTCCGAGACCACCAGCGGCGTGCCGCCCTCGAGGGAAATCGCGCGGACTTTCTCCTGGACGCCGGCGGGGAATTCGCCTCCCAGGCTGCGGACGTGCGCCTCGATGGCCTCGGCGGCGCCCTTGCGGATCTGGCGGCCTTCGAGGTTGACGCCGCTCATGCGCGTCTGCGCGGTGAACGGGACGAACGTCGCGCCCAGCGGATGGATGTCGCGGCCGCGGAGACCATATTTCTCCTTGGCGAGCACGACGATGCTGCGACCCTCGGGCGTCTCGTCGGCCAGCGAGGCGAACTGCGCCGCGTCGGCCAGTTCCGGCAGGTTGACGCCCGGCGCCGGGATGAACTCCGTCGCCTGCCGGTTGCCCAGCGTGATGGTGCCGGTCTTGTCGAGGAGCAGCACGTCCACGTCGCCGGCCGCCTCGACCGCGCGGCCGGACATCGCGATGCAGTTCGCCTGGATCAGGCGGTCCATCCCGGCGATGCCGATCGCCGAGAGCAGCGCGCCGATGGTCGTCGGCGCCAGGCAGACGAACAGCGCAACGAGCACCGTGATGCTGACCACGACGCCTTTTCCGGCTTCCTTGACGCTGTAGATGGAGTACGGCAGCAGCGTGGTGCAGACGACCAGGAACACGATCGTCAGCGCCGCGAGGAGGATGTTCAGCGCGATCTCGTTCGGGGTCTTCTGGCGCTTGGCGCCCTCGACCATGGAGATCATGCGGTCGAGGAAGCTCTCGCCCGGGTTCGCGGTGACGCGGATGATCAGCCAGTCGGAGAGGACGCGGGTTCCGCCGGTGACGGCGCTGCGGTCGCCGCCGCTCTCGCGGATGACCGGGGCGCTCTCGCCGGTGATGGCGCTCTCGTCCACGGAGGCGACGCCCTCGGTCACTTCGCCGTCGCCGGGGATGAATTCGCCGGCCTCGACGAGCACGAAGTCGCCGGTGCGGAGGTCGGCGGAGGCGACGCGCACCGACAAGGCGTCGCGCTTCGGCGCGGCCAGCCTCCGCGTCAGGATGTCGCGCCGCGCCTTGCGCAGCGTGTCGGCCTGCGCCTTGCCGCGGCCTTCGGCCATCGCCTCGGCGAAGTTCGAGAACAGCACCGTCAGCCACAGCCAGGCGGAGACCGCGAGGATGAACCCGGGCGCCGCCTCGCCTTTGCCCAGCACCGCCTGGACGAAGAGCGCCAGCGTCACCACGCTGCCGATGAACACGGTGAACATGACCGGGTTGTGGATTTGCAGGGCGGGATGGAGCTTGCGGAACGAATCGAGCACGGCCCGTTTCACGATCGGCGGGTCGAAGAGCGGCCGCGTTCCGGTTTTCCTGTCGCTCATGGCCGGATCATCTGAAGAAATTCCGCGATGGGCCCCAGCGCCAGCGCCGGGATGAAGGAGAGCGCGCCGACGAGTCCGACGACTCCGGCGAGCATCGCCACGAAGAGCGGCGTGTGCGTGGAGAGCGTGCCCGCGCCGGCGGGGACGATTTTCTTCCGCGCCAGCGAGCCGGCGATGGCCAGGATCGGCACCGCCAGCCAGTACCGCCCGAGCAGCATGGCCAGGCCGGTCGTCAGGTTATAGTACGGCGTGTTGACGTTCAGTCCCGCGAACGCGCTGCCGTTATTGTTCGAGGTGGAGGCGTAGGCGTACAGGATTTCGCTGAGCCCGTGCGGGCCGCGGTTGCCCAGGCCGCCGGTCCCGGCCGGGCAGACGGCGGCGGCGGCCGATCCGATGAGGACCAGCAGCGGGACGATCAGGATCACCAGCGAGGCCATTTTCATCTCCTTCGCCTCGATCTTCTTGCCGAGGTACTCCGGCGTGCGGCCGACCATCAGGCCGGCGACGAAGACCGTGACGATGACGAACGCCAGCATGCCGTACAGGCCCGAGCCGACGCCGCCGAAGATGACTTCGCCCACCTTGATGAGCCACATCGGGACCAGGCCTCCGAGCGGGGTGAACGAGTCGTGCATCGAGTTCACCGAGCCGTTCGAGGCCGCGGTGGTCGCCGTGGCCCAGATGGCGGAATTGACCGGGCCGAAACGCACCTCCTTGCCCTCCATGTTCCCGCCGGACTGCGCGTTGTTCGCGCCGGCCGCCGTGAGCGCCAGGGACACCTCGCGCGGCGCCTGGTCCACGCCGAGCTTCGCCAGGATCGGGTTGCCGCCCTCTTCGACCCAGACGCAGCCGATCACGCAGACGAGGTACAAGCCCATCATCGCCGCCAGGATGGCCAAACCCTGGCGCATGTCCTTGACCATTTTTCCATACGTGAAGCAGAGCGCGGCCGGAATGAGGAGGATCGCCAGGAGTTCCAGGAAGTTGGAGAGCGGAGTCGGGTTCTCGAACGGGTGCGCGGAGTTGGCGTTGAAGAAGCCGCCGCCGTTGGTGCCCAGTTGCTTGATGGCCACCTGCGAGGCCACCGGGCCGACCGACAGCGCCTGCTCGGCGACCGGTTTGCCCTTGTCGTCCTGCGTCGGCTGGAGGAACGGCACGGTCGGCGACCGGCCGAAGGTCTGCGGCACGCCCTGCCAGACCAGCGCCAGCGCCAGCACGATGGATAACGGGACGAGGATGTAGAGCGTGCTGCGCGTGAGGTCGGTCCAGAAATTGCCGAGGTGCTCGGTCTCCTTCCGCACGATGCCGCGGATCAGCGCGATGAGGACGGCGATGCCGGTGGCGGCGGAGACGAAATTCTGCACGGTGAGCGCCAGCATCTGCGTCAGGTAGCTCATCGTGGATTCGCCGCCGTAGTCCTGCCAGTTCGTATTGCTGGCGAAGCTCACGGCGGTGTTGAACGCGGAATCGGGCGACACGGCGCCGAGCTTCTGCGGGTTCAGCGGCAGGAAGACCTGGATCCGCTGCAGCGCGTACACGAGCAGGCAGCCGAAGAGATTGAAGAGCAGCATCGCCACCGCGTACTGCTTCCAGTTCATCTCCTCGTCGGGACGGACGCCGCAGAGGCGGTACAGGAGGCGCTCGACGGGGCGCAGGATTTTCGCCATGCGGGCGGCGCGGCCTTCGAACACGCTCGCCATGAACAGGCCCAGCGGGATCGCGAGAAGGGTCAGTATGCCGAGGTAGAGAAGGATCTGAAACCACGCGTTGGCGGTCATCAGAATTTCTCCGGCTTCAGCAGCGCCACGAAGAGGTAGACGAGCAGGCCGAACGCGACGGCGCCGCAGACGACGTGGATGGCGGTCATGGTCTCTCCCTAAATCCGGTCGAGCGCCTTGAGGCCGGCGATGGTGACCGCGAAGAACGCGATGACGATTCCCACGTACAGCAGGTCAGCCACGAGTTGCTCCTTATCCTCTCGGCGAACCGGGTGCGAGGCGCTATTCGCCCAGAAAATCCTTGTCGGGCTGCGCGGCGAACTGGCGGTTGCGGAAATGGATCCCGATGTCCACCGCGACCATGATGCCGTTCAGAATATAGAGGTAGACCACTCCGTCGGGCTTGTACCAGAGCTTGTTCGCCGTGCCCGCCAAGTAGCCGATGAAGATCACGATGAGGAACAGCAGGCTCTTGCCGCCGTTCTCGCGGGAACGATACGCCTTGACGATGGAAAAGGGCCACGCGGCGCCGAAACAGACGAGCATGATGATTTCAAGCGGGGACATGGTGCTCCTCGACGGGAAGTGAAGGAACTCGAAACCGGAAACGATGCCGATTCGGTCTCACGATGGCCGGGTTCGTTCTAGATTAGCGTGATTCGGCAGGCGAATCAAGCCACTTTCTTACGACGACGCCGGCCGGATGGGCGGCGCTCCGCACCACCGACCGGCGCACACGGAACTGCTACGCCGCTTTAGCCTTATAACCTTCGACGACGTACTTCCGGTCCAGCCACTCCTTCTTTCCGCCCTTGAAGTCATTCACGTTGGTGTAGCCGAGGCGCTTGAGCGTCTTGCCCGCTTCGATGCTG
>JBKQWE010000049.1:0-32508 GCA_052139675.1 Candidatus Brocadiia bacterium
GCGATTGACCGGCCGACGCCGGCGAAGCCCGCCGAGGCGGCCGTCGGCGGAAGCCGGCGATAGAGCGACGATAGACCATGGACGATAGACGATGGAAACGTAATAAGGCGGCGCTGCTTGGGTAAGACGAACATCATCTTCGACCTGCCGGTTTCGCCCTGGATCGTGGGCGCGCTGGCGCTGCTGGTCCTGGCGGCGGTGATCGTCTGGACCGTCCGCGACCTCGCCCGCATCAAGCTGTTCACCCGCATCGCCGTCATCGTCCTGACCATCGCCGGCACGCTGCTGGCCATCGGGCTGCTGCTCAACCCGCGCCTGGTGCGCGAATGGCCCGACCCGCAGAAGCCGATGCTCTACATCCTCGCCGACGACTCCCGCAGCATGAGCCTGACCGACAGCTACAAAGGGCCCGAGGCGGACTACATCCGCAGCGCGCAGGTCCAGACGCCCGGCGCGCAGGGCGGCGAAGTCGCCCGCGTGGACCTCGAACGCTCCCTGCTGAACCTGGCGCCGGGGACGTGGCTCGCCGACGTGAGCCGCGCCTTCGACGTCCAGCTCTGGGGCTTCGCCGGCGGCGCGAAAAAACTCCCGCTCGAAGGCGCCTCCACGGCCTTCCGCGTGGACGAGGAAGGCCAGGAGACGGCCATCGGCAACGTGCTCGAGTTCATCAACGCCGGCGGCGACGAAGCGGGGCAGCGGACGCCCGCCGCCATCGTCCTGATCACCGACGGCGCCTGGAACGCCGGCAGCGACCCGGCCGAATCGGCGCGCGCGCTCGGCCTGCGCAACATCCCGGTCTATCCCATCGGCCTCGGCAACCCGGAGCCGCCGCTCGATGCCTCGGTCCTCTCGCTGCGCGGCCCGCAGGAATCGCTGCTCGGCGACATGCTCTTCCTCCAGGCCACCGTCATGGCCACCAGCGCGGTGCCGATGCGCCTGACCCTGGAGCTGCTCGACGGCGGCCGCGTCGTGGCCGAGCAGCCGGTGGTGACGCTCCCCGGCGCCCGGCCGCTGCAGGTCGAGATGTCTTACGAGCCGCGCACCGCCGGCCGACGCACCTTCATCGCCCGCGTCCGCCCGACCGAGGACCTGCCCAACCTCGGCAAAAAATACGCCGAGACGACCGTCGAGATCGTGGACCGCAAGATCCGCGTGCTGCTGATTGACGCCGAGCCGCGCTGGGAGTTCCGCTTCATCCGCAGCGTGCTCGAGCGCGATCCCGGCGTGACGCCCACGATCTGCCTGCTCCGGCCCGGCGTCGGCCCCATCCGCGGACCCGGCTACCTGGCCGAGCTGCCGACCGACAAGAAGGACTTCGCCGACTACGACCTGATTTTCCTGGGCGACGTGCCGCGCGACCTGCTGCCCGACGCCTTCCTCAAGGAACTAGCCGACATGGTCCGCATCCGCGGCGGCTCGCTGGCGCTGATCGCCGGCCGGCGGCAGAACTACCGCAACCTGGTCGGCACGCCGCTCGAGGACATCCTGCCCGTGCTGCTCACGCGCACGCCCGCCGCCGGCGAGCGCACCGTGAAGCTGGAACTGACCCAGGAAGGCGCCTCGCACCTCCTTACGCGCCTGTCGCCCGACGCCGCGGAGAACGACCGGATCTGGGACAACCTGCCCGCCATGGGCTGGTCCGCCGACGTCGCCGGACTCACGCGCGGCGCCACCATGCTCCTGGCGAACGCCAACCAGGTCGCCGGCACCGGCCACCAGCCCATCCTCGCGATCCAGTACGTCGGCGCGGGCAAGACGCTCTTCTCCGGCGTCGAAGAGACCTGGCGCTGGCGCAAGAGCGTCGGCGACAAGTACCACTACCGATTCTGGGCGCAGGCCATCCGCTGGCTGATCCGCAAGCATTTCAACGAGGGCGACCGGCTCTGCCGGCTGAGCCTCAGCCGAGTGGAATGCAACGTGGGCGAGAAGGTCGAGGTCGAGGCCTACTGCCTCGACAACGACGGCTACCCGCTCACGAACGCCGACGTCTCGGTCCTGATCACGCCGGAGAAGGGCGAACCGCAGCGCATGGCGCTGGCGGCGGCGCCCGGCGGCTGGGGAATTTACCGGGGCACGTTCATCCCGCAGCAGGAAGGGCAACTCAAGTTCAACCCGATCGTGGCGAAGTACGGCCAGAACCCGCTCGACTCCAAGGCGATCCTCCAGGTGCTGCGGCCGGACCTCGAAAAATCGTTCCTGGCCCAGGATGTGAGCGCGCTGAAAACCATTGCGGCCGCCAGCGGCGGGAAGTATAATACGATTGCCGACACGGGCGAGTTGAAATCGCTCCTGACGGCGAAGGCGGGGCATCGCATGCTGACGGAGGAATACGCGCCTTTCCGCAACCGGATCTACTACGCCGTCCTCGCCCTCGTTCTGTCGGCGGCATGGTTCCTGAGAAAGCGCACAGGACTGGCTTAACGCAATTGCCGATTTCCGATTGCCGAATGCCGAATGCAATTTATTGACGGCAACGGAAGTCGCAAGGAGAACCGATGGCTGCTATCCCGAAACGCTTGCGCGATCTGCTCGACCATTATCGGCTCCGCTGGCGCGTGGTGCAGGCGACGATGGGCCTGCTGATGATGTTCTGCGCGATCCTCGGCGGCGCGGGACTGGGCGTGCTGGTGGACCGGCTGCTCCTGGGCGCTCCGCGAGGCCTGCGATGGGTCTTGCTGGTGGCCATCGCGCTGGCGGCCGCAGCGCTGCTGGTGCGCCGAGTCCTGGCGCCCGTGTCGAAGCGCATGGGCGACGAGCGCACCGCCGCCCGCCTGGGCCGGAACTTCCCCAACATGGCCGAAGACCTCGTGACCGGCGTCGAGCTGAGCCGCGATCAGGATTCCTACGGCGTCTCCAAAGGCCTCGTGGACGTTGCGCTCAACCAGATTGACCAGCGCAGCCAGACCGTGAGCTGGCGGCAGGCCGTGCCGCTCGACAAGCTCGCGCGCATCGCCGCGCTCTTCGGCGTCCTCGCCCTGGCGATGGCGATGGCTTATCTCTTCGCGCCGGAGGCCGTCTCCAACAGCGTCGGGCGCCTGCTCCAGCCGAACCGAGAAGACTTCTTCTCCTACACCAAGCTGAACGTCGAGCCGGGCGATCTGGTGATCCGCAGGGGCGACGCGATGCAGGTCCGGTTCACGACCTCCGGCCGCGCCGTGACGCGCGCGGCGGTGGAAGTCCGCCAGACCGGCGCGTCGTTCGCCGCCGAGGTCAGGGTGGTCGGCGACGTCGGCGCCTGGCAGAGCGCCCCGCTCCTCGACGACCTGCGCTATCGCGTCAAGGCCGGCGACAACGTCTCGCCCTGGTACGCCGTCCGCACGCTGCCGTCGCCGGTGCTCATCGGGAAATCCGTCCTCGTGACCCCGCCGGCTTACACGGCGCGGCCCGAGACGACCGTCGAGGGCGTCGCCGGGCCCGTGACGGTGGTCAACGGTCCCGAAAGAGACGGCGTCCCGCAGCCTTCGACGGTGGTCATCCAGGTCCGGCCCGCGATCCGCGGCAACGATCCGAAATTCGTCTGCAGCGCGTGGCTGACCGCCGGCGACCAGACCTATCCCATGAAGCCCGAAGGCGCCCTGTTCGTCTCGCCCCGGCTGACGCCGACCGAGGACGTGGACTACAAGATCACCCTCAAGGACGGCTACGGGCTGACGAACCGCGAGCCGGAAACGATCTCGATCAAGGTCGTGCCCGACACGAAGCCGGAAGTGACCATCCCGAAGCCCGGCTCGGACATTTCGCAACTGCCCGGCGCCAGCGTCCCGGTCACCGCCTCCGCCACCGACGATTACGGCGTCCGCGATCTGAAACTCCAGACCCGCCTGGTGCACGACAAGGCCCCGACGGACGCCGCGCTCGACGACTGGAAGACCCTCCCGCTCTCCGACGGCGCGCCGACCCAGCAGCGGCTCGAAGGCAGCGCCGCCCTGCTGCTCGCGGACTTCAACCCGGTCCCCGGCGACCACGTCGAGGTCCGCGCGATGGCCTCCGACTACGCCGACGAGGCGATGTTCCGCAACGGCTACTCCGAGGTCTATCGCATCAATATCATCAGCAACGCCGATCACCTGGACATGATGCTGGACCGGCTGCTGCAGATCGCCGACAAGGTGGACCTGGCCTCCCGCAAGCAGGGCGCCGAGGCGAAACAGACTGCGGAACTGAAGGACGCGCCCGCCAACGACAACAAAGCCCCGGAGGCCGCCGACGCTCAGCAGCGCCAGGAGGAACTCCGCGACAAGGTCAAAGGCCTCGAGACCCAACTGGGCGAGGTGATCGCCGACCTGAGCGATAACCCGCTGACGCCCGCCGGCCTGCTCGCCGACCTGAGCAAGGCGGAAACCGGCATGGACAAAGCCGAGTCCCAGCCCATGAAACAGGCCTCCGACAACCTCGCCAAGGCCGCGCAGAGCAAGGCGGCCAAGCCCGACTCGGGACAGCAGCAGCAACTGCAGGACGCCCAGAAGGCGCAGAAAGAGGCCGCCGAGGACCTGCAGAAACTCTCCTCCGAGATCAGCCGCATCCAGCGCCGCAAGCTGCTGGAGATCCTCGCCGACGAGGCGGAGCAGCTCTCGCGCGACGAGGCGGACGCCCGCAACCTGACCGGCAAGGCCGCGACGGAAGTCGGCGGCCGGCTCGCCACCGAGCTGTCGCAGGCCGACCTCGACCGGATCGTGCGCCTCGCCGGCTTCCAGAAACTGGTCTCCAACGGCATCACCACACTCGACAAGGATATCCAGAAGGTCCTCGGGGACCTGACGCAGGAAAACGTGAGCGAGGCCGAAAAGGCCTCCGACGCGCTCAGCATGATGCAGGATGATCGCCTGACCGAAAACTCCGAAGAGGTCGCCTCGCAGATCTCGGAGAACAACCTCTTCGCCCAGACGCCCCGGCAGCAGGCCATCGCCGATTCGCTCATGGACGTGGCGCAGACGCTGCGCACCTCCGACGACATGAGCCAGGCCGAGAAGGAACTCCAGGAATTCATCAAGCGGCAGAAAGAGATCAACGCCCGCACCGAGAAGCTGATCGGCGGCGACGTCAAGGGCGCCGATCCGGAAGAGCCGGTCGCGAAACCGCCGCCCAAGCCCTCCGATTCCGGCGCGATGAACCTCGAGCCCGCGCGGCCCTCGATCGTGGCCGTCAACAGGCCGGCCCGGGCGCAATTCATCCGCCGGCCGACGGTCCGGCTGGCGAGCCTGACGGCGGTCGCCATGACGCAAGCGGTCCGGTTCGAGGCGACGGCCGCCCCGCTCGTCGTGGCGCAGAACGCGGCGCCCGCGTCCGCGCCCGCCGCCGCGCCCGTGCCGCCGGAGGTGAAGATCGTCGGCGGCCGCCTCGGCGAGCGCGAGGGCATGCTCGGACAGGATGTCAGCGAGCATTCGCTCGCCATGCGCGATCTCTTCAAGGAACTCGGCCTGTTCAAGATCGAGACCGCCGACAAGCTCGACCAGGCCTCCGCTGAGATGGGCCTCGCCGCGCAGGACCTGCCGGTGCCGTCGCTCCCGCAGGGCCTCGACCACGGCAAGAAGGCCCTCGAGCTGCTCGAAGAGGCCTCCAAGAGCCTCGCGGAAGACGAGCAGCAGATGGAGGAGCAGGAGAAGAATGACGAGGAGATGTCCCTGGAAGAGATGATGGAGCTGGCCAAGATCATCGGGCAGATGAAGACTCTCCACGCCGACACGAGCGCCGCCGACCACGCCCGCATGCAGGCGCCGTCCGCGTTCCCCGAGCGCGTCATGTCCCTCGCCCGCCACCAGGGCCGCATCCGCTACGACACCACCAAGATCACCCGCAAGGCCCAGGCGAAGCAGTCCAGGGTCGCCCAGACCCTCGAGCTCGCCGGCGCCAAGATGGACCTGAGCCACACCGCCCTCGAATCCGGCGACGCCGGCGCCGAAACGCGCAAGAACCAGAGCGCGGCCATCCAGATCCTCGAGGCCGTGCTTAAGGAGCAGGAGGAGAAGAACAGCGGCCGCTCCTCGCAGGAGTCGTCGGCGATGCAGGCGATGCACACGTTGTCCCAGGCCAACCACGGCGGCGGATTCCACGGCGGGAGCAACGGCCCGCTCGAGCCGGCCCGGCTCGATACGGCCAGCTACCAGACCTCGACCCAGCAGAAATACGACGACAAACTCGCGGCGGGGTTCGAGTCGGAATTCCCGCCCGAATTCCGCGGGCTGCTCAATTCCTACTTCGACCAGGTCCGCAAGGAGACTCGACCGTGAGCAGGGCGCGCATCTGGGTGGCCGTCCTCGGCCTGTTCTGCTTTGCCGGCGCCGCCTGCGCGCAGGAGATGGACCTGCGCGTGACCGACGATATCGAGAAGGCCGTCAGCCGCGGGCTGGAGTTCCTCGCCCGCACGCAGAACGCCGACGGCTCCTGGCCGCCGCCCAACGGACAGGGCTGCGGCGTCGTCGGGCTGCACCTGCTGGCCTTCCTGGCGCACGGCGAAACGCCCGACGAAGGCAAGTACGGCCTGGTCATGCGCCGCGCGGTGGAATACATCATCAGCCGCCAGGAGCCCAACGGCCTGCTCTGCGGGCCGAACGGCAGCCCGATGTACAACCACGGATTCGCGACGCTGGCGCTCGCCGAAGTTTACGGCATGATTGACGACCCCAAGCTGGGCCCCGCGCTCAAGAAGGCCGTCGGCCTGATCGTCACCAGCCAGAACCGCCAGGGCGGCTGGCGATACAACGTGGGCGAGGAGGATTCCGACACCACCGTCTCCGGCGCGCAGATGGTGGCCCTGCGCGCGGCCGCCAGCGGCGGAATCGAGGTGCCGCTCGACACCATGCAGCGCGGCGTGCAGTATTACAAGTCCATGTACTGCCCCGGCGGCGGGTTCGGTTACCAGGCGCCCAACGGCCCCAACGACGCGCGCTCCGGCATCGGCCTGCTCGTCATGTGCCTCAGCGGCGCGTACCATTCCGAGGAGGCCAAGGTCACCGCCGACTGGCTCGCCAACAACCCCTGGGGCTTGAACTACTTCTCCTACCGCAACTACTATTGCGCGCAGGCCATGCTCCAGGCCGGCGGGAAGTACTGGAAGAAGTGGAACGACGTCCAGACTCCCGTCATCCTGAACGCCCAGCAGCCGGACGAGTCCTGGATTGATCAGCAGATCGGCCCGACGCTGCCGACGGCCTTCAACCTGCTCGCGCTCGAAGTGAATTACTATTACTTGCCGATTTACCAGAGATAGCGTCCGGGGCGGACGCAAAACAGCGTATTATTGGGAGTCACCCGCGTGCAACGTCATGCCATCGCCGGGTTCGTCCTACCGCTGGCCGTCGCCGCCGCCTGCCAGCTTTTCGCGGCCAGCCCCGCATCGGCGCAGGCTCCCGGCGCGCCCGGCGGGGGCATCTTCGTCCCGAAGCCGCGCGGCTCGGAAGATTCCTTCGATCCCAATGCCGCCCCCGCCGCGCAGCTCGGCACGACGATCTTCGGGCGCGCCGGCGACCGGCTGACCGGGTCGGTCAACAGCATCGCCAACGGCGTGGTCCGGTTCTCCGGCCCCTTCTTCGACCAGGAAGTCGGCATCTTCACCGATGCGGTCCGCGACATCCAGTTCCCTGCCGTCGGCAGCGCCGAGAGCGGACGCGACCTGGTCGTCCTGACGAACGACGACCGCCTCTTCGGCAAGATCCAGGGCATGACGCCGGACGACGTCGCTTTCGACAGCACCTCGGCCGGCTTCCTCAAGATCAGCAAGCGCTGCATCAAGCAGATGTGGTTCCAGGGCAGCGTGGACGCCCTCGCGCGCACCAATTTCACCACCGGCCAGCCGGGGCCGCTGCAGATTGACCGCGGCGGCTGGCAGATCGCCGGCGGCGCGCTGCGCATCAGCAGCTCGCCCTTCACCGCCACGGTGCCGCTCGACCAGAGCAGCGCCGTCACCGTCGTCATCGAGTTCGCCCGCATGGGCCAAAGCTGGAGCCTCAGCCTCTTCGCCGACGAGCCCGGCCGGGGCGACAGCGATGCGCCTCTCCGCGGCGGCGCGCGCAGCGGCTTCGGCGTCGAAGGGAACGCCCTCATCCTCGGTCTCGCGCAGAACGGCTATTCGATCGTCGCGTTGAAAGCCGCGGACCCGCAGCACAACCCGATCGTCACCGGCCTTGCGGCGAAGCCCCCGGAGACCCAGGAAGTCCGCTTCGCGTACGATCCGGCCACCTCCGACGTCAGGCTCTGGGTCAACGGCCAGATCGTCAACGAGACGAAGGCCCCCACCGCTCCCAAACAGGGCAAGTACGTCGTCTTCAGCACCTACCGCGACAACAGCGACCTCAAGTCCTTCTCCGTGCTCGAGGGCGTGGTGGCGCCGGGCAAGGTGATCGAGGAGACCGACCCGAACTTCGAGACGGTCTTCTACCAGAGCGGCGAGCGCATGCACGCGAAAAGCATCGTGCTCGCCGACGGCGCGTTCGCCGTCCAGACGAACTTCTCGGATAAGCCGCTCTCCGTCCCCGCCGAGAAAGTGGTCTCCGTCAGCACCAGCAAGGCGGAGCGCGAGACGCTTCCGCCGCCGGAACATCCGGTCCAGATCTGCCTGGCGAAGTCCCTCATCACCGTGGAACTGATCGAGCTGACCGCCAAGACGGCCGTGGCCAGATCGCCCTACCTGGGCGACATCAAGATCGTGCGCGAGGCGATTCAGTCGCTGCGTTTCCTGGCGCCCTCTTCGTCGTGACAGCGGCGTCCCTCTCGGAGGCGTGTCATGGCCGACTGCATCTTCTGCAGGATCGCTGCGGGGGAAATCCCTGCGGCGAAGGTCTACGAAGACGCGTCCAAGCTCGCCTTCATGGACATCAACCCGGTCCAGCCCGGACACGTGCTGCTCATCCCGAAGAAGCACTACGAACGCCTGACGGAGCTGCCGGACGAGGCGGCGGCCGACCTCGCCGCCGCGCTGCCGCGCCTGGCCCGAGCCGCCGTCGCCGCCGCGCGCGCCGACGGCTTCAACATCTTCCAGACCAACGGCCGCTGCTCCGGCCAGTCGGTCCCGCACGTCCACATCCACATCATCCCGCGGCACAACGACGACGGCTACTCGTTCCACTGGCGCCCCGGCCAGTACGCCCCGGGCGAGCAGGAAGCCTGGCGCAAAAAGATCAGCGACGAACTGGAAAAAACAAAGACGTAGTCGCCACGAATTGCACGGATTTACACGGATTACCGGCGACGACTTCAAGGATAGAAACGGCCCTGATTTTCGTTTCTTCGGTAATCCGTGTAAATCCGTGAAATCCGTGCCAAAAACTCCGTTCTCCATGTAATCAGTGGCGGAGACGCCGTATTCCGTGCCATCCGCGGCAAGAACCTGAACCATGCCCACATCAGCGGCTCACGAGGCGCTCTGCCGACGCTGCGGGCGGTGCTGCTACGAGAAGTTCATCGTGGACGGCTCCGTCTTCACGCGCCGAACGCCCTGCCCGCACCTCGACGTCCAGACCAACCTGTGCACCGTGTACGAGCGCAGGTTCCAGGTCAACCCGCGCTGCCTCGACGTGGAGCAGGGCATCCAGTTCGGCGTCTTCCCCGCAAGCTGCCCTTACGTGCGCGGGTTGCGCGACTACAAGCCTTCCGAAGAAGGCTGGCTGGAAGATGCGGTCGCGCGCCGGATCGAGCGCGGCGCCTTGCGCTCGCGTGAAGAGGTGCTTCGGGCGATGCGGAAATCGAAGCGCGGAGATTGACCGCCTGGTGTTTAGTTGCGTAAATTGGCGTAGCAATTTACGCAACTAAACACGGTCCAACGGAACGCATAACTCACTGACGTGACAGGGCTTAGCGCGGCCATGCTTCCTTGCGGAAATAGGACGCCTATTTCCGCGAGGAAGCACTCGCGCGCCGTCAGCGGTCGGTCCTGGACGGGCCGTTGAGGTTGGCCGCGGCGGAGGCCCGCAGCAGCCGGCTGACTTTGTCCGGGGGCCCGGCGGCGACCTTGGAAAACTCGGCGTTCGCCTCGTCCGCGCGGCCCGACATCCCGAGCGCTACGGCGAACTGAAATCGCGTCTCATAGTCCTCCGGGTCCGCCTCCACCGCGATCGCCAGCGCCCTCGCCGCCTCGGCGGGCCGGTTCAATTCCATCTCGGCGAGCCCCAGGTTCAGCGCCGCCATCGCGTCGCGCGGGTCCAAGCTCAGCGCATGCTGCGAAGCCTCGACGCAGCCGGCGTAGTCCTTCATCGCCGCGTCCATCGCCCCGAGCGCCACCCAGTAGTCGGGGTGCGTCGGGTCCTCGTCGAGCGCCGTCATGCACTCCGCCCGGGCGGCCTGGTAATCGCCCTGCGCCTGGAGCACCAGGGCCAGGTTGTAATGGCCCGGCGCGTGGTCCGGGTACTCGCTGACGCAGCCCTCGAGGACATGCGAGGCGTCCTCGAGCGTATGCCGCGCATCCTCCTTGCGCCCGTCGCGGGAAAACTCCTCGCTGCGGTGGTACAGCGCACTCCCGTAATTCGCCAGCACCCGCGCGCCGGGATGCGGATTGCAGTCGAGGGTCCATGCCCAAACCGCTACGGAGTTGTTCCAGACGGCAGTCTGCGACCAGGTGAGGGCGGCGAAGACCACGATCCACAGGCATGCCAGCCCGCGCGCCAGCATGGCAGGCCACTCCGCAGGGCCTTCCTTCCCGCGGTCGAAACGCGAGATCAAGTCTCCCACCGCCAGCGCCGCGCCCAGCGCGGGCAGATAGGCATAGCGGTCAGCCACCGAGGAAACGGCCAGGTAGCCGAACGGCACCAGCCCTGAAACGGGCGCCCAGCCCGCCACGAAGACGATCGCGCCCAGCCACCAGCGCCGCCCCAGCCAGGCGACGATCAGGACCGCCGCGCACAGGCACGCGAGGCGGATCGCCGCCTCCGGCATGCGCAGGCCGTGCTCGATGCCGCGCGCATAGACCGGGCAGAGCGAAGCGGGCCAGGAGAGCTTCTCCAGGTAGAACGCCGCGGAATCCGCCATGATCAGGAGCCGCGGCACAGCGCCGCCGGGGATTTGCACGCCGCCCTGCTCAGGCTGTTGGACTTTCAATGTCACGACGACGGTCAGGATACTTACGGCCAGGAACAGCGCCAGCGGGGCGAGTTCGCGCCACTTCCGGCCGCCGATCAGCAGGTCGTATCCCGCCAGCACCAGCGGGAACAGCACCACGCTCGGCTTGGCCAGGCAGGCCAGCAGGAACGCCAGCCCCGAGGCGCAGAACAGCAGCCGGCGCCGCGCGACCGCGGAAACGCCCGCCGGCTGCTCGCGCCATGCAATGTACAGGCGCCAGCAGGCCAGCGCGAGCATTCCGCTGAGCACGTCCTTCAGCCCGGTGATCCAGGCGACCGGCTCAACCTGGAGCGGCTGCAGCGCCCACCAGGCGCTGGCCAGCAGCGCCGCCCAGCGGCTCTTCAGGATGGATTTCAGGATCTGGTAGAACAGCACGGCGCTGACGAGGTGGCACGCCAGGTTCAGGAGGTGGTATCCCGCCGCGGCGCTGCCCCACAAGTGATAGCCCGCCCAGAACAGGGCGTATGTGACCGGGATATACAGGGACCAATAAGACCGGGTCAGCAGCGGCAGCAGGCCGTCGCGGACGCCGGCGTGGACATAGGGATTGTTCGTGACATTGACATCGTCGTCCCAATTGGTGAAGCCGCCGCTGAGCGCGGGCAGGAAGGGAATCGCCGCGATCGCGCACAGGCACAGCACGAACCGGAAATCGCGATGATGCTCAGCCAACAGCATGCCTCTTTCCACCCCCGACAGTATAAATATCCCCTTGAGACATTGTCCCTAAAGCAAGCGTATTGTTCAACTGATCCGGGAATCTTGATTTCGGAAAAGCCGTGATTGTCGGCCAGGTGCGTTACGTACCTAGCGGAGCGCTGGGCGAGACTTGTGCTTGGAAGGCCTTGAATGTTGGCCCGGTGGATACGCGCCTGGCGTTCAGACTGGCGCCTTGTTGGGGAAAGCAGGGACGAGCAGGAACAAGCGGAAACTCGGCGGAGGCGCCCGCAGCGGCCGCGCTTTCAGGTGACGCCTTCGATTGCCTCCGGGCCGATGGCGGCGCGGAGTTTCTCCAGGGCGCGCGCCTCGATCTGGCGGACGCGCTCGCGCGTCAGGCCGATGAGCTGGCCGATCTCCTCCAGCGTCTTCGCCGGCTGGCCCCGCGTGCCGAAGCGCGAGGCGATGATCGCCCGCTCGCGCTCGGTCAGGTGGACGATGGCCCGGTCGAGCACCGCCCGGATGTGCTCGGTCAGTTCCGTACGCTCGTACGAGGTCTCGCGGGCGTCGCCCGCCGCGTCGAGCCGGGCCTGCTGCCCGGTCACGAACGCGGACATGCGATAGTTCTCCTCCGGCACGACCCGCGCGAAATGCTTCGTCAGCGCCCACGTTGCGTACGTCGCGAAGCGCGCCTCGCGGCTGAAATCGTAGCACTCCACCGCGCGGATCAGGCACAGGTTCCCCTCGCTGGTCAGGTCGGAGAGCGCCGCCAGCGGGCCGATGTGGCGCTTGGCGATGCTCACGACCAGCCGCAGGTTGCAGCGGATGAGGATCCGCCGGATCTGCGCGGCGGCCTCCTTCAGCTCCTCGAAGCGCTCGAGCATCCCGGTGCGGTAGCCGGTCCGCCGGATCGTCTCCTGAAGCATCGCCGCGCGGTACTTGATGTAATTGTACTTGCGGAACAGCTCCTTCTCGCGCTCGCGGGAGAGGAGCGGGATGCCGTACAGCTCCGCCAGGTAGGGCGGAATGCCCTCCGGCGCCGCGAGCATATCCGGCGGCGGCTCCGGCGGATACGTGAAAAGTTTCTCGGCGCCCAGGCAGATTTCGTCCGCCTCCGGCGCGGCGAAGACGGGGTTCGGGATGTACTTCACGCGGAAGCTGAGCACCATCTCCATCAGCGCCTGGTGGAGCGAGCGATAAATGGAGGCGGGCGTGCGGCTGAAGCGCCGCGCGATGTCGTGCACCGGGATGCCGCTTCGATAGAGCCGCACCATCTCCTCGCAGTCGGCGCTCAGGCGGCCGTCGGAGTCTCCGGCCGGAGAGCGTTCCTGGCGCAGCAGGCGCCGGATGCTGGCGGCGGGCAGCCCAGTGCCTTCCGCCAGCCGGCGGACGATCTCGGGCCGGGGGACATTCTGTCCGGCCAGTTCGTGCGCCTCGGCCAGGAGCGCGCGCCTCTGCTCCTCGGTGATGCGCTTGATCGGCCGGGCCGCGCGCGACGGCCGCGACGCGAGGAATTTCTTGAGCGCCGCGCGCCGCACGCCCCAGGTCCGGCTGCGGTCCGGCAGCACGCAGAAGCTGATCGGCAATCCGGCGGCGCCCCATCGCCAGACGGTATTGGGCGAAACGCCGCACTCCGCCGCCGCCGCGCGCAGAGGCAGCACGGCGTCGTCATCCGCGCCGTTCGTCGCGGGGACCTCCAGCGGCGCCTTGCGGCTGAGGTCGCGCAGCACGCCGCAGAGGCCGCAGATCAGCGCGCGGCCGGGGAAGACCGCCATGCCGTTCGAGTCGGGGTTGAACAGAGTGATGCGGTGGAAGATGTACTCGTAGGTGTACATGCGGTCGGGGACGAGTTCGGGGATCAGTCTCTCGAGCCGCGCGAGGTGGGCGCAACGCATGCGCAACGGTGTGTAGAGAAGCTCCGCTGCGATCTCGCGGAACTCACTCTGACCCTTGGCCGCCATCGCGGCGCCCTCCGATCTCGAGCGCCAGCCCCGTCTTTGACGCCCTGCTGCATGCACCAACCGACACGTTAATATTACCCTGCGGCCGCCCGCCTGTCAATGGGACGCCGGCTTTTCCGGCGCCGTTGCCGGGCCTTTTTCCGGGGCTGTATTTTCCGCGACAACCGCAAAAGCAGCCATGAGCGCCTGGACGCTCTCAGCCGTGGCGCCCAGGTGCAGGCCGAGGTCCTCGGGGCTCCTGCGGAACGCGCCGAGGAGCAGGTCTCTCTGGACGAGGTAGAACGAATTTTCAGGCCGGTACTGCATGTTCATCAGGAAGAGCGCCGCGCTGCGGACCGGCGCGGGGTACTGCGCCGCCGGCCGCTGCAGCATGCCGGCGGCCTCGTAAGCGGCGGACAGGCCGCACGCGCCGGCGGCTGCGCCCAGCATGTCCGGCGGCACGAGCCCTTCGGTGAATCCGCCGGCGTAATCGGCGAACGGCGCCTTCTCCGCGGTGATCTGCCGGCCCATCAACGCGTCCGCGATCTTCAGGACCGCCTTCGCGTGATTCTCGCTGCGCGACACCTTGTAGTGCGCCAGCAACGCTGCGGCAACGCGTCCCATCGCGATATTGTCCGTCAGGATCCGCACGTCCGGCGGAAAACTCGCCAGCAGGTCCGCCATGAGGGCGGTCGCCTCGCGCCGCTCCTTCGTGGGCGACACCCTCTGCAGCAGGTCCAGCGCCGTGAGTGCCTCCGCATACGTCACGCCGTTGGCGCTGAACGGCCCAGCCTTCTCGTCCGCCCCGGCGGCCGAGGCGTACAGCCTTCCGTCCGGCGCCACCCTTCCGCACAGGTACTGGCCCAGGCTCTTCATCCGGCCGTCCGCGGTCGGCGTCGCGTCGTCCAGCGCGCGGTAGCAGAGCGCCGTCAGCAGCAGCGCCGAAGGGGAAATCTCTTCCCGGGCCGCGCGAGCGCCCCGTTGGAAGATCCCATGTTGCAGGTCCGCCTGCTCGCTCGGCTCTTCGACGGACCGCCCCGCGCGGTCGGTGGCATTCACCGACAGCCAGAACCGTCCCTGGCGGTCCTCGTTCGCGAATTGCGGCGCGTAGCAGTATTCCATCGCGCGGTCGCAGGCGGCGGCGAAACGCTGGTCCTGGGTGTGATGGTACAGCAGAGCGAGCGCCACCGTCGCGCGCAGGTGGTCCGTCACGCCGTAGGTCGGCTCCGATCCCTCGTCCGCCGGATAGTAATTCGGCAGGAACGAGCCGTCCGGCTGCTGCGTCTGCAGGAACCATCGCCCGGTGCGGAGCATCGCCCGCTCGATCTCCTGCGCGGTCGGCGGCGGCAGCAGCACGTTGCCGCGATAGAGCGGCAGGACCGGGCCGCCGGGCCATTTTTCCACAAAGCCGAGGGTCAGGATCTGCTCCACCAGTTCGGGCAGCGGCGGTTGCCTGGACTCCTGCGCGACGTAGGCGGCCTTCACCATGTCGGCGGACCTGGCCGCGCCGAGAGTCCCCCAGTTCCGGAAGAGCGCGATCGGCGTGAAGTAGTCCGTCCGCCCGCCGGCCGTAAAAGCCAGCCCCTGAATCCCCGGATCGAAGGAGACGATGAACCTGCGCCGGTCGTGCTCCGCGAGCTCTTTCCGCTGGACGACTACGTCCAGTTCCACCACGTCCCAGCGCGAGAGGATATTATCCGACTTCTTCGAGAGAAAGACCCCCAACTGGTCGCCAGCCGTCTCGGCCGCATCGTTCAGGCTCGCCCCGATGACCGCGCGCGCCACCGGCCGGCCGGCGGAGTAGAGCGTGACGATGAGCGGAGTCTGCGAAGGAGCTCGAAGGCTTGCGGGGACCTCCGCCGGCATCGGCTCCTTCATCGCGTGGCTGCGGACGATGGCGATCAGCGCCGCGGCCTCCTCGACGCTGACGGCCGGCCTGGCCGCCGGCTTGACCGCGGGCTCGCCGGTTGCGCTTGCGGCCGGCGCGGCCGGCGGCGGCGCCTGGCCCCGCGCGGACGCCGCGAAAAACGTCCCGGCCAGGAGCAGCGCCGCCGCGGCGTTCAAGACGCGAAGTCCGGCGCTCGAATTTTTCCGTTCAGCGTGACCCACAAACCGTCTCCCGCGCATAATCAGGCCAGGAAAACCCCCGGCGTCAGACTATACTTGTCCGTCCCGCGAAGTGCAAGGCACTATTTTCAGCGCCGTCCCAGGAGTGTAGAATGCCGCATTGGGCCGCCGGCGCACGATCGAGGCGGGTTTCGCGCCAGGATTGGAGGAAACGACGATGGACTTGAAGGCAATGATTCGCACCGTGCCGGACTTTCCGAAAAAGGGGATCATGTTCCGCGACATCACGACGCTCGTCCAAAACGGCGCGGCGCTCGATGAGGCGGCGACGCGCCTGGCGGAGCGGTTCCGGGCCAAGCAGCCCGAGATCGTGCTCGGGATCGAGTCGCGCGGGTTCATCATCGGCGCGGCGGTGGCGCTGAAGCTCGGCGTCGGCTTCGCGCCGGTCCGCAAGAAAGGCAAGCTGCCGGCGAAGACGATCCGCGCGGAGTACGCGCTCGAGTACGGGACCGATTGCATCGAGATGCACGCCGACGCGGTAGCGCGCGGCCAGCGCGTCCTGCTGATTGACGACCTGGTCGCCACCGGCGGCACCGCCGAAGCCGCCGCGCGCCTGATCGAGCAGGCCGGCGGCAAAGTCGTCGGCTGCGGGTTCCTGATAGACCTCACGTTCCTCAAGGGCGCGGAGAAGTTGAAAAAGTACGATGTCTACTCGCTCATCCAGTACGACTCCGAATAGGAAAACGCGAAGATATTCATCTCGCGATAGTGCTCTCTTACCTGAAGGCGACGAATTCCAGTTTAGGCCTTTTGCTCAACTTCGCCGCGCCGACGCTGGACATCCGGAGAGTGGTGCGCAGGCCGCAAGCGTAGAAGTTAATCCCGTTGCGAAGTAATGATCCGTGCCGTTTCCTTCTTTCGCGCTTTCGCGCTTTCGCGGTCAAATTCCGTTCGTTCGTTTTTTGCGTTTTCGCGGTCATGAGGCGCGCCAGTACGTTGAACGCGGCGCGAGGTCTGGTATATACTCACAGCACGCTTCGAAGCGCCGCTTTTCGGAGGTTTTCAGGCGGGCAATCCATCGGAGATCGGCATGGCAAACAAATCCGGCCCCCCGTTCGACCTTGCTCACGGCCCTGAGCCTGCCGAAGGGTTGCTCTCGGTCGTCATCCCCGTTTACAACGAGAAGGACTTCCTCGCCCAGGTCGTCCGGCTGGTCCAGGCCACGCCGTACCGCAAGGAAATCGTCATCGTGGACGACGCCTCGACCGACGGGACGCGCGAGGTGGTGGACCAGCTCCGGAGCGACGAGGTTCGCGTCTTCCACCACGAACGCAACCAGGGCAAGGGCGCGGCGCTGCGGACCGGGTTCGCCCAGACGAAGGGCGACATCGTCCTCATCCAGGACGCCGACCTGGAGTACAGCCCGGCGGATTACCCCACGCTCCTGCAGCCGATCCTGGACGGGCGGGCCGACGCGGTGTTCGGGTCGCGCTTCCTCGGCGGGCCGCATCGCGTGATGTTCTTCTGGCATCGCGTGGGGAACGCAATGCTGACGACGCTGAGCAACATGATGACGAACCTGGACCTCTCCGACATGGAGACCGGCTACAAGGTCTTCCGCGGCGACCTGGCGCGGAGCCTGCGGATCAAGAGCAACCGTTTCTCCGTGGAACCGGAGATGACCGCGAAGCTGGCGCGGATGAAGGTGCGGATTTACGAGACCCCGATTTCCTACAGCGGCCGCGACTACGCCCAGGGCAAAAAAATCACCTGGCGAGACGGCTTCAGCGCGCTATGGCACATCTTCAGGTTCCGGTTCTTCGATTGACGACAACGACAGCTTTGCCACGGATTAACAGCAGAAACGATTTTGCCACGGATTTCACGGATGGGCACGGATTAACGAAAGAAACAACATCTTTGCCACGGATTTCACGGATTACACGGATTACCGGCGGACGGCGGAGGAGGCAATTAAGCAGTACGGCGGCAACGAAATTTTTGCCACGGATTTCACGGATGGGCACGGATTAACGAAAGAGATGATCAGGTGGCGATGAAGCACGAGGAGATCACCAGCCAGATCATCGGCGCGGCATTCAAGGTTCACACTTATTTCGGCTTCGGGTTTCCGGAAAAGGTTTATGAGAACGCGCTGGCCATCGAATTGCGAAAGGCCGGTCTGAAAGTTGAGCAGCAGAAGCCTTTGACCGTAAGGTATCACGATGCAGTCGTCGGCGAGTACGTCTGCGACCTGCTTGTTGAAGACAAGGTGCTGGTGGAGGTGAAATCGGTTTCGCGTCTGGCGCAAGCGCACCACGCGCAAATCGTTTGTTACTTGCGCGCCACGCGCGTGGAAGTCGGCCTATTGCTCAACTTCGGTCATTCCGTTGAGCACAAGCGCAAAATCCTCGATCAATGACCGCCCGCCACAGTTGAGCCTTCATCATAGTTGCGTTGTCCATTGTCCGTCGGTAATCCGTGTAATCCGTAAAATCCGTGGCAAGAATGCCGTCTTTGCCGTCGTTTCTTCCGTTAATCCGTGGCCATCCGTGAAATCCGTGGCAAAAATTCGTTGCCGCCGTTCACGATTTGGGTTGCAGTTCGGCGATGACGTCTTTCAGGATCTGGTCCAGGCCGCGTTTCGGGCGATAGCCGATGGCTTTGTGGATTTTCGCCAGGTCCGGCACGCGGCGTCGCATGTCCTCGAACCCCTCGACGTACGCTTCCTCGTACGGGATCAGCTTGATCTCCGAGCGCCCGCCGGTGGCGGCCTTCACTCGCTCCGCCAGCTCGAGCATGGTCACTTCCTCGGTGCTGCCGATGTTGTAGATCTGCCCGCGCGCGGACGCGAGCTGCACGAGCTTCGGCAGCGCCTCGACCACGTCGAGCACGTGCGCGAAGCAGCGCGTCTGCTTTCCGTCGCCGTACACGGTGATCGGCTCGCCGCAGAGCCCCTGACGCACGAACCGCGGGACGACCATGCCGTATTGCCCGGTCTGCCGCGGGCCCACCGTATTGAACAGGCGCGCGATCACCACCGGCAGCCGATACTCGTACCAGTGCGCCAGCGCCAGGAACTCGTCGAGCGCCTTCGCGCACGCGTAGCTCCAGCGCCGCTGCGTCGTCGGGCCCATGACGCGGTCGTCCTCCTCGCGGAACGGCAGCTTCTCGCTCTTGCCGTAGACCTCGGAGGTCGAGGTGATGAGCACCGGCTTGCGGTATCGCGCGCAG
Organism: Candidatus Brocadiia bacterium; assembly: GCA_052139675.1. Lineage (GTDB taxonomy): Bacteria > Planctomycetota > Brocadiia > CAIUPP01 > CAIUPP01 > JBEKCB01. The sequence continues at coordinate 18,945 of JBKQWE010000049.1, forward strand.
ACGCGCAGGACCGTGTCCGTGCCCGAGACGATCGTCTCGATCGTGCGGACCGGCTGGTCAATGATCAGCCGGACTCCGACGGCGGAGGCCAGGTGCATGACCGCGTCGCACTGGCGCGCGCATTCGGTCACCAGGTCGGCGTCGTTGACGCTGCCGAGGATGAAGCGGAAGCGCCCGCCGCCGTCGAGCGCGGCGACGTTCTCATAGCGCCCGGTGCTCAAGTCGTCGAGCACGAGCACGTCGTCGCCGCCCGCGATGAGCTGCTCGCACAGGTGCGAGCCGATGAATCCCGCGCCGCCGGTGATCAGGTGCCGCATCGAGTCCTCCGTCCGAAAACGATTGACGCGCCAGGACGCCGAGAAAAGCTGCTCAGGATGATACGCAGCCCGGCGCCTGTTTGCAACCGCGTCCCCACCGGGCGGCAGCGTGAAAGGACGCCGCTATTGTGGCGCCTGGGGCATAAGTTGCTTAACGCGCGGTCATTCTGAGCCAAGCGAAGAATCTCATACGTTGCACTCTGGTAACGGTTTACGGTGTGAGATGCTTCGCTGCGCTCAGCCAGAGCGCGCAGCGTACTGCGCGCGACATGACGCGAGGTGAACTTATGTAAGTCATTTCCGGGGCGCCGCACTAGGCGTCCGTTTCCCGCCTGTGCGCGCCGCCGAGCTCTTCGGGGCTCATCAGCGGCCGCAGCGCGACCTCGGTCCGGTGGTGCAGGGCGCGGATGAGGCGCAGGACGATCTCCTTTTCGAGGCGCTCGCGCTCGCCCGGCTCCGGGCTGTTCAGCGGGACTCGGCCGGCGGCCATCGTCCCGTGGCCGCCCGCGCGCCCGATCTTCCGGAGGACGCGCGCCAGCACGACGCCCGCGTGCGCGCGGTCGGGCATCGCCCTCAGCGAGACATAGAGGTCGCCCTGCCAGGCGCCCGTGACGATGGACCAGCCCATCCGCTCGTGCCGCAGCAGCAGGTCGGCCACCAGGCTGACCGAGTCCGGATGCGGAATCTCGCCCAGGTGGCTGCCGATGATGTTCCCGTACGTGAAGCCGCGCAACACCGCGCGCGCGAGCGTGGCGAAATAGCTGTGCATCAGCCGCGGATGCAGGATGCGGCCGAGCATGCGCTTGTCCGCGAGGGGATAGAGCTGCACGTAGGCGCGCGTGTCCGCCTCGGCGGTCGGGCGGACGAGGTCCTGCGTCTCTGAGGAGATCGCGTAGCACATCGCGGCGGCCAGGGCCGCCGGCGGAGCGACCGATGCGGCGCGCAGATACTCGGCGAGGATCGTCGCGCAGGCGCCGTAGTCGGTCCGCACGTCCAGGAACCGCGCCCGGGTCTTGGGCCGCAGCGGATGGTGGTCAATCACGATGTCCGGCACGCGGCGCGCCGGGAACGAGTTGTTGCCTTCGCCCGGCTGCGTATCGAGCAGCGCGGTCACCGGCCATTGGCTCCAGTTCACGCGCGAGACCGGCCGCAGGCTCAGCCGCAGTTCCCGGATGAGCGCCCGGTTCTCGGCGCGCCCGGCGATCGGCTCGCAGCAGATGCGGCAGCGCGTCCCGGCTTTCTCCTCGGCCAGCCGCTGCAGGGCGCACGCGCCGGCGAGCGCGTCGGGGTCCGGGTTGTCGTGGATCACCACCAGCAGCCGGCGCGATCTGCCGAGGAGCCTCAGCAATTCGCCCACGTCCTGCGCCACGGCCTCCTCCTGCGGAAAACCCGCTCCCACGCCGGCTGAATCATACCCCAATTCGCCGCCCGTCGCCAGCACTTGTGTTAAACCCCCGGTTCATGTAAAAATAGAGGCATCAGGTCTCCGATCGTCCGGGACCGCCGATCCCCATTGGAAAAAGGAAGAATCATGGCCGAGAAGGAAATCGTCAAAGTTGAAGCCGACGAGTGCGTGGGTTGCGAGACGTGCGTGCCCGAGTGCCCGGCCGAAGCCATTTCGATGAGTGGCGACAAGGCCGTCATTGACCAGGAAAAATGCACGCATTGCAAGACCTGCATCGAGGCTTGCCCCGTGGACGCGATCAAAGTCCAGCAGTAGCCGGAAGACCATGCCCGCCTCGGCCAGAGATCCGATCCGCCTGACGTTCGAACCCGAAGGGCGGACCGTGTTCGTTCTGCCCGGCACGCTCCTGATCGAGGCGGCGGGCAAGGCCGGCATCGTCCTGGAGACGCCCTGCGGAGGCCAGGGCGTCTGCGGCAAGTGCCGCGTGGAGATCACCCGCAACGCCCCCGAGCCGAGCGACGCGGACCGGCGCATGCTCACGAAGGCCGAGCTCGACCGCGGCACGCGCCTGGCCTGCTCGGTCCACGTGACGCAGGAACTCTGCGTGCACGTGCCAATCGCGACGCGCTTCTTCGAGCACAAGATCCTGACCGACGGGCGCGGCCGGACGGTGGCGCTCCATCCGACGGTCACCAAGCGGCACGTGACGCTGCCGCCGCCGGCGCTGAACGATCAGCGCGCGGACGCGGACCGCCTGCTCGACGCGCTCGGCCGGGCGAAAGTGGAGCTCGACCTCGGCGCGCTGCGGACCCTGCCGGCGGTCATCCGGAGCAGGGACTTCAATGTGACGGCGGTCTCCGCCGAAGGGCGGCTCGTCGCGCTCGAACCGGGCGACACGACCGCCCACAATTACGGGATCGCGTTCGACATCGGCACGACGACGGTGGTCGGGTTCCTGATGGACCTGGTCAACGGCCGCGAGCTGGCCGTCGCGGCGCGCACGAACCCGCAAATCCCGTTCGGCGACGACGTCGTCAGCCGCATCCGCCACGCCGCGACCCGCCCGAACGGCCTGGGCGAACTGCAGGAAAAGATCGTCGGCTGCCTCAACGACATCATCGCCGAATGCTGCAACACCTCCGGCATCGGCCCCGAGCACCTCTACGAAGCCACCGTCGTCGGCAACACCACGATGAGCCACCTCTTTCTCGGCGTGGACCCGGAATTCATCGCCCAGGCGCCATACGTCGCCGGGTTCCGCCGCTCGGTCAACGTCCTCGGCCGCGACGTGGGCCTCCGCATTCATCCGCACGGCGTGGTGCATATCCTGCCGAACATCGCCGGGTTCGTCGGCGCCGACACGGTCGGGGTGATCCTCGCCGCCGGGATGCACGCCTCCGACGAGCGCGTCCTGGCGATTGACATCGGCACGAACGGCGAGCTGGTCATCGGCAACAAGGACCGGCTGGTCAGTTGCTCGACCGCCGCCGGCCCCGCGTTCGAGGGCGCGCGCATCCGCTGCGGCATGCGCGCCGCCGACGGGGCCATTGACAAGTTCATCATCAACCACGACGCGCAGTTCAACGTCATCGGCAACCTGCCGCCGCGCGGACTCTGTGGCACGGCGGTGATTGACGTCGTCGCCGAACTGCTCCGCGTCGGCGCGGTCGAGGCGACCGGACGGCTCCTGCCGCCCGACGAAATGCCCGCGTCCGTCCCGGATCCGATCCGGCGCCGCGTCGTCCAGGGCGAGACCGCGCTCGAATTCATCATCGCGCGGAAGGAAGAGACCAGCACCGGCGGCGCGCTCAGCCTGACGCAGCGCGACATCCGCGAGCTGCAACTGGCCAAGGGCGCCATCGCCGCCGGGGCGGCCATCCTGCTGAAGGAGTTCGGCCTCGACCCGAAGGACCTCGGCCACGTGCTGCTCGCCGGCGCGTTCGGGAACTTCATCCGGCGCAACATGGCCCGGCGCATCGGCCTGCTGCCGGACGTGCCGACCGAGCGCATCCTCTACATCGGCAACGCCGCCGGGGCCGGCGCGCGCATGGCGCTGCAATCGCGCCGCTGCAAGGAAGAGGCCAACCGCATCTCCGATCGCACCGAGTACCTCGAACTCGCCGGCCGCGCCGACTTCCAGCAGGAATTCACCAACGCGATGATGTTCCCGGAGATGTGACGCGAAACGTCAGGCTTCGCCGACGAGCCGCGGTGACAGGCCGAAAACTGAAAAGGAGCGAAAGCCATGGCCGGCAAAACGCAGGATCAGCGATTCGATCCGAGCGCGTTCGCTTTTTTCGATCCCGATAAGTCGGCCCGATTCGGCCTCAAGATTCTCGCCAAGTCCGGCGCCAGGTTCGCTTTGGCCGGGCGGATCGCCGTTTGGGCATATGTGCCGCCCAACCGCCAGGTGAATACCAAGGACGTGGACTTCGCCGTGCCCCACGATGATATGCCGGCCGTGCTGAAGGCCGCTCGCGCCTGCGGCAAACCCTTTCGATCCCTCGAGATCGGCGGCATCGCCTTTCGCCTGGAAGACATCTGGGTGGACTTCATTGACCGCCATCCGGATCTCGGTCGCCTTTTCTCGGCGGCGGTCGCCGCGGCCAATGAGGCAGAGCCGAGGATGAGACTCGGCGGACGGCGAGTCCCGGTCGTGCCCAAGGAATTTCTCATCGCCATGAAGATCGCCACGATGCAGGAAAAGGACGACCGGGACGCCGAATCGCTCATTCTCTCCGTGCCGGACCAGGAGTACCCGAAACTCCGTTCGCTGGTGCGGAAGTATCTCGGCCCGGTCGGCGCGCTGCGGCTGGACGACCTGGCGCGGAAGGCCGGTCATCCGGGACCGGGTAAAAAGCCGTATTACGGCTGAGGGCGACGCCGCATCCAATCGTCCTCGTCCGCGTCCTCGGCCTCGGCCGTTCCGGGTAAAAGTTCGAGGACGACGACGAGGACGAGGACGATACAATCAGGCCGCGAGTGAGCGGGCAGCGCGAAGGGGCCGCAGATGGGCAATGCGGAATTCACGCGCGTCTTCAAAGCCGGCCCGGCGACGCGGCGGGATGAATGGGCGACGGTGATCATCTATTCCTTCCTCCTCTGCCTCATCCTCGGCACGGCAGGCTTCTTGACTGTGGACGCGGCGCTGGATATTGATCTGCGCCGCATGACCGCCTGGTGGCTGCTGGTCGCGGGCGCGCCACTGGTCATTTCGTTGATCGTCGGCTGGCTCTGGAGCCGGTTCCGATGCAGGTTCGTTCTTGCGCTTGGAGAAACCGGCGTTGAAGTCGGACCGGTCTCCATCGCGTACGATGATGTGGAACAAGTGGACTACTATGTCGGGTTCTTTGATCAAACATGGGTCTCAACGGCTATCGAGATCATCGGCGGCGGGAAGCGCGTCTGCGTTCGGATTGACCATTCCGAACGCGCGGAATGCGTGAAGCTGCTTGAGAAGAGGTGCCGCAACGCGATGGTCGTTAGCGGATCCGGTCAGGAGTACCTGCCGAAAGCGCCGACTGATAAAATAAGGGTCGCACGGATAGCGCTGGCTCGGTTTAGACAAAGGGCGTGGGGTTTCGTTTATGGGACCGTCGCCAGCGGAGCATTGGGCGGGTTCTTTCTTTATGCGCTGTGTAAGGGCGAGATGAATGACATCTCAGTCTTAGTCTGGGTACTGTGCGTCCAGAGCGTGATCGGCGTGCCGGCCGGTGTGTGGTGGGCGATCGTCTATTTCAGGAAAACCCGCCGGGCGCGCGAGGCGCTGAATCATTTGGAAAAGCAAAGCCGCGAGATGGTAGAGTCATAACTATAGTATCTCCGAAGCATGACGCCGGTTGAACTCACGTAAGCTATTTGGAAAACGCGATACGAGTTCCGCGCGGCAATCCGTCGTACTCGGCCGTTCGGACTAAAAGTTCGAGGACGAGGACGACGACGAGAACGAGTACGAGGTAACGGCCGCGCGAGCGGGAGCGCAGAAGGGGCCAATCATGGGCAAGCAGAAAGACGGGTCGCACGACGCCGCGCAACGGATCGAGAAGTTGCGCGAGACCATCCGCTACCACGACCGCAAGTACTACGTCGAGGATGCGCCGGAGATCTCCGACCGTGAGTACGATCTGCTGATGAAGGAACTCGAGGAGCTCGAAAAGAAGCATCCCGACCTCGTCACGCCCGATTCCCCGACGCAGCGCGTCGGCGGCGAGCCGCTGAAGGCATTCGCCCAGGTCTGCCACGAAATCCCGATGACGAGCATCTCCAACACGTACTCGCACATGGAGTTGGAAGACTTCGACGCGCGCGTGCGCAAGCTGCTGCCGGACGAGAAAATCGAGTACGTCGCGGAGCTGAAGATTGACGGCCTCGCGGTGGCGCTGATGTATGAGAAGGGCCGGTTCGTCCAGGGCGCGACGCGCGGCGATGGGACCGTCGGCGAGGACGTGACGGCGAACCTCAGAACGCTGCGCGCGATCCCCGCGCGCCTCGATGCCGCCAAGCCCCCGGCGCGGCTGGAAGTGCGCGGCGAAGTCTACATGTCGTTCGAGTCCTTCGAGCGGTGCAACAAAGAGCGCGAGGAAAAAGCCCTGCCGCTGTTCGCCAACCCGCGCAACGCGGCGGCCGGATCGCTGAAGCTGCTCGACCCGCGCATCACGGCGACGCGCGGCCTTCGCTTCTTCGGATACGCCGTCGGGGTCCATGAAGGGATCGAGTTCGAGAAGCAGTCCGAATTGCTCGACACCCTCTGCAAGCTCGGCTTCCCGGTGAACCCGCACCGCAAGCTCTGCAAGTCCATGGCCGAGGTCATCGCGCTCACGAAGGAGTGGGCGGAGCTGATGCGCAAGATGAAGTATCAGCTCGACGGCATGGTGATCAAGGTGAACTCGCTCGACCAGCAGCGCCGCCTCGGCGCGACGAGCAAAGCGCCGCGCGGGATGGTGGCGTTCAAGTTCCAGCCCGAGGAGGCCGTAACGAAGCTGCTGCGGATTGACGTGCAGGTCGGCAAGAGCGGGGTGCTGACGCCGGTGGCGCGGCTGGCGCCCGTGAAGCTCGCGGGCACGACCATTCAGAATGCCACGCTGCACAACTTCGACGAAATCGCCCGCAAGGACATCCGCGAAGGGGACGATGTCGTCATCGAGAAGGCCGGCGAGATCATCCCCGAGGTCATGAGCGTGAAGAAACACGGCGGCGGCAAGCCTCCGCAGCCGCCGAAGAAGTGCCCGGCCTGCGGCGGGCCGGTGGAAAAGGACGCCGGCGGCGCTTTTTATCGCTGCCAGTACCCGCTCTGCCCGGCCCAGCTCAAGCAGCGGATCCGGTTCTTCGCCACGCGCTCGGCGATGGACATCGAGGGCCTCGGCCCGGCGCTCGTGGAGCAACTCGTGGATGGCGGGCTCGTGAAGGACATCGCGGACCTGTACTCGCTGAAGCCGCAGCCGCTGGCGGAGATCGAGCGCATGGGCATCAAGTCCGCCGAGAACATCTGCCGCGAGATCGAGAAGAGCAAGGAGCGCGACCTGAACCGCCTGATCACCGGCCTGGGCGTCCGCCAGGTCGGGACGCACGCGGCCGGAGTCCTCGCGCGGCGCTTCGGCACGATGGAGAAACTGGCGGCCGCGGGCGTCGAGGAACTGACGCGCATCCCGGAGATCGGCGAGATCACCGCGAAGCACATCGCCGATTTCTTCGCGAGAGCCGAGACGAAAAAAGTCCTGAAGCGCCTCGCGGACGCCGGCGTCAACATGAAGTCGCTCGCCGAGCCGCCGCGCGGCGGCGGAGCGCTCGCGGGCAAGACGATCGTGGTCACCGGAACGCTGAAGAATTATAAGCGCGAGGAGATCGAGGAAAAGATCGCGTCGCTCGGCGGCCGCGCGTCGTCGTCGGTCAGCAAGAAGACCGATTACGTCGTCGCCGGCGAATCGCCCGGCTCAAAGCTCGACAAGGCGCGGAAGCTGGGAGTGAAAGTGATCGGCGAGGAGGAATTTGATAAGCTCGTGCGGTGAGGCGACTCTGGACTGAAATCGTCCTCGTCCTCGTCGTCGTCCTCGTCCTCGGTCGTTGTCGGTTGCCGTAGCTTGGCTAAAAAAGGCAAAAACGCGTGCCTGAAAACCTGGATCACGAGAACCTCGACGTTTACAAGCTCGAACTGAGCTTCATTGCCTGGGTCACCGTCCTGATCCAGGAAGCCAGGAAAGCCCATGACGCGAGCATGGCGGAGGTTTGCGATCAACTCGACAGGTCAAGCCTCTCTTCGCTTCTGAATACCGCCGAGGGGAACGGGAAGCGGCAGCGCCACCTGCGCGCCCGCTATTTCGACGATGCGCGCGGTTCCGCGGCGGAGTCCGCGGCCTGTCTTGACGCCATCGTCGCCAAAGGGGCGATGATTCCGGAGCGGATACAGGCCGGCAAGGAGAAGCTGGTGAGGATCGTTCAGATGCTGACCAGAATGGTGGAGCGATTCTCGAATACGGTGAGTGAAAGGGAGGAGAAGTACAACGCTACGGCCGAGGACGACGACGAGGACGAGGACGATTCCCCTCTCAGGAGCCGATGAATGGAAGAGATGATTCGCAAGGCGCTCGCGGGCGTCGCGGGAATGGACTACGCCGAGGCGCGCGTGCATCGCGGGCGCGGGACGAGCGTCAGCTACGTCGGCAAGGAACTCGAGACGATCGGCGAGAGCACGGCGCTCGGCGGGTGCGTGCGCGTGCTCGTGAACGGGGCGTGGGGATTCTGCTCGTTCAACAACGTCGCCGAGATGCCGCGCTTCGTGCGCATGGCGCGCGACCAGGCCCGGCTGATCGGCGGCGGCAGCGCGCGCCTGGCGCCCGTGCCGCCGCAGTCCGGGCATTTCGCCGCCGCGCCGAAGGAGGACCCGGCCAACGTCACGCTCGCCGAAAAGGAGGCGCTCTGCCGGGCCTACAATGAAATCCTGCGCACCGCCTCGCCGAAAATCCAGACCTCCTCGGCGCGTTACATGGACTCGGCCGGCTCGGTGGTCTTCGTGAACTCCGAGGGCGCGGCGATCGAGCAGGAAGTGGTGTTCTGCGGCGTGTCGCTCAGCGCCATCGCCATGGAAGGCTCGAACGTCCAGACCGGCCGCTACGGAGTCGGCGACCTGCGCGGGTTCCAGATCTGCCGCCATCTCGAGGCCAAATGCGAGGAGGCCGCGCGCCAGGCGGTGGAGTTCCTGGCCGCGAAACCGGTCGAGGCCGGCAAGTACACCGTCCTCTGCGACCCGCATCTCACCGGCGTTTTCGTGCACGAGGCGTTCGGCCACCTGAGCGAGGCGGATTTCATCTATGAGCATGAGCGGCTCAAGGAGATGATGAAGCTCGGGCGCCGGTTCGGCGGCGAGCAGCTCTCCATCGTGGACGACGCGACGATGCCCTCCGAGGCGGGCAGCTACCGGTTCGACGGCGAGGGCGTCCCGAGCCGCAAGACCTATCTGCTGCGCGAGGGCAAGCTCACCGGGCGGCTGCACTCGCGCGAGACCGCCGCGCTCATGGGCGAAGCGCCCACCGGCAACGCGCGCGCGATCAGCTACGGCCACGAGCCGATCGTCCGCATGAGCAACACCTACCTGGAGCCGCGCGACTGCCCGTTCGAGCGCATGCTCGCCGAGACGCCCGATGGCCTCTACGCCAAGGGGTTCCTCGGCGGCCAGACCGACATGGAGATGTTCAGCTTCTCCTCCGAGGAGGCGTTCCGCATCCGCAACGGCAAGCTGGCCGAGCGCGTGCGCGACGTGGTGCTGACCGGCAACGTGTTCTACACGCTCGAACACATTGACGCGATCGGCGACGACCTGAAGATGTACGGCGGGCTCGGCGGCTGCGGCAAGGGCGGACAGTCGCCGCTGCGCGTCGCCGACGGCGGCCCGCATATCCGCATCCGCGACGTGGTGATCGGCGGACAGTGAAGACTTGAACTGGTTTCACGACTCGAAACGGAATGGATTCCCGCTTTCGCGGGAATGACAAAGAAAGCCGAAGGGCGCGGCTATGATGGTCATTCCCGCGAAAGCGGGAATCCAGGTTCCTGAGTTATAAAACAAGCTCTAAGGAGATCCATTTGTTCGACAACGCCGGCGAAATCGCTCAGAAAATTCTCGAACAGGCGCGGAAAAAGGCCGACGCCGCCGAAGTGCTCTACGACGAGGCGGAGAGCGCCGGGGTGCGGTTCCAGGACAACCAGCTCAAGTCGGTCTCCGGCAGCTCGTCGAGCGGCGTGGGCCTGCGCGTGATCCATCGCGGCCGGCTGGGTTTTTCCTGCACGAACGATTTCGCCAGTATGGACGAGTTGGTCGCGAACGCGCTCGACAGCGCGGCGTTCGGCCAGGAGGCGCGCTTCCAGTTCCCCGGCGCCGTGACCCCGGCGGCGGCCGGGACGGTGAAGGTGTTCGACGCGGCCGCGGCGGAGCTGCCGATGGAGCGCGCCGTGGAGATGATGAAGGGCGCCGTCGCGCGCGTGCTCGAGCGCTCCCCGGAGGCGCACTGCGGCGGCGGCGTCGGCCGCGAGTCCGGGCGCAGCGTGCTCTGCAACTCGGCGGGGCTTCACCACGAGGAGACGTCCACTCATTTCGCGATGGGCGTCTCCGCCTTCCTCGTGCGCGGCGAGAGCTTCCTGTGGGTGGACGAGGGCGAGGACTCCTGCCGGTTCTCCGCCGACCTCATGCGCCACGCCGACAAGGTCCTCGAGTGGCTGCGGCTGTCCGAGCGCGAGGCCCGGCTCGGCGCGGAGGAGATGCCGGTGCTCTTCACGCCGAACGCGCTGGATTTCCTGCTGGCCACGTTCGAGACGAACACGAACGGCAAAGTGGTGCAGAAGGGCGCCTCGGTGCTGGCGAAGCGGCTGGGCGAGCGCGTGCTGGACCCGCGCGTGACGCTCTGGGACGATCCGCTCGTGGACTACCGGCCCGGCTCGATGGCCGTGGACGACGAGGGCGTGCCGGCGCGGCGCAAGGCGATCTTCGAGAACGGCGTGCTGAAGGAATTCCTCTACGACCTGCAGACCGCCGGCCACATGGGCGCGCAGTCCACCGGCAACGGCGTGCGCGGCTACTCCAGCGCCCCGTCGCCCGGGATCGCCAACGTGCGGCTCGCCGGCGGCTCGACGCCGTACCGGAAAATCCTCTCCGGCCTCAAGCGCGGGTTGCTGATCGAGGCGGCGCTCGGCGCGGGGCAGTCGAACGTCCTCGCCGGCGCGTTCTCCGTCAACGTCGAGCTGGGGTTCCTGGTCGAGAACGGCGAGATCGTGGGCCGGGTGAAGGACTGCATGCTCGCGGGCAACGCGTTCGACGCCTTCAACCACATCCGCGACCTCTCCGCCGAGACCGAATGGCACGGCTCGGCGGAACTGCCGTACGTCTGCTTCGAATCGCTCAGCGTGGCGGGCCGCGGCGGGTGACGGAAGAATCCCAAGGCGCATCGTTCTCGACGTCATTCCCGCGAAAGCGGGAATCCAGAAGCGGTGCGACGAACGCCTGGATTCCCGCGTTCGCGGGAATGACGACGGCCATAATATGCGGTACCGGTCGTTGCGCCTAAGAAGAAACTACGCGGCTTTCTGGTCCTCAGCCCATAGCCACGCGGTGATGGCTTCTTTGATGTTCTCCAAGGCCTCCTTCTCGTCCTTGCCCTGGGAAACGCAGCCTGGGAGCGCAGGACATTCGGCGACGACCCAGCCGTCCGCGGCGAGTTCAAGGGTCACATGAAAGACCATCTGTTGATTCCTCCTTATCGCCGAGGCATGTTCTAACTCGCCGGCTGGTTCTGTTCCGCCGGCTTGTGCGCGGCGGGCGCGGCTTCGGCGTCGAAGGTCAGCTTGCCGTCCTTGACGCCGACGGTGACGGTGGCCGCGCCGAGGAAGACGCCGCGGAGCAGGTCCTCGCTGAGCGGGTCCTCGATCTCGCGCTCGATCACGCGGCGCAGCGGCCGCGCGCCGAAGTCGGCGCTGTAGCCCTTCTCGATCAGGTATTCCGCCGCCTCCGGAGAGAGCCGCAGGTGCACGGATTTTTCCTGCGCGCGCGCGCGGACCATCTCGAACTCGTAGGTGACGATCGTGCGCAGGTCGTCCTTGGTCAGCGAGCGGAAGACGATCACGTCGTCGAGCCGGTTGAGGAACTCCGGCCGGAAGTGCTTCTCGATCTCCTCCATCAACTGCTTCTTCATGTTGTCGTAGGTCTGCTCGTCGCTCGAGCGGCGGAAGCCGAGGCCGGACTGGTTCTTGATGACGTCCGCGCCGATGTTGCTCGTCATGATGAGGATCGTGTTGCGGAAGTCCACCTTGCGGCCGAACGAATCGGTCAGGCGGCCGTCCTCCATGATCTGGAGGAGCATGTTGAACACGTCGCTGTGGGCCTTCTCGATCTCGTCGAGCAGGACGACGCTGTACGGGCGGCGGCGGATTTTCTCGGTGAGCTGGCCGCCCTCCTCGTAGCCGACGTAGCCCGGCGGCGCGCCGACGAGCCGGCTGACGTTGTGCTTTTCCATGTACTCGGACATGTCGATCTGGACGAGGGCGTCCTCGGAGCCGAACATGTATTTCGCCAGCGCGCGGGCGAGCAGGGTCTTGCCGACGCCGGTCGGGCCGAGGAAGATGAAGCAGCCGACCGGGCGGTTCGGGTTCTTGAGTCCGGCGCGCGAGCGGCGCACGGCGCGCGAGATGGCGTGGATCGCCTCGTGCTGGCTGACGACCATGTGGTGGAGCTCGTCTTCCATCTTGAGCAGCCGCTCCGCCTCGTGCGATTCCAGCCGCGTCAGCGGCACGCCGGTCATCCGGCTGACGACGTCGGCGACGACTTCCTCGTCCACGATGCCGTCGGTTTCCTGCATGGACTCGTGCCATTCCTTCTGCGTCAGTTCCATCTTCTTCTTGAGCTTCTCGGCCTTGTCGCGCAGGGACGCGGCGCGCTCGAAGTCCTGGAGCGCCACCGCCTCGTCCTTCTCCTTGCTGAGCCGGTTGATCTCCGCCTCGAGCTCCTTCAGGTCCGGCGGCGCGGTCATCGAGCTGAGCCGCACGCGCGCGCCCGCCTCGTCAATCACGTCAATCGCCTTATCGGGCAGGAAGCGGCCGGTGATGTAGCGGTTGGCCAGCTCGACGGAGGCCTCGATGGCGCCGTCGGTGATGCGGACGCGGTGGTGCGCCTCGTACCGGTCGCGCAGGCCCTTGAGGATCTCGATCGTCTCCGTCTTTGACGCGGCGTCCACGATGATCGTCTGGAACCGGCGCTCGAGCGCGGCGTCCTTCTCGATGTACTTGCGGTACTCGTCGAGGGTGGTAGCGCCGATGCACTGGATTTCGCCGCGGGAGAGCGCGGGCTTGAGGACGTTGCTGGCGTCAATAGCGCCTTCCGCGCCGCCGGCGCCGACGAGCGTGTGCAGCTCGTCAATGAAGAGGATGATGTTCCGCGCGCGCCGGACCTCGCTGAGCACCGCCTTGATGCGCTCCTCGAACTGCCCGCGGTATTTCGTGCCCGCGACCATCAGCGCCAGGTCGAGCACGACGATCCGCCGGTCGCGCAGCAGCTCCGGCACGTTGTTGCTGACGATGGACTGGGCGAGCCCCTCGACGATGGCGGTCTTGCCGACGCCGGCCTCGCCGAGCAGCACCGGGTTGTTCTTCGTGCGGCGGCTGAGGACGGTCATCACGCGCTCGATCTCCTTCTGGCGGCCGATGACCGGGTCGAGCTTCTGCTCGCGCGCGAGGGAGGTCAGGTCGCGGCCGAACGAATCGAGCGCGGGGGTCTTCGACTTGGTCTTGCTGCGGGCGTCGGCGGCGGCCGGCTCGCCGGGGGCTTCGGCCTCGCGGCCCGCCTGGGCCTGGGCGTCGGCGCCGA
>JBKQWE010000050.1:0-18331 GCA_052139675.1 Candidatus Brocadiia bacterium
CGAAATTCCGCACCAGGAGGAGCCGCTCCTCGTCGTACCCGACCAGGTCGGCGACGGTGCGGATCTCTTCGCTTTCCAGGCAGTGCGAGGAGCGGACGCTGAGTTCGAGTTCGCTGATCGGCAGGGCCAGCTTGGCGCTGAGGTCCTCGGCGAGCACCGGCCGGATCGGCGCGAGGCTGCCGGCGGCTTCGGGCTCCTGGAGTTCGGCGCCGAGCTCGAATTGCTGCACGAACGGGTTGAGGTGCTTCCGGAGGATCTTGGCCGCCTCGACGAGCGCGAATTCCGGCGTCAGCGTGCCGTCGGTCCAGACCTCGAGGACGAGCCGGTCGTAGTTGGTCCGCTGGCCGACGCGCGTGTCCTCGGTCTTCGGGCGGACGCGGATGACCGGCGAGAAGATCGAATCAATCGGGATGCGCCCGATCTCCAGGCCTTCCTTCTCGTTCTCCTCGGCGGTCCGGTAGCCGCGGCCCTTCTCGGTCGTCATCTCGCACTGGAAGTGCACGACCTTGGTGAGCGTGGCCAGGTGCAGGTCCTTGTTGACGATGTCCACGTCGGCGTCGCAGGTCACGTCGGCGCCGGTGACGTCGCCCTTCTTCTTGACGTCGATGCGCAGGACGCTGGGCTTGTCGCCCTGCATCCGGATGCGGAGCTGCTTCATATTGAGGATGACGTCGGCGACGTCCTCGAGCATGCCGTCCACGGCGCTGAACTCGTGGAGGACGTTCTCGAACTTGACCGTGGTGACGGCCGCTCCTTCCAGCGAGGAGAGCAGGACCCGGCGGAGGCTGTTGCCGATGGTGGTGCCGAAGCCGCGCTCGAACGGTTCGATGAGGAACCGCGCGTAGCGGTCCGTCTTCGTGGCCTCGTCGCAGACGACCTTGGTTGGAAGCTCGAAGTTTCTCCAGCGAATTCGCATTTGAAGCCCTCCCGATAGAATGGGCGCACAGCCCGGGCACGCGGCCCCTCACCGCGCGCAGATTTCCACGATCAGCTGTGGCTCAAAGCCCTCCGCGAGTTCATCAGCCTTCGGCAGGGCGGTCACTTTGCCTTCCAGCGGCTCGGGCTGCACGTCGAGCCAGGACGGCACGGCTCGTCCTTTCGTTGATTCCTTGACGGCCTTGAACAGGCTGACGATCTTTTCCTTGGGGCGCGGCGCGATGGTGTCGTTCATCTCGACCAGGTAGCTGGCCCGGTCGAGTTTGTGGCCGTTGACGAAGATCAGCCCGTGGGCGATGGCCTGCCGCGCGTGCCGGCGCGAAAGCGCCATGCCCATGCGGAAGAGCACGTTGTCCAGCCGGCGCTCGAGCAGCCGGAAGAGGTTCTCGCCGGTGTTGCCGGCCTGGCGCTCCGCGAGGGCGAAGAGCCTTCGGAACGGGCGCTCGCGCATGCCGAAGGTGCGCTTGCAGCGCTGCTTCTCGCGCACGCGGACGCCGTACTCGGAGATCTTCCCGCGGCGGAACGGGTGCTGCCCGGGCGGGTAGTCGCGCCGATGGAAGGCGCACTTGGGGCTTTCGCACCGAGTGCCTTTCAGAAAAAGCTTGGTGCCTTCCCGCCGGCACGCCTCGCACTTCATGGCGATTGTCTGACCTTTGGCCATCCTCTCTCCTCTTTGAGAACGCGGATCTCAGGTTCTTGCGTTTCGCGCTCCATGCGCGGCCCTCTGCGACCTTTACACGCGGCGCTTCTTCCGCGGGCGGCAACCGTCGTGCGGCAGAGGCGTCACATCTTCGATGCTGCGGACGGCGATGCCCGCGGCCTGGAGGGCCGTGATGGCCGACTCGCGGCCGGACCCGGGCCCTTTCACCTTGACTTCGACCTCGCGCACGCCCATCTTGCGGGCCTTCTCGGCCACGGTCTCGGCCGCCCGCTGCGCGGCGAACGGCGTGCTCTTGCGCGAGCCCTTGAAACCGATCGTCCCGGCGCTGTCCCAGCAGAGCACCTCGCCGGCCGGATCGGTGATGGTGATAATCGTGTTGTTGAAGGTCGCCTTGACGTGGGCGATCGCCTTCGTGATGCTTCGGCGCACTTTGCGTTTTCGGCTCTTGGCCACCGGCCGTCTCCTTTTGAACCCGCCTCGCGGTTAGGTGTGCGTTTCCTTGACGCCCTTCTTCACGGCAACGGTCTTCCTCGGTCCCTTGCGCGTGCGGGCGTTGGTCCGGGTGCGCTGGCCGCGGACCGGCAGGCCGAGACGATGCCGGATCCCGCGATAGCACCGGATGTCGCGAAGGCGCGCGATGTTCTGCTGTTCCTGGCGGCGCAACTGGCCCTCGATGACGTAGTGGTCCTCGATGCAGGTCGCCAGCCGGCTGAGCTCGTCGTCGTTGAGCTCCTTGGCGCGCACGTCCGGCTTGATGCCGACCGTCTGGAGGATATCCAGCGCGTTCTTGGGGCCGATGCCGTAGATGTACCTCAGCGCAATGCAGATCTTCTTGTCCCCCGGAATGTCCACACCTGTGATTCTGGGCATCTTCGCTCTCTCCTTCTCCGCCCTCCGAAGCAGCCTCGCGGCTGCGAGGGACGGGCTATCCCTGGCGCTGCTTGTGGCGCGGGTTCTTGCAAATGACCCTGACAACCCGGCGGCGCCGGACGATTTTGCAGCTCTCGCAAATTCTCTTGACCGATGCGCGAACTTTCACCACTGCCTCCTCTCCCGCGCGAGGCGGGACGGGATTGAACGTCCTTCCGTACTATCCCGTAAATAACAGCCCGCGTCATGCCGAACGGCGAAGCATCTCACATCCTGAACCGTTGCCGGCGCGCTGCGTATGAGATTCCTCGCTCCGCTCGGAATGACCGGACATTATGCTCTTCTTTCCGAGACGCCGCCCTAGCTCCGATAAACGATCCGGCCCTTCGAGAGGTCGTAGGGCGAAATCTCCACGGTGACCTTGTCGCCCGGCAGAATGCGGATCCAGTTCATGCGCATCCGCCCGGAGACGTGCGCCATGACCTGGTGACCGTTCTCCAGGACGACCTTGAACACGGCATTGGGCAGGGCCTCTTTGACCGTTGCCTCGACGCGAATCGGCTCTTCCTTGGGCATTTTCTCAGTTCCGTTCGGGCGTCAGCGTCAGTACGTCGCCGCCGTTTTCCGTGATGGCGACGGTATGCTCGAAGTGCGCGGAGAGCGAATGGTCGGCCGTGACGACCGTCCAGCCGTTCTCCAGCCTGCGCACCTCGAACCCGCCGGCGTTCACCATCGGCTCGATGGCCAGCACCGCGCCCGCCGGCAGGACGCGGTCGCGCACGGCCTTCGTCACGAAGTTCGGCACCTGCGGCTCCTCGTGCATCTCGCGGCCGATGCCGTGCCCGGTGTAATCGCGCACCACCGAGCAGTTCTGCGATTCGACGTACTTCTGTATCGCTTCCGACAGCGTCGAGAGCCGCATACCCGGCTTCAGCGTCCGAATGCCGCGGTCGAGCGCTTCGCGGCAGACCTGCATGAGACGCATGGCCTCTTCGGAGACCTCGCCGACCGGCGCGGTGATCGCCGCATCGGCGCAATAAGCGCCCAGGCGCACGCCGACATCCACGCTGAGGATGTCGCCCGCCTGCAACTGGCGCGGGCCGGGAATCCCATGCACCACTTCTTCGTTAACCGAAGCGCAGATGCTCTTGGGATACCCGCGGTATCCTTTGAAGAGCGGAATCCCGTTCCGCTCGCGGATCAGCGCGTCCGCCTTCCGGTCGAGTTCCTCGGTGGTGACGCCCGGCACGGCCAGGATCCGGCACCGCTCGAGGACTTCCGCCACAATCGCACCCGCCTGCCGCATGCACTCGATTTCGCGAGGCGACCTGCGGTTGATCACGACAAAGACCTCCCCGCCTGAACCTTGCCCAGCGCGGCGAACACGGAGGCCGTCACTTTTTCCGGCGCCTCGTCCGAGGCGATCCGGCGCAAAAGCCCGCGCCGGTCGTACTCCTCCACCAGCGCGCGCGTCTGTTGCGCGTACACCTGCAGGCGCTTGCGGATCGTCTCCGGCTGATCGTCCGGCCGCTGCGTCAATGCGCTTCCGCACCGGTCGCAGCGCCCGGCCTGCTTCGGCGGCATGTGCCGCTCGTGATAATTCGCGTTGCACTGGCCGCACATCCGGCGCCCCGAGAGGCGCTCGATGGCCGTCGCGTCCGAGACGTCGAAATAAAGCACCGCGTCCAGCGGCAGCCCGCGCGCGGCCAACAGGGCGTCGAGCGCCTGGGCCTGCGGCAGCGTCCGCGGAAACCCGTCCAGCATGAACCCTTTCCGGCAGTCCGGCTGGGCGATCCGCTCCGCGACGACGGCGGAGGTCACCTCGTCCGGCACCAGCCGGCCCGACTCGATGTATCCCTTCACGGAGCGTCCGAGCGGACTGTCGCTTCCCATGGCCGCCCGGAACAGGTCTCCGGTGGAGATCTGAGGCAGCCCGTAACGCTCCTGAATCTGCCGCGCCTGCGTGCCTTTTCCGGCTCCTGGCGGGCCCAGCAGGACTATAATCAAAATCGTCTCCGCGATACCCGGGTAAACCCGTCGTAATGGCGCACGAGCAGTTGCGCCTCAACTTTTTTGATGAAGTCCAGCGCGACGCCGACGGCGATCAGGATGCTGGTGCCGCCGAAGAATTCCGCGACGATGTAATGCACGTTCAGGCCGCGCATCATCATTCCCGGGACGACGGCGATCAACGCCAGCGACGCCGCGCCCGGAAGAGTGATCCGCGTCATGACGCGCTCGAGGTATTCCGCCGTCCGGTGGCCGGGCCGGATGCCGGGGATGAACGACCCGTGTTCCTGGAGGTTCTTGGCCATGTCGGTCGGGTTGAAGGTAATCGCCGTCCAGAAGTAGCAGAAGAAGAAGATCAGCACGACGTAGAGGAACGTGTGGACGAACGTGAAACCGCTCGACCCGCCGCCGAGGGAGTCCATCACCACCTTCGCGATGTCGTAGAAAAAGGTGCTCTCCCAGTGTCCGCCCGGCATCGTCGCGCCCATGAGGGCCTGCGCGCCGTACATCGGGAACATCAGCAGCGACTGGGCGAAGATGATCGGGATGACGTTCGCGGCGTTGACCTGGATCGGCAGGTAGTGCTTCATGCCGCCGTACACGCGCTGGCCGCGCACCTGCTTGGCCTGCTGGAACGGGATGCGCCTCTGGCCCTGCGTGATGTAGATGATGCAGTACACCACCGCCAGAAACAGGACGAACAGGAAGACCACTTTAATAATGCCGATATTGCCCTCCGCCGGGTTCAGCGTGAACTGAAACTGGCTGTGCAATTCCGTGATGGCCGCGGGGAGGCGCGACATGATGTTGGCCATGATGATCAGGGAGATGCCGTTGCCGATGCCGTACTCGTCAATCTGCTCGCCGATCCACATGAGCAGGAGCGAGCCGGCGGTCATCAGGAGCCCGGCGAGCAGGAACATCCCGAAACCGAACGCCGGCGGAAAGATGGCCACCCCGGAAACGCTCAGCGCCTTGATCATCATCGGGCCCTGGAAGAAGCAGAGCAGGACCGTGGCGTAGCGGGTCCACTGGTTGATCTTCTTCCGGCCGGCCTCACCCTCTTCGCTGACTTTCTTCAGCGAGGGGACCACCTGCACGAGCAACTGGAAAATGATCGAGGCGCTGATGTAGGGCATCACTCCGAGCGCGAAGAGCCCGCAGCGCTGCAGGCCGCCGCCGGAGAACATGTTCGCCAGGTTCAGCAGCGGCGCCCCGCCGCCCTTTCCGGCGTTCTCGAAGAAGCGCGTCAGCGCCGCGATATCCGCGCCCGGGACCGGAACGAAGACGCCGATCCGGCAGATGGCCAGAAGGACGATGGTGACCACAATCCGGCGTCTCAGCTCGGGAATCCGGAATGCATTGGCCAGAGTGTCCAGCATTACAGTTCCTTTACCTCGCCGCCGGCTTCCTTGATCTTCTGCGCTGCGCTGCTGCTGAAGCGGTGCGCGTGCACCTTGAGCGGCACGTCGAGCGCCCCGCCGCCCAGGATCTTCACCCCGTCCTTGAGATCGCCGATCAGGCCGGCCTTCAGCAGCGCCTCCGGCGTCACTTCCGAGCCGGCGGGAAAGCCCTTCAGGTCGCCCACGTTGACCGCCGAGAACTCCAGGCGGTACTGGGCGTTGCTGAAGCCGCGCTTGGGAAGCCTGCGGAACAGCGGCGTCTGGCCGCCTTCGTAGCCGATGTATCCCTTGTTGCCGGAGCGCGACTTCGCGCCCTTCAGGCCGCGCCCGCAGGTCTTGCCGTGGCCGGACCGCATGCCGCGCCCGACGCGCTTGCGCTTGTGATGCTGCAGCGAGATTTTCTCGATTTCCTGGAGATTCATTCCAGTGAGACTCCTCTGAGGCGGGCCACTTCCTCCTTCGTGCGGAGCTTGCTCAACGCGTCGAAGGTGGCCTTGACGAGATTGATCGGGTTGTTCCTCCCGAACGACTTGCTCAGCAGATTGCGGACGCCGGCGACCTCGACCACGGCGCGCACGCACGCGCCGGCGATGATGCCGGTGCCCGGGACGGCCGGGATCAGGATGACTTTCGAGGCGCCGAAGCGCCCGTGGACCTCGTGCGGGATCGTGCCCTCGGCGACCTTGAAGCGCATCAGGCTCCGGTGCGCCGACCGCGTGGCCTTCTCGACGGCGCCGGGGACGTCGTTGGCCTTGCCGAAGCCGTATCCCGCAATCCCGTCGCGGTTGCCGCTGACGACGATGGCGCTGAAGTGGAACCGCCGCCCGCCCTTCATGACCTTGGCCGTGCGGTTGATCCCCTTCTCGAGGACCTTGTCCTCGAGGGAGATCTGCCGCATGTCAATGAGTGCCTGTCTTCTCAAGTGTCCTGCCTCCGGGCTTTATTATGCTGTCCTGCAAATAACATACATAAGTTCACCTCGCGTCATGTCGCGCGCAGTACGCTGCGCCCTCTGGCTGAGCGCAGCCCTTCGGCCGTGAGCTCAGGGCCGAACGGCGAAGCATCTCACACCATAAACCATTACAGAGCGCAACGTATGAGATTCTTCGCTTCGCTCAGAATGACCGCGCATTATGCAACTTATTTCTGGGACGCCATACTAGAAAACCAACCCCGCCTCGCGCGCGGCCTCGGCCAGCGCCTTCACGCGGCCGTGATATTTCCGCCCGCGGCGGTCGAAGCATACCTTCTTGATGCCCCTGGAGAGCGCAACGGCGGCGATCTGCTTGCCGACGGCTTTCGCCGCGTCCACTTTTTTGCCGGATTGCAGGCCGGCCTTCAGCTCCGGCGTCAGCGAACTGGCCGACGCGAGCACGTGGCCCGTCACGTCGTCAATGATCTGGGCATAGATCTGGGCCAGGCTGCGCTTGACGGCCAGCCGGGGCCTTTCGGCGATCCCGGTGGCTCTCTTCCGGCCGCGCCGCGCCCTGCGCGCCAGGGCGAATCGTTTTTTGGTCGTTCTTTCCATGGTCTGCGTCCGCCGCTGCCTTAGGAATTCAAAACCGCGTCCTGGAACTTTCCCGCTTACGCGCCGGTGCCGACGAACGCCTTGCCGGCCTTGCGGCGGATGACTTCGGTCGTATACTTGATGCCTTTGCCCTGGTAGGGCTCGGGCGGCTTTGCGCCGCGCACGCGCGCGGCGAACTGGCCTACGTCGTGCTTGTCGCTGCCCGAGATCGCCAGCCGGCCCGGGTTCGTGGCCTGCGTGATCTCGACCTTGATGCCCTTCGGGATCGCGAACTTGATGGTGTTCGCGAACCCCAGTTCGAGGAGCAGCGCGCCGGCTTCGATCTTGGCGCTGAAACCGATCCCGACGATCTCCATGTCTTTGCGGTATCCCTGCGTCACGCCGATCACCATGTTCTTGACGAGGCTCCGCTCCAGGCCGTGCAGCATCCGCTGCTGCTTGGTGTCGGCGGCGCGCTTGAGGAGCAGGCGGCGGTTCGCCGCGTCGTTCTCGCACGTGATGCCTTCCGAGAGCGAGCGCTCCAGCGCGCCCAGCGGGCCGGTGACCGTGACTTTGTTGCCCTCCAGCTTGACCTGGACTTTATCCGGCAACGGAACAGGTTGTTTTCCAACTCGTGACATCGTCGCTCACTCCCACTCCGGGCCTGCTCACCAAATGGTGCAGAGGATTTCCCCGCCGACGTGCTCTTTGCGGCATTCGCGGTCGCTGAGGACTCCGCGCGGCGTCGAGAGCACGGCGATGCCGGTGCCGCGCAGGACCGGCTTCAGCTCGGTCACGTCGCGGTAGACGCGCCGGCCGGGCTTGCTCTCGCGGTTGATCTCGGTGATGACCGGCTCGCCGACGGAGCTGTATTTCAGGTAGATGCGGATCATCTTGCGCCGGCCCTGCTCGACGACCTTGAAGTCCTCGATGTAGCCCTCGCGCTTGAGGACCTCGAGGATCCGGCTCTTCACGATCGAGGCGGGCGCGTCCACTTGACGCTGGCGCACGCTCACGGCGTTGCGGATGCGCGTCAGCAGGTCGGCAATCGGGTCCGTCATGCTCATCGGCTCATATCCCTTCCCGCTCTGCGGGAGTCCAAGGCAACGGTCGGCCTCACCAGCTCGCTTTGCGAACGCCCGGAATCTGCCCGGCGGAGGCCAGGTTGCGGAAGCAGATCCGGCAGATCTTGAACTTGCGGTAGTAGGCGCGCGGCCGGCCGCAGAGCTCGCAGCGGTTGCGGTGCTGCACCTTGTACTTCGGCGGGTTGATCGTCTTTTCCATCAGGCATTTTCTGGTCATGCGCGCGCCTTATGTTCGGTGGCCGCCGGCTCGCGGCGGAACGGAAATCCCATGATCCGGAGCAATTCCCTTGAGGCCTCGGGCGATCCGCCGGTGATCACGATCGTGATGTCCATGCCCTGGACGAACTCGACCTTGTCAATGTTGATCTCCGGGAACACCGACTGCTCCGCGAGGCCGAGCGTGTAATTGCCGGAGTCGTCGAACGAATCCGGCGAGAAGCCGCGGAAGTCGCGGATGCGCGGCATCGCCAGCGAGATCAGGCGGTCGAGGAACTCGTACATCCGCTTCCCGCGCAGCGTCACCTTGCAGCCGATCTCGTTGCCCTGGCGCAGCTTGAAGGCGGACACGGATTTGCGCGCCCGGGTGATCAGCGGCTTCTGGCCGGTGATCGCCGCCAGGTCCTTCACGGCGTCCTCGAGCCGCTTCTTGTTCTCGGTGGCCTTGCCGACACCCATGTTGACCACGATCTTCTCCAACCGCGGCACCGCCAGGGCGTTGGTATAGCCGAACTTGATCTTGAGCTCGGGAACGACCTTCTCTTTGTATGCGTCCAGCAATCGCGCCATCTGTGGCGTCCCTCAATCGCGGAAGCGATCCGGCCGGCGGCTCAGCGCGCGCCGCCGATCGTGTCTCCGCATTTCTTGCAAACCCTCAGCACGTCGCGCCGGCGCTTGCCGCGCGAATCTTTTTTGTCGACCGGCTGCATGCGGACGCGCGCCGGCCCGTTGCACTTCGCGCAGAAGAGCAACACGTTCGAGACATGGATCGGCGCCTCTTTGGCCACGCGGCCGCCCTGCGGATGCTTCTGGCTCCGCCGCACGTGCCGGTAGACGTAGTTCACGCCCTCGACGATGATCCGCTCGGAATCGGGGATCACCTGCAGGACCCGCGCGACCGAGCCGGATTCCTCTTTGCCGATCGCGCGCCGGTCCAACTGCTTGGCGCCGGTGATGGCCTTGATCAGCACAACCTGGTCATTTTTTCTGATGCGCATTCTGCCGTTCCTTGCCTCGTCAGACGACTTCCGCCGCGAGGGAGATGATTTTCATGAAATTCTTCTGGCGCAACTCGCGCGCCACCGCGCCGAAAATGCGCGTGCCCCGCGGATTGCCTTCCGCGTCAATGATGACCGCCGCGTTCCGGTCGAACCGCACGTACGACCCGTCCGGCCGGCGCACCGGCGAGCAGGTCCGGACGACCACCGCCCGCACGACCGCGCCTTCCTCGATCTCGCCGCCGGGCACGGCCTTCTTGACCGAGCAGACGATCGTGTCGCCGATCGAGGCGTACCGGCGCCGCGTGCCGCCGAGCACCTTGAAGCAGTAGACGATCTTGGCCCCGGTGTTGTCCGCGCAGTCGAGGCGAGTCTGTTCCTGAATCACGGCTTGACCTCGCTTCCCACTCGGGCGGCGGGGCTGACGACGCGGACCAACCGCCAGTGCTTCGTTTTGCTGATCGGCCGGGACTGCATGATCTCGACCGTATCGCCCATCTTGGCCTGCTGCTTTTCGTCATGCACGCGGTAGAGCGTCGCGCGGCGGACGTAGCGGTGGTACTTCGGATGCTCCACCAGCTCGACGCTTCGGACGACGATGGTCTTGTTCCGGGGTTCCCGCTCCACCACGCCGGTCTGCATCGAACGCGGGCGCCGTTCCTCGCTCATGACTTCTTTGACCTTTCCTCAACGGCCTTCGCCGGGGCTGCGGCGCGCGCGGCCAGCTCGCGTTCGTGCAGCGCCGTCAACAGCCGCGCGATGTCCTTCTTGAGCTTGCGCAGTTCCGCCGGGCGTTCGAGCTGCTCCGTCTCGCGCTGGAACCGCAGGTTGAACAGCGCGCGCCTCTTTTCCGCAAGCTCGCGGTTGATCTCCTCGTTCGGCAGTTCGCGTATTTCCGCAATCTTCACAGTTTCGGCCTCCGCTTCACGAGCCGGACCCGGATCGGCAGCTTGTGCGCGACGCGATTCAGGGCCTGCCGCGCGACTTCCTCCGGCAGCCCGCCGAGCTCGTACAGGATCGTGCCGGGCTTGATGACCGCCGCCCAGTAGACCGGCTCGCCTTTTCCGCTTCCCATGCGCACCTCGGCCGGCTTGCCGGTGATCGGCTTGTCCGGGAACACGCGGATCCAGACTTTTCCCTCGCGGCCCATATAGTGCTGCGCGGCGACGCGCCCGGCCTCGAGCTGCCGGGCCGCCAGCCACGCCGGCTCGAGCGCCTGCAGTCCGAACTCGCCGAACGCCACCGTATTGGCGCGAGTCGCCAGGCCGCGGACGATGCCGCGCTGCGACTTGCGGAATTTAACCCGCTTGGGCATCAGCGGCATGAGCTGTCTCCTTCTGCGGCTCCTCGGCGACCGGCTCCAGGTGAATCCAGACCTTCACGCCGATCTTGCCCATCACGGTCAGAGCCTCGGCAAAACCGTAATCAATCTTCGCGCGCAGCGTGTGCAGCGGAATCGAGCCGAGGCTGAGCATCTCGCGCCGCGACATCTCCGCGCCGCCCAGGCGGCCGGCGATGCGGATGCGCACGCCCTTCGCCCCGGCGTCGAGGGTGGTCTCCGCGGCCTTGCGCACGGCCCTCTTGAACGAGGCCCGCTTGCAGAGCTGCTCGGCGATCGCTTCCGCGACCAGTTGCGCGTCCATTTCGGGGTGATGGATCTCAACGATATTGATATCCACCTTCTGCTTGACGATCTCCTCCAGCCGCGCGCGCAGCCGGTCCACTTCCGAACCTTTCCGGCCGATGATCACGCCGGGGCGGCCGCTGAAGAGCGTCACGCGAACTTCCTCGCGCGTGCGCTCGATCTCCACGCGCGAGATCAGCGCGAAGGCGTAATTGGCCTTGACGAAGTCGCGCAGTCTCTTGTCGGCGACGACGAGCGCGCCGAATTCCTTCTTGCGCGCGAACCAGCGGGACCGCCAATTCTCGGTAATCCCCAGCCGGAACGATATCGGGTTGACTTTCTGACCCATGTGACCTCCAAAACGGCCGTCAACTACGGCTGTTTCGCCTCCGCTTTCGCGGGTTTTTCCGCCTTCGCGGCCTTCCCGGCCTTCGCGGGCTTTTCCGTCTTTTCCCGCTTCCCTGCTTTCGCGGGCTTCGGCTCTTCGGGCTCTTCGGGAGCCGACGAGACCACCAGGTGAATGTGGCATGTGCGAAAGCGCATGCGGGCGGACATGCCGCGAGGCCGCGCGAACCAGCCCTTGCGCATCGGGCCCGGATCCACCCAGGCCTTCGAGACCATCAGGTCCTCCGGCTCTGCGTCTTTTTCCGAGGCGGTTGCCACGGCGGACTTGAGCAGCTTGGTGACCATCGCCGAGGTGCGCTTGCGCGTCAGCCGCAGCGTGTTGAACGCATCGTTCACGCTCGCGCCGCGGACCAGGTCCACCACCAGCCGCGCCTTGCGCGGGGCGACCTTCGCATACCGATAAGAGACTTCAAGTGGTTCCATGTTCTGCCTGCCTAACCGCGCGCCGGAGCGGCTGCGGCCGGGGCGCCGGCGCCGGCTTCCGCCTTCGCCCGCCGTCCGCTGTGGCCGCGGAACGTGCGCGTCGCCGCGAATTCACCGAGCCGATGACCGACCATTTCCTCGACCACGAACACTTTCACAAACGTCTTGCCCTGGTGGACCATGAACGTATGGTTCACGAATTCCGGGACGATGACGCACGCGCGCCGCCAGGTCTTCAACGGCTCGCGGTCGCCCGCTTCCTTCTGCCGCATCACTTTCTGGCGCAGCTTCGGGTCCACGTACGGGCCCTTCTTCGTCGAGCGGCTCATGCATCAACTCCCTGGGGCTTCAGCCCGGGCCTATCGGCCCGACGGCCGCCGCCGGACAATGAATCGGCTGGTCGGGTTCCTGCGTTTGCGCGTCTTTCCGCCCTTGGACAGCACGCTGGTCGGGCCGACCTGCGGCCGGCCGCCGCCGCCGGTGCGGCCTTCGCCGCCGCCCATCGGGTGGTCAATCGGGTTCATGGAAGAGCCGCGGTTGTGCGGCTTGCGGCCCAGCCAGCGCATGCGGCCCGCCTTGCCGAGGCGGATGTTCTGATGATCGAGGTTGCCGACCTGGCCGATGGTCGCGCGGCAGTCCAGGTGAATCAGCCGCATCTCGCCCGAGGGCATGACCAGGTGCGCGTATTCCCCTTCCTTCGCGGAAATCTGCACCACCGAGCCGGCCGAGCGCGCGATCCGCGCGCCGGAGCCGGGCGTGCTCTCGACGGCGTGAACCGGCACGCCCTGCGGGATGTTGCGGAGCAGCATCGTGTTGCCGATCTTCGGCTCCACGTCCTTGCCGGAGAGCAGGATCTGCCCGACTTCGAGCTTGTCCGGACAGAGGATATACCGCTTCTCGCCGTCCTTATAGTGCAGGAGCGCGATGCGCGCCGAGCGGTTCGGGTCGTATTCGACCGCGGCGACACGCGCGGGAATCCCGTCCTTGTCGCGCCGGAAATCAATCATCCGGTAGCGCTGCTTATGCCCGCCGCCGCGGAACCGGGTGGTCGTGATCCCCTGCGCGTTCCGGCCGCCGGTCTGCTTTTGCGGAAGGGTGAGCCCCTTCTCCGGCTTGGACTTCGTGATTTCCGCGAAGTCGGAGCTGGTGCCCAGGCGCCGGCCCGGCGACGTCGGTCTGAATTTCTTTATTCCCATTGCACGTCCTCATCCTGGCCCGGAGGCTGGATCAGATGAACTCGATATTCTCGCCCGGCGCGAGGGTCACAATCGCCCGCTTCCACGGCCGCGCCTGGCCCTTGACGTACCGATACCGGCGCGACTTGCCGTGGCGCGTCATCGTCCGGACTTTGCGCACGTGGACGCTGAAAATTTCCTCGATGGCCTTCTTCACTTCAGCTTTGCTGGCGCCCATGTGCACCTCGAACGGGTACTGGTTCAGGTGCGTGGCGCCGGACATGCCTTTTTCGGTGATGAGCGGCCGCAGGATGATCTGGTAACTGTCTCTCTTCATGATCGGAGCGCCTCGATCACGTGTTGGAATGCCGTCTGGGTGAAAATCAGCCGCTTCGGCTGAAGGATATCGTATGCGTTGACGTCCAGGGCGCGGCGGATGGTCACGGTGGGAATGTTGCGCGCGGATTTGAGGATGTTCGGATTATCGCCGTCCACGACGAGCAGGCATCGGCCTTCGACGCGCAACGACTTGAGCATGGCGGCCACGGCCTTGGTCTTCGGCGTGTCGAGCGCGATTTCGCTGACGAGCGAGACCACGCCGTCGCGCAGCCGCGTGAGCAGGGCCGAGCGCGTGGCGCCGCGGCGCGCGGCCTTCGGGATATGATAGGAGATGTCGCGCGTCATCGGCGGGAACGCCATGCCGCCGCCGCGCCGATGAGCCACGGTCCGCTGTCCGGCGCGGGCGTTGCCGGTGTGCTTCTGGCGATAGATCTTGCGGGTCGAGCCGCTGACCTCGCCGCGGGTGAGGTGGCCCTTGGTGCAGACGTGCTGGTTCATCTGGTACATCTGCACCGCCTGCCGGAGCAGCATTTGCCTCACGCGTCCGCCGAGCGAACTCTCGTCCACTTCCACGGGCGCGAGCGCCTGCCCCTGCATGTCGAACACCGGAACGGAGATCATGATTGCTTCCCCTTGCCGTGCAGGCGCGCGCGCACGACGACGTAGCTGCCGATGGCGCCCGGCACGGCGCCCTTCAGGAGCAGCAGGTTCTTTTCCGCATCCACCTTCACGACCTTCAAGTTGGTGGTCGTATGGCGGTGGTCGCCCATGTGGCCGGCCATGCGGGTGCCGCGGCGCACGTGGCCGGGATCCGTGTTGCTTCCGATGGAGCCCGGCGCGCGGTGGTCTTTCGAGGCGCCGTGCGAGGCCGGGTGGCCGTGGAAGCCGTAGCGCTTCATGCCGCCCTGGAATCCCTTGCCCTTCGTCGTGCCGATCACGTCCACGTGCTCGCCGTCCTTGAACATGTTCACGGTGAACACCTGGCCCAGTTCGATCTTCTCGGCGCCGACGGGGGCGACTTCGCGAATGAACCGCTTCGGCTCCGTCTTGGCCGCGCGCGCATGGCCGGATTCCGGCTTCGTCGCGCTCTTGCGCCGGCGGTCGTCGAAGCCGAGCTGGACGGCATCGTACCCGTCCGTGCTTTTGCTCTTGACCTGCATCACGGGGCAAGGCCCGGCGAGGATGACGGTGACCGGCAGCAGCGTGCCGTCGTCCGCAAAGAACTGCGTCATCCCGATTTTCTTCCCCAACAACCCGGCGACCATGGGTGCTGCTCCTGTAAAGGTCAGGCCTTGATCCGAATGTCGACTCCGGCGGGCATATCGAGCCGGCCCAACGCGTCAATCGTCTTGGCGGTCGGGTCAATGATGTCAATGATGCGCTTGTGGGTGCGGATTTCGAATTGCTCGCGCGACTTCTTGTCAATGTGCGGCGAGCGCAGCACGGTGTAGCGCTCGATCCTCGTCGGGAGCGGGATGGGCCCGCTCACTCGCGCGCCGGTGTCCTTGGCCGCCTCGATGATCTTGGCGGCGGACTTGTCGAGCATCCGGTGGTCGTACGCTTCCATGCGTATCCGAATTCTGTCTTTGCTCATTGCCGGCCGTTCCCCACGCGCGCGCTCTTACATGATGCTGACATTAATGACACACGCTCCCTGCTTCTCCGTAAGCTCCCGAGTCGGAGTTGTTCGGTTGACGATATTCTGGACTGCGCAAAGATACGCAATATAACGTATTTATGACCGGATGTCAAATCTATTTTTCCAGCTTTTTAGACAACCCAACGCTCGTAAACCTTCTTCGGCGCGGGCCGGTAATCGCTCGGTTCCAGCGTGTACGTCCCGCGGCCCTGGGTCAGTGACCGCAAGGCGGTGGCATAGCCGAACATCTCGGAAAGCGGGGCCGTCGCCGCGACCACGCGCAGTTCGCCGCGGTCGTGGACCTGAGTGATGTTGGCGCGCCGGCTGTTCAGGTCCGCGATGATGTCGCCCAGGTACTGCGCCGGAGCGACCGCCTCCAGCGACATGATCGGCTCGAGGAGCACCGCGCCGGCCTCCTCGACCGCCTTGCGCATCGCCATGGAAGCGGCCGTTTCGAAAGCGACGTCGTCGGAATCGGAGGGATGTTCCTCCGCGTCGAGCAGCGTGACGGCCGCGTTGATCAGCGGGTATCCGGTCACCACGCCGCCGCGCGCGGTCTCGGTGACGGCCGTCTCGATCGCGGCGATGAAGCGCCGCTTGATCTTCTGCGGCGGCGCCTCGTTGACGAAGGAAACTTTCCCGTGGAGCGCGGCGGGACTGACGCGCAATTTGACGACGGCGAACGTCCCGCGCGTCCCAGTCTGCTGAACGATGCGGCCTTCCGCCTCGCGTTCGGCGGCCACGGTCTCCTTGTACGCGACCCGCGGCTCACCGACGTTCGCGTCCACGCCGTAGTCCTCGAGCAGCCGGTTCTTGATCACCTCCAGGTGCAGCTCCCCCATGCCGCTGATGACGAGCTGGGCGGTCTCCGCGTCGTTGCGGACTTCGAAGGTGGGATCTTCGCGCGTCAGCTTCGCGAGCGCCGCGGTGAGCTTCTCGCGGTCGGCCTGCGTGCGCGGTTCGATCGCCATGCTCACGACCGTCGAGGGGAACTGCATCGGCTCGAGCAGGATGGGAGTCGCCGCCTCGCAGAGCGTGTCGCCGGTGGCGGTGTGGCTCAAGCCGCTGACCGCGACGATTTCGCCCGGGCCCGCTTCGGTTGGCTGCTCCTCCTTGCGGTTGGCCATCATCCGGTAGATGTGGCCGACGACTTCCTTGCGGTCGCGGCGCGGGTTGTACAGGCGCCGGCCCATGCGCAGGACGCCGGAGTATACGCGGACATATACGAGTTCGTCGTAGCGGTCGGTCGCGACCTTGAACGCGATCATCGTCAGCGGCTCGTCCGGCGAAGGCTTTCTCTCGACGCTTCGCCCGCCGTGCGCCGGGTCTATGCCGACCACCGGCGGGACGTCCGCCGGCGAGGGCAGGTAGTCGCAGACCGCGTCCAGCAGCGGATGGATGCCCGTCTTCCGCAGCGCCGATCCGCAGAGGACCGGCACGGCCTTGTTCGCCAGGGTCAGCTCGCGGATGCCGGAGCGCAGCTCCGCTTCGTCCAGCGTGCCCGCTTCGAGGTACTTGCCCGCGAGGCGGTCCACATGGTCGGCGACCGATTCGACCAGCCGGTCGCGCCAGAGCGCCGCGTCCTTTTCCAATTCGGCCGGCACGGCCTCTTCGCGGATGTTCACGTCAATGCCGTCCACGTCGAAATACAGCGCGCGCATGCGGACCAGGTCCACCAGGCCCTGGAGGCCCTTCTCGCGCCCGATCGGGATCTGGAGCACGAGCGGCTTGACGCCGAGCCTTTCGCGGATCGCCTCGACGACGCGGAAGAAATCCGCGCCGAGGCGGTCGAGCTTGTTGACGAAGCAGAGGCGCGGCACCTTGTAGCGGTCGGCCTGACGCCAGACGGTCTCGGTCTGGGCCTCGACGCCGCCGACGCCGCAGAAGACGATGACCGCGCCGTCGAGCACGCGCATCGAACGCTCGACCTCGGCGGTGAAGTCCACGTGTCCGGGCGTGTCAATCAGCGTGATGAAGCAGTCGCGCCATTCGAAGCTGGTGGCTGCGGAGGTGATGGTAATGCCGCGCCGCTGCTCCTCCTTCATATAGTCGGTGACGGTGGTGCCCTCGTCCACCTCGCCCATCTTATACGTCTTGCCGGCGTAGTAGAGGACGCGCTCGGTGGTGGTGGTTTTCCCGGCGTCAATGTGCGCCATGATGCCGATATTGCGACGCTGGGCCAGAGAGACTTTCATGCGACGATCACCCTACCATGATGCCGCCTCGCGAAAGGGCGAGGCGGCGATCCACAGGCGGAGAGCTTCGGCGGGCGTGGAGCGGGGAGCACGGTCCGGCGTACGGCCCATTCGACATGGCTCAGGGCCGCCCTGAGGATGCTCGAACGGGCGGCAGGTTCACCAGGCGAAGTGCGCAAACGCCTTGTTCGCTTCCGCCATCTTGTGAACGTTTTCCCGCTGAGTAAACGCCGCCCCCGTCTTGTTGTACGCGTCGACGAGTTCCGCCGCGAGCTTGACGTGCATCGGCTTGCCCTTCTTCGAGCGCGCCGCATCGAGAATCCACCGGATCGCCAGCGCGGTCGCCCGGTTGCGCGGCACTTCGACCGGGACCTGGTACGTGGCGCCGCCGACGCGCTTCGAGCGCACCTCCAGCGTGGGCCGGACGTTGTCCAGGCACGTCTCGAACGCCTTGAGCGGATCCACGCCCGGCACTTTTTCCTCGAGGATGTCCAGCGCCTGGTAGAAGCACCTTTCGGCGGTGCTCTTCTTGCCGCAGTGCATCAGGCAGTTGATGAACTTGGAGATCAGCTTGCTCTTGTGGCGGACGTCCGGCTTGAGGAAGACTTCCGTGCTGCGATATTTGAGAGCCATCTTGAGTTTGCTCCTCCTGTTTTCTTAAAGCGCGGCTACTTCGGCCGCTTGGCGCCGTACTTGGAGCGGCTCCGCCGCCGGGCCTCGACGCCCGTGGCATCGAGCTTGCCGCGGATGATGTGATACCGGACGCCCGGCAGGTCGCGGACTCGCCCGCCGCGCACGAGCACGGTCAGGTGTTCCTGGAGGTTGTGTCCCTCGCCAGGAATGTA